>NZ_JBFAHS010000011.1:0-278603 GCF_040654315.1 Nocardia sp. NPDC050713 | reverse complement strand
GGACCCCCCCGCGGCCCCCCCCCCGCCCCGGCGGGGGGCCCCCCCGCGGCATGTTCCCGGCGGTGTGCCGGGAGGTCGCGAGCGTCCCGCCCGGGTGGCCGGACGCGGCGAGTCGCCTAGTACCGTGGCGTTGCTCGCCGAGCGTCCGGCCAGGTCCGGTCGAAAATGAACGGAGTTGTCATGAAGCTTGCTGTCATCCCCGGTGACGGTATCGGGCCCGAGGTCATCGCCGAGGCGCTCAAGGTGCTGGACGTCGTCGTGCCCGGCGTCGAGAAGACCGAGTACGACCTCGGCGCGAAGCGCTACCACGCGACCGGCGAGATCCTGCCCGAGTCGGTGCTGCCCGAGCTGAAGCAGCACGACGCCATTCTGCTCGGCGCCATCGGCGACCCGTCGGTGCCCAGCGGCGTGCTCGAGCGCGGCCTGCTGCTGCGCACCCGATTCGCGCTGGACCACCACGTGAACCTGCGCCCCTCGAAGCTGTTCCCCGGCGTCACCAGCCCGCTGGCGGGCAACCCCGACATCGACTTCGTCGTTGTGCGCGAAGGCACCGAGGGGCCGTACACCGGCACCGGCGGCGCGATCCGCGTCGAGACGCCGCACGAGGTCGCCACCGAGGTGAGCACCAACACCCGTTTCGGCATCGAGCGCGTCGTCCGCTACGCCTTCGCCAAGGCGCAGGCGCGCCGCAAGCACCTCACCCTTGTGCACAAGAACAACGTGCTGACCTTCGCCGGGTCGCTGTGGCAGCGCACCGTCGACGAGGTCGCCGCGGAGTTCCCCGAGGTCACCACCGCCTACCAGCACATCGACGCGGCGACCATCCACATGGTCAACGATCCCGGCCGCTTCGACGTGATCGTCACCGACAACCTGTTCGGCGACATCATCACCGATCTCGCGGCCGCGGTCAGCGGCGGTATCGGCCTGGCGGCCAGCGGCAACATCGACGCCTCGGGCACCAACCCGAGCATGTTCGAGCCGGTGCACGGCAGCGCCCCCGACATCGCGGGCCAGTCGAAGGCCGACCCGACCGCCGCGATTCTGTCGGTCGCGCTGCTGCTCGAGCACCTCGGCAACGCCGAGGCCGCCGCCCGCATCGAGGCCGCCGTCGCCAAGGACCTGGCCGCGCGGTCCGGCGCGTCGTCCACCGTCGAGGTCGGCGACCGCATCGCCGCTTCGGTCTGAGCGATCGACCGCGGATCCCCGCGCCCGCCCGTGGCGCGGGGATTCGTCGCGCTCGAACCGGTTACCCTCGGGTCGAGTGCGGAACAGGGAGACCAGGTGGCCAAGCGACGGACGAGCCGTAAGCCGGAGCCGGGTCCCTACACGATTCGGGACCTGCACGCGCTGCCGAATGGCAAGAGTTTCGAGCTGGAGGACGGCTGGCTCGTCGAGGTCGACCGCGGCGCTCGGCACAATCACGTGGCGCAGCGGCTGGCGCGTTTCCTCGACGTCGCCGCCGACGTCGAGGTGCACGTCTGCCTCGGCGGTGGTTGGGAAGTGAGCACGCCGGGCGGTATCCGGAAACCCGACATCGTCGTGGTGCCACGCGAAGTGGTGCGCTCCGCCATCGTCGCCGACCCGCCGCGGTTGCTGCCCGGCTCCGAGGTGCAGCTGGCCGTGGAGGTGATCGCGCCGGGGACCGGCAGCGAGCGCACCGACCGGGTGCGAAAGGTCAGGGAATACGCGGCCGTCGGCATCCGGCAGTACTGGATCGTCGAACACCATCCGCACGTGCGCATCCACCCACTCGTCCTCGACGGCGATATCTACCGCGCCCACCCGCCCGTCGGCCCCGGTTCGACACTGCGTGCGAACATCGGCCACCACAACCACTTTCGCGTCGAGGTGGACCCGGCGGCGTTGCTCGAGGTGTGAGTAGCGTTCGCCCGCAGCGGTTTACGCTCGAGCCGTTCTTCGGTCCGACCCGGCGCGTACTCCAATCGAGCCCGTCATAGGTACGGAGAATGCCGTCGAGGCGTGCGATGTGCTTCGGCGCGGCGGATTTCGGTCGGCCGTTCGCAGGGGAGGCCGCGCCCCGCAGAGCGCGGGCGGGACAGTCTCGCGAAGAGGGCCATGGTTGGCATCGATGATCGGCTACCGCGTGTGCGCGAGGTCGGTGCGCCGCAGCGGGATTCGTTATGTGTCCGCGTGACCCTGTCAGTCGAGGGCCACGGCGCGGTGCGGAGGGCGTCCCGGTCGTTGCCGACGGGGACGCCCCCCGGAAGCAGCCGATCAGCGCGGGGTGCGGCTGTCGGTGGGGACCAGCGGGATGGCGGCGGTGGCCAGGGCTGCGGCGGCCAAGTAGGCGGCGGGGAAACCGCCGACGGTGATCAGAGCGCCGAAAACCGGTGGGATGGCGGCGATCGCGAGGTTCTGGCCGGTGTTCTGGATGCCGAGTCCGCGCCCGCTCCAGTATGGTCCCGCGATCTCGGCGACGGCCGTGAAGGCGAGGCCGTTGTCGGACACCGTGATCACCGAGGCGGCGATAAGCAGCGGGATGGCGGCCCACCACCACTGCGTCCACGCGCTCAGACCCAGTGCGGCCATGGACAACACGGCGGCGATGGCCACCGTCCGCAGCGGACCGAGCCGACTGCCGACCCGGTCCGACCACGCGCCCGCGCCGATTCGGCCGAACGCACCGAGGATTTGGGTCACGGTCACCAGCGCCCCCGCGGCGGGCAGCGACCAGCCGATGTCGCGGTGCAGCCACAGCAGCGCGAAGGTCCACACCACGCCCTGCGGCACACACAGCAGCACGGACACGGCGTGGATGCGCCACAGGGTGGTGTCGCCGCGATACGGATTGGCCCGGTCGACGCCCTTGCCCTCCGGGCGCGGCGGATCCACGATGCCCAGGTAGCAGCCCGCCGCGGCGAGGCCCGCCATGATCGCCGGCACCAGGATCGCGGTCGAAATGCCTTGCGCCGCAGCGACCGCGGGCACGGCGAGCGCGCCGACGCCGACACCCAGGGGTTGCGCGGTCTGCCGGATGCCCATCGCCAGCCCCCGCCGCTCCGGCGGGAACCAGCCGACGATGACGCGACCGCTGGCGCCGTTGGTGCTGGCCGCACCCGCCCCGCCGAGGAACAGCAGCGCACCGAGGGCGATGTCGTTGGTGGTGACCGCCGCCGCGGCGCCCGCGGCGAACATCACCAGCGGTCCGCCGACCAACACTTTCCGCTCACCGATCCGGTCCACCACGTAACCCCACGCGATCAGCGTGCAGACCAACCCGACGGTGGGCATCGCCACCAGCAGACCCGCGGCGGGCAAAGACATTTTGCGCGCGGTGAGCGCGGGCAGCAGGAACGGGGTGCCGTGCACGAACACCGCGCTGGCGGCCTGCGCGAAGACGCCGAGACCGAGCATGGACCACCGTCGTCCCGCGCGTACTTCTGTCACGGTCGCCATGGGCCACACCTCGAATCTCATAATATGGAACTCAGATCTCACTGAGTGAACACCGATGCTTACGCTACACCCGTGCGCGACCCGATTTCTCGCCGGACGGCATTCCGGGGCCCGCCGCCGCGCCGATCGGACCGCTCGGTCGGGTGCGTTCGGGCAGGTCGATGCCGGTCGATAGACTTCGGGGCATGCGTCTAGGTCGAGTTGCCAGTCCCGATGGGGTCGCGTTCGTCAGCATCGAGGGGGAGGACAGCGACAGCATCGCCAAAGAGATCGCGGAACACCCGTTCGGTACGCCGACGTTCACCGGACGGAGCTGGCCGCTGGCCGACGTGCGCCTGCTCGCGCCGATCCTGGCCAGCAAGGTGGTGTGCGTCGGCAAGAACTACGCCGCGCACGCCGCGGAGATGGGCGGTCCCGCGCCGGAGGAGCCGGTGATCTTCATGAAGCCGAGCACCGCGATCGTCGGGCCCAACGCCCCGATCATCTTGCCGCCCAGCTCCTCTCAGGTCGACTACGAGGGCGAACTCGCCGTCGTCATCGGCCGCCCGTGCAAGGACGTGCCCGCCGCCCGCGCCAAGGACGTGATCCTCGGCTACACCGTCGCCAACGACGTCACCGCCCGCGATCAGCAGCGCCAGGACGGCCAGTGGACACGCGCCAAAGGGTATGACACCTTCTGCCCGCTCGGCCCGTGGATCGAAACCTCGCTGGACCCTTCGGATCTGGAGATCGTCACCGAGCTCGACGGCGAGGTCCGCCAGCGCAGCCGCACTTCGCTACTGCTGCACGACATTCCGAAGCTGGTCGAATGGGTGAGCACGGTCATGACGCTGCTTCCCGGCGACGTGATCCTGACCGGAACACCGGAGGGCGTCGGCCCCGTCCAGAACGGGCAGCAGGTGTCCGTCACCGTCGAGGGTCTCGGAACCCTCACCAATCCCGTTGCCGCCAAACGCTGATCGAAAGAGAGCCATGACTGAAGTACGGGTCCGTTTCTGCCCGTCACCCACCGGTACACCGCATGTCGGCCTGATCCGGACGGCGCTGTTCAACTGGGCGTACGCCCGCCACACCGGCGGCACCTTCGTCTTCCGCATCGAGGACACCGACGCGGCACGCGATTCCGAGGAGTCCTACCGCGCCATCCTCGACGCGCTGCGCTGGCTCGGCCTGACCTGGGACGAGGGTCCCGAGGTCGGCGGGCCCTACGGCCCTTACCGCCAGTCGCAGCGCCGCGAACTGCACCTCGACGTTGTTCGCAAGCTGCTCGAGGCGGGCGAGGCCTACGAATCCTATTCCACGCCAGACGAAGTCGAGGCGCGCCATCTCGCCGCCGGCCGGGATCCCAAGCTCGGCTACGACAACTTCGACCGCGACCTGAGCGCCGAGGCCGTCGCCGCCTTCCGCGCCGACGGCAGGGCCCCGGTGATCCGGCTTCGTATGCCCGACGAGGACCTCACCTGGCACGACCTGGTACGCGGCGAGACCACCTTCAAGGCGGGCTCCGTGCCCGACTTCGCGCTCACCCGCGGCAACGGCGACCCGCTCTACACGCTGGTCAACCCGGTCGACGACGCGCTGATGAGGATCACCCACGTGCTGCGCGGCGAGGATCTGCTCTCCTCCACGCCCCGCCAGCTGGCGCTGTACGCCGCGCTGCGCCGGATCGGGGTGGCGGAGTTCACCCCGGAGTTCGGCCACCTGCCGTTCGTCATGGGGCAGGGCAACAAGAAGTTGTCCAAGCGTGATCCAGAGTCGAATCTGTTCGCCCACCGCGACCGCGGATTCATCCCCGAGGGTTTGCTGAATTACCTGGCATTACTCGGTTGGGGCATCGCCGACGATCACGACGTGTTCTCGATGGCCGAGATGGTTGCCGCCTTCGACATATCGAAAGTGAATTCGAATCCGGCGCGTTTCGATCAGAAGAAGGCCGACGCGCTGAACGCCGAGCACATCCGATTGCTGGAACCCGGTGATTTCGCCGGCAGGCTGCGCGAGTTCCTCACCGAACACAACCACATCGGCGCCGAGGTGGACGAGAAGGTGTTCGCCGCGGCGGCGGAATTGGTGCAAACCAGAATCGTGGTTCTGACCGACGCCTGGGAACTCTTGCGATTCCTGTTCGCGCCTGCCGAAGAGTTCGCCATCGATCCCGCGGCGGGCGCGAAGAATCTGGGCGCGGACGCCGTGCCGGTACTCGACGCCGCGCTCGCCGCGCTGGAGCCTTTGGCGTCCTGGACCACCCCGGCTATCGAAGAGGCGCTGAAAACCGCGCTGATCGACGATTTGGGGCTCAAACCGCGCAAGGCTTTCGCGCCGGTGCGGGTCGCGGTGACCGGATCGCACATCAGCCCGCCGCTGTACGAGTCGCTGGAACTGCTCGGCCGCGAGACGACGATGGCTCGGCTGGCTGCCGCGCGGCAGTGGACCGCTCCCGCCGACTGAGATCTACCTCACGCCCGCTCGGACCCGAGCGTGCCGTGGACGGATGACCGTCCGGCGGTGCGCCCGGGTCCGAGCGGGTCGCCGGGACCGGTTCGCTCGACGTGCGCAGGCTGGCCCCGGACCGCGATTTCGGCCGAAAACATGGCTCTGACCAGCCGATTTGTAGTTTACCGGTAGGGGTTTGGTAATCTCTTTCTCGGCCGGAACGCGGCCCCGAAGTCAGCCAGACGGCGGGGTCGAAAGACTGGTCACTGGGGTATGGTGTAATTGGCAACACAGCTGATTCTGGTTCAGCCATTCTAGGTTCGAGTCCTGGTACCCCAGCGGAGAATGTTGTTCGTCTCTCGGTTCGCGACCGAAAGTGGTTCAGCATCCGGCGATTTGGTCGCCGAGCTTCGGTCAGCTAAACTAACCGAGCTTCCAAAGATCGAAAGATCAACGGAGATCATCACGAAAGTGAATGATCAGTCCTGGCCCCGTCGTCTAGCGGCCTAGGACGCCGCCCTCTCAAGGCGGTAGCGCGGGTTCGAATCCCGTCGGGGCTACGCAAGTGGAAGGCCCATGCTCATGGAGAGCATGGGCCTTTCTTGCTTCGCAGGTGTTTTGTGGGGGTGCGACCCCCACGCCCCGCCCGGAGGGGCTTTGCCCCCCGGACCCCCTTGGCGGGTGGTCCCGTTTGGTGTGGGTCGTCGCTTCGAGTCTTTGCTTGGGTTCTCGGACGTGTTCTGTGCTTGGGCGGCTTTTGGGTGAGCGTGGCCGGATTCGGTTGTTCGGCGTTCGCCGGTCCTCTCTGCGGTGTGGGAAGGAAGCGGCCGGGCGGGTCGTCTGTGACGAGCGGTTGGTGTGTTCGTGGGGGCTTTCTCGGTTCGCGGCGTGTCCAAGAACGGATCGAGCCCGACGGTCAGGCCCGGCCGACCGCCGATCTCCCGGACACCGAGCAGCACGCCCGGGGCGAAGGAGGAGCGGTCGATCGAGTCGTGCCGGCGCAGGGGGCGGCCCCTGGGTGGCGTTCGCAGCCTGCGGTGTGTTCACGGGCTAGACGGGGGCTGCTGGTGTCCCGTCACGAAGGTTGGCCACGCGATTCGATCGTTAGCCACCCCAGTCGGCCCACCTGCCACCCCAGTCGGCCCACCTGTCACCCCAGTCCGCCCGCCTGCCACCCCCGGTCGGATCACCGGGCGCGCATGTCGGGTGGATGAGGGTCACAGGCAGTCGGTCTGGCCGGATGGAAGGGGCCTTCAGGCGGTTTGCCGTGCCGACCATTCTGGACGCGGCATTAGGTGCGCGCAGCTTGGCGGGCTGTGGCGAGGAGCAGTAGGCCGATCGCTGTGGGCTCGACTTCCCTTTGCCCTCGCTTGGTGGTCCAAACGGTGTCCGTCGCGGGCAGGCGTGCGTCACGGAGGCGTTTCTGGGCGTCGTAGAAGCGGCCGGGAGGACGTGGTCCAAGGAGGTCGTCACGCGGTTGGTGGGGGTGTGCCGGAGGCGGCCCTAGGGGCGGGCGATGTCTTGGCCGTGCACGATGATGTCGACCAGCGGGTCGAGGGGCCAGCGCCTGGGGCGCGGCGGGCGGAGGGTGACGATTCGCGGAGCTGGGCGATCAGCTCGGTGGGGGTGAAGTCGGCGGTGCGGGTGGGCGCTGTAACTCGTCGGCGCGCCGAACTACGTGCGATGTATTCGGAGACGATTCGGAGCGAGGAAATAAAGGACGGGGCGCCTTCGAGGGAGTCGCGGATGATGTGCCGTTCGCGATCCCTGGCGCCCCGTTCCGGATGGGTGGTTATCCGCTCTTGCGGCGGAACTCCCGCTTGTGGCTGGCGTTGCCGTGCGCGGCGGTCGCCTTCGAGTGGCCGTCCAAGTGGTCGGTCGACTTGGCGTGCTGGGCGTTCTTCTTCTCCAGCGCCTCGCGGAACTTGCGCTTCACATCTTCGGCACTGCCGTTGGAACTACCCGATTCCGTCATCGCCTGCTCCTCGTCGTCGCGGCCGCGGCGCAGCGCCACCCGCTGGGCGGCGCTGCCCGGCCGAATCGTGTCGAACGACTCGACGCTAACGCGCGACAGCGCCGATGTCAGCTCGATTTTCGATGCGGAGCGCGCGATCCGGGCGACACAGCCGGACGAACGCCGCCAGTAGCCCGCGCGTGGCCGGAGCGAGCGCGGAGGTATGCCCTAGTCCAAGGCGTTGGCGGTGGTGCCGCCGAGCGGCAGCGCGGGCAGGCCGAGCTTGCGGTGATCCCAGCTGCGTACCCGCTCGGGCACCACGCGCACCGCGACCCGCTTGTTGAGCATGTTCTCCACCAGCGGCCGAACCTCTTCGCTGTAGGGGCCGGTGTAGCGCTCCCAGACGCTCACGCCGACCGCGAACAGCCGCTCCGGGTCGTCGATGATCTCGGCGCGGCCCTCGATGGACACCCCGCGCAGCTGGTCGTAGGTCTGCCCCCCCTCGATCATGCAGGTGACGCGCGGATCGCGGCGCAGGTTCACCGCTTTCTGCGATTTGGCCTTGGTCTCGAACCAGATCTCGCCGTCGATCAGCGCGTACCACATGGCGGTCAGGTGCGGCCTGCCCTGCGGACCGAGGGTGGCCAGCGTCGCGATGCGGCTGCGCTCCAGGAACTCGGCGATCTCGGCGTCCGACATGACGATCTGCGCCCGTTGGTTGACTCCCATGGGCCAACTCTAGAGAACGAATCTGAAACGTGTTACAGGCGCTTGTGCAGCGCGTCCGCGGCGGCGACCAGATCGGCCGCCCAGCGTGCGCCGGGCCTGCGGCCCATTCGGTCGATCGGGCCGGAGACCGAGACCGCGGCGATCACGTTGCCCGCCGTATCGCGCACCGGCGCCGAGACGCTGGCCACGCCCGCGGCTCGCTCGGCCGCGCTCTGCGCCCAGCCGCGCTTGCGCACTTCGGCGAGTGCGCGCTCACCGAATACCGCGTCGGCGAGAATGGTGCGCTGCAACTCCGGATCCGCCCAGGCGAGCAAGACCTTGGCGGCTGAGCCCGCGGTCAGCGGTAGCCGCGCGCCGATCGGCACGGTGTCGCGCAGGCCGACGGGCGGTTCCATGGCGGCGATGCAGACCCTGGCGCCGCCGTCGCGGCAATACAGCTGGACGCTCTCGCCGGTGATCTCGCGCAGCCGGGGCAGAATGGCCGCCGCGGCCTCCTGGAGCGGATCGGTGGCGCCCGCCGCGAGTTCGGCGAGGGCCGGACCCGGTCGCCAGGTCCCGTTGTTGTCGCGAGCGAGCAGACGGTGCACCTCGAGCCCGACGGCCAACCGGTGCGCGGTGGCCCTCGGCAGGCCGGTACGGGTGCACAGCTCGTTGAGACCGCAGGGGTGCTCCGCGACGGCATAGAGGACTGCCACTGCTTTGTCGAGGACGCCGATACCGCTATGCTGTCTCATAGAACGATATTAGCGTCTCGGATATTGAGATAGTCAAACTCCGCCGAGAAAGCCGCCGCCGAGGCGAGCGGCCAGGGCGGGGCGGCACGGTCGAGATGTCCGTCGACCCGAATCCACAACTCTGTGCAGCAGGCGCCGCGCACTCAGCCCGAATCGCGCGGCCCCGCTGCTCGTCCGAAAGGTGATCGAGAATGGCCGACCGCCCACGCACCCTGGCCGAGAAGGTGTGGGATCAGCACGTCGTAGCCCGCGGCGAGGGTGAAGGCGCCTCGCGCGAGCCCGATCTGATCTACATCGATCTGCACCTGGTGCACGAAGTGACGAGTCCGCAGGCCTTCGACGGACTGCGGGCCGCGGGCAGGCCGGTGCGCCGCCCCGACCTGACCATCGCGACCGAGGACCACAACGTCCCCACCATCGATATCGATAAGCCGATCGCCGACCCCATTTCCCGCACCCAGGTCGAGACGCTGCGGCGCAACTGCGCGGAATTCGGTGTCCGGCTGCACCCGATGGGCGATCTGGATCAGGGCATCGTGCACGTGGTCGGTCCGCAGCTCGGCCTGACCCAGCCCGGCACGACCGTGGTGTGCGGCGACAGCCACACCTCCACGCACGGCGCGTTCGGCGCGCTGGCGATGGGCATCGGCACCAGCGAGGTCGAACACGTGCTGGCGACACAGACTTTGTCGCTGCGCCCGTTCAAGACGATGGCCATCAACATCGACGGTCAGCTGCCGCACGGGGTCACCAGTAAGGACGTGATCCTCGCGGTCATCGCCCAGATCGGCACCGGCGGCGGCCAGGGCTATGTCCTGGAGTACCGCGGCGAGGCCGTGCGCGCCATGTCCATGGAGGCGCGGATGACGATGTGCAACATGTCCATCGAGGCGGGCGCTCGCGCCGGCATGATCGCGCCGGACGAGGTCACCTACGAGTTCCTGAAGGGCCGCCCGCACGCGCCCGAGGGCGCCGACTGGGATGCCGCGGTGGCCGCCTGGGACGCGCTGAAGACGGACGAGGGCGCCGTTTTCGACGCCGAGGTGCACATCGACGCGAGCAAGCTGACGCCGTTCGTCACCTGGGGCACCAACCCGGGTCAGGGTCTGCCGCTGGGCGAGACCGTGCCCAACCCCGCCGAGATTGCCGACGAGACGGTGCGCGAGGCCGCGGAGAAAGCGCTGCGGTACATGGATTTGGAGCCGGGAACTCCGCTTCGGGAGATCCCGATCGACACCGTATTCGTCGGATCGTGCACCAACGGACGCATCGAGGATTTGCGCGCTGTGGCCGGGATTTTGAAGGGACGGCGCGTCGCCGACGGCGTGCGAATGCTGGTTGTACCGGGCTCGATGCGGGTTCGCGCGCAGGCGGAAAAAGAAGGATTGGGCGAGATTTTCACCGCGGCGGGCGCCGAATGGCGGCAGGCCGGTTGTTCGATGTGCCTGGGAATGAACCCGGATCAGCTTTCGCCGGGCCAGCGCTGCGCCTCCACCTCGAACCGCAACTTCGAAGGCAGGCAGGGCAAAGGCGGGCGTACCCATCTGGTTTCCCCGCTGGTGGCCGCCGCGACGGCGGTCCGCGGAACTCTGTCCTCGCCCGCGGATCTGAACTGACGCCGCGCGACACCCACTACGTATCCAGGAGAATCTGATGGAAGCCTTCACCGTGCACAAGGGGATCGGCGTGCCGCTGCGTCGCTCCAACGTCGACACCGACCAGATCATCCCGGCGGTCTATCTGAAGCGGGTCACTCGAACCGGATTCGAGGACGGCCTGTTCGCGGGCTGGCGAACAGAGCCCGACTTCATTTTGAACACCGAGCCGTACAACCGGGGTAGTGTGCTGGTTGCGGGCCCGGATTTCGGTACCGGTTCCTCACGCGAGCATGCCGTATGGGCGCTGTCGGACTACGGCTTTCGGGTGGTCATCTCGCCTCGATTCGCCGACATCTTCCGTGGCAATGCGGGCAAGGGCGGCCTGTTGGCGGCGCAGATGTCACAGAACGATGTCGAATTGCTCTGGAAGATGATCGAGGAACAGCCGGGTCTCGAATTGGTAGTGGATCTCCAGGCGCGCACCGTGACGGCGGGAACCGTCGTGTTGCCGTTCGATATTGATGACTACACCAGGTGGCGCCTGCTCGAGGGATTGGACGACATCGGTCTGACACTGCGGCGTAGCGACGTCATCGCCGAGTTCGAAAAGGCAAGGCCGACTTGGAAGCCCACCACCCTGCCCGCCCATATTTCGCAGGCGTAATCAATCAGGTGCGATAGCTGGACGTCATGGCGAGCGGTAGCTAGACGTGTGCTAAACCACCATGAATTTTGGCGTGGCACATAGACTCTTGCTCAAAGTGGGTTTACCGTGGTACCTAGTCGGTCCGACGACGGGCCATTAGTCTGCGGAGGATTCAATGAACAAGGCGGAACTGATCGACGTTCTGACCGAAAAGTTGGGTACGGACAGGCGCACGGCTACCGCGGCAGTCGAGCATGTTGTGGACACCATCGTGCGCGCGGTGCACAAAGGCCAGAGCGTCACGATCACCGGATTCGGTGTGTTCGAACAGCGTAAGCGTGCCGCCCGTGTGGCTCGGAACCCGCGCACCGGCGAAACCGTCAAGGTGAAGCCGACTTCGGTGCCCGCGTTCCGTCCCGGCGCCCAATTCAAGGCGGTCATCGCGGGCAAGCAGAAGCTCGCGGCGACCGGTCCTGCGGTCAAGCGTGGCGTGAATGCCCCTGTGGCGGCGAAGAAGGCGGCCGCCAAGAAGACGGCGGCGAAGAAGGCCGCCGCCAAGAAGGCGACCGCCACCAAGGCGCCCGCCAAGACGACGGCCAAGAAGGCCGCGGCCAAGGCTCCGGCGAAGACCACCGCCCGGAAGACCACCACCGCCGCGAAGAAGGCACCTGCCAAGAAGACGGCCGCCAAGGCCACCGCCGCGAAGAAGACCACGGCGGCCAAGAAGACGGCCACCAAGGCCACCGCCGCGAAGAAGACCACGGCGGCCAAGAAGGCTCCGGCCAAGAAGACCGCGGCCAAGAAGGCTCCGGCCCGCCGCGCGCGCTGAGGCGTAGTCGGCGGCCCGGCCGACTACCCCACCCATACGGACCGGAAACGGCCCCGGTGTTCGATCCCGGGGCCGTTTCGGTCTGTCCGCGTCCGGTTTTCGGGGGCCGGAAACCCCCGTTCTACGGCTTCACCAAGCCTGTCGACAGCGACCGGTCCAGGTGGTCCGCGGCCACCATCCGACCGTCGGCGAAGGACAGCACCCAGACGCTGCCCTTGCGATTGCGGGCAGGCGGAACGGTGAGCCCGGACCGGCCCGCCCACCAATTCAGCAGATCGGGAATCACCTTGCCCTGGCTGCACAGAACCCGCACCGCGCCTTGTGGCTCCAGCTCGACGGCGCGTTCGCGGGCCTCGTCCGACGCTGCCGCGTAACCGGTTTCGGACAGCAGCGGCTCCAGATGGATCTCCGCGCCGAGTTTCTCGGCCAGCGGCTGCATCGTCTGCACGCAGCGCACCGGATCGGCCGAATAGATCTCGCTCGCGCCGAAGGCCAGCAGATGCGGGACCAACGCCTGCGCTTGGTCGCGCCCGGCCCGCTCCAGCGGCCGTTCGTCGTCCGGGCCCTCGAAACGAGAGCGGTGGCCGGCTTTCGCGTGCCGCACCAGCAACAGGGTCTCGGTGGCGGCGGGGACTCGGCTGAAGGCCCGCACGACCTGCCGATCCATCGGATAGGACAGCTCGTCCATCACCCGGTCCAGCGGATACCAGGTCAGCACATCCACTTCGGTATTGGCGGTGAATTCGCCGCCCGCCACTTCCGCCGCCCAATAATCGACGCGTTTGAGTTTGCGGTGCCCCGGAATGGGGTAGGTGACGTGCCCGAGGTACCGGCCGAGGCGCGAATCCAGGCCGGTCTCCTCGCGCACCTCGCGTACGGCGGCGAGCACCGGGGTCTCACCCGGATCGATCTTGCCCTTGGGCAGCGACCAGTCCTGGTACTTGGGCCGGTGCACGACCGCGATCTCCACACCGCCGGGCTTCCCGGGGGCGCGGCGCCAGAGCACGGCGCCAGCGGCGTGAATATTGGCCGTCACTCGGGGATCCCAGAACGGTCCCCCGTCCATCTCGTATCCCGTCGTCGCTTTCACTGCTGTTCCGGTCTCCGCAGTCGCATGAGGAATTCTTGGTGGTCGCGGACCTGCTCACCGTCCACTCCGGTGCGTGCCGGTGCGGCATGCCAGCTGCCGTCCGCTTGGAGTACCCAGCAGCGGGTGGTCGGATACAGGGCCGAGTCGAAGACACCGCCCAACTGCTCGCAGATTCTCGGATCCTTCACCTGGGCCATCACCTCGACGCGGCGGTCCAGGTTGCGGTGCATCATGTCGGCGCTGCCGATCCAGTACTCGTCCTGGGCCTGGAAGTGCATGATCCGCGAATGCTCGAGGAAGCGGCCGAGGATGGAGCGCACCTCGATGTTGTCGCTCATGCCCGGCACACCGGGGCGCAGCCCGCAGATGCCGCGCACCACGATCTGCACCGGCACGCCGGCTTGCGAGGCGCGGTAGAGCGCGTCGATCACCTGCTCGTCCACGATCGCGTTGGCCTTCAAGCGGATTCGCGCCTCGGCGCCCTGCAGCGCCAGTTCGGTCTCGCGCTGGATGCGATCGATGATGCCCGCGCGTACGCCCTGTGGTGCGACAAGCAGGTTGCGGTAGTTGGCTTTTCGCGAGTAGCCGGTCAGCGAGTTGAACAGATCCGTGAGGTCGGCGCCGATTTCCGGTGCCGCCGTGAGTAATCCGACGTCCTCGTATAGTCGGGCCGTCTTCGGGTTGTAGTTGCCGGTGCCGATGTGGCAGTAGCGGCGGATGGTCGAACCCTCGCGCCGCACCACCAGACACGTCTTGCAGTGCGTCTTCAGACCGATGAGGCCGTACACCACGTGCACGCCCGCCTGCTCCAGCGCCCGTGCCCATTTGATGTTGGCCTGCTCGTCGAAGCGGGCCTTGATCTCCACCAGCGCGACCACCTGCTTGCCCGCCTCGGCGGCGTCGATGAGCGCGTTGACGATGGGGGAGTCGCCGGAGGTGCGGTAGAGGGTCTGCTTGATCGCGAGCACCTGCGGGTCGGCCGCGGCCTGCTCGATGAAACGCTGCACGCTGGTGGAGAACGAGTCGTACGGGTGGTGCACCAGCACGTCGCCCTCGCGCAGCGCCTGGAAGACGTTGCGTGGGGTCTCGCGCTCGCCGAAGGCGGGCGGAGTGGCCGGAACGTACGGCGCGTCCTTCAGGTTCGGCCGGTCGACGCCGTACACCTGCCAGAGGCAGGACAGGTCCAGCAGGCCGGGCACCTGGATCACGTCGCCGGGATCGACGTCGAGTTCGCGCAACAGCAGATCGAGCATGTGCTCGGTCATGTCGTCGGAGACCTCCAGCCGCACCGGTGATCCGAAGCGGCGGCGGGCCAGTTCGCGCTCGAGCGCCTGCAGCAGGTCCTCGTCGCGGTCCTCGTCGACCTCGAAATCGGCGTTGCGGGTGATGCGGAAGGAGTGGTGCTCCACCACGTCCATGCCGGGGAACAGCTGATCCAGGTGTGCGGCGATGAGCTCTTCCATCGGCAGGAAGGCGGCCACCGGGTTGCCCGACGAATTGCGCCGGACCCGCACGAACCGGTCCACGTTGTCGGGGACCTTGACCCTGGCGAAGTGCTCGCCGCCGGTGGCGGAGTCCTTCACCGTCACGGCGAGGTTGAGGCTCAACCCGCTGATGTAGGGGAACGGATGCGCCGGATCCACCGCGAGCGGGGTCAGCACCGGGAAGACCTGATCCTGGAAGTAGGCCGAGAGACGCTGGCGCTCATCCTCGTTCAGGTCGCGCCACTCGATGATGGCGATGCCCTCGGCGGTGAGCGCGGGCAGCACCGAATCCAGGAAGGCCCGCGCGTGCCGGTCCGCGATCTCCTGGGTGCGGACGGCGATCAGTTCCAATTGCTCGCTCGGCGAGCGACCATCGGCCGAGCGCACCGACAATCCGGTCTCGGCGCGGCGCTTCAGCCCGGCGACCCGGACCATGTAGAACTCGTCGAGGTTGGAGGCGAAGATCGCCAGGAATTTCGCGCGTTCGAGCAACGGCAGCGACGCGTCCTCGGCCAGCGCCAGCACCCTGGCGTTGAAGTCGAGCCAGCTCAGCTCCCTGTTCAAGTAGCGATCACGTGGCAACTGCTGCGTCGCCTGCTCGGCCCGCAGCGGAGTCACGGCGGGCGGAGGCGTGGGAAGCAGCTGCTGTTGCTTGACGGTTTCCGTATCGCTCACGTCACCGATCATCCCCTACGAATCGCGCGGTGTGCAGGTCGACATCGGGATTGCCGGACGGATCACGCCGTTTCGGCGACCGGCTAGCACACGCGGCGAACAGGTTCGTGAACACGGCAGGACCAGCCGATGTCGCGCAGGACAGCGCGGGTGGCGTCGCCCGCGCCGAGTTCGACGGCCAGGTCGAGATCCGCGGCGGTGTCGACATCCAGGCGCAGCCCGGGCCAGTGGCCGGTCAGCTCGGCTGCGCCCGCCGCGATATGCCGCCGCGCGGAGTCGGCGCCGAATCGCGGATCCAGCGGCGCGGCGCGGTCGCGGACGACGAGCGCGGCCGTGCCGGTCCCCGCATGATCGATGACCACCGCGCGCCGCCCGACGGGCGCGACCGTCAGCATGTCGGCGAGTTCTTCCGTGCGCAGCGCGGGCAGATCCGCTTGCAGCGCCAGCAGTTCGACCGCCCCGTGGCGACGGCGCAACGCGGCCGCCGCGTCCGACAGCGCGGTGTTCAGTCCGTCGGAGTCGGTGATGCGCGGTTCCGGATGGACGTGCGCGCCGAGCCCGTCCGCCAGCTCGGCGACCGCGGGATCCGGGGTGACGACGGTGACCGAACGCACCTGCGGGACCGCCGCGGCGGCCGACACGGTATCGGCGAGCATGGCGAGCACCAGCCGCGCCCGGTGCTCCGGGCGCAGCCGCTCGGCCAGTCGGCTCTTGGCCAGATCGAGGCTCTTCACCGCGATCACGGCGTGCACGGCGTGCGGGCGCATGGCACCAATCCTTCCATGGCATATTGGGCAGATGACGAGGGCGGCAGTACTTGGTGCGGGATCGTGGGGGACGGCGTTCGCGAAGGTGTTGGCAGACGCCGGAACCGAGGTCACCATCTGGGCGCGCCGGGCCGAGGTGGCCGAGGCTCTCGCCACCGAGCACCGCAACCCCTTCTATCTGCCGGACGTGCAGCTGCCCGAGGTGGCCGCCACCAACGATCCCGAACAGGCGCTCGCGGGGGCGCAGCTCGTGGTGCTGGCCGTGCCGTCCCAGTCCTTGCGGGCGAATCTCGAGACGTGGAAACCCGCGCTGCACACGGCGATCACCGAGCACGATGCGACGCTGCTGAGCCTGGCCAAGGGCATCGAGACCGGCACACTGTTGCGGATGAGCCAGGTCATCGCGGAGGTGACCGGCACGGAGTCCAGCCGCATCGCGGTGCTGTCCGGACCGAACCTGGCCAAGGAGATCGCCGCGGGGCAGCCCGCCGCCACCGTGATCGCCTGTTCCGACGCCGCGCGCGCCGAGGCCGTTCAGCAGGCCAGCTACACCGGCTATTTCCGGCCGTACACCAACACCGACGTGATCGGCTGCGAGATCGGCGGCGCCTGCAAGAACGTCATCGCGCTGGCTTGCGGCATCGCCTCCGGCATGGGTCTCGGCGACAACTCCATCGCCAGCCTGATCACCCGCGGTCTGGCCGAGATCATCCGGCTCGGCGTCGCGCTCGGCGCCGAACCCGTGACGCTCGCGGGCCTGGCCGGTGTCGGCGACCTGGTCGCCACGTGCACCTCGCCGCTGTCGCGCAACCGGTCCTTCGGGCACGTGCTCGGCGCGGGCGGATCGATGGAGGCGGCGCAGGAGGCCACCCAGGGACAGGTCGCCGAGGGTGTGAAATCGTGCACATCGGTGCGCGCGCTGGCCGCCGCGCACGACGTGGAAATGCCGCTCACCAACGCGGTGCACCAGGTGTGTCACGAGGGCCTCTCGGTGCGCGAAGCCGTCGGCAATCTGCTCGGGCGGCGGGTCAAGCCGGAGTGATCGCCGCAGGGTAACGGTCGCTATGACCACCGCGCGGCGGGCCGGTCCGCGCTCGCGGCGGTGCTCGGTGCGGGTACGGTTCGGTGCATGACGAACCGGATCAGGGTGGCCGTGGTGTTCGGCGGGCGCAGCAGTGAGCACGCCGTCTCGTGTCTGTCGGCCGGTAGTGTGCTGCGCAACCTCGATCCGGAGAAGTACGAGGCCGTGCCGATCGGTATCACCGCCGAGGGTGCCTGGGTGCTCGGCGGAGCCGACGTCGCCGCGCTGCGCCGCAAGGACGACGAACTGCCCGCCGTGGACGCCTCCGGCACCGCACTGACGCTGACCGCGGACCCGCAGCGCGCGGGGTCGCTGGTCGCCCTCGACGATCCTTCCGCCGCCCTGGGCTCGGTCGACGTGGTCTTCCCGATCCTGCACGGCCCGTTCGGCGAGGACGGCACCTTGCAAGGCATGCTCGAGCTCGCGGGCATCCCCTACGTGGGCCCCGGCGTGCTGGCCAGCGCGGCGGGCATGGACAAGGAGTTCACGAAGAAACTGCTCGCGGCCGACGGCCTGCCGATCGGCACGCAGGTGGTGCTGCGTCCCGGTGTCGCGACGCTGTCCGCCGCCGAGCGGGAGCGGCTCGGACTTCCGGTGTTCGTCAAGCCCGCGCGGGCCGGTTCCTCGCTCGGCATCACGAAGGTGGACGACTGGAGCGAGCTGGACACCGCCATCGCGACGGCGCGCGCGCACGATCCGAAGGTGATCGTGGAGTCGGGCATCGTCGGTCGCGAGGTGGAGTGCGGCGTGCTGGAATTCCCGGACGGCCGGATCGAGGCCAGCGTGATCGCCGAGATCCGGATGCCCGACGACGACGCTCCGGAGTTCTACGACTTCGACACCAAGTACCTCGACGACGTCTGCGAGTTCGACGTTCCGGCGAAGCTGGACGACGAGGTGGCCGAGCAGATCAGGGAACTGGCGGTCCGCGCCTTCCGCGCGCTCGACTGCCAGGGTCTGGCCCGCGTGGACTTCTTCGTCACCGACCAGGGGCCGGTGATCAACGAGATCAACACCATGCCGGGGTTCACGGCGATCTCCATGTACCCCCGCATGTGGGAGGCGACCGGGGTCGAGTACGGCGCGCTGGTCTCGACGTTGATCGAGACCGCGCTGGCTCGCGGGACCGGCCTGCGCTGAACGGTAAGCCCTGGTCCGCTGCGCGTGCGTCGGGATCGCGCGGGCGGGTCGAAGGCGGCTGGCTGCTTCGGCGTGGCTGAGGTCGACCGTTCCGGGCCGGTGCGAGGGCCGTTGACGGCGGCGCGATTCCGAGCGGGCAGGCGGAACGAGACTGCCCGCTTCGGCGTGGCTGCGGTCGGTTGTCTCGGTGGGTGCGAATGCCGCTGCTATCGGCGGGTATCCGAGCGGCGGGCCGACGCGGCTGGTGCTTCAGCACAGTCTCGATCGGCGCCGAAGTCCGTGGTCGCGACGGCGCCGATCCCGGGCGTGCGGATCAGTTCGGCAGCGGACCGGGGTCCAGCGGCTTGGCGGGCAGGTTCGCGGTGATGGTGTCGGAGACCTCTTGCAGCGGGGTCGGTCCCGAACCGTCCGGCACCGTCAGCGCGATGTAGGTCTCGCGGTCGACGGCGAACCAGGTGCTCGCCTTGGCGGCGTCGTCGCGCGCTTCGAACCACTGCACGTCGTTGACGATCTGCAACGGTGAGGCGCGGTGGAATTCCAGCGGCCGGTCCAGGCCGCAGCGCAGCACGATGGCGTCTCCGCCCTCCGGGCGCTGCCAGGCGCGGGCGGCGGGCGGAGCGGGTTCGACCAGGGTCGACTTGGTGAACTCGCCGAGGTCGGCGGGCAACGCGGGCAGCAGCTTGGTGCAGGCCTCGCCGGTAGCGGCGGGCGCGGGCACGGGGCCCAGCACCAGCGGCTCGCGTTCCACCGGCAGGCGGCGGGCGAGGACGGCGGCGACCAAGACGGCGACCACGAGGACGACCGGCAGCGCGACCGCGGTCGCGATCAATGCCGGGGGATAGCGGGATTCGTCGCTTCCGCTCTCGGGTTCCTCGGCGGCGCTGGGCTTTTCCGCCGGTTCGGTCTCACCGCTGGCCCCGGGGGTGCCGTCGGTGTCGGACGTCTCGGCTGTCTTGGACTGCTCGGTGGCGCTGATCTTCTCCGCGGGACCCGAGGCGGCCTCGCCCTTGCCGAGGTCGGTCGGCTTCTCGCCTTCGGTGGGTTCCTGCCCCTTCGCCGAGTCGCTGTCCGACGAGTCCGCCGCCATGCGTACCGGTCCTTCCTCTTCGCGCTCGCTGGAGCCGGTTGGCGCGGGTCGCGCGGGCTGCGTCGCGGCGGGTGCCGCGGACCGGCTCGGTGGTCTCGATTGCCCAGCACAGGGTACCGTCGAGCCGATTCCAGCTGGCACTACCTCGGGAAGGGACCGGTCATCAGCGAGAGCGCGGCGCCGCGGACGGTGCGTGAGCTGGGCGAGTTCGCGCTGATCGAGCGCATCAACGCCCGCAGGGTGCAGGCGCCCGCCGTGCTGCTCGGTCCCGGCGACGACGCGGCGCTGGTGGCCGCGCCCGACGGTCGCTTCGTGGTGACTACCGACATGCTGGTCGAGGGGCGGCACTTCCGGCGCGACTGGTCGAGCCCGCGCGAGATCGGCCGCAAGGCGATCGCGCAGAACGCCGCCGACGTGGTCGCCATGGGCGCGGCGCCGACGGCTTTCGTGGTGGCGCTTGGCTGCCCCGCGGAGACGCCCGTCGACGTGATCGACGAACTGTCCGACGGCATGTGGGCGGAAGCGGCGCGCGCGGGCGGCTCGATCGCGGGCGGCGACCTGGTGCGCAGTCCCGAACTGGTCGTCTCGGTCACCGCGTTCGGCGATCTGCGCGGCCACGCGCCGGTCACCAGAGCCGGTGCGCGCGTGGACGACACGGTGGCGGTCGCCGGTCGGCTGGGTTGGTCGGCCGCGGGGCTCGCCGCGCTCACCGCGGGCGCCGACGCCGAGGAGTTCGCCGAAGCGCTTGCCGCCCACCGGGTCCCGCAACCACCGTACGAGGCGGTGCTCGGATCGGCTTGGCGGGCGGGACGCTCGCTCACCGATGTCTCCGACGGACTACTCGCCGATCTCGGCCACATCGCCGAGTCCTCGGGAGTCGGGATCGATCTCGACGCGGCCGCGCTGCGCGACCCCGCCCTCGACGCGCTGGCCCGCCGACTGGATGCCGATGCGGCGCAATGGATTCTGGCCGGAGGCGAGGATCACGCCTTCGCCGGAACCTGGCCGTGTGGCGCTGAGCTGCCCGAAGGCTGGCGCGCGATCGGCCGGGTGACGTCCGGGTCCGGGGTCACCGTGGACGGCGCGCGGCACGAGGGCGGCAACGGTTGGGAATCGTTCCGTGGGGCGGACTCTGCGTCCGGCCCCGACCCACGATAGGTTGTGCGGTCATGGGTGCGAAACCACTGTCGGAAATCATGGATCCTGGCTGGGCACAGGCCTTGGAACCGGTCGCGGACCGGATCAGGGAGATGGGCGAATTCCTGCGGATCGAGAACGCCGAGGGACGCGGCTACCTGCCCGCGGGCGAGAACGTGCTACGCGCCTTCCAGCGACCGTTCGACAAAGTTCGCGTGCTGATCGTCGGCCAGGATCCGTACCCGACGCCCGGTCACCCCATGGGCCTGAGTTTCTCTGTGGCGCCGGACGTTTCGCCGGTGCCGCGCAGCCTCGCCAATATCTTCGCCGAGCTGCACAAGGACCTCGGCCACCCGACGCCCTCCTGCGGCGATCTGAGCCCGTGGTCGGACCAGGGCGTGCTGCTGCTCAACCGCGTGCTCACCGTCTCGCCGGGCAAGCCCGCCTCGCACCGCGGCAAGGGCTGGGAGGCGGTCACCGAGCAAGCCATTCGCGCGCTCGTCGCGCGGGACGAGCCGCTGGTGGCGATTCTCTGGGGCCGCGACGCCTCGACGCTGAAGCCGCTGCTGAGCGAGGCCGAGGTGCCCTACATCGAGTCCGCGCATCCCTCGCCGCTGTCCGCGTCTCGCGGCTTCTTCGGCTCGCGGCCGTTCTCGCGGGTCAACGAGCTGCTCGACGAACTGGGCGCCGAACCCGTCGACTGGCGCCTGCCCTGATCCTTCTTTCCTCCCGGCCCGCCGGGAACGAGCACCACCCGCATCACCGCACGAAAACCAGATGAGGAGCACTGCAATGCAGCACAACACCGTTCGCGGGGCCCTGCGCGGCACCACCGCCACGCTGGCCATGGCCGCCGCTATCGCGGGCGCGACGTCGGCGGCGACCGCCGCGCCGCTTCCCTTGGAGCCCGCCACGGCGACCAGCGAGACCGCGCCGGTGGCCGAGGAGTTCACCTCGACCGGCTCCTCCACCATCTCCGCGTCGGTGAACGCGAAGGTCGCGTGCCTGTTCCAGCGCACCTTCAGCGCCATGCGCCTGGACTGCTGAGCACCGCGTTCACCGAGGCTCACGACGAGGCGTAGGCGCCCTGTGCGATGCTCAGATCGTGAGTAATGCGAACAATCTTCTCGAGCCCACTCGGCTGCGCTTGCGCGGTTCGGGTGGGCTCGAGCTCGCTGCCGACCAATTCGGCCCGGTCGGCGGCCCGCTCGTCGTCTTCTTGCACGGCGGCGGACAGACCAGGCACTCGTGGAAGCAGACCGGCGCGAAGCTTGCCGCGGCCGGGATGCGGGTGGTCACCCTGGACGCGCGCGGCCACGGCGACAGCCAGTGGTCGCCGGACCGCGACTACACGCGCGAGACGATGGTCGCGGACCTGACGCTCGTGCTGGAACAGCTGGACGCCGCGAGCGCACCGGGCGGAGGCGCGGTCGTGGTCGGCGCCAGCATGGGCGGCATCACCGGCCTGCTGACCACGGCGACGCCGGGCGGTGCGTCGATTCGCGCCCTCGTCCTCGTCGACATCGTGACCCGGCCCGAGCCCGAGGGCGTCGCCAGGGTCATCGACTTCCTCAGCAAGCACCGCGACGGCTTCGACACCCTCGACCAGGTCGCCGACGCGGTCGCCGAGTACCTGCCGCACCGGCCGCGGCCGGAGAACACCGACGGCCTGCGGCGCAATCTGCGCCAGCGGGACGGCCGCTGGTACTGGCACTGGGACCCGGACATGCTGCGCGACCGCGTCGAGGATCCGAGCGCGATGGTCGAGCAGATGGAGACTGCGGCCAGCGCCCTGCGCGTCCCGGTGCTGCTGGTGCGCGGCGCGCAGTCCGACGTGGTGAGCGCCGAGGGCGCGGCGGCGTTCCAGGCGCTGGTGCCGCACGCCGAACTCGTCGAGATCGGCGGTGCGGCGCACACCGCGGCCGGTGACGACAACGACTCGTTCACCGATGCGGTCGCGAAGTTCGTGGTGGAGAACCTGAAGTAGGTCAGGCCGGGTTGTCGTAGTCCGGCTTGCGCTTCGCCACGAAAGCGTCCACGCCTTCCCGGCCGGTACGGCTGTTCGCCGCTGCGGCGATGAAATCGCGCTCCAAGTCCAGCTGTTCGCTCAGCGACGCCGAATTCGACTGCGCCAGCAGTGATTTGATGCTGGCATAGGTGGAGCGGGGGCCGCGCGCCAGTTCCTGTGCGAGCGCGAGCGTCTCGGCGCGCACGTCGGCGTCGGCCACGAGGCGGCTGAGGATGCCGAGCCGGACGGCCTCGTCCGCGTCCAGGACGGCGTCGGTGAGCAGGATCTCGGCGGCGCGCCCCGCGCCGACGACGCGCGGCAGCGTCCACGACATGCCGCCGTCGGGGCTCAGGCCGATGCCCGGGTAGGCGGGCCGCAGCTTGGTGGACGGGCCGCCGAGTGCGATGTCGGAGGCGCAGACCAGGCTCATGCCCGCGCCCGCCGCCCAGCCCTGCACCGCGGCGAGCACCGGGACGCGGGTCTCGTCCAGCGCGCGCACGAAGGCGTGCAGATCCGTCGCGAGTCCGTGGATGTGGGCGGCGCGGTCCTCGGCGGCGGCGAAGCCGCGCACGTTGCCGCCCGCGCAGAAGTTCGCGCCCGACCCGGTGAGCACGACCGCGCCGATCTCCGGGCCGAGGTCCGTCAGCGCTGCGGTGCCCGCGTTGATTCCGGCGAAATCCATCGAGGTGCCATTGGCGGCGGTGGCGATCGTGATCTGGAGGACGCCGTCGGTGGTCGTGACGTACTCGGTCTGCGCGGTGGAGGTCATGAGGGGAACCCTATCGTTTGCTCGGGCTCGCCTCGACGCTCGTTCCCGCTACCGGGCGGTTTCGGTCGTGCGCGCCGGACGCACCATCCGCACCTGCATGGCGATGGTGAAATCCTCGACCTTGCGCGCGCCCTCCAGCGCGAAACCGTGCTTGCGGTAGAAGGCCTGGGCGCGCGGATTGTCCTCGAACACCCACAGCGAGCACGGCTGGCCGGGGGCCACAACGGTGTCGAGCAACTCGCGCGCCAGACCGGTGCCGTACCAGTCGGCGCGCACGTACAACGCGTTGAGTTCGAGCGGTGCGACCGGCGCCCGGTCCCTGGGCGGGCCGGAACTGGCGAAGCCGACGACGCTGTCGCCGACGACAGCCACGTGCGTGCTGCCGGGATGCGCGCGGCGGACGCGGTCCCACGCTTCGGCGCGCCGGTCCACGTCGAAGGCGTCGAGGACGCGATCGGGGACCAGGCCGCGGTAGGCTTCACGCCAGCAGGCGATATGGCATTCGGCCAGGCCCTGGACGTGTTCGGCGGCGAGCGGCGTGACCCGCCATGCTCGCGTGCTCACCTCGGCCATGCGCTGCCCTCGGATCGGTATCTCGGAACACCTACCGACGACGACGCCCCGGAACACCCTTGTCGGGCGCCGGGGCGTTTGTCTTGATGCTGATCGACCGGGGGCCGAATCAGCCGCGAACCACCTTGCCCGCCTTCAGGCAGGAGGTGCACACGTTCATACGGCGGGTGTTGCCCGGGGCAACCTGCGCGCGCACGGTCTGGATGTTCGGGTTCCAGCGACGGTTGGTGCGCCGGTGCGAGTGCGAGACCGACTTCCCGAAGCCGGGGCCCTTGGCGCAGACGTCGCAGACGGCAGCCATAGTCGCGAACTCCTTCATGTCATATGGGGACCGCCGCACAATGATGCGGCATGTCCGGAAACAATGTCGTGATGTGCCCTGCCGACTGACGTCGACCAGCGCAGGCCAGCTTCAGGCCGCACGAGCAACCCAGCAAGGGTAGCCAATGCCACGCCGATCCGCCAAACCGGGACCCGGTCGGACGGGCCGTCCCAGCCGTCGAACACCCCGACAGCATACCGATTCGGTGTCACGCGGCCGCTGTCGGTATCGCCAGCTAACCTGGCGGACGGCGGTGTTGTGCGGGCGGTGCGAAGGGAGCGAGGTGACGGTGCCGGGGCAGCGGGAGGAGATCGACGGCGCGGCGCTGCGGGACTGGAGCCGCCTCTGTCTGGACGGTCTCGAAGAGCGGCGCGCGGAGATCAACGCGCTCAATGTCTTCCCCATCGCCGACGCCGACACCGGAACCAACCTGCTCGCCACCATGCGCGCGGCGGTCCGAGCGGCCGACGCCGCGCCGGACGAAACGAGCGCGAACCGAGTCGCCGCGGCCCTGGCGCGCGGCGCCACCGCGGGCGCGCGAGGGAACAGCGGCATCCTCCTCTCGCAGGTGCTGCGCGGCATCGCCGAAGCGACGACGGACGGACCGCTCACCGCCGAGACCCTGCGTTCCGCCCTGCGCCGCGCCGCCGCGCTGGTCCGCGAATCGCTGAGCGATCCGGTCGAAGGCACCCTGCTCACCGTGCTGGAGTGCGCCGCCGACTGCGCGGTGACCTGCCCGGAGGACACACTCGCCGAGGTCGCCGTCGCGGCCGCCGACGGCGCGGCCAAGGCGCTCGGCGACACCCCGTCCCAGCTCGGGGTGCTGCGGGCGGCCGGTGTGGTGGACGCGGGCGCGCGCGGGTTGGTGGTGCTGCTGGACGCGCTGGTCGCCGTCGCCCTCGGCGAGACTCCGACGAGACCCGACTACCTGCCGGGTGAATTCGCCGCAGCGGCAGACGTTTCGGCCGATGGCACCGAGCTCGACGGCGCGCACTTCGAGGTCATGTACCTGCTGACCGAAACCGACCTGGCGCGCGTCGCCCGACTGCGTGAGCGCCTCGCCGAACTCGGCGATTCGGTAGTGGTGGTGGGCGACGGCAGCGGGAGCTGGTCCGCGCACGTGCACTGCGCCGACGCCGGCGCGGCGGTGGAGGCCGGGCTCGCGGCGGGCGTCGTGCGCGATATCCGCATCGAGAGCTTCGCCATCACGGCCCCGGTCGGCCGCGACCACCTCGAGCCGCAGCGGTCTTCCGGAGAGAGCCGGGCGCGCGTCGGCGAAACCGGCGTAGATCGAGACCGTGCCGAGGGCCCCGCCGATCGCGGTGTGCTCGCCGTCGCCGCGGGCTCGGGAGCCGCCGCGCTGTTCGAGGCGGCGGGCGCGGTCGTGCTCGGTGCGCACCCGGTGACCTCGACCGCACTGCTCACCGCGATCCGGCGGATGCCGCACCGCGAGGTGCTCGTGCTTCCGAACGGCGCGCTGCCCGCGCACGAACTGGTCGCCGTCGGTGTCGCCGCGCGCGACGCGCACCGCGACGTGCTGCTGCTGCCGAGCGGTTCCATGGTCCAGGGCCTGGCGGCGCTGGCGGTGCACGATCGCGGCCGGATCGCCGTGGACGACGCGTTCGCGATGTCGGAGGCCGCCGCGGCGACCCGGTGGGGTTCGCTGCGCGCGGCCACCGAGCGCGCGCTGACCATGGTCGGCACCTGCGAGCCGGGCGACGGGCTCGGCTTGGTCGGCCACGACGTGGTGGTGATCGACCGCGACGTGCGCGGCGCGGCGCTGACGCTGCTGGACCGGATGCTCGGCCTCGGCGGCGAATTGGTCACCCTGCTGATGGGCGCGGACGCGCCCGCCGGGCTGGCCGAGGAGTTGAGCGCGCACATCGCCCAAGGTTTTCCCGGCGTCGAGGTCACGGTGTATTCCGGTGGCCAGCAAGGGGATCTGGCGCAGATCGGGGTGGAATGAGAGGCATCAGTACGAGGGTGGAGACATGGCGACACTGAGCGATCGGCTGGACCACATCCTTGGTGCGAAGGCCGCGGATTCGCTGTCCGAGGCCTTCGACATGAACACCGTCGAGGATCTGCTGCGGCACTACCCCTTGCGTTACGCCACCCAGGGCCAGCCGCTCACGGAGGAAGCGCCCGAGGACGGTTCGCACATCACCGTCATCGGCCGGATCACCAAGACCGAGCTCAAACCGATGCGCAACCGGCGCGGATCGCTGCTCAAGGTTCTGCTCGACACCGGGTCGGGACGCCCGGTCGACGTCACGTTCTTCAACGGCGACAAGGTGAAATACGTTGTCAAAGAAGGACTTCGGGCCATGATGTCCGGCACGGTCAGCTACTGGCGGCCCGGCAGCTGGAACCTCAGCCATCCCGGCTACCTGATCCTGCCCGAGACCGAGGACGATTCGGTCGGCACCTTCACCAAGGTGCGCGGCGGCGGCGATCTACGCGGTCTGGCGCAGAGCGCGAAAGGCGCAGGGGGAGTGGACGTCTCGTTCATGGAGCGCGAGTTCATCCCGGTGTACCCGGCCACCGCGAAGGTGCAGAGCTGGGATCTGCTGGCCTGCGTGCGCCAGGTGCTCGAACAGCTCGACCCGATCGACGATCCGCTGCCGGAGGACATTCGCGAGGACCGCGCCCTCATGCCGGTCTCCGACGCGCTGCGGCTGATCCATCTGCCGGAGCGCAAAACCGATATCGACCGCGCCAAGGACCGGCTGCGCTTCGACGAGGCACTCGCGCTGCAACTGGTGCTCGCCGAGCGGCGGCACGAGGTCGCGGGCCGGGTCGCGCGGCCGTGCCCGCCGCGCACCGACGGCATCGCCGCGGCCTTCGACCGGCAGCTGCCCTTCGAGCTCACCGCCGGTCAGCGGCAGGTGGTCGCGGAGATCTCCGCCGATCTCGGCCGAACCCAGCCGATGCACCGGCTGCTACAGGGTGAGGTCGGCTCGGGCAAGACGATCGTCGCGCTGCACGCCATGCTCCAGGTGGTCGACGCCGGTCAGCAGTGCGCGTTGCTAGCGCCGACGGAAGTGCTTGCCGCCCAGCACTATCGGTCGCTGCGCGCGATGCTCGGCGAGCTCGGTACGGCGGGCGAGCTGGGCGCTGCCGAGCAGTCCACCCGGGTGGTGCTGGTGACCGGTTCGATGTCGGCCGCGGCGAAGAAGGCCGCGCTGCTCGAGGCCGTCACCGGTGAGGCGGGCATCGTCATCGGCACGCACGCGCTGATCCAGGACAACGTCGAGTTCTTCGACCTCGGCATGGTGGTGGTCGACGAACAACACCGCTTCGGCGTCGAACAGCGGGACGCGTTGCGCGCCAAGGCGAAAGCGGGGACGAGCCCGCACCTGCTGGTGATGACCGCGACCCCGATTCCGCGCACCATCGCGATGACCACCCTCGGCGATCTGGAGACCTCCACCCTCACCGAGCTGCCCCGCGGCCGCTCGCCCATCACGTCGAAAGTCGTTCCGCGCAAACTACATCCGAACTGGGTGGACCGGGCGTGGGAACGCATTCTCGAAGAGGTGAAAGAGGGCCGCCAAGCCTACGTCGTGTGCTCGCGCATCGGCGACGACGAGGAGAACGGCGGCTCCGGCAAAGGCCGCGGTAAGGCCAAGGCGGCCGAGGAGAAGGAGGCCCCGACCACCCAGGCCGTGGTCGATGTCTTCGACATGCTGCGCGCCGGGCCGATGGCGGGCGTCCGGGTCGGCCTGCTGCACGGCAGGCTGCCCGCGGACGAGAAGGACCAGGTCATGCGCGCCTTCAACGACGCGCAGATCGATGTGCTGGTGTGCACCACGGTCGTCGAGGTCGGCGTCGACGTGCCGAACGCGACGGTGATGGTGATCGTGGACGCCGACCGGTTCGGCGTCAGCCAGCTGCACCAGTTGCGTGGCCGGATCGGTCGCGGCAAGCACCCGGGCCTGTGTCTGCTGATCACCGACGCCGCGCCCGGCGGTTCGGCGATGACCCGGCTGGAAGCGGTGGCCGCGACGACCGACGGTTTCGAACTCTCCGTGCTCGATCTGCGCCAGCGCCGCGAGGGCGATGTGCTCGGCGCGGCGCAGTCCGGGACGGCGAGTTCGCTCAAGCTGCTGTCCCTGCTCGACGACCTGGAAGTCATCACCACGGCGCAGGATCTGGCCAGGCAACTGGTCGAGGCCGATCCCGGATTGCGTGAGCACCCCGGCTTGGCGAGCATGATGCGCGCCGCCGTCGACGGTGCGCGGCTGGAGTATCTGGCGAAGTCGTGACGCCACCGCGGGACGGCCCCGTCCCGCGAGCACCCGGGCGCGGCTGGCGTGATGCACGCCGCCGTGAGCGACTGGCGTACCTGGCCAAGTCATGACACGACCGAGGGACGGACCTCCCTGGTCCGTCCCTGGCGTTCGATGCTGTTATGCCGCAAAGACTTTCGGCTCGTCCTCGGCTGAGTCGGCGTCGTTCTCACCGCGCGAGTCCGCGGTCCACAGCCCGATGATCGCCCCGGCGACCGCGATCAGTCCGCCGACCAGCAGCGCGCGCTGGAAGCCGTCGGTCATCGCGTCCAGTTGCGGCTCGCCCGCCGCCAACTGCGCGGTGGTGCGGGAGGTGGCGATCGCGGTCAGCACGGCGATGCCGAGCGCGCCGCCGATCTGCTGGGCCGTGTTGAGCAGGGCGGCGGCCAGTCCGGCCTGCTCGCCGGGCACGCCCGCGTTGGCGGCGGTGGTGTTCGCGACGAACACCGCGCCCGCGCCCACCGACATGACCAGCATGCCGGGCAGCAGGTGCGCCAGGTAGGACCCGTCGGTCGGAATGAACGACAGCCACACGATGCCGAGCCCGGTGATCGCCGCGCCGCCCACGATGACCGGCCGGGTGCCCACCCTGGTGAACAGCTTCGCCGAGAGTCCCGCCGCCACACCGATGGTCAGGCTCACCGGCAGGTACGCCACACCGGCCTTGAATTCGCCGTAGCCGAGCACCGACTGCATGTACAGCGTCACGAAGAAGAACATCGCGAGCATGCCCGCCGCGACGATCAGGTGGGTGACGTTCGCCGCGGCCAGACCGCGGATACGGAAGATCGACAGCGGCACCAGCGGATCGGCCGAGCGGTGCTCGTTGACCACGAACGCGATGAGCAGCGCCGCCGCGCCGCCGAGCAGCGCCAGCGTCGTCGCGTCGCCCCAGCCGTGCTCCGGCGCCTTGACCAGGCCGTACACCAGCAGCATCAGGCCGCCGGTGCCCAGCGCGGTGCCGAAAAGGTCGAAGCCACCACGGATCTCGTTGCGCCGATCGTTGGGAACCAGCGCCGGGATGGCAGCGAGCACCAGCAGGCAGACCGGAGTGTTGACGTAGAACACCCAGCGCCAGCCGGGTCCCTCGGCCAGCACGCCGCCGAGGAAGACGCCCGCCGCCGACGCCAGGCCCGCGGCTCCGCCCCACACGCTCAGCGCCGTCGTGCGGTCGGAGCCCTCGCGGAAGGTCGTGGTGAGGATGGACAGCGCGGCGGGCAGCATCAGCGCCGCGCCGACGCCCTGGGCCAGCCGCGCGCCGATCAACAGCCCGCTGTCGTCGGCGAGACCGCCGACCGCCGAGGCCACGGCGATGAGCAGCGTGCCCGCCACGAGCACGCGGCGGCGGCCGAGCAGGTCGGCGAGACGGCCGCCGAGCAGCATCAACCCGCCGTAGGTCAGCAGGTAGCCGCTGGTGACCCACTGCAGCGTCGCCACGTCCATGCCGAGTTCGCGCTGAATGGTCGGCAGCGCGACGTTGACGATCGAGCCGTCGACGAAGTCGAGGAAGGCGACCGTGCACAGCAGCGCCAGCGTGAGCTTGCCGCGACGGGTCGCCAGATACGAGGGTGTTTCGGTCGGTGATCGCACTGTCGGGTCCTTCTCTGCGAATCCGGACGGTTTTCGTCCTGTCGCCAACCAAGAGCGGAGGCGCCGAGGGGAGGTGACGTGGCGAGAGTCAGATCACATTCCGCGGCCCGGCTGTCACGTTCCGCGCCTCGAACCACTCTCGGGGTACGACAGCCGCGCGAGCTTTCCGGCACAGGAGGAACGATGATCGAGACCATGGACGAACAGGCGACGGACGTCTTCGCCGAGCATCGCGAACTGCTCTTCTCGATCGTGTACAACATGCTGGGCACCGTCACCGACACCGAGGACGTCCTGCAGGACACCTGGCTGGCCTGGGAGTCGCGCCACCGCTCGGACCTCGGCGAGATCACCAGCCCGCGCGCGTACCTGGTGCGGATCGCGGTGAACAACGCGCTCTCGCGCCGGGAGACGCTGGCCCGCCGGCGCGAGACCTACGTCGGGCCCTGGCTGCCCGAGCCGCTGGTCGCCGACACCCCGGAGGTCAGGGACAGCGCGGACGCCGCCGAGATCGCGTTGCGCGGCGAGTCGGTGTCGCTGGCGATGCTCGTCGTCCTGGAGACGCTCACCCCGCTCGAGCGCGCGGTGTTCGTGCTGCACGAGGTGTTCGGCTATCCGCACGCCGAGATCGGCGCGATGCTGGGCAGGGAGACCCCGGCGATCCGCCAGCTCGCGCACCGAGCCAGGGACCACGTGCGCGCCAAGCGTCCGCGCTACCAGGCCGACGCGCGCACCCAGCGGGCGGTGACCGAGCGCTTCCTCGCCGCCCAGCTCAGCGGGGACGTGACGGGTTTGTTGGAACTGCTCGCGCCGGACGTCACGTTCCTGTCCGACGGCGGCGGCCTGCTTCGCGCGGCGCTGCGGCCGGTGCACGGACCGGACAAGGTCGCGCGCCTGCTCACCAGTCCTATGGTGTTGACCTCGGTCCCCGACATGACGATCCGGTACGGGTGGACCAACGGCGAGCCGTCCGCGGTGGTCTATTCCGGCGGTGCGCCTGCGGCCGTCCTGCTGCTGGACGTCGACGCCGACACCGGAAAGGTGCGCACGGTCTACGCGATTCGCAATCCGGAGAAGCTGACCCACCTGCGCGGGTGAGGGTCAGCGCAGCATCCGCGGATAAGGCAGATCGGTGCTGGTGTTCTCCGCCACCGCCAGCGGACTGCCGATCTGCGGGAACGCCCGCTGCGGGCAAGCGGGCCGCTCGCACACCTTGCATCCCGCGCCGATGGGCACCGCGGCGCCGGGGTCGTCCAAGTGCAGCCCGGTCGAATACACCAGGCGGTCGGCGTATTCGATGTCGCAGCCGAGCCCGATGGCGAAATTCTTCGTCGCCGTGCCGAATCCGTGCGGCGCGATGAACGCCGTCCGGGCGATCCACAGGTAGCGCCTGCCGTCCGGCATGGCGGAGATCTGGGTGAGGATGCGGCCCGGGTGGGCGAACGCCTCGTGCACCACCCACAGCGGGCAGCTGCCGCCGACACGAGAGAAGTGGAAAGCCGTGGCGGACTGGCGTTTCGAGATATTGCCCGCGCGGTCGGTGCGGACGAGGAAGAACGGAACCCCGCGCTGGCCCTGCCGTTGCAGGGTGCTCAGGCGGTGGCAGATGGTCTCGAAGCCGACCTCGAAACGCAGGCTCAGCAGGTCGATGTCGTAACGCAGTTCCTCGGCCGAGCGCAGGAACCGGCCGTAGGGCAGGATCAGCGCGCCCGCGAAGTAGTTGGCCAGTCCAATTCGGGCCAGCGCGCGGGATTCGCCGGTGAGCGAGGGGGTTTCGCTGAGCACCGCGTCGAGCTCGGGGCCGAAGAGCAGGAAGCCCAGGGTCGTCGCGATCTGGAAGGCGCGCTGCCCGGGGCGCAGCCTGCGGGCCAGGGTCAGCGTGCGGCTCTCGGGGTCGTAGTGGCGCTTCGGGATCGACGGATCGGCGCCGTCGCCGCGCACCAGAACGGTCACCCCTGCTCGCTCCTCGGCGATCCTGGCGAGCTGGCGGTCCAGCGAGCCGATGGTGAGACCGCACTCCTCGAAGAGCTGTTCGGCGAGGTGGTCCAGGTGTGGGATGTGGTTGTGGTGGTCGTAGAAGAAGTCGCGGACGTCCTCGTAGGGCATCGGGACGCCGGGCCCGCCGGTGGGCGCGGCCACCCGGGAGGAGAGCAGATCGAGCTGGTCGGTGGCGGCGCGCAACCGTCGGTGCATGGCGACCAGGATGCGGGCCACCTCAGGCTGGCGGGTGGCCAGCTCCTCGACCTCGGTCAGCGGGGCGCTGTCGCCGCCCGCCGCGTCCACGAGCACCTCGTGCAGGTCGGAGACCAGACGGGCGTCGGAGTCGGCGGCGAAGAACTGAACGTCCAGGTCGAAGGTGGAGTTGAGCTTCAACAGCACCGGAATGGTGAGCGGTCGCTGGTCGCGTTCCAGCTGGTTGAGATAACTGGGCGAGAGATCGAGGGATTTCGCCAGTGCCGCCTGCGTCATCCGTCGTTCCTCGCGCAGTCGCCGCAGCCGGGCGCCCGCATACATCTTGCGCACGGGCGAATCCTAGCGGCTTCGTCTTCGCAAACATCGCAGAACCGGTACTTCTCGCCCACAGAAATCGGCATTTGCACGGGATTCTTGCTTCGGCGTCCGCTGCGTAGCGTGCGAAGAGAGGCCCTTGGGCCGGTAGCCGTCTGGAACCCGAAGGGTGCATGAAGACCCATATCGTACGCGCTCGCGTCGCCGACGAGGCGTTTCCGCGCGGCGCGCGCCCGTTCCCCGCGCCCACGACATCGAGAAGTTTCGGACGCGGGCCGACGGGGTAGTAGATCGTGCGGAGCAGGACCGTTTCCTCGACGCGGCGCGAGGCACCGCGAAACACGGTGCGGGCGAACTCGATCAGCTGACATTCACCGCGGCGCCCGAGGTCCTCGGCCGGGCACCGGAGGTTCGTGAGGGGATCTTCTGTTGCCCGACCGACTCCGTTCCGGCCCGACGGCCGCCACCGCCACGCCGACAAGTGGTCGGGCTTCCGCGCTGGACTGAACTCCGGTCGCGTCCAGCGCCTGCCCGCCGCGTTCGATCCGGCGGTGGCCACGCTGATCCGGCAACTGGGCTTCGAGAGCGGTGCACGTCTCCGGCGCGGTGGTTGTGGCCCGGCGAGCCGAGTGCGTGGTCAGATGTCCGGCAGTTCCTTCGGCGTCCCTTCTGCGGTGATGATTTCGATTACCGCGGCGACAATCGGGCCGTCGGGATCGCTGAGACGCGGCAACGAACTCCGATCCACCAGTAAAGAGCCAAGAGTGAAATCGACCAGTTCGGCACCGACCTGTTCGGCGGACCTACGCCCTTCCGGCTCGAACCACGTCCACGCCCATTGCGCGGCACCGAAGATGAGCAGGGTCCGGATACTTCCATCGACAGGCCGGAACTCACCCGAAACAACGCCCGACTCGAGCACATTGCGCAGCATTTCGATGTAGCGCCGTCGCAGTTTACGCCCCTCGGAGGTCTCCTCTTGCTGGGCGAACCGCGCGACCTCGCGCTGGAAAGCGACGGTCCGATTTCGATCATGCACCTGATAGAGCATGGACGCGAACAACAGCGCGGCCATCCGTTCGGCAGGCGCAGGAAACTCCGCTACGATGCGCTCTGCCTCATCGATCCGCTGCCGCATATAGGAAATGTGCAAGGCTTCCAGCAACCGCGCCTTCGTACCGTAGTGGTGCACGATCAAGCCCTGCGAGATGCCCAACTCGCTCGCGACGCCACTGAAGCTGGTCCCGTCATAGCCCTTCTCGGCAACATGGCGCGTGAAGATATCGAGGATCGCACCCGACTTGCCCGGCTCAGCCACACGCCTACCCACCGATACCACCCCTCTTCGGTCCAAATTTTCCCGCACACTCTAGCGCCCAGTGACGGCGTTACCCCGGCGTTGACTGAGTGTGCAGTCAGTATTAGCATTATGCGCCGAGTCACAGCGGTGTACTCGCCGGTATCAATAGTTCATCTACCTTCGGGCAATCAACCATGCGCTTATCCCGCCAAGGCGGTGACCACGACGTCGTCATCAGCCATAACCTGTGGTCACCCCGCGCCATGAGCCCTCGCTGTCAGATGGTCACCATCCACCGCCTCGCGGCCCGTGAGTCCGAGCACGTAACGTCCGCGAAGTCCACCACATGGTCGGATAGTCCGGCCTGCTCGAAGCGTCGGCCCGCGATGGAGAACAAGTGAGTCCCCTGGACGCGGGTACGGCGGAGGCGCCGGAGGATCCCGCGACGGACGCGGGAGCTCTGCTGTCGCCGGAACAACTATTGGCCGCGATCGGTGGTCGTCTCGCCGAGCCGTTGCCGCTCGTCGCGTGGGCACGGGAACTGGGCGATCTACACGCCGCTCTGATCTCGACGGTTCTGAATCCGCCGCGGCCCGACGTCACCGAGGCGGCCCTGCACGCGGAAATCGCGAAGGTCGTCGACAAGATCAACTCGTGGGCGGCGTTCTACGTCCGGCACAGCCGGTGCGCCCGGCGCCACACCCACACCTTCGGTGAGGTGATCAGTCACGTCGCGAAGTCCTACGCCGAGGCATGGTGGACGGTGCTGCACACCGACTGCGAGGAGCTTCGGCACTCCGCATGGGTCCATCTCGGCGAGGTCCGCGACGGCTACGCGCAACTCATCGGCGACATCAGAACCGGTCGTGTCCAATTCCCGCTGGGGTGGGCGGGCATCCGACATGCCCGGCGAAACGACAGCGCTTCCACTGGGTCCGACGGGGATGGGGTGCACCCCGGCAAGCAGTAGTAGGCACAACGGGCGGTGCGGTCTGGACGGCGCCACGAGTGCCGCAGGCCAGGTCCATATTCGAAGGCATCGGTACGCTCGTGGGCATGGGTGGGGACTTGTTGCTGCTGATCGCCACCATCGGCGGCCCATTGGGGTTGTTCGGGTGGGCGGCTGTTCGGGCGAAGCGCCGCGGGCTCGGGTGGTCGTTCGCCGGGCCGTTTCAGGAGATGTTCGATCCTGGTGCGGCGCGGGCGCAGATCGTCATCGAGGAGAGGGCGGAACTGCCGGATCCGGGGGGCACCGGCGACCCGGATAACGACGACGATGTGCCGAACACGGTGATGTACAAGGGTGTTCGGCTCTACGTCAATCCGAAGGCTCGGCATCGCGGAGGTGATGGGACCGCCAGCCGAGCGGGGTGAGCACGGACGGCCCGGACCGTTTCGGTCAGCACGGGAGGCGGCATTCGCGGCCCGCGGCTGCCCCGAAGACCGCCCGGATCGCGGCGATATCGGACGTTCCGCGCGGACGCCGACGGCCCGAGACAACTCGGGCCGTCGGTCTTCGGACTGTCGCAGCTGGTTGCCCGCAGGGTTGCGAATCTCGTTGCGGACTTCGAATATGCCGCTACTCGACCGAGTTGGCCAGCCGATCGGCATATGGGGCGGTGAGTTTTCCGACCAGGGGAAGTTCTGCGCGGACACCGCCGGTGTTGTTGGCCTGGACCATGGCCATGACCCAGACGACGACCGCGAAGACCGCGACCGCGAGTCCGGCGAGGCTGAAGATGATCCCCGCGACTCCGAGGAGCGAGCCGACGATGCTCAGAACGATATTGACCACCGAGACCGCTCCGAAGAAGACGATCGATTGCGAGGCATGGAATTTCACGTCGGGGTCGTTCTTGCCGACGAACAGGAAGATGACTCCGGTGAGCCACCCCAGTGCGTAGGACAGGATCGCGCTGGTCTTCTTGTCCAAGCCGGCGGACTGCGGTTGGTTCGTGGGAGGTTGAGAAGTTGTCATGAGGTAAGTAGACGCTGCGCGCGCCACCTACCGATCCCAAGTTTCGCCCGAACCCCCAGGTCGCGGGTCAGCCGGCGACCGGGATCGTGGACGTGGTTCTCCCTTGATCGTTCACGCCGGTAGGTGGTTGGGGGAGTTGGGGACCGGGATTTCGAACTGCCAGGGACCCGAGAGGCCGGGGCGGGCGGCGGCCTGGGTGTGTAGGCGCAGGTAGTCCACACGGGAGAGGTCGATGGCGCCGAGGGAGGTGAGGTGGCTGGAGGTGACCTGGCAGTCGACGAGGGCGAAATCCCAGGCGGCCAGTTGGGCGCAGAGCCAATACAGCGCGATCTTGGAGGTGTCACGGGCGCGGGAGAACATGGACTCGCCGGCGAAGGAGCGGCCGCATGCGACGCCGTAGAGGCCGCCGACAAGGTCGCCGTCGCGCCATACCTCGACCGAGTGCGCATGACCGAGGTGGTGCAGCCGCAGGTAGGCCGCCATCATGTCGGAGCCGATCCAGGTTCCGTCCTCCTTGTCGCGCGGTCCGGCGCAATTCGACATCACATCGGCGAAGGCGCGATCCATGGTCACCCCGTAGTCGGCTTTGGCGACAGATCGACGATAGGACTTGGTCACCCGCAGGTCGGTCGGCACCAGAATGCTCCGCGGGTCCGGGCAGTACCAGTGGATCGTTTCGCCGGGGTTGTACCAGGGAAAGATGCCCGCGGAATAGGCGCTCAACAGCCGCTCTGACGACAGATCCCCGCCGAAAGCGACCAGTCCGGTCGGATCCGCGAGCTCGACAGGTGGGAAAGGCTGGTCTGGATCGACCAGATACATCCGCATCAGGTCGCTGGCGTCGGTCACCGGACAGACATTACCGACCTGAGCGAACAGCCTCGGGCCGCGACGACGGGACGAACCGTCGCACGGGGATCGGTCCGCGGAGTCGGCAACCCTACCTGCTGCCGAGCGTCACCCCTGTTCTACCAAGCAATTGTTTGGTTGAATCGGTGCGACCCGATGCCCCGCCCTAGGAAACGAGCGCGCCAATGACCGGTCCCGACGAACTCGTCCGCGCGATGTGCCGAAGCTGGTCCGATCCCGACCCCGATCGAATCGCCTCGTACTTCGCCGAAGACGCTGTCTACCACAACATTCCGATGGAACCGATCGTCGGCCGCACTGCCATCCGCGATTTCATCGCCGGGTTCCTCACCACCTTCGACGCCATCGATTTCGACATCCACCACCAGGTGACCTCCGGCAACGTCGTCATGAACGAACGCACCGACACCTTGCGCGGCAACGGCCGCGACACCCCGCTCCCCGTCATGGGCGTCTTCGAAGTCGGCGACGGCGCCATCACCGCCTGGCGCGACTACTTCGACATGGCCGCCATCAACCGCGCCTTCGGCCTCCCCAGCTGAGCCGATCCGTCCGCTCGTGGCCGCCACGGTTCGATCAGCGGACGACCGGGAAGTGGATCGTGGGTGTCAAAGGTGCGGCGCACCTACGATGCTGATCGTGTCTTTCGATGTGCGCGACGGTGATTCGGGTGCCGAGCCGGTCGGACAGGGTGCCTGGTGGATGGATCCGGCGTTGCTGGTGCGCGGGGAGTTCGAGCGTGTGTGGGGAATGCTGGATTCCGCGCCGGACGCTCAGGCTCGTTTGGTGGCGGCGGTGTTTCGGGCCTCGGCACATCTGTACCGCGACGCCTCGCCGGTAGTTCGTCGGCAACTGCTGGCGCTGGACGCCGCCCGGTACGGACACCGGGGGCTGGCCGGCCGGATCACCGCCGTGCCTGTGGACGGGGGCGGACACGCGCGGTGGGGCGTGGAGTGGGCGACTGCCAGCCAGGTCGATTCCCGTTTTCGATACGCCCTGACCGGGTGGAAGGCGCCGTCCGTGGCGACAGCGGTGGTGGACGGCCGTGCCGTCGCCGTGGGCCCGTCGTGGAGCGGCGGCAACGTCAGGGCAATTCGGATGTGGGACTTGATGACCGGCGAGCAGGTCGGCGAGCCCCTGGTCGGCCACGACGGTTCGGTTCGAGCGGTGGCGACGGGAGTGATGAACGAGCGCCCGGTCGCCGTCACCGGAAGCGAGGACGGCACGGCGCGTGTGTGGGACCTGGTCGACCATGAGCAGATCGGCGAACCCATGGCTGGCCACGACGGCTGGGTGCTCTCCGTGTCGACGGCCGTGGTGGATGGCCGCCTCGTCGCGGTCACCGGCGGTACCGACCACACGGCGCGTGTGTGGGACCTCGGCACCGGAAAACAGATCGGTGTTCCCTTGACCGGCCACAGTCGGTGGGTGGTGGCGGTGGCGACAGCCGTGGTGAACGATCGTCCCGTCGCCGTCACCGGCAGCTGGGATGCCACGATCCGGCTGTGGGATCTCGGTACAGGCGTACAGGTCTGCGATCCACTGACCGGCCACACCGATCAGGTGCTTGCGGTGGCGACGGCCGTGGTGGACGGTCGGCCGGTCGCCGTCACCGGAAGCAATGACAAGACGGCGATGATATGGGATCTCACCACCGGTGAACCGGCTGGTGATCCGCTGATCGGCCACTCCCACAAAGTGGGGGCCGTCGCGACAACCACCGTGGACGGCCGCCCGGTAGCCCTCACCGGCGGCGGGGACGGCACAGCCCGGATGTGGGACCTGATGACCGGCGAGCAGCTCGGCGATCCGCTGACCGGGCACTCCGACGAGGTGGGCGCCGTGGCGGTGGCGCACGTCGGCGGTGTCCCCGTTGCCGTCACCGCCGGTGCGGTCACCGGTACCGATCACACGGTCCGCACGTGGAGCCTGACGGCGCGTCGCCGGAACGCCGAACCCTCGGATGGGCACAGCGGCGCCGTCGTCGCGGTGGCGGCGGCGATGGTGGACGGGCGGTCGGTCGCCGTCACCGGCAGCGGCGATGGCACGGCCCGCATCTGGGATCTCGCCGCAGGTAAGCGCATCGGCGTCTCCCTCGACGGCCACACCGGTGAGGTGCACAAGGTGGCAGCCGGGACGGTGGACGGCCGCCCGGTCGCCGTCACCGGCGGCTACGACGCACTCCGGCTGTGGGACCTGACCACGGGTGATCCCATCGGCGAACCGCTGACCGACCCCGACGGACCCACCCTCGCGCGGGCCATGGCAATGGTGGACGGCCGCCTACTGGCCGTCACCAGCGGCGGACATCGCAGCGGCAGACCCATGCGGGTATGGGACCTGGCCACCCGCGCGCCGATCGGCGGATTTCCCGCCGGCCGCCGCCGCGGTTACGCCGACAAGGTGATCGCGGTGACGTTGGGACAGTTGGACGGGCGGCCTGTCGCCGTCACGGGCGCCGACGACCGGACAGTTCGGTTGTGGGACGCGACAACTGGGAAGCAGATCGGTGAGCCCCTGATCGACCATGACTGCTCGGTGCGGGCAGTTGCCACGGCTTCGGTAGAAGGCCGCCCGATCGTGGTCATCGGCAGCGACGACAAGACAGCGCGGACAGCAGACCTGACCACAGGCCAGCCGATCGGCGAACCGTTGCGCGGCCACACCGACGTGGTGTGCACGGTGGCCGCGGGCACGGTGGACGGACGCCCGGTCGCCGTCACCGGAAGCTGGGATGCCACGGTGCGCGTGTGGGACATCACGACGGGCGAACAGATCGGCGAGAAGCTGGTGTTCCCCGCCATGGTGAACGCGGTCGCGGTGACGCCGGATGGGCGCCTGGCAGTCGGATTCGGCACGGAGCTGGCCATTCTGGCCTTTCGCTGACCGCAGCCCTTTCGCACCGCCTCGGCAGCCACGGCTCGATCAGCGAACGATCGGGAATTGTCCCGAGAGCCAGTCATCATCGAGGATGTCACCCTCGGGCAGCGGTTCGTCGGCCGCAGCCTCGGCCTCGAATCAGAGCACGGGCGGGCCGAACTCGGTGCGGCATGTGGCGGCCGACACCGTTCGATCGACGAATGGCATTGGCCCGGGGGAACCGAATGGCACTGGCGCGCGTCGAACAAGCAGCAGGGGAGAAATTGTTCGTCGACGTATGAGGAGGGGTGGCATGGAGCGTTCGAGGTGTGTGCCGTCGTGGCGGCAGGGGGTGAGTCCGAAAGCGCGGAGTCGTCCGGTGCGGCAGGCGGGGGAGGCGTGCGAGGGATATGCGTCGCGAAGGCGGCGGCAAAGGCGTCCGCCGGAGGACGGCTGAGATCGCTTCTGGCGGAGAGCTACTGAGAACACTTCCGCCGGAGGTGGACAGGCGAAGGTCGAGAGCACAGCGGCCGGGCCGCGCGGGGAGCGCGGCCCGGCCGGAGTTCTAGCGCACGGCCTTGGCCGCCGCGACCATGTTGCGCAGCGAGGCTTCCACCTCGACCGGGCCGCGGGTCTTCAGACCGCAGTCCGGGTTGACCCAGAGCCGTTCGGCGGGAACGGCTTTCAGGGCGGCGCGGAGCGAGGCGGTGATCTCCTCGACGCTGGGGACGCGCGGGGAGTGGATGTCGTAGACACCCGGGCCGACGCCGAGGTCGAAGCCCGCGGCGTTGAGGTCGTCGAGCACCTCCATGCGGGAGCGGGCCGCCTCGATGGAGGTCACGTCGGCGTCCAGGCCCGCGATCGCGTCGATGACCTCACCGAACTCCGAGTAGCACAGGTGGGTGTGGATCTGGGTGGCGTCGGAGACGCCGGAGGTCGCCAGGCGGAACGAGCCGACCGACCAGTCCAGGTACGCGGGCTGGTCGGCGGCGCGCAGCGGGAGCAGCTCGCGCAGCGCGGGTTCGTCGACCTGGATGATGCGGATGCCCGCGGCCTGCAGATCCACCGTCTCGTCCCGGATGGCCAGCGCCACCTGGCGCGCCGAGTCGGCCAGCGGCTGGTCGTCGCGCACGAACGACCAGGCGAGGATGGTGACCGGGCCGGTCAGCATGCCCTTGACCGGCTTGTCGGTCAGCGACTGGGCGTAAGTGATCCAGTCGACGGTCATCGGCGCGCGCCGGGTGACGTCGCCGAACAGGATCGGCGGCCGCACGCAGCGGGTGCCGTAGGACTGCACCCAGCCGTTCTCGGTGGCCGCGAAGCCGTCGAGCTGCTCGGCGAAGTACTGCACCATGTCGTTGCGCTCGGGCTCGCCGTGCACGAGCACGTCGATGTCCAGCTTTTCTTGCAGCGCAACGACATCGGCGATCTCGGAACGCATCCGCCGCACGTACTCGGCCTGGTCGATATCGCCCTTGCGCAGCGCCGCCCTGGCCAGCCGGATCTCCGGGGTCTGCGGGTAGGAGCCGATCGTGGTGGTGGGCAGCGCGGGCAGACCCAGTCGCTGCGCCTGCAGCGCGCGGCGTTCGTCGGCGGGCGCGCGCTTGGTGGCGTCTGGCCCGAGCGAGTCGAGGCGGGCCCGAACTTGCGCGTCGGAGAGCCGCGGGTCGGTGGTTCGCGACTCCGCCGCGGCGCGCGCGGCGGCGAGCTCGTCGGCGATGGCCCCGGTGCCCTGCGCCAAAGCCGTTGCCAGCAGCCGTACTTCGGCTACCTTCTCGGCGCCGAAGGCGAGCCAGGAGCGCAGTCGGTCGTCCAGCCCGGTCTCGGGCGCCAGCGAGTACGGCACGTGCAGCAGCGAGCAGGAGCTCGACACCGCCACCGACGACGCGCTGCCGAGCAGCGTCCCGAGGGTGGTCAGCGCGCGATCCAGGTCGGTGCGCCACACGTTGCGCCCGTCGACCACGCCCGCCACCAGCAGCTTGTTCGCCAGCGACGGCAGCGAGGCCACCGCGGACAGCTCCAGCGCCGAGGTGAAGTCCAGTGCGATGCCTTCGACGGCGGTGCCCGCCAAAGCCGGAAGCGCGTCGCCCGGCGTGCCGAAGTAGGTGGCGACCAGGATCGCGGGCCGCTCGCTCGCCTCGGTCAGCTCGGTGTAGGTGCGCCGGACCAGCTCGATCTCGTCCTCGGTGAGGTCGGTGACCAGCACCGGCTCATCGATCTGCACCCACGCCGCACCCGCGGCGGCCAGCTGCCGCAGCAGTTCGCGGTAGAGCGGCACCAGCTCGCCGAGCCGGTCGAGCGCCGCGCCGCCGGTGGCCTTGGCCAGCTTCAGGAAGGTGACCGGCCCGACCACCACCGGACGCGCGGGCACGCCGAGCTCGATCGCCTCGGCGAGTTCGGCGAGCAGCTTCTCCGGGTGCAGCGCGAAGGTCGTCTCCGAGCCGATCTCGGGAACCAGGTAGTGATAGTTGGTGTCGAACCACTTGGTCATCTCCAGCGGTTCCACGGAGTCGGTGCCGCGGGCGGCGGCGAAGTACCGGTCCAGCGGATCGGCGATCCCGGCCACCCGCTCGGGCAGCGCGCCGAGCAGCACGGCGGTGTCGAGCACCTGGTCGTAGTAGGAGAAGGTGCCGACCGGGATCGAGTCCAGTCCGGCCGCCTGCAGCTCGGTCAGCTGGGCGCGGCGCAGGTCGCGGGCAACGGTGTGCAGCTGCTCGGCGTCGATGCGCCCGGCCCAGTACGACTCGGTGGCGCGCTTGAGCTCGCGTCGCGGCCCCACGCGCGGTAGCCCGAGAACCGTCGCGGTGAATGGTGTGTGTTCGGAAACAGTCACGGTGTGCTCCAGTGCTTTTCAGGACGTGAGCCATCGCCATGCGAGCACGCGGCGACCAGCGGACGTCGTTGGGCAACCGAAGAGACACGGAGCCCAAAAAGTCGGCGCTGATGGTCCGCGCGCCCAATCCACGAGGCGGTGGCCGCCGGATACGGCGTATCCGGCACGGCTGGCAGGTCTTCGGACTCGCGGGCACCGGCTGGGGAGAATTTCCTCCCGCCGACCTACTGACCGTCGCTTCCCAGGTCTGCACCCAGTGCGTGATGACGGTGTTCGTTCCTGCATACCGCTGCGGGACAGTCCCGGATTCCCACCGGGTTCCCTCTCGCCCGCCGCCCGGCAAACCGGGAGCGGACTTCGACTCCGGCGCTCGACGTCGGGGCTCCATCTCGTCGGGCGCACTGGAGAACCAGCTGCGTTGTCCAGCATAAACGGACGACGGGATATTCCGTGCGCGCCCCCGGCAAGCCCCGCACAGACCCGCTGGGCAGGTGGTGAGATGTGACGCCCTGATGAACGCAACTTCGCAAGCCTGCTAGGTCTGGTTGTGAAGATTGCTGCGAAGGGGACTTCCCTGTCGGTGCTGTACCGAGAGCCGGGTACCTTGGGGCAATGTTCTCGAAAGTCTTGGTTGCCAATCGCGGCGAGATCGCTATCCGCGCCTTCCGCGCGGCCTACGAACTCGGCATCGGGACGGTCGCCGTCTTTCCGCACGAGGATCGCAACTCGGTCCATCGGTTGAAGGCCGCGGAGTCCTATCAGATCGGGGAGCAGGGCCACCCGGTCCGGGCTTACCTCTCCATCGAGGCGATCATCGACGCGGCCAAGACCGCGGGCGCCGACGCCATCTACCCGGGTTACGGATTCCTCTCCGAGAATCCGGACCTGGCGGCGGCCTGTGCGCGCGAGGGCATCACCTTCATCGGCCCCTCGGCCGAGGTGCTGGAGCTGGCGGGCAACAAGGCACGCGCCATCGAGGCCGCCAGGGCGGCGGGCCTTCCGGTGCTGAAGTCCAGCGCGCCGTCGGCGGACGTGGACGAATTGCTCACCGCCGCAAACGAACTCGAATACCCGATCTTCGTCAAGGCGGTCGCGGGCGGCGGTGGGCGCGGCATGCGCCGGGTCGCCGCGCCGGAGCAGCTGCGCGAATCCATCGAAGCGGCCTCGCGTGAGGCCGAGTCCGCGTTCGGCGACCCGACGGTGTTCCTCGAGCAGGCGGTGGTGAACCCGCGCCACATCGAGGTGCAGATCCTGGCCGACCAGCACGGCAACGTCATGCACCTGTTCGAGCGGGACTGTTCGGTGCAGCGCCGCCACCAGAAGGTGATCGAGCTCGCGCCCGCACCGAACCTGGATCCCGAACTGCGCGAACGCATCTGCGCCGACGCGGTGGCCTTCGCCCGCCAGATCGGCTACAGCTGCGCGGGCACCGTGGAGTTCCTGCTCGACGAGCGCGGCAACCACGTCTTCATCGAGATGAACCCGCGCATCCAGGTCGAGCACACGGTGACCGAGGAGATCACCGACGTCGACCTCGTGCAGTCGCAGCTGCGCATCGCGGCGGGCGAGACCCTCGCCGACCTCGGCCTGAGCCAGGACTCCGTCGCCATTCGCGGCGCGGCGCTGCAGTGCCGCATCACCACCGAGGACCCGGCCAACGGCTTCCGTCCCGACACCGGTCGCATCACCGCCTACCGCACCCCCGGCGGCGCGGGCATCCGCCTGGACGGCGGCGCGAACCTCGGCGCGGAGATCGGCGCCTACTTCGACTCCATGCTGGTGAAGCTGACCTGCCGCGGCCGGGACCTGCCCGCGGCGGCGGCCCGTGCGCGGCGCGCGCTGGCCGAGTTCCGCATCCGCGGCGTCACCACGAACATCCCGTTCCTGCAGGCGGTGCTAGACGACCCCGACTTCAAGGCGGGCCGGGTCACCACCTCGTTCATCGATGAGCGTCCGCAGCTGCTGACGCTGCGCCAGTCCGCCGACCGCGGTACCAAGATCCTCGAGTACCTGGCCGACGTCACCGTCAACAAGCCGCACGGTGACCGCCCGACCACGGTGTATCCGCACGACAAGCTGCCCGCCATCGACCTGAGCGTGCCGCCGCCGGACGGTTCGCGCCAGCGGCTGCTGCGCCTGGGCCCGGAGGGTTTCGCGCAGGCGCTGCGCGAGCAGAAGGCGGTCGGCGTCACCGACACCACCTTCCGTGACGCGCACCAGTCGCTGCTGGCCACTCGCGTGCGGTCCAACGGCCTGTTGCAGGTCGCCGGGCACGTCGCGCGGATGACCCCCGAGCTGCTCTCGGTCGAATGCTGGGGCGGCGCGACCTACGACGTGGCGCTGCGCTTCCTCTACGAGGACCCCTGGGAGCGGCTCGCCGCGCTGCGTGAGGCGATTCCGAACATCTGCTTGCAGATGCTGCTGCGCGGACGCAACACCGTCGGCTACACCCCGTACCCGGAGCAGGTGACCAGGTCCTTCGTCTCCGAGGCGACGGCCACCGGCATCGATATCTTCCGTATCTTCGACGCGCTCAACAACGTCGACCAGATGCGTCCGGCCATCGACGCGGTGCGCGAAACCGGTACCGCCATCGCCGAAGTCGCGATGAGCTACACCGGCGACCTGTCGAACCCGAACGAGACGCTCTACACGCTCGACTACTACCTCAAGCTGGCCGAGCAGATCGTGGACGCGGGCGCGCACGTGCTCGCGATCAAGGACATGGCGGGTCTGTTGCGCGCCCCGGCGGCCGCGACCCTGGTCACCGCGCTGCGCAGCAACTTCGACCTGCCCGTGCACGTGCACACCCACGACACCCCCGGCGGTCAGCTGGCCACCTACCTGGCGGCCTGGCAGGCGGGCGCCGACGCGGTGGACGGCGCGAGCGCCGCGATGGCGGGCACCACCAGCCAGCCCGCGCTCTCGGCGATCGTCGCGGCCGCGGCCAACAGCGAGCACGACACCGGACTCGATCTGCAGAACGTCTGCGATCTGGAGCCGTACTGGGAGGCGCTGCGAAAGGTGTACGCGCCCTTCGAATCCGGGCTGCCCGCGCCGACCGGACGCGTCTACACCCACGAGATCCCCGGTGGTCAGCTGTCGAACCTGCGCCAGCAGGCCATCGCGCTCGGCCTCGGCGATCGCTTCGAGGAGGTCGAGGCCAAGTACGCGGCGGCCGACCGGCTGCTCGGCCGCCTGGTGAAGGTGACGCCGTCGTCGAAGGTCGTCGGCGACCTCGCGCTCGCGCTGGTCGGCACCGGCGTCGACATCGAGGACTTCGCCGCCGATCCCGGCCGCTACGACATCCCCGACTCGGTGATCGGCTTCCTGCGCGGCGAACTCGGCACCCCGGCGGGCGGCTGGCCCGAACCGTTCCGCAGCAAGGCGCTGGCCGGACGCGGCGCGGCCAAGCCGGAGACCCCGCTTTCGGCGACGGATCAGGCCGGGCTGGAAGGCGATTCGCTGGAGCGGCGCGCGACGCTGAACCGGCTGCTGTTCCCCGGCCCGACGGCGGAATTCCTCACCCATCGCGAAAAGTACGGTGACACTTCGGGTCTGAGCGCCAACCAGTTCTTCTACGGTTTGCGCCGCGGCGAGGAACACCGCGTGCAGCTGGAGAAGGGCGTCACCCTGCTGATCGGTCTGGAGGCCATCTCCGAGCCCGACGAGCGCGGTATGCGCACGGTGATGTGCATCCTCAACGGCCAGCTGCGGCCGATCGCGGTGCGGGACCGGTCCATCGCCACGGAGATCCCGGTCGCGGAGAAGGCGGACAAGACCAACCCCGGCCATCTCGCCGCGCCGTTCGCCGGTGTCGTCACCCTGGCGGTCGCCGAGGGCGACACCGTCGAGACCGGCGACACCATCGGCACCATCGAGGCCATGAAGATGGAGGCCGCCATCACCGCGCCGCGCGCGGGCACCGTCGCCCGTGTCGCGATCGGCAAGGTGCAGCAGGTCGAGGGCGGTGACCTGCTGGTCGAACTCGCCGTGCGCGAGTCCACCGCGGAATGACCCGGATCGTCGCCGGTGCGGCGGGCGGGCGGCGCCTTCGGGTGCCGCCCGCGGGCACCCGGCCGACCTCCGACCGGGTGCGCGAGGCGCTGTTCAGCGCGCTCGACGCCAGGATGGATCTGGACGGCGTCCGGGTGCTCGACCTGTACGCGGGATCCGGCGCGCTCGGGTTGGAGGCGCTGTCCCGCGGCGCGTCCTACGCGCTGCTGGTCGAGTCGGATCGCAAGGCTGCGGCCGTGGTGCGCGGCAATATCGCCGACTTGGGCCTGCCCGGCGCGGAACTGCGCGTCGGGTCGGTCGCCGCGGTGCTCGCCCAAGGCGGCGCGGGCCGGTTCGATCTGGTGCTCTCCGACCCGCCCTACGACGTGGACACGGCGGCGGTGACCGCCGACCTGACCGCGTTGGCCGACGGTGGCTGGCTGCACCCCGACGCGCTGATCGTCGTGGAGCGGTCCAGTCGTTCCCCCGAAATCGCTTGGCCCGCAGCCTTCGTCCCGGCCAAGCCGCGCCGCTACGGCGAAACCCGTCTGGAACTGGCCGACTACCGGCCGTGACCGGGTGGTAGCGTCGCCTCATGGCTGGAGCACTGTGTCCCGGGTCGTTCGATCCGGTCACCAACGGGCATCTCGACGTATTCGCCCGCGCCGCGGCGCAATTCGACGAGGTCGTGGTGACCGTCATGGTGAACCCGAAGAAGCAGGGCATGTTCACCGTCGAGGAGCGGATGGAGATGCTGCGCGAGGCGACGGCGCACCTGCCGAACCTGCGGGTCGCCTCCTGGCAGGGCCTGACCGTGGACTTCGCCAAGGAGCAGGGCATCACCGCCATCGTCAAGGGCCTGCGCGACGCCACCGACTTCGGCTACGAGCTGCAGATGGCCCAGATGAACAAGAAGCTCTCCGGCGTCGACACCTTCTTCATCGCCACCAACCCGACCTTCAGCTTCCTGTCCAGCTCGCTGGTCAAGGAGGTGGCGACCTACGGCGGCGACGTCAGCGACATGCTCCCGCCATCGGTGCACAAGCGCCTGCTCGACCGCCTCGCCGAACGGCGCGGCTGAGCCCACGGACAAAGAAGCCGCCCCGGTTCCGAATCCTTCGGAACCGGGGCGGATGTCGTTCGGGGCCCGAAGTCAGAAGACCAGGCCGCGCAGCGCGAGGAAGCGCATGCCGCCGACTGCGGCGGTGATGGCGAGGACGGCCGCCGCCTGAGCGGTGTCGCCGAGGCCGGGTGCCCAGATCTCCAGCCCCGCCAGCGCCGCGGTGGTGATGCCGAGGCCGACGAGAGCGAGTCCGCCGCCCTCCCACTGCGCGGTGAACCAGCCGACCCGGCCCGCGGCGTGGAAGGTGAGCTGGCGGTGCAGCTCGTTGGCGATGATCGTGCTGACGACCGATCCGGCGATGTTGGCCATGATCGGGCCGACGCCGTGCATGGCGAAGAAGAGCAGGACGTAGGCGACATTGCTGGAACCGCCGACGAGCGCGAAACGCACGAGCTGGGCGAAGGCGCGATCACCACGCAGGTACTGCAGCAGCTGCCCGAACCGGGCGGCCGACACCGTGCGCACCGTGGGGTACGGGAAGGCCCACGGCGAGTAGATGCCGATCGGCACTCCTGCCGAGTGCGGTACTTCCAGAACCGTCATTGTTCTTCCGATCCAACCTGAGCCTTCGGTATGGACAACCGCGGCGGTCGCCGCCTTCCTTCCCGACTGCCTCTGTTCCTTATGTTCAGTATGTGCTGAACAACTGAAACTGGTCAACATCTCGGGTAGGAGTCCGTTCCGTTGGCCTCCTGTGCTCCCACAGTCCGGCGTCGGGCCTGCGGTCTGCTTAAGAAGATCTTGTCGCGACCCTCTTCTGAAAAAATGTAGCACGAAGTGGAGGGTCTTCCTCCACTTGATTTTGTGGTGTGCGAGACACTGTCACGACACACCGAAAGAGGACTCGGCATCCGCCGTGATGAGGGGCACACTGGGCGTCGGCGGAGAGTTTCGCCTGAGTCAGCAGGAGAGCGGGGTAGTGAGCATGTATCGCGTATTCGAGGCACTCGACGAGCTGGTGGCCATCGTCGAAGAGGCGCGCGGGATCCCGCCGACCCGCAGCTGCATCGTGCCCCGCGGTGACGTGCTCGAACTGCTCGACGACGTGCGCGACGCGCTGCCCGGCGAACTCGACGACGCCCAGGACGTGCTCGACCACCGCGACAAGATCGTCTCGGACGCCCGCGCGGCCGCCGAGTTCACCGTGACCACCGCCAACGAACAGGCCGAGCAGACCATCGGCGCGTCCCGTGAGGAGGCCGATCGCATTCTCGCCGACGCCAAGGCGCACGCCGACCGCATGGTCGCCGAGGCGAGCGCGCACGCCGATCACCTGGTCGCCACCGCGCAGGCCGAGGCCGAGCGCATCGTGGCCGACGGCAATGCCGAGTACGAGGCGGTGACGGGCCGGGCGCGCACCGAGTCGGAGCGCATGATCGAGGCGGGCAAGGCGTCCTACGAGCGCTCGGTGGCCGAGGGCCTCGCCGAACAGGAACGCCTGGTGACCCAGACCGAGGTGGTGCGGGCCGCGCACGCCGAATCGGCGCGGCTCATCGACAGCGCGCACGAGGAGGTCGACCGGATGCGCGACGAGTGCGACCACTACGTGGACTCGACGCTCGCGCAGTTCGAGGAGACGCTCAACGGCACCTTGCGCGTCGTCGGTCGCGGACGGCAGCAGCTGCGCAGCGGTGCGGGCGTGCCCGACTACGCGGCGGAATTCCGCCGCTGACCCCGGCCGCGGCCCGTCGCCGCGCCGACGCCACCGCGGATGGCCCGCGGAACCGACGCCCCAGGGCCGTCGGCGTTTTGAGGTTCGGCCGACCCCTCGCGTATTGTTGAGTGGTTGCCCATTTCCCTTCGATCGTGAGTGAGTTCGTGATGCCCGCCGGTTCCGGTTCCGCGTCGCGTCACCGTGCGGCCTCGCACCGCAAGGTGGACGCGGGTTTCGTGCTGGACACCCGCAGCCTGGGGCGCCGCCCCGGCACCATGCGGGAGCAGCAGCGCACGGTCACCACCGCCGCGCGGATCGGGTTGGACCTGATCTACATCCCGGAGGGGTCGGAGGTCGAGCTCGACCTGCAGCTGCAGGCGGTGTCCGAAGGTGTGCTGGTCACCGGGACGGTGACGGCGCCGACGGCGGGGGAGTGCTCGCGCTGCCTCGAGCCGTTCACCGACGAGGTCCGCCTTCAGGTCACGGAGCTGTTCGCCTACCCCGACAGCACCACCGAGCAGACCACCGAGGACGACGAGGTCTACCGGATGGACGACGACCTCATCGACCTGGAACCGGTGATCGTCGACGCCATCGGCCTCGAGCTGCCGCTGCAGCCGCTGTGCACGCCGGACTGCGCCGGGTTGTGCCCGGAATGTGGCGTGCGGATGGCGATTGCGGGTTCCGATCATGGGCATGAGATACTTGACCCTCGCTGGGCCGGGCTGGCGAAGTTCGCCACCGAATCGCCCGGCAACGGCAGTCCCGACGCGGACGCCGACCCAGACCGATAAACGCAAGACCGTCAGCCGAACCGGCAGAGCAATTAGCACAGAGGAGAGTTAGTCGTGGCCGTTCCCAAGCGCCGGATGTCCCGTTCCAACACCAGGTCGCGGCGCAGCCAGTGGAAGGCCACCGCGCCGACCCTGATCACCTGCCCGAACCGCGCCTGCGGCGAGAAGACCCTGCCGCACATCGCGTGCCCGTCCTGCGGCACCTACAAGGGCCGCCAGGTCACCGCCGCCGTCTGACAGTTCGACCTGTCGTATCGACGTGACCGTCAGCAAGGACGAAGCCGGCTCGTCCGGTGAACATGCCAGCCTGCTCGAAGCTCTCGGCGTCGACGTGCGACCGGATCTGCTACGCCTCGCGCTGACGCACCGGTCGTACGCCTACGAGAACGGCGGGCTGCCGACCAACGAGCGCCTGGAATTCCTGGGCGACTCCGTCCTCGGCCTCAGCATCACCGAGCGGCTGTACCACGAGCACCCGGACAAGTCCGAGGGCGAACTGGCCAAGCTGCGGGCGAGCGTGGTCAACATGCACGCGCTCGCCGAGGTGGCGCGCGGGCTCGGCGAGGGCGGGCTCGGCGTCCACCTGCTCTTGGGCAAGGGCGAAGAGCTCACCGGCGGCCGGGACAAGCCGAGCATCCTCGCCGACGGCATGGAGTCGCTGCTCGGCGCGGTGCATCTGCAGCACGGCATCGACGTGGCGCGCGGCGTTGTGCTGCGGCTGTTCGCCGAATTGCTCGAGCGCGGTCCCCGCATGGGCGCCGGTCTCGACTGGAAGACCAGCCTGCAGGAACTCACGGCCGAACGCGGACTCGGCGTGCCCAGCTACGAGATCACCTCGACGGGGCCCGACCACGACAAGGAGTTCACCGCGACCACGGTGATCGGCGGCCGTGCCTACGGGCAGGGCATCGGCCGGTCCAAGAAGGAAGCGGAGCAGAAGGCCGCGGGCGCCGCCTACCAGGCGCTGACCGCCGAAGCCTGACGTGCCCGAACTCCCCGAGGTCGAGACGGTCCGGCTCGGACTCGCCGAGCACGTCGTCGGCCGCACCATCGAATCGGTGACCGTCACGCACCCGCGTTCGGTGCGCCGCCACCTCGAGGGCGCGGCCGATCTCGCCGCCCGCATGGCCGGGCAGCGGGTGGCGTCGGCTGAACGCCGCGGCAAGTACCTCTGGCTCACCTTCGACGACGGCGACGACGCGCTGGTCGTGCATCTCGGCATGAGCGGCCAGATGCTGGTGCAGCCCGCCGACGCGCCGCTGGAGAAGCACGCGCACATCCAGGCGACCCTGCACGACGGCACCCAGCTGCGTTTCATCGACCAGCGCACCTTCGGCGGCTGGGCGCTCGCGCCGCTCGTCGAGGTCGACGGGACGCTGGTGCCCGAGCCGGTCGCCCATATCGCCAGGGATCCGCTGGACCCGCGCTTCGATCGCGAGGCGGCGGTGGCGGCGATCCGGGCCAAGCAGTCCGAGATCAAGCGAGTTCTGCTGGACCAGTCGGTGATCTCCGGCATCGGCAACATCTACGCCGACGAGTCCCTCTGGCGTGCCCGTATCCACGGCGGTCGTCCGGCTTCCGGTCTCACCCGCCCCGCGGTCCGCGCGCTGCTCGACGCGACTGCCGCCGTGATGGGCGAGGCGCTCGTCGCCGGCGGCACCTCGTTCGACGCGCTCTACGTGAACGTCAACGGCGAGTCCGGCTACTTCGAACGCGCGCTCGCCGTCTACGGCAGGGCGGACGAACCGTGCCCGCGCTGCGGCGCGCCCATCGTCCGCGAGCGTTTCATGAACCGTTCTTCCTATTACTGTCCGCGCTGCCAGCCGAAGCCGCGCCACCGCTGAGCCGAGCGAGCTACCGTTTCCTCATGCGGTCCGGGACCCCCGCCCGGTCGCCTGGAGGAAGGACATATGCGCAAGCTCACCTATTACGTCGCGTCGACGATCGATGGGTTCATCGCCACCGAGGATGGGTCGGTCGACTTCTTCCCGGTCGGCGGCGACCACGGTCCGGCGATCACCGCGCAGTATCCCGAGACCCTGCCGACCAAGGTGCGGGAAGCGCGCGGCATCGACAAGCGCAATGCCAACTTCGACACGGTGCTGATGGGCCGCAAGACGCACGACTTCGGGGTGCGGACCGGCACCTCGAGCCCGTACGCGCATCTGCGGCAGTTCGTCGTGTCCACGACGCTGCCGGAGAGCCCGGACCCGGCCGTCGAGCTGATCTCGGACGATCCGCTGGGGCGGGTCCGAGAACTCAAGCGGGACCGGGGACTCGGCATCTGGTTGTGCGGCGGCGGCGAGCTGGCTCAGGTACTGCTTCCGGAGATCGACCAGATCTTCCTCAAGCTGTATCCGATCGTGCTCGGCCGCGGCCGCTCGCTGTTCGGCTCCGGGCCACGCCTGCCGGAGGCGGCGCGGTTCCGGGTGATCACCAGCCGGGTGTTCGAGGACGGGGTGGCATTCGTGAAGTACAGCCGGATCCACTAGCCGCGTGACGGACGCCGATCGCATCGCCGAACCGGACAGGGCCGACACGCCCGGTCCGGTGGAAGCGCTGCGCGAGATCGGCTTCTGGCTCGAGCGCGAACGCGCCAAGAGCTACCGGGTCAAGGCCTACCGCGGCGCCGCCGATGTGGTGGCGGGGTTGTCGGCCGATGAGCTCGCCATGTACCAGGCGGCGGGGATCTGGCAGGATCTGCCGGGCATCGGACCGAAGACCGCCGCCGTCATCGCGCAGGCCTACGCGGGGCAGGTGCCCGATTACCTGACCGATCTGCGCCGCGCCGCGCAGCCCATCGGCGTGCCGGGCAAGCCGCTGCGCACCCGGCTGCGCGGCGACCTGCACACCCACTCCGACTGGTCCGACGGCGGCAGCCCGATCGAGGAGATGATGAGCGTCGCCGCGGCGCTCGGGCACGAGTACTGCGCGCTCACCGATCATTCGCCGCGCCTGACCGTCGCCAACGGCCTGTCCGCCGAGCGGCTGCGCCGCCAGCTGGACCTGGTCGCCGAGCTGAACGAGCACTTCGCGCCGTTCCGCATCCTGACCGGCATCGAGGTCGACATTCTCGACGACGGCACTCTCGATCAGGAAGCCGACCTGCTCGCCGAGCTGGACATCGTGGTGGCCAGCGTGCATTCGCACCTGCGCGCCGACAGCGAGACGATGACCAAGCGCATGGTCTACGCGGTCGCGAATCCGAACGTGGATGTGCTCGGTCACTGCACCGGCAGGCTGGTCACCGGTGGCCGCGGCACCCGCCCGGAATCCACCTTCGACGCCGAACTCGTCTTCGAGGCGTGCAAGAAGTACGGCACCGCGGTCGAGATCAACTGCCGCCCGGAGCGTTTGGACCCGCCCTCCCGGCTGCTGCGGCTGGCCGTCGAGATCGGCTGCCACTTCTCCGTCGACACCGACGCGCACGCACCGGGCCAATTGGATTGGCAGGGTTACGGTTGCGAGCGCGCCGTCGCCAACGGCGTCGATCCGGACCGGGTGATCAACACCTGGCCGGTGGACGAGTTGCTGGCTTGGGCGGCGTCGCACTGACCGAGCCGGATGGTCGGCCGGTGAACGCTCGGCGAATACTCGGGGGCCGCGCGGACGAATCGCGGTGCGGCACAGCAGAATGAGGGGCGAAAGGATACTCAGGGGTGGGGCAAGCGTTGGCCGATTTTCCGCTCGATACCGTCCTCGCGTTCATCGGTATCGTGGTGCCGCTCGCGGCCTTCCTGTGGGAATTCGTCTTCGTCGGCCGCAGGCGGCTCGGCTACCGCGTGCAGATGGACACGCCCGTCACCGGCGAGATCGGATCGGTGTATCCCGGTGTGCTGGAGCGGCTGCATCCCGACCCCGCAGGTACCGAAGCCGAACTGCGGGAACAGCTTCGCGGGCTGTCGGTGGTGCTGGTCCGCATCGAGAACAGCGGCAACACCGCGATCTCCGAGTCGGATTATCTGTCGCCCTCCCAACAGGTCGGTCTGCATCTGCACTTCCCGCAGCGCCGGGTGATCGGCATGGCCGTGACCGAGCTGAGTGACACGGACCTGGCCTCGAGACTCGGTCCCACCTCGGGCATCGCCATCACCGTGGGAGCCGATGGGCGTACGGGCGTTATCGATCTGCCGAAGGTGCCGCTGACCCGGAAGGCGCACTACAAGATCCTCGCCATCCTGCAGCGTGGGGAGGGCAACGGGGACGCCAACGATCAGGCTCCGGACCCCTTGCTGCGTGGCGATATTCGCGGCGGGAGCGTCGTGGAGACGCGCAGCCGCACCGGCATCTCCCGCGTGATGCTGCTGCTCACCGTGTTCCTGGTGTCGGTGATCATCGGGCAGTTCGTCGTCGACACGCTACAGCCGCCGCCGCCGCCGCTCGACTGCGCCGCGGGAAAGCTCACGCTGGTCGGCTCCTCGGCGTTCGATCCGGTGATCCGCGACGCTGCGGCGCAGTACGAGAAGCGCTGCACGGGAGCGGAATTCGCCTTCGACTTCGAGGGCACCGAACGGGGTCTCGACCGGTTGGCCGAGGCCGGGCCGGATTACAGCCTCCTGACGATCAGCGACGGTGCGAAAGGTCCGGGTTACACCGCGCTGCAAGCTCGTCCCCTCGCGCTGTCGGCGTTCGCCGTCGTCGTGCACGAAGATCTCGGCATCACCGATCTCACCGTCGCCCAGGTGAGGGATCTCTATCAGGGTCGAATCACCAACTGGCGCGAGGTGGGTGGTCCGGATCTGCCCGTCGTGCTGATCGATCGGGCGCCGGGATCGGGCACTCGGGTGATCTTCGAGAACGCGCTGCTCGGCGGAGCGCAACCGGCCCGCCCGCACCGCAGCTGCACTGCCATCAAGGACACCGCGGGAACCTACTGCGACGTGCCGGTCACCAAGGACATGCACAAGGCGGTCGGGGAGATTCCCGGTGCGATCGGCTATTCGGAGCTGTCCGAGGCGCGCAGGGCCGAGATGCGCGTGCTCACGCTCGGCGGCGTCGCGCCGGGACGACAGGCCGCGATCGATCGCTCCTACCCCTTCTGGGGCGTCGAATACGCCTACAGCAACGGCGATCTACCCGGCGATTCGCTCGCCGCGAGCTTCCTGCACTACCTGACCGCGGACGTGGGGGCGGAAGTGCTTCGCGCGCACGGCAACGAGCCGTGTGCCAGCGATCTGCTCGAACGATGCCGCTGCGCACCGGCTTCCTGAACGGTCGTCGCGCGTTGCGGGTCAGTCCGTTTCGGTGTGGCCGAAACAGTAGGCGGCGGCCGCCAGATACTGGCGACAGTCCGGCCCGTGCCCGGCGTGGACGCTGCGGAGGAACTGCGCGAGTTCCATGTCCAGGTCGGTCGGTTCGATACCGCAGTCTCTGTGCTGAGTGCTCCACAGATCCCGCTTGTCCAGCGATGTCTGCATCGTGCACCTCCAGCCCGCGACAGTGCGTTGCGGGACGCCCGTTTCCCGTGCGCGGGCCGTTATGAGCGTTTCATAGCGTGATCAGTTGCCAATCGTCCGGCAGTCGTGCCGCGTGAATCTGATGACCCTCGGCTTCCAGGTCTACGCTGACGTCGCCGAGGCGCAGCGCGGTGAGCGTCACCCGGCCCCAGGACTGGGGCAGCCGCGGTCGCACCGTCAGCGTGCGTCGCGGCACATCGGGATTCAAGCCGAGGAAAGCGCGCACCAACAGCAGCGGCGCGGCGCTCGCCCACGCCTGCGGCGAGCAGGACGTGGGGTAGGGCACCGGTACCGCGAACCGAGAGCGCGGGAATCCGCAGAACAGCTCGGGCAGGCGCCCGTCGAAAGCCGCTGCGGCGTCCAGCAATCCGGTGGCCAGCCGGGTGGCCAGCTTCGTCGCGCCCGGCACGTGCTCGTAGCGCAGCAGGCCGGCGACGGCGATCGCGGTGTCGTGCGGCCAGACCGAGCCGCAGTGGTAACTCATCGGGTTGTAGGCGCCCATGTTGGAGGCCAGCGTGCGCAGCCCGAATCCGGTGTCCATCTCCTCCTTGGCCAGTTGACGCACCAGTTCCTCGGCGTGCTCGTCGCTGGCGATACCCGCCCAGAGACAGTGCGCCGTATTGCTGGTCATCGCGTCGACGTGCCGTTTGGTGCCGTCCAACGCGACCGCGTACCAGCCGCGATCGGGCATCCAGAACTGTTCGGTGAACTTGCCGCGCAGTTCGGCCGCCCGCTCGCGCAGGCGCCCGGCCAGGCGCGTCTCGTCGAAGGCTTCGGCCAGCTCGGCCCTGGCGAGCAGGGCGGCGTGCACATAGCCCTGCACCTCGCACAGCGCGATCGGAGCCTCGGCGAGATGCCCTCCCGCGTCGTTGATTCCGTCGTAGCTGTCCTTCCAGCCCTGGTTGATCAGACCCCGATCGGTGGCGCGACGGTACTCGACGAACCCGTCACCGTCGCGGTCGCCGTACTCGGTGATCCACTCCAGGGCCGCGTCCGCGGCGGGCAGCAAATCTTCGATCGCCGCCGGATCAGCGCCCCACCGATGGCATTCGGCGAGCAGCATCACGAACAGCGGTGTGGCGTCGGCGGTTCCGTAGTAGATGTTGCCGCCGAGCACCTGCCCGCCCGAAGGTCCGCGCCGCATCTCGTGCATGATCCGGCCCGGCTCTTCTTCGGTGAGCGGATTCAGTTCCTGGCCTTGCAGTTCCGCCAGTTGTTGCAGCGTGCCGAGGGCGAGGTCGACGGCGAGCGGCAACGCCATCCACGCCGTGAGCAGACTGTCGCGCCCGAACAGCGTCATGAACCACGGCGCGCCCGCCGCGACGAACGGCCTGCTCTCGCCGGTGTCGTCGTGGATCTGCAGCGCGCCCAGATCGCTTTCGGTACGGCGCAGCACCTGGGTGAGCACCGGGTCCGCCGAGGAGATGTCGGTGGCGGTGTCGCGCCACGCCGCGATCTTGCGGCACGGTGCGCTGAAACCCATGTGCTCGCCCGGCATGAGCGGCATCTGCACCTGCTGGTTGCCCAGCGTCGGCTGCGCGATGACCTCGGTCTGCCACTTGCCGCCGACCGGAACGACGACCCGCCACACCAGCGTGCCGGGCAGCACCGAGGGTTCCACGGTGGCCGAGATCGTGATACCCCGCATCCGGTCGGAGCGATCGTGCAGCAGCAGTTCGCCTTCGGCGACGGTCACATCGGCGCGCGAATGTCCCGCGCGGCCCTCCTTGACCGCGAACAGGTCGACGAAATCGGCGTCGACGTGCAGCTCCAACGTGACCGCGGTGGGTTCGCGGCCCATGTTCTCCAAGGTGAGCAGCTCGTGCATGCCGTCGGCGACGATGCGCTCGCGCACGACGAGCAGGGTGCTGTCGGCCAGCCCGGCATGCGGCGGCCTGCGCATGACGAATCGCGCGATGAACGCCTCCGGGCTGAGGACCGACAGCGGCTCCGCCGGTCTGCCGTCGACGAGCAGTTCCCACCGCGACAGGACGCGCGCGTCCCGGAAGAACAGCCCGTGCGGGCGGCCGGGCTCGACGTCGCCGAGCCGGTTCGACAGGCAGAAGGTGCCACCTTCTACCAGGGTCACCGACCCGGCTCCGCCGAAGCCCGCGGGTTCACCCGAGTTGAGCGGCGTCGGGCCGCTCGCGGCGGAGGCTCCCGTCACGCGAGCCTGCCCGCGACCGCCACGGGGACGGTGGTCTCGGGAACACGGGTGGCGACCCGGGTCTTCGGCCGCAGGAGCTTGCGGTAGACCTGCTCGTAGCCGCGGCCCGCGCCGTCGGCGCCGAAGTTCGCCTCGACGTGGGCCCGGCACGCCGCCGGATCCATCGTCTGCACCTCGGCGATCGCCGCGGTCAGTTCGGCGGGATCGTCGCAGATGCGTCCGGTGACGCCGTCGACGACCACCTCCTCGACCGCGCCGCCGCGCAGCGCGACCACCGGTGTGCCGCACACCATCGATTCGATCATCACCATGCCGAAGGGTTCCTCCCAGAGGATCGGGAACAGCAGGCAGCGCGCACCGGCGAGCAGCTTGCGCTTGGCCTTGGCGTCGGCCATCCCGAAGACGTGATCGCGGTCGGTGAGCAGCGGACGCACCTTCTCCTCGAAGTACGCCAGCTCAGGTGGTTCGCTGCACTTGCCAGCCAGGATGAGTGGAATTCCGGCGGCGTGCGCGGCCTCCAGCGCCAAATGCGGCGCCTTGCACTCGTTGAACCGGCCGAGGAACAGCGCGTAGTCCTCTTTCTCGGTCTGGAACGGCCAGTCCTGCACCTGCAGCGCGTTGTGCACCCGCCCGACCCAGTGCAGCTCGGGGGCGAGCGCGCGCTGGCGGTCGCTGATCGCGACGAGCGACACCTCGTCGCCCATGGCCTGGTAGTACCGGTAGCAGTCGTCCTGCACCGGCCCGTGCACGGTCACCACGGTGGGCAGGCCGAGGCCGTAGTACGCCGGTGCGTTGAGCGGACCGGCGAAGGTGTGGTCGTGCACGAGATCGACGCCGTGTGTCGCGTGCAGGCGTTCGATCGCCCTTCGCGCCTTCAGCGCGTTCACGACCTCGGGGAACGGATCTCCGAGCCGTTCGGGCAATGCCCGATCCCAGAGGGGAACGAAGCGAGCCTTGGTACCGGGCTCGCCCGCACCGAACAGCGTCACATCATGGCCACGCGCTACCAACGAATCGACCAGATCGGCGACTACCGCCTCGACGCCGCCGTAAGCCTTCGGCGGCACGTCGAAATAGGGCGGAACAACCATGGCAATGCGGAATCGGGTACCAGGGTGATCGATCGACAGAAGATCCGAAGCCACACGCTGCGCCGAAACCGGCGCCGAGAACACTGCGCTCATGACCCTCCTTCCAGGGACACAACCATTGCACTCGCATCCACCCAGCACACCGATGCGCCGGGTGCCTAACGTGGTGGCCGCCGCCGGCGGAGGTGGAGCGAAAACTTCACCGCCGTCCATGGGGCTTTGGTTGGCCTGTCACAGTGGAACGTGTCAGGGGAGGCCGAAGGGGTTGTACCTCGTTTGGCGAGGCTCAAACCAAGGAGTTGCTGGAAATCTTCTTCGATCTGTTACCGGACTGATAGTTCCATCTCGAATTTGTGCTTATCGGCAGCGGTTTTTTCGGAGCTTTTATGCGCTCTCCACAAAAATTTTTCCATGCCCGTCGGGCGTGGCGAACTCCAGCAAACTTACAGCTTCCGCCCGGAGGGCGGCCTCGTCCGCGGCGGAGAGTGGATGCCAGGGCGTGATGCGCACGGTGTCGTCCTCGAGCGCCCAGCGGCCGTGCACGAATCCGTCGACGAGGTACATCGGCACGCCCGCCGAGGCTTCCTTCGCGGTGCGCTGGCGATCCTCCTCGCTGATCACCCTGCGGCGGTCCTTGTGGCCGAGCAGCGCGTTGTCGAAGGCGGGCAGGAAGCGCACCGGGACGTCGAGTTCCGGATCGGCCAGCGGCGCGTCCGGCAGGTCGAACAACACGCGGTGCCGGTCGTCGGTGTAGACCACGAGCTCCGAGCGCATCTCGTCGACCACCTCGGCGAGCCGGGTGATGCCCGCCCATGCCTGCATGTCCGCCACGGTCGCCGGACCGAAGGCGGCGAGATAGCGCCGGATGAGCGCGGCGGGGTCGGGCTCTGCCATCGGCGCGCCGATCCACTCCTCGGCCAGACCCACGGTGACGTAGCGGTTGCGCCACCGGCCCCACGTCCCGGTGTCCGGGCCGTGCACCAGGGGGACGAGCAATTCGACGGTCTCGGCGAGCCTGCGGACATGCCGATCCGGAAACCGGTCGGCGAGCAGTTTGCCGAAATCGCCGCGGCTCAACTGCTTTCCGGCCAGCAGTTCGCGGCCCGCGGCGGCGAGCTCGACCAGATCGATGCCGTCGATCTCCTCGCGGTAGTACGCGGCTTTCAGCGCCGCGTCGACGATCGGCTGCACGGTGGGGCGCAGCCAGCGAAAGTCGGCGCCGTCGGCCAGATGCACAGTGCGGCGAATCATGGTGGAGCGCACCAGCTCTCGATCGCGCAGCAGGGCGGCGAGATCGTCGTGCCGGAACTCGGCCAGGCGCGTCCACAGGCCGATGTAGGGCCAGTTGGGTTCCTGACCCTGCACCGCTACGAGGTGCCTGACGAGCTCGAACGGCGTCAGATCCACCCGCTCGACCAGCTTCTGGCGCAACAGCAGGGTCCGGTTCAGCTCGCGTAGCGATAGTTCCGTCATGACCCCATCCTGGCCGATGGCACCGACAATCCGACCGGTCCGTCCCGGTCGGGCCCGCCCGTCAGACCGGCTCGGGTCGCATGCGCAGCGGCACGCCGATCCGGTTCCAGAGATTGATCATCGCGGTGATCGCGACCAAGCCCGCTCGCGCGCCCTCCTCGAAGTGCTTCTCCACCTCGGCCCAGATCTCGTCGCTCACGCCGTGCTCACCGAGGCGGGTCACGGCTTCGGCGTAGGCCAGCGCGGCACGCTCGGCCTCGGTGTAGAGCGAGGATTCGCGCCAGGCGTCGAGCTGGAAGATGCGCTTCTCGGTCTCGCCCGCCAGGCGCGCGTCGGTGGTGTGCATATCGATGCAGTACAGGCACCCGTTGATCTGCGAGGCGCGAATCTTCACCAGTTCCCGGATCATCGGGTCCAGCGGCCCACGCCGGATCGCGCCTTCGGCGGCGATCCACGCCTGGTAGACCTCGGGTGCGAGCTCCGGCAGCTTCATCCGTGACATGCGGTCGTCCTTTCGTCGAGATTTCGCCTTACCCCGGTGAGACGAGATGGCTCCGAGAAATGTGACATCGAAAGGGCTTCGGACCCGGCCGCGTGTCCTCGCGCGGCGGGCGCACCCGGTGAACTTGTAGGGTTCATGGCGAGCCGGAGGGTGTCCGGCGGGATGCGACGCAGGGAAGGGACAGCGGGGATGTCGGACGCATCGGTCGAGGTGCTGCTCGATGACTTCGAGAACAAGGACAAGTGGGAGCTCGCGGGGGACGGGGCGGGCCGGACGCACCTCACCACGTTCGCCGAGGGCGCGCCGAGCAAGACGCCCGGCGTCTACGCCGACGGCGTCGCGGGCGAGGATCACCGGGCGCTCGTGCTGCTGGTCAAGTCGGCGGAGGCCGATCTCGAGGTCGAGCTCGTGGCGAAGCCGGGACAGTCGTTCTCGATCGCCGGTCGGTTGGCGATGGTGAACCTGTGGGTGCGCTCGCCGCACGCGTCGATCCGGGTGTCCGCGCGCCTCGGCGGCGAACACGGTGAGCGAGAGTTGGCGCTCGGCAGTATCGGCGCGGGCCCGGACTGGCAGCGCCTCGGTCACGAACCGGCCGACGCGATCGCCGACGCCGATCTCCAGGGGCTGAGGATCCGGCTGACCGACGTCGTCAAGCGAGAAGGTGAGGTCATGATCCTGCTGGACGACCTGACGGTTCGAACCACGGTGTGAGACAGGTTGTTCGACGGTGGCTCCGCCGCCGAAACGCGGACAGCCCCGGCGCATCTGCGCCGGGGCTGTCCGCTACTGATGCGGTGAGCCAGGAACTCAGCCGCGGAACGGGTGCGTGCTGTCCAGGTCGAGGTTCAGCTCGACCACGTTGACCCGCGGCTCACCGAGGAACCCGAGGGTCCTTCCCTCGGTGTGCGCCGCGACGAGCGCGCGCACCTCCTCCTCGGAAACGTTGCGTTCCTTGGCGATCCGCGGCACCTGGAGCTCCGCGTAGGCGGGGGAGATGTGCGGATCGAGTCCGCTGCCGCTCGCGGTGACCGCGTCGGCGGGGACCACCGGGTCGGCGGGCGCGTCGCCGCGAATCGGCACGAGGCGGCCGACCGAGTAGTCGACCCCCTCCTCGGCGCACTCGACTCGCACGCCGTGGTAGGCGTCGACGAACGGCGTGGCGGGGCACGCCTGGTTCACGCTGATGACCTGGACCGGACGCGAGATCTCGCCATTGGCGTCGCGCGGACCGATCACCGAGAGCACCGCGCCCACACCGTCGTTCGTGCAGAACGGACGGGAACCGTCGACCCCCTCACGGTCGCCGATCTCCTTGCTTCGCGCGCACACGGTGCTCAGCAGGCTCGCTCGACCCTCGGCATCGAAGACGTTCTGGTCGACGATGTCCTCGGGTCCCAGGTTGCTCGCCGCCGTGGACAGCGGGTCGTAGCCGTCACCGGCGGCGGACGGGCGGCTCTGGAAGTACTGGGCGAGCGCGTTGCCGTCGGCGTCGGTGAACGACTGGCCGATCAGGCTGCTGCCCACCACTTTTCCGTCCGACTCGAGCAGCGAGCCGTCGGCTTTCTCGTTCAGCCCCGGCAGTTGGCCGATCGCGAAAACTGCCAGTGGATAGACGATTCCGGTGATCGCGGTCAGCACCAGCAGAGCGCGCAGTGCGGCAAGGTGTTGCCGGATCCAAGTGGACATACGCATGTCAGGACATCCCGGGGAGGAGGTGGACGACGAGATCGATGAGCTTGATGCCGACGAACGGCGCGACGATGCCGCCGAGGCCGTACACGGTCAGGTTGCGGCTCAACAGTTTCGACGCGTGCGACGGTCGGTAGCGCACGCCGCGCAGCGCCAGCGGGATCAGCGCCACGATGACGATCGCGTTGAAGATCACCGCGGAAAGGATCGCCGACTGCGGACTGGCCAAGCGCATGATATTGAGCAGGTCCAGGCCGGGGAACAGCCCGACGAACAGCGCCGGGATGATGGCGAAGTACTTCGCGATGTCGTTGGCGATGGAGAACGTGGTCAGCGCGCCGCGCGTGATGAGCAGCTGTTTGCCGATCTCCACGATCTCGATGAGCTTGGTCGGGTCGGAGTCGAGATCGACCATGTTGCCCGCTTCTTTGGCCGCCGAGGTGCCGGTGTTCATCGCGACACCGACGTCGGCTTGGGCAAGGGCGGGGGCGTCGTTGGTGCCGTCGCCGGTCATGGCGACCAGGCGTCCGCCGTCCTGTTCCTTCTTGATCAGCGCGAGCTTGTCCTCGGGGGTGGCCTCGGCGAGGAAGTCGTCGACGCCCGCCTCGTCCGCGATCGCCTTGGCGGTCAACGGATTGTCGCCGGTGATCATGACGGTGCGGATGCCCATTCTGCGCATCTCGTCGAAGCGCTCCCGCATGCCCTGCTTCACCACGTCTTTCAGGTGGATCACGCCGAGCAGCCGGGCGACGCCGTCGTTGATCTCGCCGACGACCAGGGGAGTGCCGCCGGAGGCGGAGATACCGTCCACGATGACGCCGATATCGTCGGGCACCGAACCGCCGTTGGCGCGCACCCATTCGGTCACCGCGCTCGCCGCGCCCTTGCGCAGCCGATGACCGTCGGCGAGGTCGACGCCCGACATGCGGGTCTGCGCGGTGAATTCCACCCAGGTCGCGCCGGTCAGCTCGCCGGGGGTGCGCTCGCGCTTGTTGTAGGCCTGCTTGGCGTACACCACGATCGAGCGGCCTTCCGGCGTTTCGTCCGCGAGGCTGGACAGCTGCGCGGCGTCGGCCAGCTCGTCGTCCGGAATGCCGGGCATCGGAAGGAAGTCCGAGGCCTGCCGGTTGCCGAGCGTGATCGTTCCGGTCTTGTCGAGCAGCAGCGTGTTGACATCGCCCGCGGCCTCGACCGCGCGGCCCGACATGGCGAGCACGTTGCGCTGCACCAGCCGGTCCATGCCCGCGATGCCGATCGCCGACAGCAGCGCGCCGATGGTGGTCGGGATCAGGCAGACCAGCAGCGCGACCATGACGATCCCGGTGATGCCGTCGGCGTTCAGCGCCGCCGTGTCCAGCACGCCGGGGTTGTTCGCCTTCGAGAAGATGGCCAGCGGCTGCAAGGTGACGACGGCGAACACGAAGATGATCGTGAGCGCGGCGAGCAGGATGTTCAGCGCGATCTCGTTCGGCGTCTTCTGCCTGCTCGCGCCCTCGACCAAGGCGATCATCTTGTCGATGAAGCTCTGCCCCGGCTCCTGGGTGATGCGGACGACGATCCGGTCCGAGAGCACGGTGGTGCCACCGGTGACGGCCGAACGGTCACCGCCGGATTCCCGGATGACCGGGGCGGATTCGCCGGTGATGGCCGATTCGTCCACCGAGGCGATGCCTTCGACGACGTCACCGTCGCCCGGGATGACCTGCCCCGCCTCGACCACCACGTGGTCGCCGCGACGCAGTTCGGGTGCGGCGACCCGCTCTTCGACCACCCGCGCGCCGGGCGACCAGTCGACCAGGCGGCGCGCCACCGTGTCGGTCTTGGCCTTGCGCAGCGTGTCGGCCTGGGCCTTGCCTCGGCCCTCGGCGACCGCCTCGGCCAGGTTGGCGAACAGCACCGTGAGCCACAGCCACGCCACGATGGCCCAGGCGAACACGCTCGGATCGGCGATCGCGAGCACGGTCGACCAGGCGGCGCCGACCTCCACGATCAGCATCACCGGATTGCGCCACAGCGTGCGCGGGTCCAGCTTGCGCAAGGCGTCGGGCAGCGAGGTGAGCAGTAGGGCGGGGTCGAGCACGCCGCGGGCGACCTTGTGGTCGCCGCGTTCCGGCGTTGTCTCGGGCCGGATGTCGGGTTCGGTTGCGGTACCGATCATGTCAGTGGATTCCTTCGGCGAGCGGCCCGAGCGCGAGCGCGGGCAGGAAGGTGAGCGCGACCAGGATCACGGTCACGCCGACCACCAGCCCGACGAACTGCGGGCGATGGGTCGGCAGCGTGCCGATCGACGCGGGCGTGGTGCCCTGCTTGGCGAGTGATCCGGCGAGCGCGAGCACGAAGATGATCGGCAGGAACCGGCCGAGCACCATGGCCAGGCCGAGTGCGGTGTTGTACCACTCGGTGTTGCCGGTGAGGCCCGCGAAGGCGGAGCCGTTGTTGTTGGCGGCCGAGGTGAACGCGTACAGCACCTCCGACAGGCCGTGCGGCCCGCCGTTCAGCATGCCCGCGCGCTGGCCGGGCAGCGCCATGGCGATCGCGGTGAACGTCAGCACCAGCAGCGGGCTGATGAGGAAATACGAAGCGGCCAGCTTGATTTCGCGCGGCGTGATCTTCTTGCCCAGGTATTCCGGTGTGCGTCCGACCATGAGGCCCGCGACGAAGACGGTGATCACCGCGAGGATCAGCATGCCGTACAGGCCGGAGCCGACGCCGCCGGGCGCGACCTCGCCGAGCTGCATGTTGAACATCACCATCATGCCGCCGAGGCTGGTGTAGGAATCGTGGAACGAGTCCACGGCACCGGTGGAGGTGAGCGTCGTCGAAGCCGCGAAGGTGGCCGAATTCGACACGCCGAAGCGAGTTTCCACGCCCTCGGTGGCCGCGCCGATGGCCGTCGGCACGGTTCCGTGGTGCTGCAGCTGGAACAGGTTGGTCAGCGCGATGCTGGCCAGCGCGATCGTGCCCATCACCGCCACGATCGCGTAGCCCTGCTTGGTGCTGCCCACCATCCGGCCGAAGGTGCGCGGCAGCGAGAAGGCGATGACCAGGAGCAGGAAGATCTCGATCCAGTTCGTCCAGGTCGTCGGGTTCTCGAAGGGATGCGCGGAGTTGGCGTTGTAGAAGCCGCCGCCGTTGGTGCCGAGTTCCTTGATCACCTCTTGGCTGGCGATCGGGCCGCCGGTGATCGTCTGCTCCGCGCCCGCCAAGGTCTGCGCGACCTGGTCGTGCAGCTGGAAGTTCTGGATGACGCCGCCCGCCACCAGCACGATCGCGAAGACGAACGCGATCGGCAGCAGGATGCGCAGCGTGCCGCGCACCAGGTCGACCCAGAAGTTGCCGAGATCACCGGTGTGCCTGCGGGCGAAACCGCGCACCAGCGCGATCGCGACCGCCATGCCGACCGCGGCCGAGACGAAGTTCTGCACGGCGAGCCCGGCCATCTGCACCAGGTGCCCCTGGGTGGATTCGCCGGAGTAGTTCTGCCAGTTGGTGTTCGTCACGAAGCTGACCGCGGTGTTCCAGGCCAGCGCCGGGGTCATCTCGGTGCCCGGATCGTTCAGGTGCAGCGGCAGTTTGTCCTGGATCAACTGGAAGAAGAACAGGAACAGGATGCCGACCGCCGAGAACGCGAGGACGCTGCGGGCGTAGACGCCCCAGGTCTGCTCGACTTCCGGCTTCGCGCCGATGGCGCGGTAGATCAGCCGCTCCGCGCGGGAGTGCTTTGTGCTGCTGTAGACGCGGTACATGTAGTCGCCGAGTGGGACGTGCACCAGGACCAGCGCCAAGACCAGGGACGCCACGAAGACGATCCCCGCGGTTGTCGTGTTCACCTAGAACCTCTCGGGGAAGAGCAGGGCCGCCACCATGTAGACGGCGACGAGAACGGCGAGCGCGAGACCGATCAGGTTCGCGGTCACAGCTTCTCCACCCCTCGTTGAATCAGACCCAGCAGTGCGAACACCGCGATCGTGAGCGCCGTGAACACCACGACAGACATGACTTTCCGACCTCCTTGCGCTCCCGGATGTGGAGCGCACAGCGAGTACAACGCTCGTTCGTCGTGGCAGGCCGCCTCCCTGACGGGTTCTTAGCGCCTCGTGCCTCGGCATTGACGATCCGTTAACGGGCGGGTCGCTGGACGAACCGGTCGTAAACGTGCGGGCCGCACCCCTGCCACACACATCGCCTCGACGGGGCGACCCGTGGTGATCGGCGTCCGCCCGCCCGTTCCGCGCCGAGCCGGAGCAGAAGGGTGCGGTAGCGTCACGGTGTCGAAGGCGTGCGGAAGGAGCGGTCGTGTTGGGGGTGGGTGCTACCTTCGCCGGCTATCGGCTCGAAGGGGTGCTCGGGCAGGGCGGAATGGGGACCGTCTATCTGGCTCGGCATCCGCGGTTGCCGCGCAGCGTCGCGTTGAAGCTGTTGAACCAGCAGGTTTCCACCGATCCCGAGCTGACTCGGCGGTTCGAGCTGGAGGCCGATGTCGTTGCGCGGCTGGAGCATCCGGGGATCGTCGGGGTGTTCGATCGCGGTGCGGAGCAGGGGCATCTGTGGATCGCGATGCAGTACATCCGCGGCATGGACGCCTCGGCGTGGAATGGTCGAGCGCAGCCGGTGACGACGACGGCCCGGCTGATCGGGGAGACGGCGGCGGCGCTCGACTACGCGCACAGCCGGGCTGTGCTGCACCGTGACGTCAAACCCGCCAACATCCTCTTCGCCGACGCCGCAGGTGGCCGCGAATCACATTCGGTACTCACCGATTTCGGTATCGCCCGGCTCACCGACGCCAACACCCACCTCACCGCCACCGGCACCTTCACCGCCACCATCGCCTACGGATCGCCGGAGCAGCTGTCGGGCGAGGTGGTCGACGAGCGCAGCGATCAGTATTCCCTGGCCTGCACGCTGTTCGCCATCCTCAGCGGACATCCGCCCTATGCGGCCACCAACCCCGGCCAGGTCGTCATGGGCCATCTCTCGAAGCCGGTGCCGCGGCTCACCGCCACGCGCCCGGATCTGCCGCCCGCCGTGGACGCCGTCCTGGCCCGCGCCATGGCCAAGCAGCGTGCCGAACGGTTCGGCAGCTGTTCGGAATTCACGACCGCGTTTCGGGATGTGCTCGAGGGCAAGCATGTCGTGATGCCCGCGGCGCCGACGGTACACCCGGTCGAGGATCGGCGACCGGAGCAGTGGGTCGATCCCGCGGCATGGCCGACGCCCGGTGGGCCGGTCCCGATGGCCGGGCCGCACCCGCTGGCTGCCGCAGGCGGTTATCCCTGGCCGGGCTGGGCCGGACCGCACGACCCGGCCCCGTCGAAGGCCGCCGCGGTGGTCGCGGGACTGCTCATGACGCTCGTCGGATTGCTCAGTGGCGCCCTCTTCGTTCTCGGCGCGATCGAGACAAGCGAAATGGTCGAGACCCGTTCCGATGGTGCGGCGGAGTCGTTCCTCGCGCTCGTGGTCGTCGGAATCGTCACGGTGCTGTCGGGCGGTTCCGGACTACTGCTGTTCATGGCCACCCGGGTCGGCCGTGTCCTGGCAATCGTCTCTTCAGCTATCGCCGTGCTGCTGGCTACCTTCGGTATCGGTGCGGCCATCGTGACGAAGAACGGCGACCCATTGGGGCCCTCCGTTCTCGGTTTTCTCTTTTTCGGCACAGTGCTCATTTGTGCCTCAGCCCGCTCCACCGGCCGCTGGATCGCCCACCGCGCCGCCATCCGGAGTGCGAGAAGGCGGCGCTGAAACCGCTTTCGACCGACCACAAGGATGGCGTCAAGACCCGGGCAAGGGGCGTCAAGAGACCGTAAAGACGCGTGGTGGACGGCGGTGACGGCGGTATTCGTGTAGTGGCCGGCCAGGCGGGGCTTCCAGCGCAACCGGTGCCCTTCTTGTTCTGTGGAGAGGATCGATATGTCGACCGTCACCATCGCGGTGCTGCTCGGATTCGTGTGCTGCGCGCTGGTCATTCGGGGGTTCGCGCTGCGCGGGGAGGCGGTCGGGCCGCGGCGGGCGACCGTCGGGGGCCGGCGCGTACGGCCGCGGGACGCCGCGCGGACCGTCGATGCGTGAGGGTCGACGCAGCGCGCCGACTGATTCGAGGGATTCGCGGCGTGGCTGCTCGGAAGAGCGATGATGGACAAGTGAAACGCGGTCGACTACGCATCTACCTCGGTGCCGCGCCGGGCGTCGGCAAGACGTACGCCATGCTCGGCGAGGCGCACCGGCGGCTGGGGCGCGGTCGCGATGTGGTGGCCGCGGTGGTGGAGACGCACGGCCGGGCCAGGACCGAGGAGTTGCTGGCGGGTATCGAGCGGATACCGCCGAAGTTCATCGAATACCGCGGCGCGCGGTTCCCGGAACTCGATGTGGACGCGGTGCTGCGGCGCACGCCCGCGGTCGTGCTGGTGGACGAACTCGCGCACACCAACACGCCGGGCAGCGCCAACAAGAAGCGCTGGCAGGACATCGAGGTATTGCTCGCCGCGGGCATCGACGTCATCTCGACGGTCAACGTTCAGCACCTGGAGAGCCTCAACGACGTCGTCGAGCGGATCACCGGCATCCAGCAGCGCGAGACGGTCCCGGACGCCGTCGTCCGCGGCGCCGAACAGGTCGAGCTGGTGGACATCACGCCGGAGGCGCTGCGGCGCAGGCTTTCGCACGGCAACGTCTACGCGGCCGACAAGGTGGACGCCGCGCTGCGCAACTATTTCCGGCCGGGCAATCTCACGGCGCTGCGCGAACTCGCGCTGCTGTGGCTGGCCGACCAGGTCGACGCCGCGCTGGCGAAATACCGTGCCGACCACCACATCACCGAGCTGTGGGAGGCGCGCGAACGCGTCGTCGTCGCGGTGACCGGCGGGCCGGAGTCGGAGACGATCGTGCGCAGGGCGAGCCGGATCGCGACGAAATCCAGCGCTGATCTCGTCGTCGTGCACGTGGTGCGTGGGGACGGGCTCGCGGGCGTCTCGACCGAGCGGCTGGCTCGGCTGCGCGAACTCGCGGCCAGCCTGGACGCCTCGCTGCACACCGTCACCGGTGACGACGTGCCCGGCACGCTGCTGGAGTTCGCCCGCGAGGTGAACGCGACCCAGCTGGTGCTCGGTACCTCGCGGCGTTCCCGGTGGGCGCGCATCTTCGACGAGGGCATCGGCTCGGCCGTCGTGCAGCGCTCCGGGAAGATCGACGTGCACATGGTCACCCACGAGGAGGCCCATAACGGCGTGCGCTGGCGCGGACTGGTGCCGCGTCAGCCCGCTCTCGCCTGGACCGCTGCCCTCCTGGTCCCGATGCTGGTGTGCGTGCTCAGCGCCGCCGTGCTCGACGCCCACCTCCAGCTGGGCGGGCTCAGCGCGGTGTTCTTCATCGGGGTAGTGGCGGTCGCGCTGCTCGGCGGTGTGCTGCCCGCCTCGTTCTCGGCACTGCTGTCGGGGTTGCTGCTGAACTGGTTCTTCACCGATCCGCGCTACAGCCTCACCATCGCCGAACCGGACAACTTCGTCACGGTGGTGGTGATGTTGATCGTCGCCCTCGCGGTCGCGGCGCTGGTGGACGTCGCCGCCAAGCGAACGCGGCAGGCGCGCAAGGCCTCTCGCGAGGCCGAGCTGCTGACCATGTTCGCCGGTGCGGTGCTGCACGGGGCGGACCTGCCCAATCTGCTCGAACAGGTCCGCGAGACGTTCGGGCTGCGGGCGGTGAGCATGGTCCACGGCGGCGCCGTCGTCGCTGAGGTCGGCACGGAACCGCCTGGGGAGCAGGGTGCGGCCGACACCGTCATCGAGGCGGGGGATGGCACAAGCCTGCTGCTGCTCGCCGGACGCACGCTCGACGCGGCCGACCTTCCGGTGCTCAACGCGGTGGCCAACCAGGCGGCGGGGCTGGTGCGCCAGGCCAGGCTCGCCGAGGAGGCGGGCGCCGCGGCGGCGCTGCTCGAGGCGGACCGGTTGCGCCGTGCATTGCTCTCTGCGGTGAGCCACGATCTGCGGACGCCGCTGGCGGGCGCGAAAGCCGCGGTATCCAGTCTGCGCAGCGACGACATCGAGTTCTCGCCGGAGGACACCACCGAATTGCTGGAGACCATCGAGGAATCGGTGGACCAGCTCACCGCGCTGGTCGGCAACCTGCTCGACTCCTCGCGGCTGGCGGTCGGCGTGGTCAGCCCGCAGCTGCGGCAGGTGTACATGGACGAGGTGGTGCACCGCGCATTGGTGAGCGTCGGGATGGGCGCCCGCGGTCTGCGCCGCGCGGCGATGAACCGGGTGGAGGTGTCCGTCGGCGAGGTGTCGGCGCTGGCCGACGCGGGTCTGCTGGAGCGCGTGCTCGCCAATCTGATCGACAACGCGATCCGCCACTCACCGCCCGACAGCCCGGTGCGGGTGACCGCCGAGCGTGCTGGCGATCATGTCGCGATCGCGGTGGTCGACCGCGGACCCGGGGTGCCGCCCGGCGCGGAGGAGCAGCTCTTCGAACCGTTCCAGCGGCTGGGCGATCGGGACAACACCACCGGCGTCGGCCTCGGGCTCTCGGTGGTGCGCGGTTTCGTCGAGGCGATGGGCGGCGTGGTGCACGCCGAACCGACGCCGGGCGGTGGGTTGACGATGCTGGTCGATCTGCCCGCAGCGGAGTCGGCTGCGACGGTCGTGGAGGAGGCGGCGGAGGTGCGGGCCGAAGCGTGGACGGCCGGTTCGGAAAGCGCGGACGCACGAGGCGCGGCCGAGGTGGCGTCGGCGGTCGGCCTCGACGGGGGCGAGAGGCCGAGTGCGGCCGAGGTGTCGGAGCGTAACCGTGCGGCGCCAGAGCCCGGGTCGGCGGTCGGCGTCGACGGCGGCGGGGCGACGAGCGAGGTCGAGGTGCCGGGGGGAAGCGGTTCAGCGTCAGCGCCGACGTCGGAGTCAGCGGCGGGCGGCGGGATCGCGGCGAGCGAATGGCGCCCGGCCGGGGTCGGTCGCGAGTCGTCCGGCGCGGCTTCGGTGGAGCGTGTCGGGGCCGGGGAGGATGGTAGAGACGGCGGTGGCGCGGCGCGGGCCGGAGGTACGCCAGGATGACGAAGGTGGTGGAACGTGGTGAAACGGATCTGGCCGCACGGGAATTCGTGGTGAGCGACGTCAGGCCGGAGGCCGAAGCGTCGAAGCCGCCGCCGACCAAGGTGCTGGTGGTCGACGACGAGCCGCAGATCGTGCGCGCGCTGCGGATCAACCTGTCGGTGCGCGGCTACGAGGTGATCACCGCGGGCACCGGCGCCGCCGCACTGCGCGCGGCCGCGGACAAGCACCCCGACGTGGTCATTCTCGACCTCGGGCTGCCCGACATGGACGGCATCGAGGTGCTCGGCGGACTGCGCGGGTGGTCCAGCGCGCCGGTCATCGTGCTTTCGGCGCGCACCGACTCGACCGACAAGGTGGAGGCGCTCGACGCGGGCGCCGACGACTACGTGACCAAGCCGTTCGGCATGGACGAACTGCTGGCCCGGTTGCGTGCCGCCGTGCGCCGCGGCGCCACCGACGGCGAGACGTCCGATCCGGTGGTGGTCACCGATTCGTTCACCGTCGACCTGTCCGCCAAGCAGGTCACCAAGGACGGCGCGGCCGTCCATCTCACGCCGACCGAGTGGGGGATGCTCGAGATGCTGGTCCGCAACAAGGGCAAACTCGTCGGCCGCAAGGAACTGCTGCGCGAGGTGTGGGGGCCGTCCTACGCGACCGAAACCCACTATCTGCGGGTCTATCTCGCGCAGCTACGCCGCAAGCTGGAGGACGATCCGTCGCGGCCGAAGCACCTGCTGACCGAGGCGGGCATGGGGTATCGCTTCCAGGTCTGAGCGGAGCCGCGCCTTCCTCGGACAGGCGTGGGCCGTCGACGCACGGCGTCGGATGGCCGATGTGGCCGCGGTCGCACCCAGGAATGGCGTCCGCTCGCACGCTGTTGGCAGGCGTGAGCCGTTCCCGACGAAGATGGCAGGATCGAACCCATGGCTGAACCAACCGTTGCCCCCGCGACCGGCGCCACGGCGTCTACCACCGTGGAGCCGACCACCCTCTGGGTCGAGCGCACCGGCACCCGCGCGTACACCGGACGCAGCTCCCGCGGCGCCGAGGTGCTGATCGGATCGCAGGGCGTGCCCGGTGTGTTCACGCCCGGCGAGCTGCTGAAGATCGCGCTGGCCGCCTGCTCCGGCCTGAGCGCGGACTTCCCGCTCTCGCGCAAGCTGGGTGACAACTTCGACGCGACCATCCACGTCGCGGGCGACGCCGACCGGGAGAACGAGGTCTACCCGCAGCTGGACGAGGTGTTCGAGCTCGACCTGAGCGAGCTCGACGAGGAGGCGCGCGAGCGGCTGCTGGTCACCGTGCAGCGCGCCATCGACAAGGTGTGCACCGTGGGCCGCACGCTGAAGGCGGGCACCAAGGTCACGCTCGCCTTCGACATCGACTCCTGACAGCACTGCCGGGCGAAGTGCGCATCGCGCTACGCCCGAACCGTTCCCGAGCGCCCGTCCGCACCTTTCTGCGGCCGGGCGCTCGGCATGTCCGGCCCCCTGCGCCGCGCGCGGCGATCGGTACGGCATTCTGAGCGGATGACTGAGACTCCGCACGGCGCGGCCGAATCCACCGACCGGGTCCGGCTCGGCGCCTGGGTGCACGGCACGGTGCAGGGCGTCGGTTTCCGCTGGTGGACACGGTCGCGTGCGCTGGAACTCGGTCTCGTCGGTTCCGCGCGGAACGCCCCCGACGGACGCGTGCACGTGATCGCGGAGGGCACCCGCGCGGCGTGCGAGCGTTTGCTGGAACTGCTGCGATCGGGTGATACGCCTGGCCGGGTGACTTTGGTTGTGGAAAGCTGGGAGCCTCCGCGGGGTGATTCGACCGGATTCGAGGAGCGCTAGTGGTGGATCCGACGGCCATGGGGAGAGATCGGTGAGCACGCAGAACCCGGGCGACGGGGACCAGCGGCGTCCCGAGGAGCCCGCCGAGCAACCGGAGTGGACCACCCCTGAGCTGAACGTGCCGGAGCCGCCGGACCTGCCGGGGCCGAGTGAGCAGGGACCGCCGCCCGGTCCTCGACCGGGCCGTATTCACCGTCAGGAACCCGGCGTCACCCAGCCCCGCCCGCCGACCGTGGCCGAGGCGCGCGCCAGGGACAAGGCGCGCAAACGCGCCGCCGAGGCGCAGCGCGCGGCCGAAGCGGCGGCCGAGGCCAAGAAGCGGACCCGCAAGCGCGTGCTGATCGGCGGCGTCGCCATCGTCGGCGTCGCGGGTCTCGTCGGCGGCGGCTATCTGGCGTACCGGGCGCTCACCGCGCCCGACGAGGTCACCGCCTACTGCGTGAAGAACGAGAACGGCCAGGAGATCGTCGTCGAGGACAAGTACTGCACGCCCGGCACGACGGGCTTCGTCGACGACAGCGGCGGCGGCTCGCACGGCCACGCGGGCCCGATCATCATCTACGGCGGCGGCCCGCAGTACCGCTACTACTACGGCGGCAACAACACCGTCGGCAAGCCGCCCGTCGGCGGCTCCACGCTGAAACCCAAGGGGGCACAGATCACCACCAAGTCCGGCACCACCATCCAGCGCGGCGGACTGGGCAGCAAGAGCACCGGCGGCGGTGGTTCCTGATGCGTCGAGTCCGCGGCACGCCGCGCCAGGACTGGAAGCGGATCATCGAGGGGCAGGGCTTGGTCTACGGCGCCCCGGGCCGCGACGCCAGCGGCCAGCCGCGCCCGTACTGGGACGAGTCGGTGCACTACGAGTTCGACATGCCGGAGATCCTCGCGCTCGAGGCCGATGTCGAACTGCTGCACTCGATGTGCCTGAACGCCGTCGAGCACGTCGTGCTCACCGAGCGGTTCCGGGATTTCGGTCTGCCGGAATGGAGTTGGGAGCCGATCGCCGAATCCTGGCGTCGCGGTGACCCGCACGTGTACGGCCGCTTCGACCTGCGCTACGACGCGCGCCGCCCGGCGAAACTGCTGGAGTACAACGCCGATACGCCGACCTCGCTGCTGGAGGCGGCGATCGTGCAGTGGCACTGGCTGACCGCGCAGTATCCCGACGACGACCAGTGGAACTCGTTGCACGAGAAGCTGGTCGAGCGCTGGGGTGAGTTGCGCGACCAATTGCCCTCCCCGCAGCTGCATTTCACCTGGTCCTCCGCCGACGCCACCGGCGAGGACAACGTCACGACGGCCTACATGCAGGAGACCGCCGCCGAGGCGGGCTTCGACACCATCGCGCTGCCCATCGAGGAAGTCGGATTCGACACGGAGCTGGAGCGTTTCGTCGATCTGGCCGAGGCGCCGATCGAGTCCGTCTTCAAGCTCTACCCCTGGGAGTGGGTGCTCGACGACGATTTCGGCAAGCGCGTGGTGCAGAGCCTGCCGCAGACCATGTGGATCGAGCCGCTGTGGAAGACACTGCTCAGCAACAAGGCGATCCTGGCGATTCTGTGGGAGATGTATCCCGGGCATCCGAATCTGTTGCCCGCCTATCTCGACCAGCCCAACGAGCTCACCGAATACATTCGCAAACCGAAGCTCGGCCGTGAGGGCGCCAATATGACGATCGTCGGCGCGGGCTTGGAGACCGCCACCGGCGGCGTCTACGGCGCCGAGGGGTTCGTGTACCAATTGCTCGACCCGCTGCCGGAATTCGACGACATGCGGCCTGTGCTCGGCGCCTGGATCGTCGGCGACGCTTCCGCGGGCCTCGGCATCCGGGAGACCGCGGGACTGATCACCGACGACGCCGCGGCGTTCGTCCCGCACCGCATACCCACCGAATAGACCACTCACCCAGTAGGGACCACTTCCGGAAGGACCACGATGACCGCAGTCGCCCTCGAATCGGGGTACTGGAGCGCGCTCGGCGAAGGCGTAGGGGCGATCATCCTCTACGCGCTCGTCGGCCTCGCGCTGATGCTCGTCGGCTTCTACGCCATCGACCTGACCACCCCCGGCAAGCTGCGGGGGATGGTGGCCCAGGGCAAGCCCAACGCGATCATCGTCACGGCGGCGGGCATGCTGAGCATGGCGTTCATCGTGGTGCTCGCGATCTTCGCGGCGGGCGGCAAGCTCGCCGAGGGCCTGATCGCCGCGCTGGTGTTCGGTCTGGTCGGCATCATCGCCCAGGTGATCTCGGTGCGGGTCGTCGAGCGCGTGCTCGGCATCGACATCGGCACCGCGCTGCACGCGGAGAAGTTCACCACCGAGGTGCTCGTGGTGGCGGCCGCCCACTTCGCGCTCGGCCTGGTGGTCGCGGTCGCCATTCTCTGACCGATTCCAGCGCGGCGAGTCGTGCGGGCGACGGCGACCCGGCTCCGCGTCCGGTTCGCCCAGTGACCGACATCCGAGTCGCTAGTGCCCGCGGGCGATCCAGTCGGCCAGCGACGGCTTCTCCGCGCCGATGGTGGTGCCCTCGCCATGGCCGGTGTGCACCGTCGTCTCCTCGGGCAGCGTGAGCAGGCGGTCCCGGATGGAATCGATGATGGTGTCGAAGTCGGAGTAGGAGCGGCCGGTCGCGCCGGGGCCTCCGGCGAAGAGCGTGTCGCCGGTGCACAGCGCGTGCAGCTCCGGCAGGTAGAGGGAGACCGAGCCGGGCGAATGGCCCGGCGTGTGCAGGATCTCGATCTCGGTGCCAGCCACCGAGATTCGCGCCGTGTCGGCGAGCGAGCGGTAGTCGGCGTCCGGATGGGTCATCCGCCACAGCGGTTCGTCGCCGGGATGCAGCAGGACGGGCGCGTCCAGGCGCTCGGCGAGTTCCGGCGCGACGGTGACGTGGTCGTTGTGGCCGTGCGTGCACAGCACCGCGACGACGTGCCGCCCGCCGACCGCGCCGACGATGGCGTCGGCATCGTGCGCCGCGTCCACCACGAGCACCTCGCGGTCGTCGCCGACCAGCCAGACGTTGTTGTCGACCGCCCAGGTGCCGCCGTCCAGCGAGAAGGTGCCCGAGGTGACCACCCGGTCGATGCGCGCGCTCACCAGACCACCACCGAGCGCAGCACCTCGCCCGCGTGCATGGCGGCGAAGGCGCGCTCCACCTCGTCGAGCGCGATCCGCTCGGTGACGAAGCGGTCCAGCGGCAGCCTGCCCTGCCGGTACAGGTCGACGAGCATCGGGAAGTCGCGCTCCGGCAGGCAGTCGCCGTACCAGGAGGACTTCAGCGCGCCGCCGCGGGAGAACAGGTCGATCAGCGGCATCTCGATGGTCATGTCGGGGGTGGGGACGCCGACCAGCACGACGGTGCCCGCGAGATCGCGGCTGTAGAAGGCCTGTTTCCAGGTCTCCGGGCGGCCGACCGCGTCGATCACCACGTCGGCGCCGAAACCGTCGGTGAGTTCCTGGACGCGACTCACCACGTCCTCGGTACTGGCGTCGACGGTGTGGGTGGCGCCGAACTCCTTGGCCCAGGTCAGCTTTCGCGGGTCGCGGTCGATCGCGACGATGGTGCGGGCACCGGCCAGCCGGGCGCCCGCGATGGCGGCGTCGCCGACACCGCCGCAGCCGATCACCGCGACGGTGTCGCCGCGCGAGACGTTGCCGGTGTTCATGGCGGCGCCGATGCCCGCCATCACGCCGCAGCCGAGCAGGCCGGCGACGGCGGGGTCGGCCTCGGGATCGACCTTGGTGCACTGTCCTTCGTGCACCAGCGTCTTGTCGGCGAAGGCGCCGATGCCCAGCGCGGGGCTCAGTTCGGTGCCGTCGGTGAGCGTCATCTTCTTGCTCGCGTTGTGACTGGCGAAGCAGTACCAGGGGCGTCCGCGTTTGCACGCGCGGCACTCGCCGCAGACGGCGCGCCAGTTCAGCACCACGAAATCGCCGGGGGCCACGTGCGTGACCGCCGCGCCGACGGTTTCCACCACACCCGCCGCCTCGTGGCCGAGCAGGAACGGGAATTCGTCGTTGATGCCGCCCTCGCGGTAGTGCAGATCCGTGTGGCAGACGCCGCAGGACTGGACACGCACCACCACGTCGTGCGGACCGGGATCGGGGACGACCACGTCGACCAGTTCGACCGGAGCGCCGATGGCTCGGGCGATGACGCCGCGCACGGTTTCGGACACGAAATCCTCCTCGAAGCTCGCATGCCGCCGTCGGCACCCGATCCATCTTGCCGTGCCGCGCGCCGCGCGGGGAGGTGTCCGGTGAAGTCCGCGCCTGCCGAGGGTTGACATTCCACATTGGAGGGTGCAGGCTATGGGTAATATTCCACTGTGGAGGGTGGAATCGTCGATAGGAACTGGCATGGACATCTCGACCGGCACCCGCGCCTCCGATGCGGAACGCGACCAAGTCGTCCGGTTGCTCGGCAGGCACATGGCCGACGGTCGCCTCGACCTGGCCGAATACGATCAGCGGGTCGCGCGCGTCTACGGCACCACCACCCGCGACGACCTGCAACTGGTGCTCGCCGACCTGCCGAAGCTGACGAAAGAGTCCGCCGCGCAGCCGAAGTCGCGGCCGCGGATTCCGGTGTGGCAGCGCATCGAGGGCGGCAGCTGGCTCGGTGTCAGCATCCTGGTGCTGGTCATCTGGGCGGCCATCTCGATCGGCGTCGGCGAGTTCACCTACCCGTGGCCGGTCTGGGTCATCGGACCGTGGGGCGCGGTGCTTGCCTTCCGCATGCTCACCGGCTGGGAATCCGGCGGCGCCTGCAAGCGGGCGAGTTAGGCGACGTCCGCCTTCGCTCCGGCCGGGCGCGGTCTGCGGTCGGCCGGAGCCCACGAGGCGGCGGCCGCCCGAACCTGTCGCGGCAGGCCGAGTGCCACCCGGCCGATTTCCCGGACGGCGCCATCGCCGCAGGTGAGAATACGAGGCGTGCAGCCGAGTAGGCGATCGTGAGCGACGACGAGGCAGTCGCGGCGCTGTGGGCGCGGCGAATGCGCTGGGCTCGGGCCGCGGATACCGCGAAACGGCGTGCCGACCGCACCCGGGTCGCCGTCCTCTGCCTCAGCGGCCTGGGTGCGATCGCCACGGCGGCGACCGCGACCGTCCTGCGCACGTCGGGCCTTCCGCAACTCGTGGTCGCCGCCCTCGGTGCGGTCTGCCTCGCCCTGGCGACGTTCCTCACCGCGCATTTCCTGACCCCCGCCGAACTTCGTCGCTGGACCAGGGCCCGCGCCGTCGCGGAGAACATCAAACAGGTGATCTACCGGTTCCGGGCCGGGGCGCGCCCCTTTCGCGACGACGACGCCCTGCTCCGGCTGCACCGGGCCGTCGGTGAAATCGAGGAGTCCACTGACGATCTGCTGCCGTTTCTGACGTCGAACGGTGCCGACGCCGCCGCGCTCGCCGCCTCCAGGCCGCCCCCGGTGCTGACCCCCGACCAGTACGTGCGGGATCGGGTGCAGGGCCAGATCACCGGCTATTACGACCGCAGGGCCCGCGAATACGCCGCACGGGCGCGACGGTTGCGCGCGGCGGTCCTGCTGCTCGGCGTGGCGGCGACCGTGGTCGCCGCCATCGGAGCGGTCCTCGTCGGCGCCTCGTCCAGCTCGGGCCGAACCACCTGGGCCGCCAACCTCACGCCGTGGGTCGCCGTGCTGACGACGCTCGGCGCGGGAGTCGCCGGTTACCTGGCGGGCCGCCGCTACGAGTTCCTGGTGATGAGCTACTCCGCGACCGCCCGGCGGCTCGGGCAGCTGCTACGCGAGTGGCGAGCGGAGGGCTCACCCACCGACGAGCCACGCTGGACGACGTTCGTCGACGACTGCGAAACGGTGATCGCCCAGCAGAACGAGACCTGGGTGGCGAAATGGGCGGAGCCTCAGCACGACGGACGGTGAGCGTCGCGGCTCAGCCTGCGCCGAGTCGGCATCATCCGAGGTGGAGCGCGACTCGATACACCGGACGCGCCCGATCGGGGGCTGCTTACCGGACTCGGTGCTGTCGACGCGTCAGCGAGCCGTTCCGGCGGAGATCGCATCCAGCGGCGGGCGAGGACAAGAGCGTGTGAATCGCACCGCTCCGGAGCGCCGATCGGAAAAGCTCACGGGCCGCCCCATGGACGGTCGGTAGTGGCGAATGCGCTCATCGGTACCGGTGTGCACGGCGGCGCTCGAGGGGCGGGGGCGGGTAGCCGCGGTCGGGCGGTTCCGCGGAGTGCCTGCTGGTGGGCGCGTCATAGGCGGGCGTGTGGTGCGGTGGGGCGGCTCGGTCGGACGCGGCTTCGTAAGCGGCGGCCGCGGCGGGCATGCGCGGTACAGGGCGGTCCGGTGCGGACGGCGAAGCCGCCGCCGCCGGAGCACGTTTCGGTGTCGGATGGTGGTCGCGCGAGGGTCGGTCGGATGCGGGTTCGTCGGCTGGTCGCGGCGGTTCGTAGGACTGCCGGGCGCGCCCGGTGGTCGCGCGTTCGGCTGTGCGCTCGCGCCGAGGAAGGGCGGGGCGGTCGTCCACGGCTTCGGAGACCGCCGCGGCGCGGTGCGTTTCGGAAGCTTTTGCGGCCTGGCGAGTTTCGGCGACGTTTGTGCCGCGGTGCGTTTCGGAAGCCGTTGCGGCTCGGCGAGTATCGGAAGCTCTCGAGGCTCGGCGCGTTTCCGAAGCCTCAGCGGCTTGGCGAGTTTCGGCAACGGTGGTGGTGCGGCGGGTTTTGGAGCCGTTGGTGGCGCGACGTGATTCGGCAACGGTGGTGGCGCGGCGGGTTTCGGTAGCGGTTGCTCCGCGGCGGGAAACCGGTGTGGCGCGACGGGAGTCGGGAGTCTGCGCCGTCTGCTGGGTTTCCGACACCTCCCGGGGTGATCGCTCCCGCGACCTGGTGACGCTTGCTCTCGTGGCCACCGGCTCCCGACCGCTCGTCGACCGGGCGGACCGCTCCGGTACCTCGTCCTCGCCGCGGCCACCCGGCAGCGCCCTGGCGCTTTCGTTCTCGGGCAGGCGGCGCATGCCACGGAAGATCGGCAATTTGGTGGTGACGCGACTCGGGTGGTCGCCCTTCTCGCGGTAGGCGGCGGCGATACCGTGCGCGCGCAGCCAGGCGCCGGGGTCGTCCCGGATCTCCGGACGCGAGTCGAGGACGACGTCCTCCAGGAGGTCGATCAGATCGCTCTCGCTGTCGCCGCCGAGCGCGGCGCGGATGGCGGGGAAGACCGCAGGGCGGAAGGTCCAGGACCATTCGTGGCCGGGATGGGGTCCGTTGTAGTCGTGTCCGTGCAAGACCAGATTGCCCGACTTGGCGATGCGGGCACGCACCGTGCGCCCGTCGGACTCGATGCGGCACTCGCGCGGCGCTTCCGCCGGACCGGCGTCACGCGCGGGCTCGGGCGCCTCGGCTTCGTCGAGTTCTTCCGCGCGGGCGATCTCGAACCAGGCGACGACCATGGCGGCGGCGCCGAGCGCGGCCGCGATCGCCAGCTCGATCCAGACGTCGGTCGGTACGACCCGCCGCGTCCGCTCGCACGCGTGCAGGAACAGCAGACAGCCCACGACGAGCGCGGCGATCCGGGCAAGCCGGAGGGCCGTGCCGGTGTCGACCGAAGGTGCGCGCATCCGCTGATTGCTCCCGAACAAAGACATTGCCGCTGCCGAATCAGACAGGATCGTAAGGCCAGTAGGCCTCTGGCGGGAGATGAGCGGCCTCGAGCACATCGAAACGCGTGACATCGCGGGTCGGCTCGTCAACCTGTAGCGCACCGGTCGCGTCGGACCCTGCCCGCGCCGTGGTGCGCCGCCCGCCGACGAGCGATGCGGCGGCAGGCGGATACCATGGCTGGTCGCCCCGCGGGGATGTGTCCGACCACCGCGCACGGAAAGGTCGTCGAATTTGCACCTGAAGAGTCTGACGTTGAAGGGCTTCAAGTCCTTCGCGTCCGCGACGACGCTGCGCTTCGAACCCGGTATCACCTGTGTGGTCGGCCCGAACGGTTCCGGCAAGTCCAACGTCGTCGACGCGCTCACCTGGGTGATGGGCGAACAGGGTGCGAAGGCGTTGCGCGGCGGCAAGATGCAGGACGTCATCTTCGCGGGCACGGCGGGACGCGCCCCGCTCGGCCGCGCCGAGGTGACGCTGACCATCGACAACTCCGACGGCGCGCTGCCCATCGACTACGCGGAGGTGTCGATCACCCGGCGCATGTTCCGCGACGGCGCTGGCGAGTACGAGATCAACGGCAGCTCCTGCCGGTTGATGGACGTGCAGGAACTGCTGAGCGACTCCGGCATCGGCAGGGAGATGCACGTCATCGTCGGGCAGGGCCAGCTTTCCGCGATCCTGGAATCGCGGCCCGAGGACCGCCGCTCCTTCGTCGAAGAGGCCGCGGGCGTGCTGAAACACCGCAAGCGCAAGGAGAAGGCGGTCCGCAAGCTCGACGCGATGCAGGCCAATCTCGCGCGCCTGACCGACCTCACCACCGAACTGCGCCGCCAGCTCAAACCGCTCGGCAGGCAGGCCGAGGTGGCGCGGCGCGCGCAGACCGTGCAGGCCGACCTGCGCGACGCGCGCCTGCGGCTGGCGGCCGACGACCTGGTGACTCGCCGCGGTGAACTGGAGAGCCAGCAGAGCAAAGAGGCCTACGCCCGCGAACAGCAGATCACCGTGCAGAGCGAGCTGGACGCCGCGAACGCCGCGCTGGCGCAGCAGGAATTCCAGCTGTCCAAGCTCACGCCGAGCGCGGAGGCCGCGGCGCAGATCTGGTTCCAGCTCTCGGCGTTGGCCGAGCGGGTCAACGCGACCATCCGCATCGCGGGTGATCGGGCTCGTCATCTCGACACCGAGGCGCCCGTCGGCACCGGCCGCGACCCCGATCAGCTCGAGGCGGAGGCCGATCGCGTCGAAGCGGAGGAAGCCGAGCTGCGCGAGGCCGTCGAGATCGCGGTCGAGACCTTGGAAGCCGCCAGGGAGCAGCTGGCCGAGCGCGAGTACGCGGCGAAGGCCGCCGAGCAGGCGCACCTGGCCGCGGTCCGCGCGATCGCGGATCGGCGCGAGGGGCTGGCCCGGCTCTCCGGCAAGGTCGACACGTTGCGGACGAGGGCGCAGTCGGTGGACGCGGAGATCGCCCGCCTCTCGGTGGCGATCGCCGAGGCCAGGCACCGCGGCGAGGCCGCGCAGGCCGAATTCGACAGCGTGCAGGACGAACTCGGCGAACTCGACGCGGGCGAAGAAGGCCTCGACGCCCAGCACGAGCACGCCGTGCAGGCGCTGGAACTGGCCGATCAGCGCGTCACCGAACTGCGCGAACAGGATCGGGACGCGAGCAAGCGGGTGGCCTCGCTGTCCGCGCGCATCGAGGCGCTCGGCATGGGTCTGGCCCGCCGCGACGGCGCCGCCTGGCTGCTGGAGAACCGCGCCGACGGGCTGCTCGGTTCGCTGTCGGGATTGCTGCGCGTGCACACCGGATTCGAAGCGGCCGTCGCCGCGGCGCTCGGCCCGCTCGCCGACGCGGTGGCCGCGGAGACCGAGGATTGCGCGCAGGCGGCGGTGGCCGCGCTCAAGGAGGCCGACGGGGGCCGGGCCGCACTGGTCTTCGGCGCGGCGGAGGCGGCGCGCAAGTTTGGCGGCGCGCTGCCCGGTTCGGCGCGCTGGCTGGTCGAGGTGGTGGAATGCCCGGACTCCGTGCGGGCGGCCATCGGCGCGCTGACCGCGGGCATCGCGGTGGTCGACGATCTCGCGGCCGCGACCGAACTCGTCGCGGCCCGCCCCGAGCTGCGGGTGGTCACCCGCGACGGCGATCTCACCGGCACCGGCTGGCTGCTCGGCGGATCCGACCGCGCCCCGAGCCAGCTGGAGATCCAGGCCGACATCGACGCCGCGAAGACCGAACTGATCGCCGCGCAGCGGCACGCGGAGGAACTGGAGGCGGCGCTCTCCGGCGCGCTGGCCGAACAGGCCGATCGCAAGGAGTCCGTGGACCACGCGCTGCTCGCGCTGCACGAATCCGATCAGGCGCTGATGGCCATCTACGACCGTCTCGGCAGGCTCGGTCAAGCCGCCCGCGCCGCCCAGACCGACAGCGACCGGCTTGCCGCCCAGCGCACCGAGGCGGAATCCGCGCGGGAGGAGGCGCTGGGGTCGCTCGCCGAACTCGAGGACCGGCTGCGGCACGCCGAACTCGAACAGTCCGAGATCGACGCCGACGGCATCGGCGCCGCGGGCACCGAGTCCGCGGGCCGCGATCGCGAGGAGGCGGCGGCCGCGTTGGCCGAGGCCCGCTCCATGGAGGTCGAGGCGAGGCTCGCCGTGCGCACCGCCGAGGAACGCGCGGAATCGGTTCGCGGCAAGGCGGATTCGCTGCGCCGCGCGGCCCGCGCCGAACGCGAGACGCGGGCCCGCGCCGAACGCGCCCAGGCCGCGCGCCGCCAAGCCGCCGCGGTGGCCGCCGCCGTCGCGGAGTCGGGCGCGCGGGTGGCCGCGGAGCTGGAGAAGGTGGTGGCCGAGGCCAGCGCCCGCCGCGACGACCTCGTTCGCCGCCGCACCGAATGCGCGGCGCAGGTCGAGCAGGTCAAGGAGCGGGTGCGCGCGCTGAGCACCCAGCTGGCCCAGCTCACCGACGCGGTGCACCGCGACGAGGTGGCCAAGGCGCAGGCCGCGCTGCGGATCGAGCAGCTGGAGACGACCATCGCCGAACAGTTCGGCATCGCGCTGAACGACCTGATCGCGGAGTACGGCCCCGACGTGCCGCTGCCGCCGTCACCGCTGGAAATGGCGGAGTACGAGCAGGCCAAGGAGCGGGGCGAACAGGTCAGCGCACCGCAGCCGATGCCCTACGACCGGGCGAGCCAGGAGCGTCGCGCCAAACGCGCCGAGAAGGACCTGGCCACGCTCGGCAAGGTGAACCCGTTGGCGCTGGAGGAGTTCGCGGCCCTCGAAGAGCGCTACAACTTCCTGTCCACGCAGCTCGAGGACGTCAAGAACGCGCGCAAGGACCTGCTCGACGTGGTCGCCGAGGTGGACGCGCGCATCTTGCAGGTCTTCACCGAGGCCTACGCCGACGTGGAGCGCGAGTTCGTCCAGGTGTTCGCCAAGCTCTTCCCCGGGGGCGAGGGCAGGCTGCTGCTCACCGACCCGTCGGACATGCTCACCACCGGCATCGAGGTGGAGGCCCGCCCGCCGGGCAAGAAGGTCAAGCGCCTTTCGCTGCTGTCCGGCGGCGAGAAGTCGCTGACCGCGGTCGCGTTGCTGGTGGCCATCTTCCGCGCCCGGCCCTCGCCGTTCTATGTCATGGACGAGGTCGAGGCCGCGCTGGACGACACCAACCTGCGCAGGCTGATCGGGCTGTTCGAGCAGCTGCGGGAGAAGAGTCAGCTGATCGTGATCACGCACCAGAAGCCGACCATGGAGATCGCCGACGCGCTCTATGGCGTGAGCATGCGTGGCGACGGCATCACCCAGGTCATCTCGCAGCGACTTCGCGGCGAGAACCTCGCGCCCGCGTCGGCATGAGCATCTCCGCCCCCACTAGGTGATTCGCGGTTCGACGACTGCGGCGTCCGATAGCGCTGGTCAGGCCGAGATCCGGGCGTCGATCACCTCGTCGATCGAGCGGCGCGGGGTGAACGGCAGCGGGGCGACGCTGGTCGGCATGAAGCCGAGGCGGACCATCGCCTGCGGGTGGGCGCAGCCCTGCAGGACGTCGGCGCGGATGGCCGAGCGCAATTCGGCCATGCCGAGCGGTTCGGTCTGCAGGCAGCTGGCCATGCCGAGACTGGTCGCGGTGAGCAGCAACGCGCTGGCGGCCTCGCCCGCGCGCAGTGCGGAACGCTGGTCGTCCGCGGCGGTGCCGACCACCAGCCATTCGGAGCCGTCGTTCTCGAATGGGGTGTCGGCGAGTTCCGGCTCGAGGAAGACACGCTGCGGGACGTCGTCGTCGGGGCGCGGTCGCGGGGTGTTGGCGGCGGGGACGCCGTCCGCGGTGCCGTGTCTGCCGCTCCACGCGGCGAGTTCCGCGAGGTAGGCGCGATCGTGGGCGTGCCTGCCCGCCGCGGCGCGGGTCACGCGGCTGAGCGGCTTGCGCATCGGCGGCGGGACCACTCGCGCCACCGCGCCGAACGGCACCGCGCGCTCGGCGACCTGGCGCAGCCGGCCGAAGGGAACCCGGCGGTCGCAGTAGCGCCTGCGGTCGGATTGCCGGTGCAGAATGGCGGCGCCGAGGTCGATGTCGTCGCGGGACGGGCTGTCGACGCTGACCCTGACGCGGGCCAGGTGCTCGTGGTCGAGCGGATTCGGCAGGTAGTCCACCTCGGCGGACCAGCCGTGCAACGCGAGCGCGACGCGGAGGTGGTGCAGCGCCGCGCCGCAGCTGAGCAGCAGCGCACGGCCGGTCGGGTCGGTCGAGGGAAGTTGCCTGGTGGGATCGGCGTACAGGTCGACGGAACCTTCATCCAGTCGCCAGCGCCACGGTTGGGTGTTGTGCACCGACGGTGCGCGGACCGCCATCGCCACGGCGTTTTCGAAGTCTTCTGCGCTCGGTTGTCGATCGACCATTGAGTCGAATGATCCTCTCGGGTCGGCTGTGATCGGGCGTGTCGATATTTCCGGCCTGAATCAATTCTCGCAGTCTGAAACACTCGACATCCAGAAGAATTCTTCTTCGGGAGATATGTCACATCCGTATGGAAGTCGGCGGTCCCCCGGTGATCGCGAGCAGTCTGACCACTCCGGATTCCAGGTCGACGAACGGATCGTCACCCGACTGCCGGTCGTTGTACGCCCGTGCGTCTTCTTGTCACCGGATCCGATCCGGCGCGGGGAACCGGTGCGGTTGCCACATACGCCCGGCGGTGGCGGGGATGGCGCTGCCGAATTGGACGTCGGCGAAATGGCAGCCGTAGCCGAGGGTCCCGGGCACGGCGAGTTCCTCGACCAGGCCGTGCCGCACGTCGGCCGAGCACATCGGGTCGTGATCGGCCACGGCCGATAGCTCGGGGTGGGCGATCTGCAGGGACGAGTGCAGCGCGTCGCCGAACGCGACCAGCCGCTGACTGCCGGAACCGATGACGAAGCCCGTGTGCCCGGTGGTGTGCCCGGGCAGCGCCCGCACCCGCACACCGGGAAAGACCTCGTCACCGTCGGCTACGGTGCGGACCTGATGGGCGAACACGTCCAGCATCTCCGCGGTGGTGCCTGCCGCGGCGGCCAGCGCGCGATGGTGCCACTCGACCTCGGAGATCAGCACTCGGGCGTGCGCGAACGGCGGCCGGGTCGCACCCGGCGCCGCCTGCCACAGCCAGCCGAAATGGTCGGCGTGCAGGTGGGTGACGGCGACCGTCTCGATCTCGGCGGGCTCGCGGCCGACCTGGGCGAGGCTGTCCAGCAGCGCGCCGCCGCGCAGGACCCCGACACCGGTCCGAAAGGTGAGGGGACCGAAACCGGCGTCGATCAGCATCGCCCGTTCGCCGTATTCGATCAGCAGTCCGCCGACGCTGCCCACGAAGGCGTCGGCGTCGAGGTACTCGCGGTGGGTGTTCCAGAACCCGTCGGGCGCGGTGGGCAGCCAGGCGCGCGCGTTCATGGTGGTCAGTCCGTCGGGCAGGTAGGTCACGCGGAGCGGGCCGACATGCACGGTGCGGATCGGGGCGGGTTGGATCAAACGCTCGGCGACGGTGGTGGTCATCGCGACTCGGCTTTCACTGGCGTTCGGTGTGGAGGTGCTATGACTCTATCGGTGTTTCGGCGCCGTGTCGCCGCGAGCGGTCGATCGAATCTCGGTGCTGTAGAACGTTTCTCGCCCCAACAGGGGCGCTTGTCTTCTAAGTGTCGATCAGCGACCTGATCCGGTCGGCTCCGCCGGACGCGAGCCAGGTCTCGAGGCTTCGCAAGCCTGGGTGCAGTTCACGCAGCGCGGGAATGTCGGCGTGCCAGCCGCCGGTCTCCCTGGTCACCCGCCACACCGTGTGGATCTCGGGCCCGATCGCCGCGGCTTCGGCCTCGCTCACCTCTTCGTAGCGCACCTGGTGCCCGGTGGCCCGGGCGATCGCGGCGGCGGCGTCGACGGGAGTGATTGCCTCGCCTGCCAATTCGAGGAATTGGCCGTGGAAGCGGTCCGGGTCGGCGAAGGCAAGCGCCGCGAAGATCGCGACATCGTCGACCGCGATCATCTGCAACGGCCGCTCGGCCGGGAACAGGTGGCGGTGCACGCCGTCGGCGATGCCGTCCACCGGAGAACCCCGGAGCAGGTAGTTCTCCATGAATCGGACCGGGCGCAGCACGGTGTAGCGAAGACCGCCCGCGGCGACGGCCTGCTCGATGCGTTCTTTGCCGTGCGCACCCCACGCGCTGGCATCTCCCATCGAGGCGATGCCGGCGAAGACGACGTGGTCGACTCCGGCGGCGCGCGCCGCGTCGACCAGTGCGGTGCCGCGCTGGGCCTCCAGGTCGCCGTCCCAGCCGTCGGCGCGGTAAGTCGCTGGGGGAACAACGAATACGCCGCGTGCGCCGGTCGCGGCTTTCACCAGAGTATCCGGTGCGTCGAAGTCGCCGATCGCCAACTCCGCGCCCGCCTCGGCCAGTGCCCGGGCGGCCGGAGCGTCGGGGTCGCGCACCAGGGCGCGCACCGGAATACCGTCCGCGAGAAGTCGCCGGGCGGTCGCGCCGCCCTGCTTTCCGGTGCCGCCGGTGACGAGTATCGGGTCGTGCTGTGTGGACATGTTCGCCTTTTCTGCGTTCTCGATAGAATCGGGTCGCTCGACCCGTTTTCGGACGTTACGGGTGATTCGACCCGCTTCGCCAGGCGCTCGATGGAAGGTGCGTAACGAAATGGCGGTCTCCACCGGCTCCTCCACCCTCGCGGCGCGTGCCGACGCGCAACGCAACCGCGCCCTCGTGCTGGCCGCCGCGCAGCGGGCCTTCGCCGAACGCGGCGTCGCGGTGACGCTGGCCGAGGTCGCGCGCCGCGCGGGCGTCGGCGCGGGCACGGTCTACCGGCACTTCCCGACGAAAACCGATCTGCTGGAAGCGGTCATGCAACAGCGCGTCGACCGGCTGGCCCGGCTCGCCGCCGAGCGGGTCGGTGCGCGGGATCCCGGCGCGGCGTTCTTCGCGGTGTGCGCGGAGGTGGTGTCGACCACCCCGCGCAACCAGGCGCTCTGCGAGATGGTGCAGTCCGACGACGGCTGGCCGCGCACGCTGATGCGCAGTGCGGGTGAGCGTTTCCACCGCGCGCTCGATGCGCTGCTGCTCGCGGCGCAGCGGCAGGGTGCGGTCCGCGCCGACATCGCGGTGGCCGATGTACTCGACGTCTTCACCGGATGCGTTGCCATCCAACGCAATCGGCCTGCCGGTGCCGAGTTGGCGCCCGCGGTGGTCATCCTGCTCGACGCGCTGCGCGCCACGCCGAGCGCTGCGGGCGTAACGAAATTCGGCCCCGCTCGGAAGTCGCGTGACGAAACAGATGCTCGTAACGAAACGGAGGCCAGTCCGCGCTGCCCGGTCTGCGGGACGGCACTGGCCGTGCCCGGGGCCGGACGCCCGCGCCGCTATTGCTCGGCGGCTTGTCGGCAGAAGGCGCACCGTTCCCGCGCCGCCGCACGCGCCATCGGCTGAACGGCCGTGGCGTCGCGTCCGGGCGGATCTGTGGGTTCGAGGGCTGTTCCTATAGGCGCCCACACGCTGATCACCCCTACCCCCGTGCGGCCACCCGTCGGCCACGAGAGCGGCCGGGCGAGTCGTGTTCGATGCGGCTATCCGGGCGGTGTCACCGGCACGACGGCGGCGAGGACGTCATCGATGGTCCTTCTGTGCCGGTGGTCGGCGCGGCGAGATCCCAGGGCGGGAACGAGACCGCCGGATGATTCGGTGGGGGCGTGTGACCGCTACAACAGGTCGCTCACGTCGTCGGGGACGTCGACGGCGTACTTGCGCAGGATGTCCATGGAGATCACTTCCAGGGCGTTCTCGTGGGTGGCCGCGAGCACGACGGGCGCGGCGACGCCGTCCTCGTGAGCGTGCAACCAGCGCACCGCGACCACGCACCACCGGTCGCCCGGCTGCAGTCCGGGAAAGTTGTTCTCCGGGCGCGGCGTACTCAGGTCGTTGCCGATGGACGCCTGATGTTCGAGGAACTCGGCCGTGACGACGGTGCACACGGTGTGGCTACCCAGATCCTCTGGCCCGGTGCTGCAGCAGCCGTCCCGGTAGAAACCGGTCAGAGGATCGGTGCCGCACTCTTCCAGCGGCCCCCCAAGCACGTTTCGATCGGTCACGTCGCCGATCCTATTGTCAGTTCGCGAGAAGTTCCGCAGGACAAGAAATCTCGGGGGCTGTGTCCGGGCTCCGCGCGTGGCGTGCTATGTGCACGTCCTTTCGCGCACCGCGGCCGAGCGACCCTATCCAGCGGCGATGCGGAGTTCTGCAAGGATGGTCGGCGTGAGTTCCGAAGCCTGGATTCTGATAGCCGCGGTCGCCGCCCTGCTCGTGGTGGCGTTCGTCGCCGGATTCGTCTTGTACAAGCGCCGCCGCGTCTCGATCACGGCGCCGAAGCCGGAGAAGGAGCTGACCGACCGGTCGGGCGGTTACACGGCGGCGGGCGGATTCAGCTTCAGTCAGGGCGGCGCGGCCACCGCGACACGCCCGGAACCGACCCTGGAGCGAACCGATACCGAAGGGCAACCGCACGTCGGCGACGACGCGGCCGTTCCGCGCGACGCGCCGCGGCGCGGCATCACCAACGTGCCGCTACCGGACGGCGATGTTCTCACCCAGCCCGAGGGGCCGACCACCGCGCCGGTCGAACCGGAACAGGCGGACGCGACGGAGGCTCCCGCCGCGACGGAGACCGAATCGCAAGCAGCCGATACGCAGGCCCCGGCCGACACGCAGTCGCCCGTCGACACACAGGCACCTGCGGACACACAGGCCCCAGCGGACGCAGAAGTTCCGACCGACACACAACCAACCGAGCAGGCCCCGGTCGAGCAGCCGGTCGCCCCGACGGCCGAGCCGAAGACTCCGGTCGACCAGCCGCCGTCCGACACCGAGCCCGCCACGACGGTGCCCGACACCGCGGCCGCCGCGGAGACCGCACCCGCGCTCGAGGAGATCGAACCGACCGCGGGCCGCCTGGTCCGTCTCCGCGGCCGCCTGTCCCGCTCGCAGAACGCGGTCGGCAAGAGCCTGCTCGGCCTGCTCGGCGGCGGTGACCTGGACGAGGACTCCTGGGAGGAGATCGAGGACACCCTGGTCCTCGCCGATCTCGGCACCGCGAGCACCACCGCCGTCGTCGCCCGCTTGCGCGAGGAACTGGCCGCGCGCAGCGTGCGCACCACCGACCAGGCCCGGGCCGTGCTGCGCGACGTGCTCGTCGAGGCGCTGCGCCCCGAACTGGACCGTTCCATCCGTGCGCTGCCGCACGCGGACCATCCGTCGATCCTGCTGGTCGTCGGTGTCAACGGGACCGGAAAGACGACGACCACCGGCAAGCTGGCCAGGGTCCTGGTCGCCGACGGCCGCCGCGTGCTGCTCGGCGCGGCCGACACCTTCCGTGCCGCGGCCGCCGACCAGTTGCAGACCTGGGGCGAGCGGGTCGGTGCGGAGACGGTGCGCGGCAAGGAGGGCGCCGACCCGGCCGCGGTCGCGTTCGACGCGGTCAGCGCGGGCATCGAGCGCGGCGTCGACGCGGTGCTCGTGGACACCGCGGGCCGCCTGCACACCAAGACCGGCCTGATGGACGAGCTGGGCAAGGTCAAGCGCGTGGTGGAGAAGAAGGCCGAGGTCGACGAGGTCCTGCTGGTGCTGGACGCCACCGTCGGGCAGAACGGCCTGATGCAGGCGCGGGTGTTCGCCGAGGTCGTCGACATCAGCGGCGTGGTGCTCACCAAGCTGGACGGCACGGCCAAGGGCGGCATCGTCTTCCAGGTGCAGCACGAACTGGGTGTCCCGGTGAAACTGGTCGGTCTCGGCGAGGGCGCGGACGATCTGGCCCCGTTCGAGCCCGGCGCCTTCGTGGACGCTCTGCTCGGCTGAGCCGAGGAGTCGTTCGACGGCCGAGCGGACCACCCGCTCGGCCGTTCCTCGTTTGCGAATCGATAGCGGACGATCTCGACTCGGGGGCCGCCTCGGCGTTCTTTCGCGAGACTTCCGCCCGCGCCCTCGAGACTTCCGACGCGACGGTCGGTGAACGGAAAGTTTGCGGCGCTGAACTCGCCGGTAACCCCTCCTCGCGGCGCGTCGAAACAAAGCTCACAACGACCCGCAAACATGTGGTGTACATCGCGAAACGTGGAAGCAACACAACCGCGCTATCCGTTCACCCAGGTGAAACACGACAGCTCAACGGATGAAACACCGAATGGCGACCCTTCTGTGCAGGTCCATTTGCCGAAGGCGGCTGGGCCCGAGATGAGGAGGACTTCAAGGTGGCATTTCCCGTAATCGGCGCGCCGGACGCCGGTGACACCGCATGGATGCTGGCGAGTTCAGCACTCGTGCTTTTGATGACACCCGGACTCGCGTTCTTCTACGGCGGCATGGTCCGCAGCAAGAACGTGCTGAACATGATCATGATGAGCATCAGCGCCATGGGATTGGTAACCATCCTGTGGGCGCTGTACGGCTTCTCCATGACCTTCGGTGAGGACAAGGCGAACCTCATCGGCGACCCGGGGCAGTATTTCGGTCTGAAGAGCGTTTTCGGCGGTAGCTACCTTGCCTCCACCGATCCGGCGGCCCCGGCCGCGATTCCGTTGAACGGAACCATTCCGCTGTCGGTGTTCGTTGCGTTCCAGTTGATGTTCGCGATCATCACCGTCGCACTCATCTCGGGCGCGGTCGCCGACCGCCTCAAGTTCGGCTCCTGGCTGCTGTTCGCCGGTATCTGGGTCACCGTGGTGTACTTCCCGGTCGCGCACTGGGTCTTCGCCTTCGACGGCTACACCGGTGAAGAGGGCGGCTGGATCGCCAACAACCTCAAGGCCATCGACTTCGCCGGTGGCACCGCGGTCCACATCAACGCCGGCGCCGCCGGTCTGGTGCTCGCCCTGATCCTCGGCAAGCGCAAGGGTTGGCCGCAGACGCCGTTCCGTCCGCACAACCTGCCGTTCGTGATGCTCGGCGCCGGTCTGCTGTGGTTCGGCTGGTACGGCTTCAACGCCGGTTCGGCCGTCGGCTCCAACGGCATCGCGGGCGCCACCTTCCTGACCACCACCATCGCCACCGCCGCCGCCATGCTGGCCTGGCTCCTGGTGGAGAAGATCCGCGACGGCCACCCCACCTCGCTGGGCGCCGCCTCGGGCATCGTCGCCGGTCTGGTCGCGATCACCCCGGCCTGTTCCTCGGTGAACGTCGTCGGCGCGCTGGCCATCGGCATCGTCGCGGGTGCGCTGTGCGCCCTCGCGGTCGGCCTCAAGTTCAAGTTCGGCTTCGACGACTCGCTCGACGTGGTCGGCGTGCACCTGGTCGGTGGTCTGGTCGGCACGCTGATGGTCGGCCTGGTCGCCGCGCCCGAAGCTCCGGCGGCTGTCGAAGGCTTGTTCTACGGTGGTGGGATCGAGCAGTTGAAGCTGCAGGCTGTCGGTGCGTTCACCGTGCTTGCGTTCTCCCTGGTCGCGACCGCGGTGATCGCTTACATCGTGAAGTTCACGATCGGTCTGCGCGCTACGGACGAGGGCGAGTCGGTGGGCCTGGACGAGTCCGAGCACGCGGAAACCGCATACGATTTCGCTGCTGTGGGTGGCACGGCACGCTCGCTCGTCAAGGAGGCATGACGACATGAAACTGATCACCGCAATCGTCAAACCGTTCACGCTCGAGGACGTCAAGTCCGGGCTGGAGCAGGCGGGCGTGCTCGGCATGACCGTCAGCGAGGTGCAGGGCTACGGGCGGCAGAAGGGCCACACCGAGGTCTACCGCGGTGCCGAGTACTCGGTCGACTTCGTGCCGAAGGTGCGGGTCGAGGTCGTCGTGGACGACGCGTCGGTCGACAAGGTCGTCGAGGTGATCGTCGAGGCCTCCCGCACCGGCAAGATCGGTGACGGCAAGGTCTGGGTGACCCCGGTGGAGTCGATCATCCGCGTACGGACCGGCGAACGCGGTACCGACGCGCTGTAAGCGAACACTGATGAGCGGCGGCCCCGCTCCCACCGGAAAGCCCGGTCGGGGCGGGGCCGCACGCATCGAACGGGCGGTGGGTTGTGGGTAGCAGTAGCGGAAACGGCAAGCAGGGCAACGGCGAACGGGTCTCCAACGGGGCCGCCGATCTGGTCGCGGCGCGCAACCAGCTGCTCGACGGCGGGGTGCCGCGCAATCCGCGGTTGGACGCCGAGTCCCTCCGGTCGGCGCTGGTCGACCTCTTCGAACTGTGGCTCACCAGCAAGGGCGCCGAACTCGGCATCACCGCCGACAGCGGCCTCGCGGTGGTGGCCGTGGGCGGGCTCGGGCGCAGGGAGATGCTGCCGTACTCGGATCTGGATCTGGTGCTGTTGCACGACGACGTGGACCCGGCCCGGGTGGCCGAGGTCGCCGACCAGCTCTGGTACCCGCTCTGGGACGCCCACATCAAACTCGACCACAGCGTGCGCACCGTCCCCCAGGCGCTGCGGGTCGCCAACGACGATCTGATCGCGGCACTCGGCATGCTCGAGGCGCGGCACATCGTCGGCGACGTGGAGTTGAGCAACCTGCTGATCGGCGGCGTGCGCCGCGAGTGGCGCACCGGAATCCGAAACCGGTTCGACGACTTGATCGCCCAGGCGCACGCCCGCTGGCAGCGCAGCGGCGAGATCGCGCACCGCGCCGAGCCCGACCTCAAGAACGGGCGCGGCGGCCTGCGCGATATCCAGCTGCTCGACGCGCTGGCCGTCGCCCAGCTGACCGACGCCATGCCGGGGCTCGGTCCCGAGGTGCCCGGTGGCGGCGTCAAGCAGGCACAGCGGCGTTTGCTGGATGTTCGCACGGAGCTGCATCGGGTCGCGGGACGGTCCCGCGATCAGTTGCGCGCGCAGGACGCCGACGAGATCGGCGCGGCGCTGCGGATCGGCGATCGTTTCGATCTCGCGCGCACGCTCAGCGATTCGGCTCGGACGGTCAGCTACTCCGTCGACGTCGGACTGCGGACCGCGGCCAACGCGCTGCCACGCCGCGGACTCGCTCGGCTGCGCCGGATGCCCGTGCGACGACCACTCGATGAGGGGGTGGTCGAACACGCGGGCGAGGTGGTGCTGGCCAGGGACGCGCGGCCGCAGCGCGATCCCGGGCTCATCCTGCGGGTGGCGGCGGCGTCGGCGCAGACCGGGCTGCCGATGTCGGCCACCACGCTGAACCGCCTGTCCGAGGACGCGCCGGAACTGCGCGAGCCGTGGCCCAAGGACGCGCTCAACGATCTGCTCGTGCTGCTCGGCGCCGGTCGTGGCGCCATCGACGCGATCGAGGCGCTCGATCGCACCGGGCTGTGGGGCAGGCTGCTTCCGGAATGGGGCGCGGTGCGCGATCTGCCGCCGCGCGACGCACTGCACACCTGGACCGTCGACCGTCATCTGATGGAGACGGTGGCCTACGCGAGCGCGCTCAGCACTCGCGTAGCCCGCCCGGACCTGCTCCTGCTCGGCGCACTGCTGCACGACATCGGCAAGGGCCGCGCGGGCGATCACAGCGTGGTCGGCGCCGAACTGGCCACCCACATCGGCCGCAGGCTCGGGCTGTGGCCCTCCGACGTGCGCACGCTGAGCGCCGTCGTGCGCCACCACCTGCTGCTCCCGGACACCGCGACCCGTCGCGACCTCGCGGACCCGGACACGGTGCGGTTCGTGGTCGACGCGCTCGACGGCGACGCGCAGCTGCTGGAACTGCTGCACACCCTGGCCGAGGCCGATTCGCTGGCCACCGGCCCCGGCGTCTGGGGCGACTGGAAGGCCTCGCTCATCGGTGACCTGGTGCGACGCTGCCGCACGGTGATGGCGGGCTACGAACTGCCGACGCCCGAGCCCATCGCGCCGGAACTGCTGGCCAAGGCCGCGGCGGGCGGCGTGCACGTCGACCTGAAGCCGGGCGAGGGCAAGTTCACCTACGTGGCCACGGTGATCGCGCCGGACGCGCCGGGCCTGCTCTCGGACGCCGCGGGCGTGCTCGCGCTGCATTCGCTCCGGGTCCTCTCCGCGGCACTCGGCGGCGAGGGCTCCTCGGCCGTCAACACCTTCGTCGTCTCGCCGAAATTCGGCGACCCGCCGGACGCCGGTTTGCTGCGCCAGGAGCTGATCAGGGCCATCGCCGGGGATCTCGATCTGCCCGCGCTGCTCGCCAAGCGCGAACGCGAAGCGACCGGAGCGGGCCCGAGTCCCTACGCTCGGGCCCAGCCGCGGCTGATCTGGTCGTCGACCGCGACGCCCGGGCAGGTGATCCTCGAACTGCGCGCCGAGGACCGCGTCGGCCTGCTCAGCCGGTTGGCCGCCGCGTTCGCGGGCTGCGGCGCGGACGTGCGCTGGGCGAAGGTGGTGACCATGGGTTCGGCCGTGGTCGACGCGTTCTGCCTGGAGCTCGGCGCCGAGGACGGGCCGCAACGCCGCGACGCCATCGAGAAGGCCGTGCTGGACGTGGTGCCGCGCCCCGCGCCGAAGAACACCGAGGACGCCGATTCGTCCGTTTCCTGACCCTCGACAGCCCGCGCCGCGATGCGAACCGCGGCGTTGCACGCGATTTGCTGGAACTTCTCTCCGCGGGGGCGGGTGACCCCTACTATCAGAGCGTCTGGCTATCGCGAGCACGAGGGGAGCAGGTCGGTGGCAATTGAGGTTGTTTCGGCTTCGATGATGACGAGCGACGAAACCACGCATATGGCGCGGTGTGTCGGCGGAGATCGCTGGGTCGTTTCCTGGTTGCCTGGCCGTACGTTGACCGCGCAGCAGGCCGTGACCGCGATGACGATCGCCTCGACGGTTTCCACCACGCCCGACGCGCCGGAGGGCGCGGACTGGGCGATGCTCGACGATCTGGCGCTCGAGCTAGGACTGACCGGCCGGGAGGCCGCGTACATGGTCCGGCTGGAGAACCACGATTACCGCAAGACTTCCAAACCACGCCGCCGCGCACTCGAATAACTTTCGCGCGCCGCTCGAAGGACGCACCGCCTGCACGAACACGCGGGCGATCCCATTACGCTGGGAGCAAGTTGACGTCACTCGAGATCAGGAGCGCGATCGGTGTTCGAATCCCTGTCCGACCGGCTTACCGGTGCCCTCAAGGATCTGCGTGGTAAGGGGCGTCTGTCACCGGCCGACATCGACGCCACGTGCCGCGAGATCCGTCTGGCCCTGCTCGAGGCCGACGTCGCGCTGCCCGTGGTGCGCGGTTTCATCGCCAAGATCAAGGAGCGCGCCAAGGGCGCGGAGGTCTCCGCGGCGCTGAATCCGGCCCAGCAGGTCGTCAAGATCGTCAACGAGGAACTGATCGGCATCCTCGGCGGCGAGACCAGGCGGCTGAACCTGGCCAAGACCCCGCCGACGGTGATCATGCTCGCCGGTCTGCAGGGTTCCGGTAAGACCACCCTGGCGGGCAAGCTCGCCAAGTGGCTGAAGGGCCAGGGCCATCAGCCGCTGCTCGTGGCCTGCGACCTGCAGCGTCCCGGCGCCGTCACCCAGCTCCAGGTGGTCGGCGAGCGCGCGGGCGCGCCGGTGTTCGCACCGCATCCCGGCACCTCGATCGGCGGTGGCGACAACCCGCTCGGCATCTCCGCCGCCGACCCCATCGAGGTCGCGCGCGCCGGTGTCGCCGAGGCGCGCACCAAGCAGTACGACGTGGTCATCGTCGACACCGCCGGTCGCCTCGGCATCGACGAGGAACTGATGCGCCAGGCCGCGGGCATCCGCGACGCGGTGCAGCCGGACGAGACGCTGTTCGTGCTCGACGCCATGATCGGTCAGGACGCCGTCAACACGGCCGAGGCCTTCCGCGACGGCGTCGGCTTCACCGGTGTGGTGCTGACCAAGCTCGACGGCGACGCGCGCGGTGGCGCGGCCCTCTCCGTCCGCAACGTCACCGGCGAGCCGATCATGTTCGCCTCCAGCGGCGAGAAGCTCGAGGACTTCGACGTCTTCCACCCGGACCGCATGGCCAGCCGCATCCTCGGCATGGGCGATGTGCTCACCCTGATCGAGCAGGCCGAGCAGGTGTACGACGCGCAGCAGGCCGAGGAGGCCGCGCGCAAGATCGGCAGCGGCGAACTCACCCTCGAGGACTTCCTCGAGCAGATGCTGGCGATCCGCAAGATGGGCCCGATCGGCAACCTGCTCGGCATGCTGCCCGGCGCGGGTCAGATGAAGGACGTGCTCGCCCAGGTCGACGACAAGCAGCTGGACCGGGTGCAGGCCATCATCCGCGGCATGACGCCCGCCGAGCGGGACAACCCCAAGATCATCAACGCCTCCCGCCGCCTGCGCATCGCCAACGGCTCCGGCGTCTCGGTCTCCGAGGTCAACCAGCTCGTCGACCGGTTCTTCGAGGCCAAGAAGATGATGGCCATGATGGGCCGTCAGATGGGCCTGCCCGGTTCGCGCCGCGGCGGCGGCAAGAAGGGCAAGAAGGGCAAGAAGGGCGGTCGCGGGCCGACGCCGCCGAAGGTGCGCGGCGGTCTGCCCGGCATGGGAATGCCGGGGATGCCGCAGATGCCCGCGGGCATGCCCGATCTGTCGAACATGCCCGCCGGTCTCAACGAATTGCCGCCGGGCTTGGACGGTTTCGACTTGTCAAAGCTCAAGTTCCCGAAGAAGTAGGGGACCACCGGGGCGCGGACGGTGGTGCGAGAGCCGATCTCCGGTCTGCCCTCGGCGGCCGATACGTTGAGGACAGCCGAGGACGTCGAGGAGGTCGCTGTGCATCTACGCGGGGTTGTTCTGCCGGACGACGAGGTGCGCGATCTCTGGGTGCGCGACGGGCTGGTGTCCTTCGAGCCGGTGCCGGGAGCCGAAACCCTCTGCGCCGCAGGGTGGATCGTGCCGGGGCTGGTGGACGCGCACTGCCACGTCGGCATCCGCTACGGCGGCGGCCACGAGACCCGCGAGGGCGCACTCGCCCAGGCGGTGACCGAGCGCGACGCCGGGGTGCTGCTGATGCGCGACGCCGGGTCGCCGATCGATACGCACTTCGTCGACGAGCACGAGGAACTCCCGACGATCATCCGCGCGGGCAGGCACATCGCGCGGCCCAAGCGCTACATCCGCGAACTCGGTATCGATCTGGACGACGAACGCGACCTCCCGGAGATCGTGGCCGAGCAGGCGCGTTTCGGGGACGGCTGGGTGAAGATCGTCGGCGATTGGATCGACCGCTCCGTCGGCGACCTGCGCCCGCTGTGGAGCGACGCCATCCTGAAAGAGGCCATCGACGCCGCGCACGCCAACGGCGCCAGGGTCACCGCGCACGTGTTCGGTGAGGACGCGCTGCCCGGGCTCATCGGCGCGGGCATCGACTGCATCGAACACGGCACCGGCCTCACCGACGAGACCATCGAGATGATGGTCGAGCACGGCACCGCCCTGGTCCCGACCCTGATCAACATCGACACCTTCCCGTCCATCGCGGACAGCGCGGGCAGGTTTCCCGTCTACGCCGCCCACATGCGCGACTTGCACCGCCGCGTGCGCCAGACGGTCGCCGCCGCGTACGCCGCGGGCGTGCCGATCTACGCGGGCACCGACGCGGGCGGCTCCATCCGGCACGGCCGCATCGCCGACGAGATCACCGCGCTGGCCGGCGCGGGCCTGTCCGCGCACGACGCGCTCGGCGCTGCCTCCTGGAACGCGCGCAGCTGGTTGGGTCGGCCGGGCATCGAGCACGGCGCGCCCGCCGATCTCGTCGTCTACCGGGAAGATCCCCGCGTCGCACCGGCGGCTCTCCGTAGTCCCGAATACGTCGTCCTCCGTGGCCGCGTCTGCCCCTCCGCCGACCCCGTCACCGGTCACCGCTGAGCGCGGCCAATCGCACCGCGTACCACCTCGCAAGCGAGTTCGGCTCCCGCGGAGTCTCCGGCCTCACCGGCGACTTCATCATCTGCGCGCGGGGGATCGATCTGGAGCCACACGCCTTCTATACGCCGCACATAGGCACCGCCTGTGTGCGGCGTATGAAGGGTGTGTGGCTCGCTTGCGCAGTCCTGTGCGATGAATTCGGCGTACTCGTCTCGTCGGTAGTGAGGAAGGCGTTTTCGTACCAAGGAGGTCGGCCCATGCGGGATCTGGTGGTGACGGAGAACATCACGCTGGACGGGGTGATCGATGCGACGGAGGGATGGTTCACCGTCGGCAACGACGCGGTGGACGATCAATCCGACATCCTGGCCGAGCTCATGGCCCACACCGCCGCTTGCGACGCGGTGCTGTTCGGGCGCGTCACCTTCGAGGACATGCGCGGCTACTGGCCGCAGCAGACCGACGATCGGACCGGCATCACCGACGACCTGAACCAGATGGCGAAATACGTGGTGTCGCGCGCGATGGACGACCCGGGATGGCAGAACTCCACGGTGCTGCGCGGGCTGGACGAGGTGCGCGCGCTGAAGGAGCGGCCGGGGAAGGACATCGTCTGCACAGGAAGCATCGCGCTGGCCCACCAGCTCATCGAGGCCGGGCTGGTCGACGAATACCGATTGTTCGTCTACCCGATCGTGCTCGGCCGCGGCGCGCGGCTGTTCGACGAAGGTGCGCGGATTCCGGCGCTGCGCCTCGTCGAGAGCAAGCCGTTCCGTTCCGGAGTGGTGCTGCTGCGCTACCGCCCCGCCTGATTCGCGGCGATTTCATCGCAGGTAGGGGAGGATCCGGCCCGTACGGCCGCCCGGCAGCTCAGTTCAGGATCGCGTTGACAGCCGATCCGATGCCGCGCAACCCCGCGCCGAGGAGTCGGAACAGCAGCGGAGCGGCATTGATCGCCGCTTCCGCCGCGACCTCGCCGCCCACCTCACGCGCGGCCTCGCGCTTGAAACTGGTGCGCCTGGTGTTGCGTCGGAAGATCCCCATGACCGGGTTATTGCGACGCGGCCGCGAAACGTTGCATTCGGGCCGAAACCCGCCGGTATCGTCGCCCTGGCCGCGTCACCGAGCCCTGGTGATCGAGGTCGAGAGGCGATTTCGGGCGGAGCGGACCGGTCTGGCAGAATGGACCACCGTCCTTCCGGACAGTGTCAGCCCGTCTCCGGTTACGTACCGCGCGGCGGTCACACACTTCAAGCGCGAAACCGGGCTCGCAGACCGTGCGGGTCGCTGAATCGCGCCGTGACCAACTACCTGAAAGAGGCAGATCAGCATGGCTGTTCGCATCAAGCTCACCCGCATGGGCAAGATCCGCAACCCGCAGTACCGCGTCGTCGTCGCGGACGCCCGCACCCGTCGTGACGGCCGGGCCATCGAGTCCATCGGCAAGTACCACCCGAAGGAAGAGCCGTCGCTGATCGAGATCGACTCGGAGCGCGTGCAGTACTGGCTGGGTGTCGGCGCGCAGCCGACCGAGCCGGTGCAGCGCCTCCTGGAGATCACCGGTGACTGGCAGAAGTTCAAGGGCCTGCCGGGCGCCGAGGGCACGCTCAAGGTGAAGCCGGCCAAGCCGTCCAAGCTGGACCTGTTCAACGCCGCGCTGGCCGCCGCCGAGAACGAGCCGGTCGCCGAGGCCGTCACCCCGAAGAAGAAGGCCAAGAAGGAAGAGGCCGAGGGCGAGGCCGCTACCGAGGCTGCCGAGTAATCGTGAGCGAGCGCAGCGAGCGAACCATCGACACAGCGCGCACCGCGCTCGCGACCGAGCCGAGCGCTAGCGAGGTGGAGTCGTGAGCGCGGTAGTGGCGGATGCCGTCGAGCACCTGGTGCGCGGCATCGTCGCCAATCCCGATGACGTCCGCGTCGAGCTGATCACCGGCCGTCGCGGGCGCACCGTCGAGGTGCACGTCCACCCCGAGGACCTGGGCAAGGTGATCGGCCGCGGCGGACGCACCGCGACCGCGCTGCGCACTCTCGTCGCGGGCATCGGCGGCCGGGGCATCCGGGTCGACGTGGTCGACACCGATCAGTAGATGGAACTCGTCGTAGGGCGGGTCGCCAAGTCGCACGGTGTGCGCGGCGAACTCGTCGTCGAGGTCCGCACCGACGAACCCGAAGAGCGTTTCGCGGTGGGCACCACCCTGCGTGGTCGCCTGCCGCGCTCGTCGGAGGTTCGCGACTTCACCGTGGAGTCGGCCCGCGAGCACTCGGGCCGGCTCCTCGTGTTTCTCGCCGGGATCGCCGACCGCACCGCCGCCGACGCGCTGCGCGGCACGCTGTTCGTCGTGGACAGCGCGGACCTGCCGCCCTCGGACGATCCGGACGAGTTCTACGACCACGAGCTGGAGGGGCTGACCGTCCAGCTCACCGATGGCACGGTCGTCGGCACGGTCACCGAGGTGCTGCATTCGGCTGCGGGAGAACTGCTTTCGGTACGCGCCGCCGACGACGGCCGGGAAATCCTGATTCCGTTCGTCACGGCGATCGTGCCCACCGTGTCGCTCGCCGACCGGCTGGTGGTCATCGATCCGCCCGAGGGCCTGCTCGATCCCGAGTGATGGGCACTGCGCGCGCCGGGCGCGGGAATCTCGGCGGAACGAAGGGGCTGGGATGAGGCTCGACGTCATCACGATCTTTCCGGAGTATCTGGAGCCGCTGCGCACGGCGCTGCTCGGCAAGGCCATCGACAAGGGACTGATCTCCGTCGACGTGCACGACTTGCGGCGCTGGACGCACGACGTGCACAAGTCGGTCGACGATTCGCCGTACGGCGGCGGGCCGGGCATGGTCATGAAGCCGACCGTCTGGGGCGACGCGCTGGACGAGGTGTGCCCCGACGACGCCCTGTTGGTGGTGCCCACCCCGGCGGGCGTCCCGTTCACCCAGGCCACCGCCCAGCGCTGGGCCGCCGAGCAGCATCTGGTCTTCGCTTGCGGCCGCTACGAAGGCATCGATCAGCGCGTGTTCGACGACGCCGCGCGGCGGGTGCGCGTCGAAGAGGTCAGCATCGGCGACTACGTCCTCATCGGCGGCGAGGCCGCGGTGCTGGTGATGACCGAGGCCGTCGTGCGCCTGCTGCCCGGCGTGCTCGGCAATCAGCAGTCGCACCAAGAGGATTCGTTCTCCGACGGCCTGCTCGAAGGTCCGAGCTACACCCGCCCCGTCAGCTGGCGCGGCCTCGACGTGCCACCGATCCTGCTCTCCGGCGACCACGCGAAGGTGGCCGCCTGGCGTCGCGAACAGTCACTGGCCCGCACCCGCGAACGCCGCCCGGATCTGCTGCCGCCGGAGTGAATCATCCAGCGGCCGAATTTCCTGAAGCGCCAACGTTATCGGGTTGTCCGCCAGTCGGAGGATCGACAGCGTCGTTCAGTCGGGTAACTGCGCCGTCGTGATGCAGAACGGATGCCCGGCCGGATCGAGCAAGACCCGCCACCGGTCGCCCGGCTGGGTGGGCGCGGGCACCGCACCCAACGCGAGCGCGCGCTGCTCGCACGCGTCCAAGTCGTCGTCGGCCGCCAAATCCAAGTGCACGATCGAGCTACCGGGCCACACGGGCGGCTTGTAGTCCGCGATCCGCTGCGCGATGACCGCTAGACCGGACGGGATGCGGATCGCCGCGCTGCGCTCCTTGCTCCACAGTGTGTGTCCGCCGAGCAGATCGAGGTAGAACCGCGCGAGCGCATCGGGGTCGGCGCAGTCCAGGGACAATCCCGCGATACGGAAAGGCTCTGTCACGCAAGGGAGTGTAGGGCGGACCACATCACCGCCCCGACCCGGGAGTCCTCCAACGGCCGCCGCAATCCCTTGGCGGCCGGGCGAATCGGCCCGAACACCGGAAACGCCGAAGGCCCAAGGGGCGCAGAGCGGTTGCTATCGAGCCGGTATGACGGCGATGCTGCCGTTGGTACCCGTGGATCATCAGACCCCAGGGCGCGGACTGCGGCTCCGAATGATCCAGCGCCATGGCAAGAATCGGGGCTTCCCCGCGCACGCTGGGTTCGCGGCCAGCGACCAGGGTGCGTTCGCACAACCGCATGATCATGGCACGGGCCGAGCCGACGGTCGGTGCCGGATGAGGGAGGTCGGTCCGAATCAGGGAAGAAGGCCGAGGCGGCGGGCGGTGACGACGGCCTCGTGCCGGGTGCGCGCGTCCAGTTTGGTCATGGCGTTGCGCAGGTAGCTCTTCACCGTTTCCGCACCGAGCGAGAGACGTTGGGCCGCTTCCTGATTGGTGCATCCGAGCGCGATCTCGGCGAGCACGTCCAATTCCCGGCGGGACAGGCGCGGCGCGTCGGGAGCGGGTTCGCCGGTGAGGACCCGGCCGAGACGGTCGCAGATGCCGTGCAGCCGGGCCCGCAGTCGCTCGTCGGTGGCCGTGCGGGCCAGGCCGCGCAGTTCGGCTCCGATGTCGCGCAATTCCTCGGTGGCGGCGGGCGCGGTGTCCGGCGTCGGCGCCGTCATCTCCAGCAGCCGTAGCCGCCGATCCACTTCGTCGCGGATCGCGAACTCGGTGGCCAGCCGTTTGCCCGCTTGCATCATCAGATCGGCGGTCCGGTCGCCGAGCGGGCTCGTACCGCGTGTCGCGGCGTAGAGCACCGCGCGCGACCGATCGTCGACGACCACCGGCACCGCGAGCACCGAGCGGATGCCCTCGCCCGAGACCGGCGCGTCGTAGTGGTGGGTGATGGAGGCGGCGTTGCGGTAGTCCGCCACCGACGCGGGCCTGCGCATATCCATGACCTGCCCGCCGAGGCCCGAACGGCGCAACACGGTGAGGCCGCGCAGCCCGTTGGTCATCGTCCCGACGAACTCGGTGAGCAGCAACGCATCCTCGTGCACCTCGCCACCGAATACGACGGGGACGCCCGCCCGATGCGCCACCCAGCGGATCTCGGCGCGCAGCGCGTCCGCGTCGCGGGGCCGCAGCAGGGAAGTGGTGGTCAAACGACTCACCCCTTTTCGGGGGTAGTGACGAACGTGATGCAACCCACATCCTATGGGACACGAGGGTGGCGTGGATCACCGACGAGGAGAGGCGACATGAGCACGGACCTGGACGCGCGGGTGCGCGAACTGCTGGAGTGTTACGACGGACCGGAGGCCTGTGCGGCGGAGCTGCTGTGCGACCGACATCCGGCGGAGCGCGTCGCGTTCACGGTGGTGGACGCCGACCTGAGCGCCACCGACCTCACCTACGGCGAACTCCGCGAGCGTTCGGCGCGTTTCGCCGCGGCGCTGGCCGGGCTCGGGGTCGGGCGCGGCGATCGCGTCGCCACCCTGATGGGCAAGTCCGCGGACCTGATCGTGGCGCTGCTCGGCATCTGGCGCCGCGGCGCTGTGCACGTGCCGCTGTTCACCGCGTTCGCGCCGCCTGCCATCGCCTTCCGCTTGGCGGCCGCCCGCGCCGCGCTCGTCGTCGCGGACGCCGATCAGGCCGTGAAGCTGGCGCCCGGCGACGACATTCCGGCCGACGCGCCATGGCGACTGGTCGTCGCGGGATCGTCCGAGGAGGTCGGACCGGACACCTTGCGTTTCGCCGACCTGCTCGACGCGTACGCCGCCGACGACCCGCGCGCCGCGGCGGTCGCGGTCGGCGGTGACGGACTGCTCGTCCAGCTGTTCACCAGCGGCACCACCGGCACCCCGAAGGGCGTGCCGATCCCGCTGCGCGCGCTGGCTTCCTTCCACGCGTATCAGGAGTTCGCGCTGGATGTCCGCCCCGACGACGTCTACTGGAACGCCGCCGATCCGGGCTGGGCCTACGGGCTCTACTACGCGATCCTGAGCCCGCTCGCGTCGGGCACCCGCAGCCTGCTGCTGCACGCGGGCTTCTCCGCGCCGCTCACCTGGCGGGTCATGGAGCGCTTCGGGGTCACCAACTTCGCCGCCGCGCCCACCGTCTACCGCGCCCTGCGGGCCGACGACAACGCGCCGCCAACGGGTTTCGCGCTGCGCCGCGCCTCCTCCGCGGGCGAACCGCTCACCCCCGAGGTCGTCGCCTGGTCGGCGCGGAATCTGGGCGTCGCCGTCCGCGACCACTACGGGCAGACCGAGCACGGCATGGTCGTCTGCAACGCCTGGCACGACGAGCTCAGCGCCGACGCCCCGCTCGGATCGATGGGCAGGCAGCTGCCCGGCTGGACCTGTGCCGTGCTCGCCGAGGACGCGGACGTCGAGGCCGCGCCCGGTGAACTCGGCCGGGTCGCGATCGACACCGAGCGCAGTCCGCTGCTGTGGTTCCTGGGCTATCTCGACGCCCCCGAGCGCACCGCGCAGCGCTACACCGCCGACGGCCGTTGGTATCTCACCGGCGACGCCGGATCCCGCGACGCCGACGGGTTCTTCCACTTCTCCGCCCGCGACGACGACGTGATCATCATGGCGGGCTACCGCATCGGCCCGTTCGAGGTGGAGAGCGTGCTGGTGCTGCACGACCAGGTGGCGGAGGCCGCGGTGGTCGGTCTGCCGGACGAGTTGCGCGGGGAAGTGCTGGAGGCATTCGTGGTGTTGCGCAACGGATCCGCGGGCAGCGCCGAATTGGCCGCCGAGCTACAGCAATTGGTGAAGGAGAAATTCGCGGCGCACGCCTATCCGCGCCGGGTGCATTTCGTGACGAGTCTGCCGAAGACGCCCAGCGGCAAGGTGCAGCGTTTCGTGCTGCGGCAGCAGGGAGGTGCTCGATGAACCTCGCGCTGCCGAGCTACGCCTCGGGCACCTCGGACGCGCCGCTGCTCGGCGACACCATCGGGGCCAACTTGGACCGCACCGCCGCGGCACATCCGGATCGGGAAGCGTTGGTGGACTCGCCGACCGGACGCCGTTGGACCTACCGCGAACTCGTCGCGGCGGTCGACGCGATAGCGTCCGGTCTCGCCGCCCGCGGTCTCACCAAGGGCGATCGCGTCGGCATCTGGGCCCCCAACTGCGCGGAGTGGTTCCTCGTGCAGTACGCCACCGCCAAGCTGGGCGCGATCCTGGTCAACATCAATCCGGCCTACCGCACCAGCGAACTCGGATACGTGCTGCGCCAGGCCGGGGTTCGGATGCTCATCGCCGCACCGGAGTTCAAGACCTCGGACTATGTCGCCATGATCGAGGAGGTCCGACCCGAATGCCCGGGCCTCGACCAGGTTCTGATCCTCGGCGGCGCGGACTGGGCCGCGGTGGCCGACGCGCCGGTCGACGCCGAGCGACTGGCCGCCGTGGCGGTGACGTTGTCGGCGGACGATCCGATCAACATCCAGTACACCTCGGGCACAACGGGTTTCCCAAAGGGCGCCACGCTCAGCCATCACAACATCCTCAACAACGGTTACTTCGTCGGGGAGCTGTGCGGGTACACCGAACAAGACCGGATCTGCGTGCCGGTGCCCTTCTACCACTGCTTCGGCATGGTGATGGGCAATCTGGCCGCCACCAGTCACGGTGCGGCGGTGGTGATTCCGGCGCAGGCCTTCGACCCGGCGGCAACCCTGGAAGCGGTCGCCCTGGAGCGCTGCACCTCCCTTTACGGCGTGCCGACGATGTTCATCGCCGTGCTCGCCGAGCTGGACTCGGTGCTCGAGAAGACGGGCGCGACACCAGATCTGTCGACTTTGCGGACCGGCATCATGGCGGGTTCGCCGTGTCCGGTGGAGGTGATGAAGCGGGTCATCGACCGGCTCGGCATGCACGAGGTGTGCATCTGCTACGGCATGACCGAAACGTCTCCGGTCTCCACCCAGACCCGCCGCGAGGACGACCTCGATCGCCGGACCGCGACCGTCGGCCGCGTCGGCCCGCATCTCGAGGTCAAGATCGTCGATCCCGCAACGGGTCTGACCGTCCCGCGCGGCGAGCCCGGCGAACTGTGCACCCGCGGCTACTCGGTGATGCTCGGCTACTGGGATCAGCCGGAGAAGACCGCCGAAGCCATCGACGCGGCCCGCTGGATGCACACCGGCGACATCGGCGTGATGGACGCCGACGGGTACATCGCCGTGACCGGACGGATCAAGGACATGGTGATCCGCGGCGGCGAGAACATCTACCCCCGCGAGATCGAGGAATTCCTCTACACCCATCCGGACATCCTGGACGCCCAGGTGATCGGTGTGCCCGACGCGAAGTACGGCGAGGAACTGATGGCCTGGATCCGCATGCGCGAGGGCGCCATCCCGCTGGACGCCGAGTCCCTGCGCGCCTTCTGCACCGGCAAACTCGCCCACTTCAAGATCCCGCGCTACGTCCACCTGGTCGACGAATTCCCGATGACCGTCACGGGCAAGATCCGCAAGGCCGAGATGCGAGAGATGGCAAGGGAACTCCTCGGCTAGCCCGAGCTGCCCCCACTGAGCCCCGAGGAACGGGCGCACCGAAACCGGCGCCTCCGTTCCTCGGGGCACAATGGGCGCAGCCGGACGGAGCCCGTCGTCAGCGCACACATGGCCGGAGGGAATGCGGAGGTACGCCCGATGAGCGCTGCCGGAGGTAGTCCGCTGTCAGCCCGCGCACGGCCGGAGCGAACGCGGGGGTAGGCCTGCCGAGGCGACAACTGATTTCGCGAGGCCCGGGTAACTCGTCGGGTACGCCCAAAACATACCCCGCTCCCGACCGCCGGCCCGTTGCGAAACTCCCGAGGCTCTCACGACCGGCCTGAGACGCGGAGAGGCGGGCTGACGAGCTAGTGTTGCGGGTCGTGACGACAGCGCCCGAGATCGCCAGTTCAGAGCAGAACAGCACCGACACGACCGCCGCCGCACCGACAGGCGCCCCGCTGGCCAGCGTGGGCAGGCGTATCGCCGACGAACTCGGTGTGCGCGAGAGCCAGGTCCGCGCCGCGGTCGAACTGCTGGACGCGGGTTCGACCGTGCCGTTCATCGCGCGTTACCGCAAGGAAGTGACCGGCGGGCTGGACGACGCCCAGCTGCGCCAGCTCGACGAGCGGCTGTCCTACCTGCGCGAACTCGACGAGCGCCGTGGCGCGATCATCGAATCCATCCGTGGCCAAGGCAAACTCGACGACGCGCTGCTCGGGCAGTTGATGCTCGCCGAGACCAAGGCCCGCCTGGAGGACATCTACCTGCCGTTCAAGCCGAAGCGGCGCACGAAGGCGCAGATCGCGCGCGAGGCGGGGCATGAGCCGGTGGCCGACGCGCTGATCGGCGATCCGACCACCGATCCCGGCCAGTACACCGCCGAGCAGCTCGACGGCGCCCGCGCGATCCTGGTCGAGCGGTTCGCCGAGGACGCGGATCTGGTCGGCGAGCTGCGCGAGATGATGTGGAACCGCGGTCAGATCAGCTCGACGGTGCGGCCGGGCAAGGAGGAGGCGGGCGCGAAGTTCGCCGACTACTTCGAGTTCAGCGAGCCGTTCCACAAGCTGCCCTCGCACCGCGTGCTCGCGCTGTTGCGCGGTGAGAAGGAGGACGTGCTCACCCTGCACCTCGAGCCGGACACCGAAGAGCCCGAGCCAGGCGAGCGCAGTGTCTACGAAGGCCGCATCGCGGTGCGGTTCGGCATCGCCGACAAGGGCCGCCCCGCCGATTCCTGGCTGCTGGACACGGTGCGCTGGGCGTGGCGCACCAAGCTTCAGGTCAGCCTCGGTATCGACACCCGCATGCGGTTGCGTCAGGCCGCGGAGAAGGACGCGGTCGACGTGTTCGCCGCCAACCTGCGCGATCTGCTGCTCGCGGCGCCCGCGGGCACTCGCACCACGATGGGCCTGGACCCGGGCTACCGCACCGGCGTCAAGGTCGCGGTCGTCGATGCCACCGGCAAGGTCGTCGCCACCGAGGTCATCTACCCGCACAAGCCGCAGGGTCAGACGGAGAAGTCGCTCGCGGTACTCGGCGCGCTGGTCGCGCGGTTCGGCGTCGAACTCATCGCGATCGGCAACGGCACCGCCTCGCGCGAGACCGACGCCCTTGCCGCCGAGCTGATCTCGCGCATCCCGGCGAACAAGCCGACCAAGATCGTGGTCTCGGAGGCGGGCGCGTCGGTGTACTCCGCCTCCGCCTACGCCTCCCAGGAACTGCCGGACATGGACGTCTCGCTGCGCGGCGCGGTGTCCATCGCGCGCCGCCTGCAGGATCCGCTGGCCGAGCTGGTGAAGATCGACCCGAAGTCGATCGGCGTGGGCCAGTATCAGCACGACGTCTCCGAGACGCTGCTGGCTCGCTCGCTGGGCGCGGTGGTCGAGGACGCGGTGAACGCGGTCGGCGTCGACGTGAACACCGCCTCGGTGCCGCTGCTCTCCCGGGTATCGGGCATCGCGTCGTCCGTGGCGGAAAGCATTGTGGCGCATCGTGATCAGCACGGTCCGTTCCGCAGCCGCACCGCCCTGCTCGACGTGCCCCGGCTCGGTCCGAAGGCGTTCGAACAGTGCGCGGGCTTCCTCCGCATCCGTGGCGGCGACGACCCACTCGACACCTCCGCGGTGCACCCCGAGGCCTACCCGGTGGTCCGGCGCATTCTGGAATCCACTGGTCGCGGGATGTCCGAGCTGATCGGCAACACCACCGTGCTGCGCGCGCTGCGGGCCGCCGAGTTCACCGACGAGAAGTTCGGTGTCCCGACCGTCACCGACATCATCAGCGAGCTGGAGAAGCCGGGCCGCGACCCGCGCCCGGAGTTCAAGACCGCCGAGTTCGCCGCCGGTGTGGAGAAGGTCGCCGACCTGAAGCCCGGCATGGTGCTCGAGGGCGTGGTCACCAATGTCGCGGCGTTCGGCGCGTTCGTCGACGTCGGTGTGCACCAGGACGGTCTGGTGCACGTCTCGGCCATGTCGCACAACTTCGTCAAGGATCCGCGCGAGGTGGTGAAGTCCGGTGACGTGGTGAAGGTGAAGGTGCTCGAGGTCGACGTCGCCCGTCAGCGCATCGGTCTCTCCCTGCGCCTGGACGACGAGCCGGGGGCGCCCGCGAAGAGCGAGCGCGGCGGCAACCGCGGCCAGGGCGGCGGACGTCAGGGCGGCGACGGCAGGCAGCGGCAGAATGGTCAAGGGCGGCCGCAGCAGGGCCGCGGTCAGGGCAACCAGCGGCGCAACGCCCCCGCGCCGAGCGGTTCCATGGCCGACGCGCTGCGCCGGGCCGGTTTCGGACAGTAGGAGCCAGCGCGGGGGCGGAGGGATGTAGGCGGCCATGCGACGGTGGCTCGAAGACGATGTGATCGCGCAAGGCCGCCTACCGCTGCTGTGCTTCCTCTTCGGCTTCATCGTCGGGTTCCTGTTCATCCGGCTCAGCGTCCGGATGATCAGGGCCAAGGTGCGCTGGTGGCCGGGCAACCTCCGAGCGGGCACCGTGCACATCCATCACATGGTGTTCGGCGTGATTCTGGTGCTCGGCTCCGGACTCGGCCTGGTCGCCGTCTTCGAGGAGGGCAGCAGTGCCACCGCGGGCGCGCTGTCGGCGGCCTTCGGTGTCGGCGCCGCGCTGGTCCTGGACGAGTTCGCGCTGATCTACTACCTGCGCGACGTGTACTGGGAGGAACAGGGTCGCACCTCGGTGGACGCCGTGTTCGTCGCGCTCGCGGTGACCGGGCTGCTGCTGCTCGGTTTCCATCCGCTGTCACTGCTGGAGATCAACGACTTTCGCGCTTCCATCGGCACCGGCGCGCGGATCGTGGCGACCGTGTTCGCGCTCGTCAACCTGATGCTCGCCGCGATCGTCATCGCCAAAGGCAAGATCTGGACCGGCCTGTTCGGCATGTTCTTCCCGCCGCTGCTGGTGGTCGGCGCGCTGCGGCTGAGCAGGCCGGGCGCGCCATGGGCACGGTGGCGCTACGGCGACCGGCGGCGGTTGATGTACCGGGCGATCGTGCGGGAACGCCGGTATCGCAGGCCGGTCATCCGGGCCAAGATCTTCGTGCAGGACCTGGTCGCGGGCAAGCCCGATGTCGAGCACGTGCGCACGGCGGCGGAGGCGGAGCTGACCAGGACGGTCGTGCCCGCGCCGCCCGCGCCGCACCGGCACCACCACCTGCCGTGGGCGGCCGATCACGACGAGGGGCACTGACCTCGCGTTATCGACGGTCGTCGGCTGGGACCAGGTCGAGTCGCGCGAGACGTTCGGGATCGGACAGGATGTCGATCTCGGCGATCCGGCCGTTCGTCACGGTGAAGCTCATCACCGACATCGGCTTGCCCTCGGCGGTATTGAGCAGTCCGGCAACGCCGTTGACCAGGGCCGGGTGGGTGTCGTAGAGGTTCGCCATCCGGTGGAACGTGTCGAGCATCGCCGCCACTCGTTCCGCGCCGCGCACCACGCGCAGGCCACCGGGCACCGTCGCGCCGCCGTCGGCGTGCAGCACCACGTCCGGATCGAGGATCGCCAGCAGCGCGTCGAAATCGCCGCCGCGCGCGGCGCTGAGGAAGGCGTCCACGACCCGGCGCTGGCGGGGCAGATCGGGGTCCGGCACCGGCGCCCGGCCGCGCACCCGGTTGCGGGCGCGGCTGGCCAGCATCTTGGCCGCGGCCGGCGATTTGCCGACGATCGGCGCGATCTGATCGAACGGCATCGCGAACATGTCGTGCAGCACGAACGCGAGCCGCTCGGCCGGGTTCAGCGACTCCAGCACCACCAGTAGCGCCATGCCGACCGAATCGGCCAGCACCGCTTGGCCTTCCGGATCGGTGCCGTCCTCCGGGCCGATCACCGGATCCGGCAGGCGCTCGGCCATCGGCTCCTCCCGGCGGGAGGTGCGCGCCCGCAGCATGTCGAGGCAGACCCGGCCGACGACGGTGGTCAGCCAGCCCGCGAGATTGTCGATGTCGGCGGCATCGGTCCTGGCCAGCCGCAGCCACGCCTCCTGAACCGCGTCGTCGGCTTCGGCGACCGAGCCGAGCATGCGGTAGGCCACCGCGGTGAGATGCGGCCGGTGGCCTTCGAAGCGCCCCGCCAGAAAATCGTGGTCGTTCACGTCGTGTCCTCTCCGTCGACTTACCGACGAACCGGAGTCGCCGGACGTGACAGCGCCGCCTTTTCGTGTGGTCTATATCACACTCGTTACCTTTCCGCGCTGCCCTCCGTCATCCAGTCGAACAGCGATGAGGCGATGCGCGATGAGCGCGACGCCAACCGGAGCAACAAGGAAGGCCGAAAGATGAAGACAGCGATGCCGATTCCCGCGGAATTCACCACGACCCCGATCGAAGACGGTGCGTCGCACCGCGGATCACGCGCGAGGATGATCGCCTTCGGGGGAGCTACGGCCATTTTGATGACCGAATCGGTAGTGGGCGCGTACTGGGATCTCGCGCGAATTCCCTACGTGCAGGACACTTTCGCACGTCTCGAATACCCGCTCTACTTCGCGACCATCATCGGCGCCGCCAAGGTCGCCGCCGTGGGCGCGGTGCTGGCGCCCGGCACGCCGCGTGTGAAGGAATGGGCTTATGCCGGACTGGCTTTCGTCTACGGCGGCGCCGCCCTTTCGCACCTGGCTGTCGGCGACCCGGCGGCCGCAGCGATTTCCCCGCTGGTCTTTCTCGGGCTCACCGTCGCGTCCTGGGCGCTGCGTTCGCCCGCCCGGCGCGACCCGAAACCGCTGCCCGAAGCATGGGCCGCGCTGCGCCGCTTCGGCCGCGCCTAGCGATTCTTCGAACGAAACAGCAGACAGGAAAAGGGAAATGACACTGGACAATCTCCGCGGCGTTGTTCGCGGCCGGGTCTTCTTGCCCGGTGACGAGGAATTCGACAGCGCCGCGCGGGCGTGGAATCTCACCGTGCGCCAGTCCGTGGCCGCGGTGGTCGAGATCGCCGATGCCGCGGACGCCGCGGCGCTGGTCGGCCATGCGAGCGGCGCGGGACTGACGGTCGCCACCCAGCCGACCGGCCACGGCGCGTCCGGCAACGGCGACGGCGTGATCCTCGTCCGTACCGCGCGCCTCGACCACATCGAGGTGCACGCCGACGAGCGGTGGGCGCGCGTCGGCGCGGGCGCGACCTGGGGACAGGTGCAAGCCGCCGTCGGTGCGCACGGACTGACCGGTCTGGCGGGCAGCAACCCGGTCGTCGGCGTCACCGGCTACACCCTCGGCGGCGGGCTGAGCTGGTTCGGCAGGAAGTTCGGCTGGGCGAGCGACGACGTGCGCGCGTTCGAGATCGTCGACGCCGAGGGCCGTCCCGCGCGCGTCACCGCCGCGTCCGACCCGGAGCTGTTCTGGGCGCTGCGCGGCGGCGGTGGGGATTACGCACTGGTGACCGCGCTCGAATTCGACCTGCACCCCGCGCCCGCGCTCTACGGCGGTCGCGTGATGTGGCCCGGCACCGCCACCCGCGCCGTCTTCGAGGCGTTCAGCGAACTCACCGAGCGGGCTCCCGACGAGTTGTCGCTGTGGTTCCACCGCTTCCAATTCCCCGACGCCCCACCGATGGTCGCGCTCGACGTCGCCTACCTCGGCGACGCGGAGGCGGCCAAGGAACTGCTCGCCGGAGTCGACGCCATCGGTGGCGCGGTCGTCGACAAGCGCGGCGAGTTGTCGGTGGCGAACCTCGGCGACATCACCGCCGAACCCACCGATCCGAGCCCGGCGCTGTCCCGTGCCGAGCTGCTGACCGATCTCGACGACACGGTGGCGAAGATCCTGCTCGACGACCCGCTCGCGCCGCTGGTGAACCTCCAGATCCGCCACCTCGGCGGCGCGCTCGCCGCCGCCGCGCCGGAACCGGGCGCACGCGCGGCGGTGCGCGAGCCATACCTGCTGTACCTGCTCGGCCTGGGTCTGCCGCACCTCGCCGACGCGGTCGCCGCCGAACAGCGGCGGATCGTCGGCGCGCTGGACGGCCATCTGGGCGCGGGCAAGCCGTACACGTTCCTGACTCCCGGCGAGCGCGCGTCGGCGGCCTTCGACGCGTCGACCGTGGACAGGTTGGCCGACATCAAGCGGGCTCGCGATCCACGGGGCGTCTTCCGCGCGAACTACCCGGTGCTCGGATGAGCGCGGACGTCGCCACGGCGGTCGTGCACGGCACCGTCGCGGCGGGATTCGAGGAGGTCCTGGCGGAGTTCGCCGCGGTGGTGGCCGAGGAGAACGGCGAATCCGGTGCACAGCTGGCCGGATTCGTGCACGGCAGGCAGGTGGTCGATCTCTGGGCCGGGCCCGAGGTCACCGGCGAGACGCTGACCGGCCTGCATTCCACCACCAAGGGCGCCGCGACGCTGGTCGTCGCGCTCCTCGTGCAGGACGGCGTGCTCGAGTTGGACCGGACCGTCGCCCACTACTGGCCGGAGTTCGCGGCGGCGGGCAAGTCGGCGATCACGCTACGGCAGGTGCTGACCCACCGCGCCGGGCTGATCGGGATCGAGGGCGGCTTCACCGTGGCACAGCTGGCCGACGACCGGGTCATCGCGGAACTGATAGTCCGGCAGCATCCGCACTTCCGGCCGGGGTCGGCCCAGGGATACGGCGGCTTCGTCACCTTCGCCATCCTCGGGGAGGTTGTGCGACGCCTGGTCGGCCGCTCCATCCAGGAGCTGTTCGAGGAACGGATCAGGGCGCCCTACGAGCTGGATCTCTATCTCGGTCTGCCCGAGGCGCAGGACGGGCGCTTCCGCGAGATCCTCCCGTGGCTGGCCACCCCGGAGATGGAGGCGGCCTTCGACGCGAATTCGCCGAACCCGCAGGGCATCGCGGGCATCTCCTACAACCTGAACGCCACACCGGCGTTCACGCCGATGGATGTGATGCGGTTGCCCAACAGCCGCGAGGTGCGGTCGCTTGGGCAGGCTTCGGCCGGTGGCGTCGGAAGCGGGCGAGGTGTGGCGAGCATGTACGCCGCCGCCATCTCGGAACTGAACGGCCGCCCTCCGCTGCTGCGCCCGGACACCCTCGCCGAGTTCACGACGATCCACGCGCCGGGACCCGATCTGGTGCGCGGTGACGCCGTGTTCGCCCTGGGTTTCGAGGCCAAAGGGCTGTCGTACCCATTCCTCGGTGCGCGGGCCTTCGGCCACACCGGTTCGGCGGGATCGGACGGCTTCGCCGATCCGCGGTCGGGTGTCGCGTACGGGTACACCCGCCGGCGGGCCGCGTTCGCCTTCGACGCGGCGGAGAATCACCGGTTGGCGGCGGCGCTGCACCGGGCCGCGGTGGAACTCGATCGCTGACGAGAGCGCGGCCTGTTTTCGGGGCGTGGCGGAGTTGGGCCAGCGGCATTCGGCTCTTCGGCGGGAGTGGGTCCCGATCGGATATCTGTCGCGGATGGCCTGGCCGGTGGCGGCGCCCGCTGCGGAGGGCGATGTACCGTGGCCGGTGTCGTCCCGGCGTCGGTCGATGCGACGGCGATCCCTTGGGCCCGATTTTCGGCACGGCCCTCGGGTCTGGCACAATGCACAGGTTGCCCTGGGTGCATGTCGACCCCGGGAGCATCCCTTAATTCGGAGCATGAACCGGTCGAGCACGCACCGTGCCGCCAGGGTCCTCTGTTCGCGCGAACTCCAGAAGGATGGAAATGAACACCCTTGACTTCGTCGACGAAAAGTCGCTGCGCAGCGATGTCCCCGACTTCCGTCCGGGCGACACCCTCAATGTGCACGTGAAGGTCATCGAAGGCTCGAAGGAGCGCATCCAGGTCTTCAAAGGCGTCGTGATCCGTCGCCAGGGCGGTGGCATCCGCGAGACCTTCACCGTGCGCAAGGTGTCGTTCGGTGTCGGCGTGGAGCGCACCTTCCCGGTGCACAGCCCCAACATCGACCACATCGACGTCGTGACCCGCGGTGACGTCCGCCGGGCGAAGCTGTACTACCTGCGCGACCTGCGCGGTAAGGCGGCCAAGATCAAGGAAAAGCGCTGAGCGCTTCGCCCTGACCCGGCACGAGTGATCTTCACTGGCCCGGCACCGGACGCGAGTCATGGTGCCGGGCTAGTCTGTTCCGCGTGGCAGACGAAAGTGGGTCGGTGTCGGTGTCCGGATCGGACGACGAGGGGGGACGCCGCGGCAGGCGGCAGGCGAAGAAGCCGAAGAAGCAGCGCCCGTTCTGGCAGGAGCTGCCGGTCCTCATCGTGATCGCGGCCGTCATCGCCGCGCTGATGGTCAGCTTCGTCGGGCGGCCGTACGTGATCCCCTCCCAGTCGATGGAGGAGACCCTCCAGATCGGCGACCGCATCTACGTGCAGAAGGTCAGCTACTACGGCAGCGACCCGCAACCCGGTGACGTGGTGGTCTTCGTCGGACCGCCCTCCTGGAACACCCGCTACCAGTCGATCCGCTCGGACAACGCGATCGTGCGCGGCGTGCAGAACTTCTTCTCCTTCTTCGGCCTCGTGCCGCCCGACGAGAACGACCTGGTCAAGCGGGTCATCGCGGTCGGCGGTCAGACCGTGCGGTGCTGCGACGCGCAGGGCAGGGTCATGGTGGACGGCAAGCCCCTCGACGAGCCGTACGTCGAGAACGACTACCGCTGGCTGGCCGGCCAGCAGAACCCCACCTATCCCGCGGGCCGCGTGTTCGGTCCGGTGAAGGTTCCGGAGGGGCACCTGTGGGTGATGGGCGACAACCGCAACCAGTCCGCGGACTCGCGCGCCCACGTCGGCGACGAATGGCAGGGCACCGTCCCCATCGACAACGTGCGCGGCAAGGCCGTCGTCAAGATCTGGCCGCCGAATCGGATGGGGCTCATTCGTTCCCAGGACCCGCAGACGAACTGATCGGCGCGGCCGCAGGATAATTGGACGGTGGGGCAGGCCGGAGCAGTGGGTAACCGAATGACGGCAAGCAACGGGTGGCCGCCGCGCGTGGTGATGCGCAAAGCGGGCGGCTTGCGCACGCTGGAGGCGGCGCTGATCCGCAGCGGGCTCGGCCCGGTGGCGGGCGTGGACGAGGCCGGTCGCGGCCCGTGCGCCGGACCACTGGTCGTCGCGGCCTGCCTGCTCGCACCGAAGGCCTACGACAAACTCGCGGGCCTCGACGACTCCAAGAAGCTCACCGAAGCCACCCGCGAGGAGCTGTATCCGGTCATCACGCGGCTGGCGCTGGCCTGGAAGGTCGTCGTGGTCCCGGCGTGGGAGATCGACTCGATCGGTATCCACGTGGCCAATATCGAGGGGATGCGCCGCGCGGTGGCCGGCCTCGGGCACACTCCTGGCTACGTGCTGACCGATGGGTTCCGCGTCCCCGGCATTCCCGTCCCGTCACTACCCGTTATCGGCGGAGATGCGGCGGCGGCGTGCATCGCGGCGGCCAGCATCCTGGCCAAGGTGACCCGTGACCGGATCATGGTGGAGATGGACCAGCGATTCCCCGGCTACGGTTTCGCGGCGCACAAGGGCTACAACACGCCCGAGCACACCGCCGCGCTGAACGAGCTCGGTCCATGCAGCGAACACCGGCGATCGTGGCGCAATGTGCGCGAGACGGCGGGGTTGCGGCCGCTCGACCCGGCCGTCGAGTACGCCGACGCGGTGCTCGCCGACGGGCTCGAGGACAGCCGAGTGGCTACCGATGCCGCCCATGCGAGATGATGTGGAGAGACGACCGGACGGTGTGAGCGTCAGGCCAGCAGGCGGTAGCGCGAGGTAACCACGCAGGCCGAGCGAACGCCGCCGATACGATGCAGTGCCGCGAGAAGGAGGACGTCCCACCCGATGAGTGCCGAGGACCTCGAGAAGTACGAAACCGAGATGGAGCTCTCGCTGTATCGCGAGTACAAGGACATCGTCGGTCAGTTCTCGTACGTGGTGGAGACCGAGCGCCGCTTCTACCTGGCCAACTCCGTGGAGCTTCGCCCACAGAACGCCGACGGTGAGGTGTACTTCGAGGTACGCATGAGCGACGCGTGGGTGTGGGACATGTACCGGCCCGCCCGCTTCGTCAAGCACGTCCGGGTGATCACCTTCAAGGACGTCAACATCGAGGAGCTGGAGAAGCCGGACCTGCGGCTTCCCGAGTAATCCGCGCCGCGCGAGTTCCGCTGACGGAAGGCGAGACGCCTTTCGGCCGCCGCGCGGGCGGCGATGCGCTGTGTCCGGTAGCGCCGCTACCACGGCGGCCTGCCAGCTTGTATCGCTTCGGAATCCGCCGCGGCGTGTTGTCCACAGTGGCGTCGTAGTCCACAGGGCAGGTATCGGCCCAGGTCATCGCGACCGGACTGCGGCGCGGTGCGGTCACGATCGTCGGGTGGCAGACAAACAGGCACTCGGCGCATACGGGGAAGAGCTGGCGGCACGGTTCCTGCGGGACGCGGGCATGGAGATCGTCGTGCGCAACTGGCGTTGCCGGTACGGCGAACTCGATCTGATCGCGCGTGACTCCCAGACCACCGCGTTCGTCGAGGTGAAAACCCGCAGCGGCCTCGGCTTCGGCACGCCCGCCGAGGCCGTCACCTTCACCAAGCAGCAGCGCATCCGGCGGCTCGCGCTGCTCTGGCTGGCCGAACAGGACGGCCCCTGGCGGCGAATACGCTTCGACGTGATCTCGGTGCTGATCCAGCCCGGCCACAACCCGGTGATCGACCACCTCGAGGCGGTCTTCTGATGGCGCTGGGGCGCGCCCATTCCGTCGCGGTGGCCGGCGTGGACGGGCAGTTGGTCGAGATCGAGGCCGACATCGGTCAGGGGCTGCCGTCGGTGCACCTGGTCGGCCTGCCCGACACCGCGCTCTCCGAATCGCGCGACCGGGTCCGCTCGGCCGTGGCCAATTCGGGGGAGAAGTGGCCGGACGGCCGCGTGATCCTCGCCCTGTCGCCCGCGACTCTGCCCAAGATCGGCAGCGTCTACGACCTCGCACTGGCGGTATCGGTACTGGACGCGGCGGGCGCGGTGCCCTCGGAACGGCTGGTGAAGACGGTGCTGTTGGGCGAGCTCGCACTGGACGGGCGGGTGCGCCGGGTGCGCGGCATCCTGCCCGCGGTGATCACCGCGCGCAACGCGGGCTGGTCGACGGTGGTGGTGCCCGAATGCGCCATGGCGGAAGCGGGTCTGGTCGAGGGCGTCGAGGTGTTCGGCGCGGTGAGTCTGCGTGCCGTGGTCGCCTGGTTGCGCGGTGAGGCGGCGCTGCCGGAGCCGAGCGGCGAACTGCCCGATACGGCGCGCTCCTACGGCGACCTCAGCGAGGTGGTCGGTCAGGACGAGGCCCGCTGGGCGCTCGAGGTGGCCGCGGCGGGCGGCCACCACCTGTTGCTGACCGGGCCACCCGGCATAGGCAAAACCATGCTGGCGCAACGTCTTCCCGGTCTGCTGCCGCCGCTGTCGGAAGCTGAGGCGCTGGAGGTGACGGCGATCCACTCGGTGGCGGGCGCGCTGTCCGGCGATCATCCGCTCATCACCGTGCCGCCGTTCGTCGCACCACACCACTCCACCTCGGTCACGGCGATGATCGGCGGCGGCTCGGGCTCGGCCCGTCCCGGTGCGGTGAGTCGGGCCCACCGCGGCGTGCTCTTCCTCGACGAATGCGCCGAGATCGGTGTCAAGGTCCTCGAAGCGATGCGAACTCCGTTGGAGGAGGGCGAGGTTCGCATCGCTCGCCGCGACGGGGTGGCGCGCTACCCGGCCCGCTTCCAACTGGTGCTGGCCGCGAACCCCTGCCCCTGCGCGCCCGCTCGCGACGTCGACTGCATCTGCGCGCCCCTCGCGCGCCGCCGCTATCTCGGCAAACTGTCCGGACCGCTGATGGACCGCATCGATATCTGGGTGCAGATGCACGGCCAATCGGGCGCGACGTTCAGCTCGGACGCCGCCGAAAGCAGTGCGGTGGTGCGCGAGCGCGTCGCGGCGGCCAGGAAGGCCGCGCTGCACCGCTGGCGCGAGCACGGCTGGCTCACCAACGCCGAGGTCCCGGGACACGCACTGCGCCAACGCTTTCGACTGCCCCGCGAGTCCGTCGCCCCGGTCGAGGCGGCCCTGCGCATGGGTCGCATGTCGGCCAGGGGCGCCGACCGCGCCATCCGTGTCGCCTGGACGGTCTGCGATCTGCGCGGGGCCGATGTGCCCAGCGCGCAGGACGTCATGCTGGCGCTGAACTTCCGCCAGCGGGGTGCGCAGTGAACGCGCGGTGGGGCAAGGGTTTCGGTGCAGAGGTGTCGTGGCGGCTGACGGTGTTGCGCGGTGGCGAAGTGATGAGCGCTGCGGCGGCTCGATGGCGGGCGTCAGGCTGCGGCAGAGCGGCGGCGACGTCGTGGGACCGCGGCCGGAGCGGGGGTGCACGATGACCGGCGCGCGCCGAGCGGTGTGGAAAGACGAAGGGCATGAGGTCGCTCCTGACTTCGAAGAGCACCACGGTTTCGTTGGAGAGTCGGGCCTTTCACAGTCGTCGGCACAGGATGGCGGTCGGCGGGGCTGCGCTGCTGAATTCGATCGGGGTGGCCACGATCGGGACGGGGCTGTTGCGGGTCGAGGAAGTCGGGTCGGCCAGCTGGACGAAGCCGCCGCGGAGCACGGTGGTTCAGGCGCGGATGATTCTGGTTCGCGCCGAGCAGTGTGGATCGACGAGCTGGACGAGTGTGCTGCCGAGTTCGGGGTTGCGGGTAGGAGCGAAAGAGGAAGTAGTCGGCAAGCGCTTGTCGCGATGGCGAGCGGTGCGGGGGAGACGGACGAGCGGAGGTTGGCTTGGGTGTACCTTTCGCGGGTCGTCGAAGGGCCTTGTGCGGCGTTGTCCGCGTTGATCGAATCGGTGGGGGTCGTGGAGGCCGCACGGGCGGTGCGCGAGTGCGAGTTGCCGGAGTCGCTGCGCGGACCGACCAGGCGGCGGCGCGAGGTCGACACGGCGGCAGCCGATCTGGAGCTCATCGAGCGGATCGGTGGCCGGGTGGTGACGCCGGACGATCCGGAGTGGCCCGCGTGGCGGCTTCTGGGACTGAGCCAACTCGACGTGGGCCGCGATCCGGACGGCGCGGTGCCGCTGGTCCTCTGGGTGCGCGGACCCCGCTCGCTACTAAAGTCGAGCGAACGGGCTTTGGCGGTGGTTGGATCGCGGTGCAGCACGGGATACGGCAATCGGGTCACCGCCGAGATCGCGGGGGATCTGGCCGCCCAGGGCTGGACCATCGTGTCCGGCGCGGCTTTCGGCGTCGACGCGATGGCGCACCGCGCGGCGCTGGCTGTCGACGGGCCGACCATCGCGGTGCTCGCGTGCGGTGTGGACCGTCCGTATCCGGCCCAGCACGAGCGGCTGATCGCCGAGATCGCGGACGTCGGACTGGTGGTCAGCGAGTACCCGCCCGGCACGCTCGCCAGGAAGCACCACTTTCTGGCCCGCAACCGCTTGATCGCGGCGTTTGCCGACGGTGTGCTGGTAACCGAGGCGGGTCTGCGCAGCGGCGCGCGTAACACCGTGAAGTGGGCGCGGCGACTCGGCCGCCCGGCCCTGGCGATTCCCGGCCCGATCACCTCGGCGGCCTCGACGGGCTGTCATCGGATGATCCGCGACGGTGAGGCCCTGCTCGTCACCCGCACCGAGGAAGTGATCGACGAGGCCGGACCGCTACGCCTGTCGCTGCCCGGCAGCGCGGGCACTGTTCCGGAAACCCCCGAGCGCCTCACCGGCGACGAAGCCACGGTCTTCGCCGCCCTCCCCGCCATCGGCTCCCGTCTACCCCACGAACTGACCGGCCGCTGCCCACTCTCCCTACCCGCGATCCGCGCCGCCTTGGTCGCACTCGAGATCGCGGGACTGGTCGGACTCGACGAAACCGGTTGGCACCGCAAGGCGCCCAGGAAGTCGGGAGGACGTTCGTGACGATCTGCCCGCGTGTTCCTGCATGCCGCGTGACCGAGGTGCGCCTGTGGCGATGGTCGCGATCACGCCGAGCTTCGCGGCCCGGCGCGGTTTCTTGCCAACGGCTGCGCTGGGGGCGACGGTGGTGGGGTGGAAGAGTTGCCGGAGGACCTGGACGCGCTGTTGACGGAGTACGGGCGACACCTGCGGCTCGGCCGCAACCGCTCGGCGCACACCGTGCGCGCCTACCTCGGCGATGCGCGGTCGCTACTGGCCCACCTGTACGCCCGCTCCCCGGATTCGGCGGTCCGAGAGCTGGACCTGACGCTGCTGCGGTCCTGGCTCGCGGCGCAGTCGGCGAACGGCGCGGCCCGCACGACGATGGCGCGTCGCGCGTCCTCGGCGCGGACGTTCACCGGCTGGCTCACCAAGACCGGCAGGCTGGAAGTGGATCCCGGCTTGCGGCTCGGCTCGCCCAAGGCGCACCGGACGCTGCCCGCGGTACTCGGCAGGCAACAGGCGGTCGAGGCCATGGACGCGGCGGAATCCGGTGCGGCGCAGCACGATCCGATGGCGTTGCGGGACCGGCTGATCGTCGAGCTGCTGTACTCGACCGGGATCCGGGTGAGCGAACTCTGCGGCCTGGACGTCGACGACGTGGACCGGGAGCGGCGCCTGGTCCGCGTGCTCGGCAAAGGGAACCGGGAGCGTTCCGTGCCGTTCGGCGCACCGGCCGACCGCGCCGTCGCGGAGTGGCTGAGCTACGGCCGTCCCGCGTTCGCGACCGCCGAATCGGGGCGCGCGCTCCTGCTCGGCAGGCGCGGCAAGCGGCTCGACCAACGCCAGGCCAGGACCGTGGTGCACGAGGTCGTTTCGGCGATACCCGGCGCCCCCGACGTCGGCCCGCACGGACTGCGCCACAGCGCGGCCACCCACCTGCTGGAGGGCGGCGCGGATCTGCGCGTGGTGCAGGAGGTGCTCGGCCACGCCAGCATGGCCACGACCCAGCTGTACACCCATGTCTCCATCGAACGGCTGAAGAAGGTGCACGACCAGGCGCACCCGCGCGCGTGAGCAACCGGAAAGTTACCCGCGCACCGCTGACCTCGACCGGGGACCGGCTCGCGATGGCGTTCCACGGACGCCGTTTCGGTGTGATTCCGGCGCGCGTCGCGGTGTGCGGCGCGCTGCCGCGAGGCTCGTGGACGACCGCCCGGTCTGCCACTACGCTGACGTTGCGGAATGTTTGCTTGCGGCACGAAACTGACCAGAGACGGAGTGGTGCCTGTGCACCCTGGCGGCGGAAGCGTGACCCCGGACGTCCCTGAGCGCCCGGCTGTTTCGAACGTGGCCGTGTCCGTCGGCAGGGCCGCCCGCGAGGGGGCGGCGTGACACTCCCGGAAGTCGGCCCGGAATCGGAGGACGGCGAGGAAGGCGTCGACTACCGCTTCACCCTCGCCAACGAACGGACCTTCCTGGCCTGGATGCGCACCTCCCTCGGCCTGCTCGCCGGCGGTGTCGCGGTGCACACCCTCGTTCAGCCGTTCCACATGGCCGGTCTCCGGCGCGTGCTCGCGGTCAGCTGCATCGTGCTCGCGGTCGTCGTCGCGCTCGGAGGGTACCTGCACTGGCGCCGGGTCGGCCGTGCGATGCGCCGCGCGGAACCGCTGCCGGAGACGGTGCTGGTGCCGGTCCTGTCGGTGGGCATCGGCATCGTGTCGATCATGGCCTGTATCGCGGTGCTGCTGCGATGACGGCCAGGGACGTGGGTCTGGCCGCCGAGCGCACCGCGCTCGCCTGGCGACGCACGGCCATCAGCGCGATGGTCGTGGCCGCGCTGTGCATCGACCACGTGGTGGGTTCCGGCTGGCGCGACGCCGCGATCGCCCCGGCCGTCGCGGCGCTGACGATGTGCGCGGTGGCGGTCACGGGTTACCTGCGCAGCCGGTGGTTGCGCCACGGCCGCCGTGGGCGACCCGACGGCGTGATCGCCGCGACGGCGCTGGCGATCTTGTTCGCCGGTGGCGTCGCGGTCGCATTGGGTTTCACGGACCCACCGAGGTGATCCATTCCAGGACAGACGAGTTCGGCAGAGAAGAAGGAGGAGGACGATGCCCGATGTGACCGAGCCGACCGAGGTGATCGTCGCCGCGCGGCAGCGCGCCGAGACGATGCTGCCGTTCGCCGACGATGCCGACCTGGCCGACGCCCGCCGCGGTTTCCTCGCCGCGCTCGAGCCCGGCGTGGTCACCCAGGACGACGGATCCGTGGTGTGGGACAACGATTCCTACGGTTTCCTGCGCGAGCCGTGCCCCGCTTCCGTCCACCCGAGTCTGTGGCGCCAGTCCGGGCTGGTCGCCGCACAAGGACTGTTCGAGGTGACCGACGGGATCTACCAGATCCGCGGCTTGGACTTGTCGAACATGACGCTGGTCGAGGGGGATCAGGGTGTCATCGTGATCGATCCGCTGATCTCCGCCGAGACCGCGGCCGCGGGTCTGCGGCTGTATCGCGAGCACCGCGGCGACCGTCCGGTCACCGGCCTCGTCTACACCCATTCGCACGTCGACCATTTCGGCGGCGCCTACGGGGTGGCCACTCCGGAAGATGCTGCGGCGGGCCGGATTCCGGTCATCGCGCCCGCCGGATTTCTGGAGCACGCGGTGGCGGAGAACATCTACGCGGGCACCGCGATGGCGCGCCGCGCGGCCTACATGTACGGCGCCGTGCTGCCGAGGGGCCCGCTCGGCCAGGTAGGCGCGGGTCTCGGCCAGACCACCTCGATCGGCACGGTCACCTTGATCGCGCCGACGGTGGACATCACCGAGACCGGCCAGGAACTGACCGTCGACGGCGTGCGGATCGTCTTCCAGATCACGCCGGGCACCGAGGCGCCCGCCGAGATGAACTTCTATTTCCCCGATCGCCGCGCCCTGTGCATGGCCGAGAACGCCACCCACACCCTGCACAACATCGTGACCCTGCGCGGCGCGCTGGTGCGCGATCCGCACGTGTGGGCCAAGTACCTCACCGAGGCGATCAATCTGTTCGCGCGCGAGTCCGACGTCGTGTTCGCCTCGCACCACTGGCCGACCTGGGGCACCGAACGGCTGGTGGAATACCTTGCGCTGCAACGTGATCTGTACGGCTATCTGCACGATCAGACGCTGCGCATGCTGAACCAGGGCTACGTCGGGGCCGAGATCGCCGAGCAGCTGACGCTGCCGCCCGCGATCGAGAACGCCTGGCACGCGCGCGGGTACTACGGCTCGGTCAGCCACAACGTCAAGGCGATCTACCAGCGCTACCTCGGCTGGTTCGACGGCAATCCGGCGCACCTGTGGGAGCACCCGCCGGTCGAATCCGCCCGCCGCCACGTGGAATTCATGGGCGGCGCCGAGGAGGTGCTGCGCAAGGCGCGCGACTCCTACGCCGCGGGTGACTACCGCTGGGTCGCGCAGGTGGTCGACTACGTGGTCTTCGCCGAACCCGGCAACGAGGCGGCGAAGGACCTGCTCGCCGCGGCCTACGAGCAGCTCGGCTACGGCGCCGAGAACGCGACGTGGCGCAACTTCTACCTCAGCGGCGCGTACGAATTGCGCTACGGCTCGTTCGGGACGCCGACCAAGACCGATTCGCTGTCCATGCTCGGCGCGCTCACCATCGAGCAGATCTTCGACGCCATGGCGCTGCGCGTGGACGGTCCGAAGGCATGGGACATGCACGTGATCACCGACTGGCACCTCACCGACGAGGGCCGGGTGCACCGGCTGGAACTGCGCAACGGCAGGCTGACCCACTACGACCGGCCGGAGGGCGTCGCGCTGCCGGACGCCGACGCCGAGTTCACCCTCACCCGGGCGACCATGATCCGAGTCCTGTTGCAAGGCGAGGACTTCGGGGTGGCGGCGGCCGCGGGCGATATCGGCATCGAGGGCGATCCGACCAAGCTCGCCGCCCTGGTCGGCGTGTTCGACGAGCCGGACCCGGACTTCGCCATCGTGACGCCCTGAGCTGCCGTGGGGACAGAAGTCCCTAGACCGGCACCGACCGTCCCGCGTACGGTCGGTGCCCATGTCCACCGAAACTGTCGACAGGTCTCCGCCGCTACGCGCGCGGCTGCGGGCCGCGCTGCCCGCCGCCATGAAGTCGCGCGACCGCCACGCGGCCGCGGCGGTGCGCTCGGCTCTCGGCGCTATCGACAACGCCGAGGCCATCGAGATCGGCGACGCGCGAGCGGGCGCGATCGAGGACAGCGTGGCCGGGCTCGGTGGCGCGGAGGTCGAACGGCGGCAGCTGAGCGAGGCCGACATCCAGGGGATCGTCCGCGCCGAGATCGCCGAGCGCCTGACCTCGGCCGCGTCCTACGACGAACTCGGTCGCGCCGACCGCGGCGAGGTGCTGCGCGCCGAGGCCGACGCGCTGATCGCCCTGCTGTAGCCGCCGCGCCGCAGGGAATTCGCTATTTTGGCTGCTGCCGGTCGATTCCAGGTTGTTCAGAGGATGGGCGTGGCGGAGTTCGAGTTACTCACCGAGAGATTCCTCTCGGCGCTGCGCCGCGGCGGGGGCGACATCTCGGCCGCGTGCCAGGCCGCCGTGCAGGTGCTTCCGGTGCAGCGGGCCGCCATCATGATCGATGAACGCGATGTGGGTGTGCAGCCCTGGTGCAGCAGCGACGAGATCGCGGCACGGATCGAGACGGTGCAGGCGACCGTCGGAGAGGGGCCCGCGGTGGACGCGGTGGCCACCGGCGTGCCGGTCTCGGTCGCCGATCTCACCGCGAACTGCGGGCGCTGGCCCGGCTTCGCCGCCGCGCTGGCCAGGGAACCGGTATCCGGCGCGATGACCGCCATGCCCCTGCGCTTGGGCGCGGTGCGGTTCGGCGCCCTCGATCTGTATCGGGCCAGCCCCGGTCGCCCGAACGGGTCGATGATGTCCGCCGGACTGCACGTCGCCGACATCATCACCGCCCACCTGGTCTCGGTTAGGTCCGGCTCCGCCGAGCAAGCGGGGGAGTGGCTGCGCCAGCCGCTGACGAGTGCGTCGATCCACCAAGCCGCGGGCATGGTGATGGCCCAGCGCGGAGCCGACCCTGCGGACGCGTACGCCACGCTGCGGACCTACGCGGTGCGCCAGGGCATTTCGCTGGCGGAGGCGGCCGAGCGAGTGCTGCGGCGTCGCATCCGCTTCGACGAGGAAGCGCGCTGAACCGCGCAGTCCTAGCGCTCGGTGGGCGTGCCCAGCACGACCGCCGCATCGACGCTGCCCACCACGATGGCGCCCGCCAGTTCGGCCAGCCGCAGCCCGCACCGTCGCGCGTGCGCGCGCAGGCGGCCGAACGCCTCGGTCATATCGAGATCACCGCGCTCGGCGAGCACCCCCTTGGCCTGCTCGATGACCACTCGGTCCTGCAATGCCACCGGCAGTCTGGCCTGCATCGGCTCGATTCTCGGTCGCAGCACGTGCTGCGCGATGCCGATGGCCGCGAGGTCGGCGAGGATCTGTCCCGACCGCACGGCGGCCCGGTCCAGCGCTCCCGGCGCCGCGCCGAAGATGGTCAGTGCGCCGAGGTTGTCGGTGCGCAGCCGCAGCGGTAGGGCGTAGGTCGAGCGGTAGCCGTGTTCCAGTGCGTGCCTGGCGAATTCGGGCCAGACCAGGGTGGCGGCGAGGTCGTCCACGATCGCCGGGCTGCTGGTGCGGTAGGCCTGCCTGGTCGGTCCGTCGACCGCTTCGACGAGCCACCGCGCTCGCTCGTGGGTGGCGGCGAGCACCCGCAATTCCCCCCGATGATCGCCGAGGAACAAACCGGCCTCGGCGCCGCCCGTCAGTTCGGTACACGCGTCGACCAGTTGCTGCGATAGCTCCACGACGTCGAAATCGCTTGTCAGCGTGCCGACCGACCGCACAAGCACGTCCAGCAGCGGCGCGTGCGCTCCCATGGGGATCTCCCTGAGTGATCGCGATGAGTGGAGCGGAAGTGGAGCCTCACCTTTCATGTTTGCACCCGAATAGCGTTCGTGTCGACCGCACTTGCCGAGTCGGGCGTCGAATCGCCATGGCGGCCGAGTGTTTCGGCGTGTCGCCGACGGTCCATACCATGGAGAGTTGGCAGATGCGGTGCGGTATCTCCGAGGCGGACGCGCGGGGTTCGCCGGTACAGGGGTGGTTCGGTATGTCTGACAGCGAGCTGCTGGTCTCAGCTTTGTCCGGGCTCGTCGGGCTGCTGCCCGAACCGGGCGATCTCACCGAACCACTGCACCGTCTGATCGACAGCGCCACCGACGCGCTCGATCTGGCGGGCTGCGCGGTGCTGCTCGTGGCCGACGGGTATTCCGGCGTCGTCACCGCGACGCCCGCCGCGCTGGCCGACGTCGCGCTCAGCCAGCGCGGCAGCGACCGCGGACCCGCGCTGGACGCGCTGCGCCACGGCGAACCGGTCGCCGTCGCCGACGTCCACGCGCGCCACTCCTCATGGCCGGAGTACACGAGCGTCGCCGCCCGCCACGGTGTTCGGGCCGTCGCGGAGATCCCGATGCGATCCGGCGCGACGACGGTGGGCGCGCTGGGCATGTACGCCTACGACCCGCGCGAGTGGACCGAACCCGAACTGTCGGTGGGGGCGCTGCTGGCGGGCATGGCCGCCGGGCACATTTTGACCGCCGAGCGGTTGCGCGCCCAGCAGCGGCTGACCGAGCAGCTCCAGCACGCGCTGGACTCGCGTGTTCTCGTGGAACAAGCGAAAGGCGTGATCGCCAACGCGCGCAACACGACACCGCAGGCGGCCTACGAGCTGATTCGCGCGCATGCTCGGCGGCATCGGGTGAGTGTGCACGCCGTGGCGGGTGGAATCGTCGAGCTGGGCCTTCGGATCTGAGTCGCGGGTCGAGCTCTCGAACTGAGGCCGAAGCGGCGGCGGGGGTTCGGACCGGCCGGTAGTCTGGCCGTTGGCGGTACTTCCGAAACCCATGCCCCCGGATCGGAATCCGCGGTCGACACCACCGTCCCTGTCTTCGACGGGTGGTTCATTCGTCAGCGTCCGCTGCCATCGGGGGCATCATGGTTTCGCTCGTACTGTCTTCTCGCACGCCCACCCACCATCGGATTCCGGAATCCAGTACCGACGCCGAGTTGGTGCGCCGGATCGGCGCCGGCGATCGCGACGCCTACGCACTGCTCTATCGCCGCACCCATCCGCTCGTCCTCCGTCGCGTGCTCGCGATCGTGCGCGACCACGACTACGCCGAGGAGACCTGTCACGACGTCTACCTCCAGGTGTGGCGCAGCGCAGCCGGTTTCGACGAGCGCCGCGGCTCGGTGACCACCTGGTTGTGGACGCTCGCGCACCGGCAGGCGGTGGACCGTGTCCGTCGCGAACGCGCCGCTTCCGATCGCGATCAAGCTTGGGCCGCAGGCGATTACGGACCACCGGCCGACCACGTCGCCGAGGAGGTGGTGCGCCGACACGAATACCGCTGTGTGCGAACAGGACTGGCCGCCCTGACACCACTGCAACGCGAATCCGTCCTGCTCGCCTACTATCACGACCTCACCTACCCCCAGGTCGCCGAACGGCTCGGCGTCGGCCTGCCCGCCGTCAAATCCCGCATCCGCTCGGGACTCGCGCAACTGGCGCTCGTCCTCTCGGCCGCTGTCTGAGGACAGGTCCTTGCCGAACGGGTGTCGGGTTCGTGCCGCCCATATCGCTGAGATGCCGGTAGAGGTCCGTGTCAGGGACTGGAACACGACTCCAACAGGTGACGCCTCGGCTATGACCGATGCGCTGCAAACGACCCGGCGAGTGGTGCGGTCGAGAGACCGGCCTCAGGTGCTCGTCGGGAGGGTGGCCAGATAGCGACCAGCCATGACGCGCTGCATGAGGCGCGATACCGGGCCGCCGAGTTTGGTGTACCAGGATGCCGGGCGGGAGAAGGCCGTGACCAGCCCGTGGACCGAGTCGTCGGTGGGGTCGTACTCCACCGCGAACAGTTCCTCGCCGATCTCGGGGTGACCGGGCAGCGTGCCGTAGGCGAAACCGCGCCGGTTCTCGTCGTCGAGCACGTACACCACGCGGCAGGGCGCCACGAGGGCGACCGGACCGATCCCGAGCCGCACGGTGAGCGCCGTGCCGGGTTCGGCCGTCGGTGTGCTCGCGTGTCCGAAGATGCCGACGCCCTTCTGCATTCGATAGGCGAGGATCTCCGACCCCGCCCGCTCGAACAATTCCCGGCCGGTGCCGAGACGCCGCCGCAAACGGAAGCGGTGATAACCCTCCGGAAGTTCGCCCCTGGTCGCGCCGATCTCCCGATAGGTGAACCACGGGCCCCCGAGCTCGTTCTCCATGTCTCGATCATGGTCCGCATTCGGACGGTAAGGAAGCGACGCGCGCGGTGCACTACCTCACCGCCGCTTGGAAGCCAGCCCACGTCAGCGCTCACCCGAGCCCCGCGCCATTGCTCGGCGACCGTGCTGGTCCTACTGCCGGACCTCGCTGCTCTTCCTGCCATCTCATCTCGGTTCAACCGGCTCGAGGCGTAGCGGCACGAAGTGCAACAGGCCGAGTGGATCGAGGTACTCCGGACGTCCGCGTCGTCCCGCTTCCCGGCGCAGACCCCAGTGCAGGCAGGCGGGAGCCGCGCATTCCGCGTGGCCTTCCTCGAGCGTGCCGATCGGAGTGCCGCGTGCCACCCGGGCTCCCACCGAGACTCGCGCTCGAACGGGCTCGTAGGTCGTGCGCAGCCCGCCGGAGTGGTCGATCGACACGACCGGCTTGCCCGCCACCTCCCCGGCGAACACCACGATCCCCGCACCTGCGGCGACCACCGTCTGTCCGGGCGTCCCGGCCAGGTCGACACCGCGATGGCCGGGCAGCCAGTCTTGGGCGGGACGGTCGAACCGCCGCTCCACCGCGGGCCGCGGCCGCAGCGGCCACCCGAACTCCCCGCTGGGCGCTGCCGCGGCTGTCCCCCATTCGCAGACCGCGAGCAGTACTGCGACCACCGCCAACGGAGCTGACCACCGCGCCGCCCGCTGCCGCCGGGCATACCTGTTGTACCCAATTCGGCAGCAGGGGACTGGCCAGCCCGAGACCCCGCCGCGCAAGTCCGTTGCTGCGGCCACCGGAAGCAGAACCGAGCGGCGCGGCGTTCGGTACGCCCGCAGTCGTGCCCGAGCAATGCCGCTCGCCGCCGGTGAGCAGCCATCCGAAACGACCGCCGGGCGGTCGTATCCGCAGCAGCTGTAGTCGCGATGCGAAGTCGACCTCCGCGGCTCCACTGTCATCGCCGCAGGGCAGCCGAAACATCGGGAACTTCCGCCGAGGCTGGCGCTGGCCGAAGGGTTTCCAGCACAGCTGCTGCGGGCCGGGGTCTCGGTAAGTCTCGCGCTGGAATCGAGAGACATGCCGATCCGCCACACGCGGCGTCGGGCGTGAGCTGAGGTCGCGCGCCTGCCACATGCAGCGGAAGTGGTGCGAGCCGGAGAAACGGCAGATCCCGCGCCCGCGGCGGCAGGCAGACCGAGTGCGAGCAGCCCGGGCTGGACACCGCGTCCGGCGCGCGCTTCGGCACCTCGCGCGCCGGATTCGGTACGCGCACGAAGACCGCGAAGGCAAGAGCGGAACCCTCGGGCTGCTCGGCATCCGGCGCGGCGCGCGCCACGTCCGGTGGGCATTCGGACATCGAGCGGTCCGCGACAAGACCGCCACCGCCGCACGGTCCCACGTCCGGCATGTCGCGCCTGGGATTCGCCACGCACACCGATCCCCAGCACTCGGCCTCGGCACCCGACGGCGGCCGAGCATTCGCCGTCGCGGGCCGCCCAACGGCCAGCGCCAGCACGAACATCAACGGCAGGATCACGGTGATCGAGAGGGAAAGTCGGTGCATGCCCTCGACCTTCGCCCAGCCCCAGTCGGCAGAACATCCCCAATTCGGCGAGTGTGGACAACTTCTCGAGCTGTGGAAACCACCCGTTTCTCCTGGTAGCAACCGCGCGACCAGGCGATTTAGGTCAGGGACGTACCTGGTCGTAGACTGATCGAGCGGTCTGTGCCCGGCACGGACCGACTTCGCGCGCCACCCGTGCTTGTTCGTAACGGCGCCGTTCGAACCTCAGCTCCCGAATTCCGAGAGTGCTCGTTCGCGGCAGTGCCAGTTGGGAACAAGGAATCGCCGGCTGGTCCCGATCGATGAACGATCGGGTCCGACGATTCGGAGGCGCCAGGGCAGCGGGTCGCCGACCTACTGCGTCAACCGGCAACGAAAGAGAGATACGGGAGCCATGGCTGTCGTAACCATGAAGCAGCTGCTCGACAGCGGCGCACACTTCGGACACCAGACCCGGCGCTGGAACCCGAAGATGAAGCGGTTCATCTTCACCGACCGCAACGGCATCTACATCATCGACCTGCAGCAGACGCTGACCTACATCGACAAGGCCTACGAGTTCGTCAAGGAGACCGTCGCCCACGGTGGCACCGTCCTCTTCGTCGGCACCAAGAAGCAGGCCCAGGAGTCGATCGCGGCCGAGGCGACTCGCGTCGGGATGCCCTACGTGAACCAGCGTTGGCTGGGCGGCATGCTCACCAACTTCTCCACCGTGCACAAGCGCCTGCAGCGCCTCAAGGAGCTCGAGGCCATGGAGCAGACCGGTGGCTTCGAGGGTCGCACCAAGAAGGAAATCCTCATGCTCACGCGTGAGATGAACAAGCTGGAGCGGACCCTCGGCGGTATCCGCGACATGCAGAAGGTGCCCTCGGCCATCTGGGTCGTCGACACCAACAAGGAGCACATCGCCGTCGGCGAGGCGCGCAAGCTGAACATCCCGGTCATCGCGATCCTGGACACCAACTGCGACCCCGACCTGGTCGATTACCCGATCCCGGGCAACGACGACGCGATCCGCTCCGCCGCGCTGCTGACCAAGGTCGTCGCCTCCGCGGTGGCCGAGGGCGTGCAGGCGCGGGCCGGTCTGGCCTCCGGCGACGACAAGCCGGAAGCGGGCGCGGGCGAGCCGCTCGCCGAGTGGGAGCAGGAGCTGCTCGCGCAGGCCGCTCCGGGCGCCGACGCGTCCGCCGAGACCCCGGCCGAGGCCTGAGGCTCGTAACCCGCTGTTCCAGCGGTGATCACCGAGGACTGCCATGGTGATCACCGCTGCCCAGTAACTGAACTTCTCCAAAGGAGGCTCGCCACCGATGGCGAACTACACCGCTGCCGATGTGAAGCGGCTCCGGGAGCTGACCGGCTCCGGGATGATGGACTGCAAGAAGGCCCTCGAAGAGACCGACGGTGACTTCGACAAGGCCGTCGAGGTCCTGCGCATCAAGGGCGCCAAGGACGTCGGCAAGCGCGCCGAGCGCGCCACCGCCGAGGGCCTGGTCGCCGCGCAGGACGGCGTGCTGATCGAGATCAACTCCGAGACCGACTTCGTCGCCAAGAACGACGAGTTCCAGGGTCTGGCCAGCCAGATCGTCGCGGCCGCCGCCAAGGCTCGCCCCGCCGACCTGGACGCGCTGAAGGCCGTCGACCTGGGTGGCAAGACCGCCGACCAGGCCGTGCAGGAGCTCGCCGCGAAGATCGGCGAGAAGCTGGAGCTGCGCCGCGCCGTGTCCTTCGAGGGCCCGGTCGCGACCTACCTGCACAAGCGTTCCTCGGACCTGCCGCCCGCCGTCGGCGTGCTGGTCGAGTACCAGGGCGAGGGTGACGCCGCGGCCGAGGCCGCTCGCGCCGCCGCCATGCAGATCGCCGCGCTGAAGGCCAAGTACGTGACCCGCGACGAGGTTCCGGCCGATCTCGTGGAGAACGAGCGCCGCATCGCCGAGCAGACCGCTCGCGAAGAGGGCAAGCCCGAGGCCGCGCTGCCGAAGATCACCGAGGGCCGCGTCAACGGCTTCTTCAAGGACGTCGTCCTGCTCGAGCAGGCGTCGGTCACCGACTCGAAGAAGACCGTCAAGGCCCTGCTGGACGAGGCCGGTGTCACCGTGAGCCGCTTCGCGCGGTTCGAGGTCGGCCAGGCCTGACAGCCTGCGAAGGCCCCTCCTCCGTCCCACCGACAGGGGAGGGGCCTTCTGCTGTCCGCGTCCGACCGCGACGCGGGCAGTCCCGGCCCGATTCTCGACGCGAGCGCGTCGTCGGAGGGGGTCTTCTGCGGTCGCCGAAACCGAGTAGGGCAGGATAGTGACCGCCTTGTGTTGCGGGATCGCAAACCTATCCGCTTTACCCCTGATGTCTCAGCATGCTGAGAACACCACCATCGCCGAAGGAGAAGAGCACCGATGACGGACCCGGGGACCGAACGCCCAGGATATCGCCGGGTACTTCTCAAGTTGGGTGGCGAGATGTTCGGCGGCGGCAAGGTCGGCCTCGACCCTGACGTCGTGCAGACCGTCGCCGAGCAGATCGCCGAGGTCGTCGCGACCGGCGTGCAGGTGGCCGTGGTCATCGGCGGCGGCAACTTCTTCCGCGGCGCCGAGCTGGAAGAGCGTGGCATGGAGCGGGCCCGCTCGGACTACATGGGCATGCTCGGCACCGTGATGAACAGCCTTGCGCTGCAAGACTTTCTGCAGAAGCAGGGGATCGACACCCGGGTGCAGACCGCGATCACGATGGGCCAGGTCGCGGAGCCGTACCTGCCGCTGCGCGCCAAGCGCCACCTGGAGAAGGGCCGAGTCGTCATCTTCGGCGCGGGCATGGGCATGCCGTACTTCTCCACCGACACCACCGCGGCCCAGCGGGCCCTGGAGATCGGCGCCGATGTGGTGCTGATGGCCAAGGCGGTCGACGGCGTCTTCACCGCGGATCCGCGGGTCGACGAGACCGCGACGATGTACACCGAGATCACGCACAAAGAGGTCATCGAGCGCGACCTGAAGGTCGCGGACGCCACGGCCTTCAGCCTGTGTATGGACAACCAGATGCCCATCCTGGTGTTCAATCTGTTGACGAAGGGCAATATCGCCCGAGCGGTCGCCGGTGAGAAGATCGGAACATTGGTTCGGTCCTGACCCCGCGACCCGCGGATCATGACGATGACGACGCTGTGGAGGAAACGGTCGTGATTGAAGAAGCGCTCTTCGACGCCGAGGAGAAGATGGAAAAGGCCGTCTCGGTGGCGAAGGACGATCTCGGGACCATTCGGACCGGACGCGCGAATCCGGGCATGTTCTCCCGGGTCGTCGTGGACTACTACGGATCGCCCACCCCGGTCACCCAGATGTCCAGTATCACGGTGCCCGAGCCGCGGATGGTGGTGATCAAGCCCTACGAGGCCGGGCAGCTAGGTGCGATCGAGACCGCGATCCGCAACTCGGATCTCGGTGTCAACCCCACCAACAACGGTGACATCCTGCGCATCTCCATCCCGCAGCTCACCGAGGAACGCCGCCGCGAGCTGGTCAAGCAGGCCAAGAGCAAGGGCGAGGACGCCAAGGTCGCGATTCGCAACGTGCGCCGCAAGGCCATGGACGAACTCTCGCGCATCCAGAAGGATGGCGAGGCGGGTGAGGACGAGGTCGGGCGCGCCGAGAAGGAGCTCGACAAGACCACCGCCAAATATGTGAACAGCATCGACGAGCTGGTCAAGCACAAGGAAGCCGAACTGCTCGAGGTCTGACGGCAGATCCGAGGGCCCGCACGGGCGGGGGACGAGGAACAACGAGTGAGCGACGGGACAATCGTGGCCGACAATGCCGCCGCAACGGGTGCGGCCGAGGAGCCGACGCCGGGGAGCGGCACCCCCGCAGACACCCAGAGCCATTCGGGTGACTTCACGGCCGGACAGTTCCCCGAGCATTCCGTTCCCGCCGAGTCCGTTGCCCCGGCGCCCGCCGCCGCGACGTCGCGAGCGGGCCGCAACCTACCCGCCGCACTCGCGGTCGGTCTCGGTCTCGGCCTCTCGCTCATCGCGATCCTGCTGTTCGCGCCGCTGGTGTTCATCCCGGTCGCCGCGGCCGGTGTCGGCGTGGCCACCTGGGAGGTCGCCAAGCGGCTACGCGAGGCCGACGTGCTCGTCCCGCGGATCCCGCTGATCGTCGGCGGGCAGGCGGTGTTCTGGCTCGGCTGGCCGTGGGGCGCGAGCGGTGTCGCCGGCGCGTTCGCGGCCACCGCGCTGACCTGCATGGTGTGGCGGCTGTTCGACCACGGTCTGCGGACCGCGCCGCGGAACTTCCTGCGTGACACGGCGATCGCGGTCTTCACCCTCGCCTGGGTCCCGCTGCTCGCGTCCTTCGCGACGCTGCTGCTGTTGGAGCCCGACGGCAACCTGCGGGTGCTCACCTTCATGATCCTGGTGGTCTGCTCCGACGTGGGCGGCTATGTGGCGGGCGTGCTGTTCGGCAAGCATCCGATGGTGCCGTCGATCAGTCCGAAGAAGTCCTGGGAGGGTTTCGGCGGTTCGCTGGTGTTCAGCGTCATCGGCGGCCTGCTGACGGTCACCCTGCTGCTGGACGCCAATTCGATGATCGGCGTGGTGCTCGGTGTCGGGTTGGTTCTGGTCGCGACCGTCGGTGATCTGATCGAATCGCAGATCAAGCGGGAGCTCGGCATCAAGGACATGGGCACCCTGCTGCCCGGGCACGGTGGCATCATGGACCGGCTCGACTCGATGCTGCCGTCCGCGTTCGTCTCCTGGCTGGTGCTGAGCACGCTGCTCTGACTGCCCGGTCCCCGCGCGACATGCCGCCAAATCCCGGCGACCGCGATAGCGATCGTCCATGATCGAGGCATGTCCACGAATGCCGAGCACGAGCCCGAGGCGAGCCGGCGCGACAAGCCGGCCGTCCCGCCGACCACGCCTCCGCCGCCCGCGACCAGACCTCCCATGACGGGCGCCAAACCCTCGATCTCCTCGCGGACCGGCTACGCCTGGGTGGGGCTCGTGACCGGCACGCTGATCATGATTTTGCTGCTCATCTTCATCCTGCAGAATCTGCAGACCGTCGAAGTCAGCATGTTCTTCTGGAACTTCCACCTCCCTCTCGGCGTCGCCGTCCTGCTCTCGGTGATCCTCGGGGCCCTGGTGATGGCGCTGGTCGGCGGCATGCGCATCATGCAGCTGCGGCGCGCCGCCAAGCGCTGAGTCCTCAGACCGATGCGGATCCGTCGCCGTTCTGGCGAGCGCCGGATCAGCGCCAGCGCAGTGGGGGAGACCCGAACTTGCGTTGAAAGGCTCGCGACGCGGGGGAGACCCCAGGGCAGATCAGTCAGGAACTGCCGCCCGCGGCCTCCGACAGCATCGCGCCGGACTCCGACGGTTACCTGTGGATCAGGCAGGACAAGTTCCAGGAGAGCTTCGCCCAGGACCTCTCCGACGACGAGGCTCTGGTCATGGCCGTCAGTGCGCGACCTCGGGTTGTCCTGAGCCGAGTGTCCGGAACGGCGCGGGGCGGTTGTGTCCTCGCGCACTGTTTCGGCCTGAGCATTCGAGCGCCAGGGGCGGATGAGAGACTGGAAGAACTATGACCGCCTCCCTGCCCCTGGTTTTCGACGCTCCGCGCCGTGGCATGCCGCCGCGGCATCTCGCCGATCTCGATGCCGAGGGGCGGCGTGCCGCGGTCGAGGAGCTGGGCCTGCCCAAGTTCCGCGCCGATCAGATCGCGCGGCAGTACTTCGGGCGGTTGCAGGCCGATCCCGAGCTGATGACCGATCTGCCCGCCGCGGTGCGGGAGAAGGTCGGCTCGGCGTTGTTCCCGCCGCTGCTCTCGGTGGTCAAGCACGTCGCCTGCGACGACGGGCAGACCCGCAAGACACTGTGGCGGGCCGGTGACGGCACCCTGCTGGAGAGCGTGCTCATGCGCTACGCCGACCGCAACACCCTGTGCATCTCCAGCCAGGCGGGTTGCGGCATGGCCTGTCCGTTCTGCGCGACCGGTCAGGGCGGGCTGAACCGCAACCTGTCCACCGCCGAGATCGTCGACCAGGTGCGCGCCGCCGCGGCCGCGCTGCGCGACGGCGAGGTGGCGGGCGGCGAGGGCAGGCTGTCGAACATCGTCTTCATGGGCATGGGCGAGCCGCTGGCCAACTACAAGCGGGTGGTCGCCGCGGTGCGCCGCATCACCTCGCCCGCGCCGGACGGCCTCGGCATCTCGCAGCGCAACGTCGTGGTCTCGACCGTCGGTTTGGCGCCCGCCATCCGCAAGCTGGCCGACGAAGGTCTCTCGGTGACGCTGGCCGTCTCGCTGCACACGCCCGACGACGAACTGCGTGACACCTTGGTGCCGGTGAACAACCGCTGGCCGGTGGCCGAGGTGCTGGACGCGGCGCGCTATTACGCCGACACGACCGGCCGTCGCGTCTCGGTCGAGTACGCGCTCATCCGCGACATCAATGATCAGCCGTGGCGCGCCGACATGCTCGGCGCCAAACTGCACAAAGCGCTGGGCTCGCGCGTGCACGTCAACGTCATCCCGCTCAACCCGACCCCGGGCAGCAAGTGGGACGCCAGCCCGAAACCGGTCGAGCAAGAGTTCGTCCGCCGGGTCAACGCCCAGGGCGTGCCCTGCACCGTCCGTGACACCCGCGGCCAGGAGATCGCCGCCGCCTGCGGGCAGCTGGCCGCGGAGAACTGAATTTCGAGGGGGGCCGTTGCTGCAGCCAGGTGACGTATTCGCCGGATATGCCATCGAACGACTGCTGGGGCAGGGTGGTATGGGCGCGGTGTATCTGGCCGCGCACCCGCGGCTGCCCCGCCGTACCGCGCTCAAGCTGCTGAATCGGGAGCTGTTCTCCGACGCGGAGATTCGCGCGCGGTTCGAGCGGGAGGCCGACCTGGTCGCGCAGCTGGACCATCCCAACATCGTGACCGTCTTCGACCGCGGCATCGAGGACGAGCAGCTGTGGATCTCCATGCAGTTCATCGACGGCGCCGACGCGTCCTCGGTGGATCCCGGCACCCTGCCGCCGCAGCGCGCCGCCCAGATCGTCGGCGAGACCGCGCTTGCGCTGGACTACGCGCACCGCATGGGCGTGCTGCACCGCGACGTCAAACCCGCGAACATCCTGCTCTCCCGCTCGGCCGGGCAGGAGCGGGTGCTGCTCACCGATTTCGGCATCGCGCGTCCCCGCGAGGACACCAGGCAGCTCACCCAGACCGGCACCTTCACCGCGACTCTCGCGTACGCCGCGCCGGAACAGCTGACGGGCGCGCCGCTCGATCACCGCACCGACCAGTACTCGCTGGCCTGCACGCTGTACTGGTTGTTGTCCGGCGCCGTGCCGTTCGATTCGCCGCAGGCCGTCGCGGTGATCCAGGGACATCTGAAGCAGCCGCCCCCGCCGCTGAGTTCGGTGCGTCCGGGTCTGCCGCCCGCGTTGGACGCGGTGCTCGATCGCGCGCTCGCCAAACGACCCGCGGATCGGTTCGACTCCTGCGCGGAGTTCGCCGCGGCCGTGCAGCAGGCGTTGCGTGGACCGCTGAGCGCGCCGCACGCCGTCGCGCAGCCGAGGCCGCATCCGCAGCGGTCGGCGCCGAATCCGATGCCGGTGGCGCATCCACAGAGTTCGGCGCTTAACCCGGTGCCGGTGGCTCATCCGCCGCGCTACGCCCAGCCCGCGCCGCCCGGTCCGCACTATGCGAACGGCGTTGTGCCGCAGGGCTATCCGCCGGGTTACGGCGGTGTCCCTGCCGGGTACCGACCGCCTGTTCCGCCCCGGCGTCGCGGATCGGGGGCGAAGGTGCTCACGGTGATTCTGGGCTTGGTGTTCACGTTGGTCACCGGGTGTGGCGCCTTCGTGTTGACCGACGACTCGACCTGGGTCTCGCAGATAACCGGACGCTCGAAGGGACACAAGGACCTCTCCGAGATGTCGGCGGCGTTTCCCGGAATGCTGCCGAGCGGCAACCGCGACACCGGTAAGGGCTACAACGGGGCCTCGTGCCGTCCGGCCTCCGAATGGAAGGACTGGCGCGCCGAGAAGGGCGACGAATCGGCCTTCGACAATTGGCAGGCGCGCTGGGAGTGTCTGCTGGAGGGCGGCGCGAAGCTCGCGTACAGGTTCTACGCCTTCCCGAGCGCAGAGGCGGCGCGTCGGGCGGTGACCACTTTCAAGTCGCGGGCGAAGCCCGAAGGCCGCAGCGCCGAAGGCACCAGGACCGACGAACGTTTCCGCTACAACGACGGCTACGGCGAGACGGCACTGGTCCTGTCGACCTTCTCCGACCCGTCCCGCGACCGCTGGGTTCTCACCTTCCACGGACCCACGCGGTTCGATGACACACTCTCGGCGAAGGTCCGCGACGCGCCACTCTGACACGCACGTCGCCTCCGCTGCGGTCCTGCGCGGTCGAGCGTCCGACGGCACCTACGTCCGGGAGAACATGTCGCTGCGGGCCCGTGGCGACTCGCTAGCCGTGGATGTCCCCGACCCGATCGACATCACCATCAGCTGGAATCAGCTCGATCTCGGCCTGGACCGAGTGTCCGCCCCGGCCCGCTCGATGGCGATGACAGCGAGGGCACGAGCGGCGCGGCTTTCAGGCTCCGGTGCCGAAGCGGTTCTTGGCCGGGCGGTTGGTCGTGGCGCGGCGTTCGGCTTCCTTCGCTTTGACGCGCTCGTTCTCGCGGAGGACGGCTTGGTAGTTCTCGCGTTCGCGGGTCAGCCATTCCGGAGGGTCGGCGAGGAGGGCGGTGATCTCGTCCGCGGTGAGGGCGTCGGAGACGCCGCCGCGGGCCAGGCCGCTGTTGGAGATGCCGAGTTTGCGTGCGGTGATGTCGCGCGGGAAGGGGCCGGTGCGGCGCAGTTCGGTGAGCCACTCCGGGGGATCGGTGCGCAGCCGGTCGAGGTCGGCGCGGGAGATCGGCGAGTTCCGGAACTCCTCCGGCGCGGCGGGGAGGTAGATGCCGAGCTTGTCGGCCGCGGTCAGCGGCTTCATCATCTGCGGTTTCTTGTCCGGGCTCACCGGGACAGCCTAGTCGACCGCCGGAGCGCCCTCGTCGTCACGGCGACCGTCCGACCCGCGCACGCCGTGCAATACCCTTGGTCGAATGAGTCAGGTGGAGTCGATCGACGTCGAGCGGTTGCGCTGGTTCGTCGCGGTGGCCGAGGAGCTGCATTTCGCGCGGGCGGCCAAGAGCCTCGGCATCGCGCGTCAGCGGCTCAGCCGGACGGTCATCGACCTGGAGACCGAACTCGGCACGAAGCTGTTCGTCCCCGGCGCCCAGCCGACGCAGCTCACCGACGAGGGACGCGAGCTGCTCGCCGCCGCCCGCGAGGTCATCGCGCGTCGGGAAGTGGCCGAGCCGGAGCCGGAGGTCTCAGCCGAGCTGCGGGTGGGTTTCGTGCCCGGCGTCACGGTGTCGAAGTGGGAGCGGATCTGGGGTGAGCGTTTTCCCGAGATCCCGCTGCGAACGATTCCGCTCGCCGCCGCCGACCAGCTGACCGCCCTGCGGGAGGGCCGGGTCGACATGTGCTTCGTGCGCCTGCCCATCGACCGCGCAGGGCTCAGCGCGATTCCGCTGTACCGGGAGGCGCCGGTCGTCGTGGTGCCCAAGGAACACCCGATCTCGCTGTTCACCGAGGTCACGGCGGCGGACCTGGCCGACGAGCGCATGCAGGACGCCTCGGACATCGACGCGGCGTCGGTCATCCTCGAAATGGTCGCCGCCGGAGTCGGACTCGCCATCGTCCCGCACTCCATCGCGCGCCTGCACGCCCGCCGCGACCTGGTCTACCGCACCGTCATCGAGCACCCCGACACCGAGATCGCTCTGGCCTGGCCAACGGCCGAAACCACCGAGCTGGTGGAGGAATTCGTCGGCGTGGTGCGCGGCCGCTCCGAACGCAGCTCGCGTTCCCCGTCGACCCGCGCCGAGCAGCGTCCGAAGCAGGCGGTCGCGAAAAAGCCCGCGCCACAGCGGCAATCGACCGGGAAGAGCGCGCCCGCGGCGCGTGGCGCCCGGTCCGCGGGCGCCAAGAAGCCCGGCAAGCGGCGCGGTCGCTGATCCGCGTCACGGCGTGCCCTCGTGGACGCGCGGCAGGATCTGGTCTCGCAGGTACGCGCGGATCTCGGCGATCGCGGCGTCGCCCGCGGTCAGCAGGGGGCTGCGGACAGCAGACGGGAACCCGGGAATACGTTCGGCGAGAGCGGCTTTCACGAACGCGATATCGCTGAGTCCGGAATCGTGGCGCAGTGCCCGGCATTCGTCGAACACCGCCTGCCATCGCGCGGCGGAGTCGACGTCACCGTCACGCACGGCGGCGGCGATGCGAACGGGTAGTTCGGGCACCGGATTCCCGCCGCCGGAGACGATGCCGTGCACGCCGAGTTCGCGGATCCGGGCGGCCGCGCCGTCGCTGCCCACCAGGACCGTCGAACCGGTCGCGGCGTAGGCCCTGGTGACCTCGAGGTCGCCACCGGAGTCCTTGATTCCGGCGAGCATCGGATACTCGGCGGCGAGCGCGGCGAGCAGCGCCGGGGAGATCGGGGTCTGGGTGTGGCGCGGGAAGTTGTACAGCAGCATCGGCAGTTCGGTGCGGGTCAGCAGCGCACCGAAGAACTCGCGGACACCGGCCTCCGGCGGATCGGCGAAGAAATAGGGTGCGATCGCGGCGACGGCGTCGGCGTGGTGCTTCGCGTGGTCGAGCAGTTCGAGCGCGTCGCCGTAGGCGGTGGCGCCGATGTGCGCGATCAGATGCCCCGACCAGTGCTCGCGGGCATGTTCGAGGACCGACTTGCGTTCGGCGACAGTGAGACTGGCGAACTCGCCGGTCGTGCCGTTGACGAGGATCGCGGGAACGCCGGAGCTGTGCAGGAAGCCGAGATACTCGCCCAGCGCTCCGGTATCGATGGCGCCGTCACGGGCGAACGGCGTGACCGTGGCGAGGATGGGATTGGGCTCGACCGCGCCGGGCCACCGTGGTGCGGACTGCGCTGGCTCTCCAACTGTCATCTGCGGCGCTCCTCCACATCGACGCCCGGCAGGACAACGGCCGCGCTCCCGGTGTGAATCGAGATGCGCGGCCACGAAGTATCGAGCCTCCAGCCGGGTCGGCCACCCGGGGCCGAGGCTTAGCGGGGCTTACGCCGCAGGATCGAGTCGCGCACCAGGATGACCACGATGAGCGCGGCGAAGCCGACCAGGTAGATGTCCTCGACCAGGCCCTTGTGGTTGCCGATGATCATGGCGAGCAGGATGAACGCGACGATCCAACCGGCGATGCGGAAGGTGCGGCGCGACTCGCCGCTCCAGCCCCACTCCGCGGAGGGGACCTCGGCGGTGTCCACGTGAGTGACGACGGCGCGCTCGTTGTTGGCGGGTTCGATGTCCGTGGCGGCCACGATCGCTCCTCAGGTGGTTCGGGTACCGAACTTCCGGTACGCACTCTTGGGCTACTGGTCGATATCGTGACATACGACGCCGCGTCGTTGGTAGTCGGCCCGCGTTCGACGCGCACGACGAGACCCCGTGCGCGGTAGGACACAATGACTGGGTGTCCGACATCGTGAGAGTCCTGCTGCTCGGCAGCACCGGATCCATTGGTACCCAGGCGCTCGAAGTGATCGCCGCCAACCCCGACAAGTTCGAGGTGGTCGGATTGGCCGCGCGCGGCGGCAATACCGAGCTGTTCGCCGCGCAGATGGCGGCCACCGGGACCCGCAATGTCGCCGTCGCCGACCCGGCCGCCGCCGCGGCGCTGGACATTCCGCTGGCCGGTCCGGCGGCAGTGACCGAACTGGTGCGCCGCACCGAGGCCGACGTGGTGCTCAACGCGCTGGTCGGCTCGCTCGGCCTGGAACCGACCCTGGCCACCCTGGAGTCGGGCACCCGCCTCGCGCTGGCCAACAAGGAGTCGCTCGTCGCGGGCGGTTCGCTGGTGACCCGCGCCGCCGCGCCCGGCCAGATCGTGCCGGTGGACTCGGAGCATTCGGCGCTGGCGCAGTGCCTGCGCGGCGGCCGCGCCGAGGAGGTGGACCGGCTCGTGCTGACCGCGTCGGGCGGGCCGTTCCGCGGCTGGACCGCCGAGATGCTCGAATCCGTCAGCCCCGCCGAGGCGAAGGCCCACCCGACCTGGTCCATGGGCCTGATGAACACGCTGAATTCGGCTTCGCTGGTCAACAAGGGCCTCGAGCTGATCGAGACGCACCTGCTGTTCGGCATCCCCTACGACCGCATCGACGTCACCGTGCACCCGCAGTCGATCGTGCACTCGATGGTGACTTTCACCGACGGCTCCACGCTGGCGCAGGCCAGTCCGCCGGACATGAAGCTGCCCATCGCGCTGGCCCTCGGCTGGCCGGATCGGGTGCCCGGCGCCGCGACCCCGTGTGATTTCGGGACCGCGGCCACCTGGACCTTCGAGCCGGTCGACAGCGAGGTGTTCCCCGCGGTCGAACTGGCCAGGCAGGCGGGCACCGCGGGCGGCAGCGTGACCGCGGTCTACAACGCGGCCAACGAGATCGCGGTGCAGGCTTTCCTCGACGGTCTCATCGGCTTCCCGGCGATCGTGCGGACGGTGGCCAGCGCGGTGGAGGCGGCCGACCAGTGGCGGACCGAGCCGCAGAGCCTGGCCGAGGTGCTCGCCGCCGACAGTTGGGCGCGCGACTACGCCCGGCGTGTCGTCGGAGCCTGAACAACCGGTATCCGGCGCGTCCGGCCGCGCGCTGGCAGACTGAGGCGTACGGATCGGGGATGGACTACGTCCGGCGGCATCCATGCGGCATACCCGCGTGCTGGCCCGCGCGGGCTTGGTACGGCCTCGGTCCGGCCGCGTCCATTACTGTGGTCGGGGTGCTCGCGGCCGCGCCGGCGCGTGCGCGGGATGTCTACGAGCTGCGCAACGCAGGAGGGCTGGAGAGCAAATGGTGTTCGCCATGGGGTTCGTGCTGTTCGCGCTCGGCATCCTCATCTCGGTCGCCCTGCACGAATGCGGACACATGTGGGCGGCCCAGGCCACCGGCATGAAGGTGCGCCGCTACTTCGTCGGCTTCGGCCCGACCCTGTGGTCCTTCCATCGTGGCGAGACCGAATACGGCGTCAAGGCCATCCCGCTCGGCGGCTTCTGCGATATCGCGGGCATGACGGCACTGGACGAGGTGCGGCCCGAGGACCTCGACCGCGCCATGTACCGCCAGGCGACTTGGAAGCGGCTCGTGGTCATGGTGGGCGGTATCGCCATGAACTTCGTGCTCGGCTTCCTGCTGATCGTGGTGCTCGCCGTCGGATGGGGTCTGCCGCGGCTGGACGAGCCGGCCCCGACGGTGGGAACCCTGAGCTGTGTCGCGGACGCCAATCCGGACGGGACGCTGCAACAGTGCACCGGCCCGGGCCCCGCCCAGCAGGGCGGACTCCAGCCCGGCGACACCATCACCGCAGTGAACGGCGTCGCGGTCGGCACCTGGGCGGAGTTCACCGAGCAGACCCGCAAGCAGCAGGGCCCGATCACCTACACCGTGGACCGCGCCGGAGAGCGGGTGCAGGTGACGGTCGCCCCGCAGCCGGTGACGCGCTACACCAAGGACGGCGCGAAGACCGAGGTCAGCGCGGTCGGCGTCACCCTGGACGTGCCGCCGATCGAGAAGTACAACATCGTCACGGCCATTCCCGCCGCGACCACCTTCACCGGCGACCTGTTCGTGCGCACCTTCCAGTCGCTGATGCAGATGCCCGCCAAGGTCGCGGCGCTGTGGGACGCGGTCACCGGCGGCGCGCGCGATCCGGAGACCCCGGTCAGCATCTACGGCGCGAGCCGCATCGGCGGCGAGAGCGCCCAGGCGGGCCTGTGGCAGGTGTTCGTGCTGATGCTGGCCAGCCTGAACTTCTTCCTGGGCGCGTTCAACATCCTGCCGCTGCTGCCGCTGGACGGCGGTCACATCGCAGTGGTGATCTACGAGAAGATCCGCAACACCATTCGCGGCTGGCGCGGTCTGGCGCCCGGCGGTCCGGTCGACTACCTCAAGTTGTTGCCGGCGACGTACGTCGCCGTGGCGCTCGGCGGCGCGTACATGGTGCTGACGCTGGCCGCCGACATCGTCAACCCGATCCGGCTGTTTCCCTGAGTTCCCTCGAGTTCTCCCGTCCGGGGTAACCTGTCGCGGGCAATAGCGGGACAACTCGATGTCATGCCGTGTCACGGGCGTCACAGGGTGGTGGTCCACCGCGCGCCGCTAAGCTCGGTAGGCGAACGGCCCGCAGCACACGTACGGAAAGTAGGCAGCCGAAAGTGACCAGCACAATCGGACTGGGAATGCCCGCCGCACCCGCGGCCGTTCTCGCGCCCCGGCGCAAGACCCGTCAGCTCATGGTCGGCGGGGTCGGCGTGGGCAGCGACCACCCGATTTCGGTGCAGTCGATGACCACCACCAAGACCCACGACGTCAACGCGACCCTGCAGCAGATCGCCGAGCTCACCGCCTCGGGCTGCGACATCGTCCGGGTCGCCTGTCCCCGCCAGGAGGACGCCGACGCGCTGGCGACCATTGCCCGCAAGTCGCAGATCCCGGTCATCGCCGACATCCACTTCCAGCCCCGCTACATCTTCGCCGCCATCGATGCGGGCTGCGCCGCGGTGCGCGTGAACCCGGGCAACATCAAGGAGTTCGACGGCCGGGTCAAGGAGGTCGCGAAGGCCGCGGGCGCCGCTGGCATTCCGATCCGCATCGGCGTGAACGCCGGTTCGCTGGACAAGCGGATGATGGAGAAGTACGGCAAGGCCACCCCCGAGGCGCTGGTGGAGTCGGCGCTGTGGGAGGCGAGCCTGTTCGAGGAGCACGGCTTCGGCGACATCAAGATCTCGGTCAAGCACAACGACCCGGTGATCATGGTCGAGGCCTACCGGCAGCTGGCCGCGCAGTGCGACTACCCGCTGCACCTCGGTGTGACCGAGGCAGGTCCGGCGTTCCAGGGCACGATCAAGTCCGCCGTCGCGTTCGGCGCGCTGCTGAGCGAGGGCATCGGCGACACCATCCGGGTCTCGCTGTCCGCGCCGCCCGCCGAGGAGGTCAAGGTCGGCGGGCAGATCCTGCAGTCGCTGAATTTGCGTCCGCGCAAGCTCGAGATCGTCTCCTGCCCGTCCTGCGGTCGCGCCCAGGTGGACGTCTACACGCTGGCCAACGAGGTGACCGCCGGTCTGGAGGGCATGGAGGTGCCGCTGCGGGTCGCGGTGATGGGCTGCGTCGTGAACGGCCCCGGTGAGGCGCGCGAAGCGGATCTCGGTGTCGCCTCGGGCAACGGCAAGGGGCAGATCTTCGTCAAGGGCGAGGTCGTCAAGACCGTGCCGGAGGCGCAGATCGTGGAGACCCTGATCGAGGAGGCCATGCGCATCGCCGAGGAGATGGGCGAGAGCGCGGGCGCGGGGGAGCCGGTCGTCACCGTCGGCTGAGACCCGTCGCGACCTGCGGGTTTCGGATACCCGTACCGCATCGGCCGCGTTCGTGGCAGGCTGTCGATTGTGCGGAGTCTGCTGGAGCCGACGCGAAGAGCGAAGTTCGCCCCCGCGCGTCAGCTCGCCAACCGGGATCTGGCGCAGGTCCTGCGAGTGCTCGACAGCGATCCGGTCGCCTCGTGCATGATCGCGGCCCGATTGCAGGAATACGGGCTGGACGCCAGGGGCGGGCACGGTGAGCTGTGGAGCCGCGGCGGCCCCGCCGAATCCCTTTGCTTCTCCGGAGCGAACCTGGTGCCGCTGCGCGGCGACAACGACGCCTTGCGTGCTTTCGCCGACCGCGCGACGCGCTGGCCGCGGATCTGCTCCTCGGTGGTCGGCCGCCAGGAACTCGCGCTGCCGCTGTGGGAGATGCTGAGCGACAGCTGGGGCCCGGAGCGGGAACTGCGCGGCACCCAACCGCTGCTCGCGCTCGGCCAGCCCGCATTGGCCACGGCCGACCCGCAAGTGCGCAGGGCGCGACCGGACGAGCTGGACCGCTACCTCAACGCGGCGATCGCCATGTTCATCGAGGAGGTCGGCGTCGATCCGAGAGCGGGCGACGGCGGTCGCGGCTATCGGCGCCGCATCCAGAACCTCATCGAATCCGGCCGTGCCTGGGCGCGTTTCGAGGACGGCGAGGTGGTCTTCAAGGCCGAGGTCGGGTCGATGTCCCGGCGCACCGGACAGATCCAGGGCGTGTGGGTGCATCCGGACCGGCGCGGCAAAGGCGTCGGCACCAGCGGGACCGCGGCGGTGGCCAACGCGGTGGTGGCCTCCGGGCGCACCGCGAGCTTGTACGTGAACGACTTCAACACGGTGGCCCGCCGCGCCTATGGCCGCGTCGGATTCCGTCAGATCGCGACATTCGCCACCGTCCTGTTGGACTGAACGGCTCACGGTCCCGGTGAGCGGGGCCGGAAACCACCCCGCCTCGATCGGCCGAGAAACGGTGCGCCGCAGGCAATTGCCGGTAATTGGCCAGTACCATCGGCAGCGATGCCGACACGCATGTTGATTCCGCTGGCCGTCGCGGTGCTCGCCGCCGCGGCTGCGGGCTGCTCGGCCGGTCCGCAGGGCCCGGCGCCCGCCGCCGACGCCTTTGTCGCCGCCTTCGCCGAGAACGATCTCACCGCGGCCGCCGAACTCACCAGCCAGCCCGAGAAGGCCACCGCCGCACTGACTTCCGCGTGGCAGAACCTACAGGCGGAGGAACTGACCGCACGCACGGGCGCGGCCCGCGTCACCGGTGACACAGCGACCGTCGATTACACCTACGAGTGGCGGCTGCCGAAGAACCGCACCTGGACCTATACCGGCCAGCTGCAGATGGGCCGCACCGGCGGTCGCTGGATGGTGCGGTGGACGTCCTCGAACATCCACCCCGAACTCGGCGACACCCAGACCATGGAGCTGCGCGCGAACCCGGCCCCGCGCGCCAGGGTGAACGAGCAGTCCGGTAGTGATGTCCTGGTGCCGGGCAAGGTCTCCCGCGTCGCCTTCACCGCGGCCGACGCCGCCGATCCCGCCGCGGTGGCGACCGCGCTGTCGCGAGCACTGCTGCGTTTCGACGAGCGCCTCACCCCCGAGACCATCCTGAAGGCGGCGCGGAACATCAACGGCGCCTACACCGTCCTGCTGCTGACCGAGGTCGAATACAACCAAGTCGGCTCCGAACTCATCGGGCTGCCCGGTGTGACGCTGACCCAGGAGTGGGACATGGTGCCCACCGACCGCGCCTTCGCCCCCGATCTGATGACGCAGGTGCGCCAGACGGTGATCGCCGAGGTGGACGGCAAGTCGGGCTGGAGCGTGGTCACCATGAACACCCACGGCGCCGACACCGCCGTGCTCACCGAGGTGCCCGCGCAACCGGCGCCGTCGTTCGCGCTGAGCATCGACCGCTACGTGCAGAACGCCGCCCAGCGCGCCGTCGACCTGCGCACCGAGCAGACCATGATGGTCGTGCTGCGCCCGTCGACCGGCGCGATCCTCGCGGTCGCGCAGAACGAGGAGGCGGACCGGGACGGGCCGATGGCCACCATCGGCCAGTATCCGCCCGGCTCGGTGTTCAAGACGGTGACCGCCGCCGCGGCCATGGCCGAGGGCCTCGCCACGCCCGACACCGTGCTGCCCTGTCCGAGCAGTATCGTCATCGGCGAGCGCACCATCCCCAACTACAACCATTTCACCGTCGGCAACGTCCCGATGGCCACCGCCTACGAACGGTCCTGCAACACTTCCTTCGCCAAGCTCGCCAGCCAGCTGCCCGCCGACGCGCTGGCGACGACCGCCGCGAAACTCGGAGTGGGCCAGGACTATTCGGTGGTCGGGCTGCCCACCGCGTCCGGATCGGTGCCGCCGGCCGACGATCTGGTGCAGCGCACCGAGGACGGGATCGGTCAGGGCAAAGTGGTGGTCAGCCCGTTCGGCATGGCGGTGATGGCGGCGACCATCGCGCACGGCTCGGCGCCCGTGCCGTACCTGATCGCCGGGCGGCCCACCGTAGTCGAGGGAGAGCGGCCCGCGATCGCGGCGGAGGTGATCGAGGGATTGCGCGCGATGATGCGCAAGGTGGTCACCGGCGGCACCGCCGAACGCATCGCCGATCAGGGCGAGGTGTACGGCAAGACGGGCGAGGCCGAGGTCGACGGCGGGTCGCACTCGTGGTTCGTGGGGTACCGCGGTGATATGGCCTTCGCGACGTTGCTGGTCAAGGGCGGCAGCTCGGACAACGCGGTGGCGGTGACCCGAGATATGTTCGCCGCGTTGCCGACTGGGTACTGACGGCGGCCACCCGGCGTGCCCGACGACGCCGGGCCGCTGGGCAGCACGCGCCGGTGCGACGCCCGTGAGATCAGTAGAAGTACAACGCCGTCCACGTGTCCGGTCCGACCACGCCATCGATCTTCAGGCCGTGCGCGGACTGGAACTTCTCGACGGCCTGCCGGGTGTCCGGCCCGAAGGCGCCGTCGATCTTCACCGGGTAACCGTGCATGTGCAGCAGACACTGTGCCTGCCGGACGGCGTCGCCGCTGCTTCCGTAACTGATGGTCGGGTGCGAGTCGCTGTACCCGCAGCCCTTGGCGCGCTCGGCGGGATCGCTGTCCTTCGGGGCCGGGGCGGCCCACGCGGGCGCGGTCGCGGTCAGCAGACCGGCGGCGAGGGCGATGGCGGCGATCAGGGTACGAAAAGTCATGGGAACCATCCATTGTCGAGTGCTACTGGACGGGAGCGGTGCTCCCGATCAGCAAGCTATGGCCCTCGACTTCGGCGAATCTCGAGACTTTCTGCAATCGCCTGGTCAGGCCGGTGGCGCGGGTTCCTCGTTGGCCCCGTATCGCAGCCGCGTCGAGCCGACCCGGATGACGTCGCCGTCCGTGAGCGCGGTGTCGGCGCGGATCGGCACCTCGTTGACGTAGACACCGTTGGCCGAATCCCGGTCCCTGATGAAGATCCCGTCGTCGCGGTGCAGAATCCGCGCGTGCTTGCGGCTGACCCGCGCGTCATCGAGCACGATGTCGTTGTCGGATTCGCGGCCGATCCGCAGGCCCGAGGGCGGCACCGGAATCCGCTCCCCGTCGCCGACGCGTAGCCAGGCCAGGCGACGGATGTTCGGCAGGTCGCGCGTGGTGGCGGTCCGGGTGGACGGCGCCTCCGACAGTACCCGATGGTTGCGCACCGCGTCCTCCAGCTCCACCGTCTCCGGCTGCGGATCGGCGCCGAGCTCGTGAACCAGGTTGCGGCGCAATCGGAGACAGGCGGCCAGCGCGTCGGCCTGCCGTCCGGACACATACAGCGCCTTGATCAGCAGCCGCCATACCCGTTCGTCCACGGCGCGCTCGGCGGTTGTCGCGGTCAGCTCGCCGATCACCGCGCTCGCGCGCCCGTCGGCGATATCGGCGGCGATTCGGTCGACGAGCACGTCGTGTCTGCGCTCGGTCATATCGGTCGCGAAGTTGGCGGCGAAGCCGAGTTCGTCGAGACCGGTCAGCGGAGCGCCGCTCCACTCGTCCAGGGCTGCCGCGAAACACGCTGCGGCCATGCGGGAGTCGCCATCTCGGGCGGCCGCCGCGCCACGGGCGCGCGCCACTTCGAAGCGGCCGACGTCGCACTGGTCGTCGGTGATGTCGAGAAGATATCCCGCGTCGACGGTGCGCAGGACGTCGCGATCCTGAATTCCGGCTCCGCGAAAGACGGTACGCAGATTCGAGACGTACGCGTAGAGACCGTCCATGGCGCGCGGTGGTGGATCGTCGCCCCAGACCGCCTCGAGCAAGGCGGTTTTCGGGACCGCCCTGCGTCGGTTGACGACGAGCACGGCCAGCAGCGCGCGCGGCTTCGCGCCGGACAGCGCGATGTGGTGGCCGTCGACCAGCAGCCGGACCGGCCCGAGTATTCGCACGTCGACCGAGGGCGGATCGGAACCGGCGCTGGCCACGGCACATCCCTCCCAACTACACTGCGCGCCAAGTCGTCTCGCGATGCGAAGGCGACGGTGAGTGGATTCAGCATACGCATCGCCCGCGGTCGGCGGCGGACCCTCGCGGAGCGAAACCGCTTCGCGGGCAACGGGCCTTTCCGCGCGATTGCTGGGCAGATCGGCACGGGTGCGGGCAGCACGGGTGGACCGCCGATCCCACGGACGCGGTGGCACAGGGAGGTGCACGGAGGGTGGTCGCTTCGGAATTGGTGCCGGGCTCGGTGTTCGCGGGTCATCTGATCGAACGACGGCTCGGTTCCGGCGGAATGGGCACGGTGTATCTCGCCAAGCACCCGACGCTGCCCATGCGGGTGGCGCTGAAGGTGGTCGGCGCGGATCGCGCCGACACCGAGTACGCCGCGCTGTTCCGTCGTGAGGCGCGGCTGGCGGCCGGTCTCGACCATCCGAACATCGTGGACGTCAAGGACTTCGGCGAGGAAGACGGCAGGCTGTGGATGTCCATGCGCTACGTGCCCGGCGGCGACCTCGCGGCGCTGATCCGCGCCCACCGCTCGGGCGTCGAGTTCGGCCGGGCGGTGCACATCGTGGCCGAGGCGGCCAAGGCCCTCGACTACGCGCACGAACACCATGTCGTGCACCGGGACGTGAAGCCCGCGAACATCTTCGTCACCCCCGGCGACGCGGGCGCGGACCGGGTGCTGGTCGGGGATTTCGGCATCGCGCGCCGGACGGACCCCGCCGCCACCCAGACCGACACCGGTGTCCGAGCGTTCACCGAGTCCTACGCCCCGCCGGAACAGCGCACCGGCGGACGCGTCGACCGGCGCGCGGACGTCTACGCGCTGGGCATCACATGCTACGAACTGCTGACCGGCCGATTGCCCGCCGCGATGATCGCCGATCCGCTGCCGGAAGGCGTCGGCGCGGTGCTGGCCAAAGCCACGAGGGACGTTCCGGACGAACGGTACGAGTCGTGCGGCGAGCTGGCCGCGGCGCTGGCCGGGGCGACGCGTGCCGAACCGAAGCGTGGCTTCGGAACTCGCAGGAGGGTGGCGGCGTTTGGGGGCGTGGCCGCGGCACTCGTCGGCGCTGCCGTGTTCTTGTCGGTGCGTGCGGATTCCGGCTCCAGGGCGCTGCCCGAGCCGACGGGCACGACGGGCTTGTCTCCGCGCTGCTACTTCACCACCGAGGCGCCCAGCGGCGACGGATACCACGTCGTGCTGCCGACCACGAACGACGGCGGACGCCGCTGCATCCTGTCCTACGTCGACTCCCATCCCGGCGGTCCCGAGGCGCCGCGCGCCGCGCCGATCGAGGGCGTACGCGCCCTCCAAGACGCGCTGCGCCGGTGTTACCAGCGGGATCTGTCGGACGCCGACGGCTTCTACGGCACCGCGACGGGCCTGGCCGTGCTGTACGCGCAGGACCTGCACGGCATCGACAAGGACGGCGTGTTCGGGCCGCAGACCTCGGGCGCGATGCGCTGGCCGCGCTATCGCGACGCGGGCGGCGAGTTCGAGTCCTGCGTGGCGGTCGGGCCGCCGTGACGGGTCAGGCGCGGTGCAGGGTCGCGGCCAGGTGGTGGGTCAAAGGTTCGCCGACCGCGGCCATCCGCAGCGTGTAGTCGATGGTGTCGCCCGCGACACGGAACGACCGGCCCAGCGCCGTCACCAACTTCGCCGTGCTGCTGCGGCCGATGCTGGTGGAGTCGAACTCCATGCGCACCTCACCGTCGGTGATGGTGAGCTCGCCCTCACAGATCTCGGTGACGCCGGTCGGGTGGGCGAGGATCAGCTCGACGTGGTCGGGCCGCGGGCAGCGCAGATAGCCGGTCTCGGCGTGCATCGACCTGCTGCCGTCGGCCGCGCGGGTGCGCTGACGGTAGGTGAGGAACGGGCGGCCCAGATGGCCGAACCGTATCTCCTCCAGGTAGTCGAACGGTTCGATGGTCGGGTATTCACCGTGCCCGCCGCCGCGCCAGGTGCCGAGCAACGAGGCGAGCGGTGCGATATCGGGATGAGGAGCGACGGACGGTAGGGGTTCGACCACGGCGGACAGCCTAGACCCGTGTTCGCCGCCTCGCTCCCCGAGTCCCGAAATTGCACCGACCTGGGCTCCGGGACGCCGGGCCGAGGGGCGCACCGCGGCCGCGCGCGCTTGCCACCCCCGCCCCGTCCCGGGTGCGTAACCTCGGACCGTGTGATGGAGACAGACTCGCTCGGCCACGCGGTACGACGCCCGCGGCTGGTCGTCGTCAGCGGCCCGCCCGGCTCGGGGAAGACGACCTTGGCGCACGCGCTCGGCCGAACCGTCGGCTGGCCGGTGATCAGTCGGGACGAGATCAAGCAGGGGATGGCGGACGCCGATCCCACGTTCGAGCCCGCACCGGAGGACGAGCTCGCGCTGCGTACCCTCGACACCTTCTTCGAGGTGCTCGCCGTGTTGGCGCGCGCGGGCGTCGACACAGTGGCCGAGGCGGCTTTCCAAGATCGCCTGTGGCGGCCCGGGCTCGAGCCGCTGGTCGAGCTGGCCGATCTCCGGTTCCTGCACTGCGTCGTGGACCGGGACGTCGCGGTGGATCGCATCGCCCGCCGCAGGCGCGACGAGCCGCTGCGGCGCGTGCATTCCGCGCCCGGCGAACCGGATCCGGCGGCGCTCGGTGCCCGGCACGACGCGTTCCAGCGGGTGCGGCTGGACGCGCCCGCCCTCGAAGTGGACACGACAGGCGGATACCGACCGGGGCTCGACGAGATCGCCGCCTTCGCAAAGGATGCGCGGATCATCGATATCTGTTGAAGCGCCGCGGGATTCGGCTGCGGGGTGGTACACCTCTGATAGGCCTGGCACGCGCGGGCAGGGCGGGCGGACCGCTTGTCCGCTTCCCCGCCGCGGCGCGGCTCCGGAATCATGGTGGCGCGGGGAGGCGGTGCGATGTGACGACCGACAACTGGATGGTGCCGGGCAAGGAGCAGCTGGTCGCGGCCTGCCGCGGGTTTCCGCACGACGATCACCCGATGCTGGAGGCGGCGGGCGAGCTGGCGCAACTGCACGCGCTGCGGGAGCGCACGCCGGCCCGCGAGGTGGCGAAGCTGGACCGGCGGCGCGACCAGCTGGTCCGGGCCATCGACCGGTGGATGACGCTGGCGACGCCGGTGCCGGGCGGCGCCGCACACGCGCACAGCGAGACCGTCGGGCGGATGGTGGACCGGCTCGCGCAGCTCACCACCCAGGCCTGCGTCCCGCTGGCGGCGGCGCCGGACCCGGTCTTCTACGAGGCGTGGGTGCAGGTCGTCGAACTCGCCGACGTCTACCAGGATCTGGTGGACGCGCTGCAAGCGGGAACGCGCCGGGTGCCGGACGGTGTCTAGGCCCTGTCTAGCGCCCGCGACCGAAGAGCCGGAATCCGCGCCCGCGCCGCTGCGGCAGCGTCGCGTACACCATCGTCATATCGGCGAACACCTCCGCCTCCTGCTCGCGCTCCGCGCCGAATTCGTTGCGCCCCAGCACATGCTGCGCCGCCATCGAGGGCAGCAGCGCGGCGAGCTTCGGCGACAGCGGCGGGGCGTCCTCGGAGTCGTCCCTGCCGTGGCCGAGCAGCATGTGCCCGATCTCGTGCAGGATGATGTGATCGGCATTGCGCTCGGTGGCCTCGGCGTCGTACACGATGATGTCGTCGTGTTTGCGGGCGACCCACAGACCTTTGCCGCGACAACCGTTTTCGGCGAGCATCTCGGCCGGCACCGGTCGCAGCGAGATGGAGCGCCCGCGGTGCGCGGCCACCTCGGCCAGGTAGGCGTTGAGGTTCCACGGACTGGGCAGCGGCACCGTCCGGTGAGCGTCGCCGAAACGGGCTTCCATGCTGGTCATCGGCGCTCACTCTACCGACACCGCCGCGCCGCGTCATCCCGGTGATCGGTCACATGGGTGCCGTGATCGATTGCGGCCGACCGGGTTCCGCACACCTCGCTGGCGCGGCTACCTGCGCGAACAGCGGTGTTCTCGGTCGCGGATCAGGCTTCCGGAGTCGGCGCCGCGGTCTTCGGCGGAGTGCCCCGCTGGGAGCGGATCGCCAGCTGGTTCAGCAGCCACAGCGCGATGCCGATGGCGAGCAGCACGCCCGCGATCAGGTACTGATCGGGGTTGCGGTCGGTGAACGGCGTGACGAGGAACCCGCAGGACAGCGCCCCGACAACGGGGAGGAAGGTCGGCGTGCGGAAATGTTTGTGCTCGACCGGATCCCGCCGCAGTACCAGCACCGCGACGTTCACCACCGTGAACACCGCGAGCAGCAGCAACGCGGTGGTGCCGCCGAGTTCGGGCACCTCGCCGACGAACGCGATCAGGCCGAGCGCCAGCAGCGTGGTGAAGACGATCGCGACCTGCGGCGTCCGCCGCCGGGCGTGCACCCGGCCGAATGCGCGCGGCACGACGGCTTGCCGCGCCATGCCGTAGAGCAGCCTGCTCGCCATCAGCATGTTGATCAGCGCCGAGTTGGCCACGGCGAACATGGTGATGAACGCGAAGACGTGCGTCGGGAATCCGGGCGCGCCGACCTCGACCACCTTCAGCAGCGGGGTGTCGCCCTCACCGAGTTGCTCGGTGGGCACCAGCGCGACCGAGGTGATCGAGACGAGCACGTAGATCGTTCCGGTGACGAGCAGTCCGGTCAGCAGCACCTTGGGGAAGATCCGGTTCGGTTCCTTGCACTCCTCGGCCATGTTCACCGAGTCCTCGAAACCCACCATCGCGTAGAAGGCCAGCGTGGTCGCCACGATCACGCCGCCCAGCGCGCTGCGGTCGCCGGTCTCGAATTCGGTGATGCGCCCGAAATCGCCGTTGCCGAAGCCGAGCGCCCACAGCCCGATCGCGATGACGATCAGCAGGCCGGTCAGCTCCACGCAGGTGAGCAGCACGTTCACCTTGACGCCCTCGCTGACGCCGCGCAGGTTGATGGCCGCGATCACGGCCATGAACGCCAGCGCGACGGCGGTGATCGCGATGCCGGTGCCGACTTCGAAGTCGAAGGCCTCGGCGAAGTTCGCCGCGAACGCGCGCGAGGCAGTGGCCGCCGAGGTGATGCCGGAGCTCAGCACCGCGAAGGCGACCATGAAGGTGAAGAAGTGGATGCCGAACGCCTTGTGCGTGTACAGCGCCGCCCCCGCGGCGTGCGGGTACTTGGTGACCAGCTCGAGGTAGCTGAATCCGGTGACCAGCGCGACGAGGAACGCGACGACGAACGGCGCCCACACCGCGCCGCCCACCTCGGCGGCGACTCGCCCGGTGAGCGCGTAGATGCCGGTGCCGAGAATGTCGCCGACGATGAACAACAGCAGCAGTCCCGGCCCCATCACCCGATGCAGACTGGGTTCGGGCGTGGCTGGTTCGGCGGACACGTCGGCCATCGGAGACTCCTGTGCGCGGTGACGGGGGGGACCTTGGAGTACCCATTCTTCCGGCGCGACAGTCGCCGGAACACCGCAGAACGCTAGCTCATCCGGGCGACGATCTCCTCGATCAACGCGACCGAATCGCGCGGACTCAGCGCCATCGCCCGGAGCTGGTCGAAGATCACCCCGAAGCGGCGGACCTCGTTGTGGCCCTCCACGAGTGTGTCGCCCGCGATGCCCTCCACGTACACGAGTTCGTTGTCATCGGGATTCTCGAAGTCGAGCAGCGTGAACGAGCCCGCCATGCCGGGATGAGCGCCCGCGTTGAACGGAAGGATTTGCAGGATCACGTTCTTCCGCTTGCCCTCCAGCAACAGCTTCTCCAGCTGCCCGCGCATGGTCTGCTGGCCGCCGACCTCCCGGCGGATCGCCGCCTCGTCCAGCACCACCCACAGTTCGAGCGGTTTCTCCTTGTCCAGCACCGTCGCACGGTTCAACCGGGCGTGGACGCGGCTTTCCATGATCGCGGTCTCGACCTTCGGCATGGACGTGTCGATCACCGCGGCCGCGTACTGCTCCGTCTGCAAAAGGCCTGGAATGTAGGAGGTTTGGTAGTGGCGGGCCGACAGTGCCTCGGATTCGAAGTTGATGTAGGCCGCGTACACCTCGGTGAGATTGGCCTCCCAAGGCCGGGACATGCCGGGCTTCTGCGCGTCCGACAGGAGCTCGAGCGCGTACTTGCGCCGGTCGGGATCGACCTCGTAGATGTCGAGCAGGGTGTTCAGCGTACGGCGCTGCGGACGGGCCTGGGCCTGTTCGATCCGGTACAGCGTCGTCACGTTGATCCCGGTGCGGCTGCTGACTTCCTCTTTGCTGAGTCCGACTTTGTCGCGCATCTCGGTCAGCAGCGCCGCGAGTCGGCGCAGGCCGGCGGTGAGAACCGTGCGCTTGCCCGCCATACCGCAATCCTTTCGTGGTGACAGCGCATCAGCCTACCGTCGTGTTCTTCGTGTTTTCGGCCGTTTTCGGCGCGTTCGGGGGTTGCGCGGCGCCCGTTCGTCGCGCTGTTCGACGCGGCGACGCCGGAGGGGACGCTCGTCGATCGGCTCGTCGCGCTGTGTCACGTCGGTATGCAGCGGCTGGACCACGATCGTGACGTGACCCGGATCCTGTTGCGCGACAACTCGATCGACCCCGGCGTTCTGGAGGTGTTCCAGCGCGAGGAGTACGGCGTGGTGATGTCGGTGGTGACGCGGGCGCTGGCGCAACTTGCCGGCTCGGGCGGCGGCGAGCAGGACTGGACGGCCACGGCCGCGGTGCTGGTCGGCGCCCTCGCGCACTACTGGCTGATCACCGACATCTTCGACGGCGAGCACCCGGCGTCGGTCGACGCGGACCGCTACCTGCGTGCCACTGCGGAGCTGGTCGCCGCCCGGCTGGACCGGGCGGGCCACCGAGGAGAGGAAGCACCGTGAACACACACATCACCGTCATCGGCGGCGGCTATTTGGAACAACTCCCAGACGAACGCGGCCGAGAGGCGGCCGGTGTCGGCGTCGTAGGTGACCACGCCGCAACCGCGAAGAACCGTACGGGCGCATTGGATCTGCCCGGCAACACCTGGCGTGACCGTCCCGCCGTCGATCGGGGCGGCGACGTCTATCTCACGGGTGACATGGTGGCGGCACCTGGCATGCGCGCCGAGATCTCGATCAACAGCGCCTTGCTCGCCGCGCGCGGGGCGACGGCCGCTCTGCGATCCGGCGCCTCGGTCGTAGCCGAACCGTAAGCCGGTTGAGGGTTCCGCTCGCCTAGCTCAATTCGCGATCCAGCTCGCCGAGCTTGTGGGCGATGCCCGCGCGGCCGCTCAGGTCGAGCTTGCGCAGGATGCGGCTGAGGTGGTCCTCGACGGTGCGTGGGCTGAGGTAGAGCCGCTGGGCGATCTCCTTGTTCGGGTGGCCGCGCGCGGCCAGTTCGGCGACCTCGCGCTCGCGCGCCGTCAGCGCCGTCGCGCCGCCGGGGGTGCGGCCACCGGCGAGGCGGCGCTGCAGCGAGGTCGTCGCGACTACCAGCTGGGTCGCCCCCGCGGCCGCGAACGTCTCGCGCGCGGCGACCAAGCGCCGGGTGGCGACGGCGAAATCGCCGCGGCGCCCGGCGATCTGCGCGGCGAGCAGCACCGCTTGCGCGCGGTCGACCGGCATATCGGCCCGATCGAACCACCCGAGGCAGGCCGTGACCGCGGCTTCCGCCGAGTCGAGATCATCCGTCGCGCAGCAGTATTCGGCGCGAGCCGACGAAGCGGCCGCCAGCTGACTCGGCAGCCCCAGGTGGGCGGCCGCCGCTTCGGCCCGGCTGACCAGCTCGTCCGCCGCGGCGTGATCCCCGCCGCCCAGCGCCAGATTCGCGTACCGCGCCAGCTGGGTCGGCTGCATGGGCCCCGGCCGGTTGTCGGTCACAGGTGGGACGCCAGGTTCGATCACGCCGAGCCGGACACCCACCTCGTGCACCGTCATCTCCACCACCTGCCGCCACCAACGCATCACCGGTCGCGGCTGGTCGGCGAGAATCGTCCACTGCCGCAGCACGTCCTCGCGCGCCGCGGTCAATTGCAGCGCACGGAGTTTCAGCGCACCGGCGAACGGGATCAGATCGCCGTAGCCGAACCGCCGCGCCATGTCGTCGGCGTCCTCGGCGGCGGCCAGCGCCTCGCCGACGCGGCCGTGCTTCATCAGGCAATAGGCGCGCACCGTGTGCAGTTCGGCCAGCGCGTAGCTGCGCCCGAAGCGGCGGCTGACCTGCACCGCGCGGTCCAGATGCGCCAAACCTCTCGCGTGCGTGTCGAGGAAGTACGCCGCCCAGCCCAGCGCGGGCGTCGCGTGCACCACTTCGCGCAGCCGGTCGTCGTCGAGACGCTCGAATGCCAGGTCGGCCTGCTCGAAACCCGCGCGCGCCGCTCCGATACGCAGTTCGGCCACCGCGCCGAGGCAGCGCAACGCGGTCGCGGCCGCGCCCACCGCAGGGTCGGTGATCGCGTCGGAGGCGAACAGCGCGTCCAGCCGCGCCCGTCCCTCGACGTCCTGATGGTCCTGCAACTCCAGGATGGCCAGCTCCAGCTGGACGGGCCCGTCGCCGGGCAGCAGCGGCAACTCGGCGGCCGCTGCGAGCAGGGCCCGCGCCAAGTCGACCCGGCCGAGCATGCGTTCGCAGCGCGCCGAAAGCAGCAGCGCCTCCAGCTGATACGCGCCCGGGCGAGCGGTCAGCGGTTCCAGCGCCTCCCTGGCCCGCGCACCCGCGCCCGACAGTAGGAGCGCGCGTCCGAGCAGCAGCCTGTCCTCGGGCGGTTCGGGCTGCGCGCCCGGGGCCGCGCGCAGGGCGGCGGCGATCCACCGCGCGCTGGTGGCGGGCGAACTCGGCAACACCTGCGCCGCTGCGCCTTTCAGCTCCGCCGCCGCGACCGGATCGATGCCGAGCAGGCCGAGCTCGAGGTGGCGGGCGAGGGCGCGCAGGGCTGCGCCCCGTTGCCGGAGCAGCACCGCCGCCCTGCGGTGCGCGGCGGCCCGCCAGCCCGCGCCCGCCAGCCGATGTGCGGCCGTGCGGATCAGTGGATGGCCGAACGTCACCGACGAGCCGGTGACCTCGACCAGCGCCCGCCTGCTCAGTTCGTCGAGCGCGGCGGTGACCGCGTCGATCGGCAATTCGGCTGTGGCGCACAGCATCTCGAGATCGGCGTGCGCGCCGCACAAGGCGATCGCCTGCGCGACGAGTCGTTCCCGATCCGGCAGCTGCGCGAGTTCGGCGCGCAGCGTGCGATCCAGACCGGGGTAGTCGCACTCGGCCGGGTCCTCGCCGCTGATCGCCCGCTCCACTTCGTGATCCGGGAGGTCGGCGAGCAACAGCAGGTAGAGCGGATTGCCGTGGGAGGCCGCGAGTAGCCGAACGCGACGCGCGGCGGTCACGTCCGGCAGCAGGGCGGCGACCTCGGTGCCGGTGAAGGGCGGCACCCGCACCGAGCGGGTCGCGGCGCCGGTCGCGGTCAGCACCCGGGTGAGCGCCACCGGACACTGGCCGGAGCGATAGGCGAGCAGGAGGCGGAAAGTCGGCGCGGGGCGGTTGCGGACGAGGTAGGTCAACACGCGGACGGATTCGGCGTCGAGCCAGTGCGCGTCATCGATGACGAGCAGTGTGCCGGTCGCCGCGAGGTGCCCGCGTAACGCCCGGCCGAGCCGGTTGGCGTCGCCGTCGGGCGGCACGTCGGTCAGGTCCGCACCCGCGTCGGCGAGCCGTTCCAGCACATCGTGAACGACGTGCAGCGGTTGCGGCTGCTCGTCCTCGGTGGCGGTCACCGCGAGCACCCGCCAGCCGCGGCGGGTGGCAAACGGGGCCAGCGCCGCGAGCAACCGGGATTTGCCGATACCCGCCTGACCGTCGACCAGCAGCACCCATGGCCCATCGGGCGATTCCAGGGCGGCGGCGAGCGCGGCGAGCTCGGCGCGGCGTCCCACGAATGCGCGCTCGACCATGATCCTCCGCCGACTTCCGGCAAACCTGCCGCGAAACAACCCCGGGCGAGCTTAACCGGTGCCGTGCCGCCACGGGGGAATCCCGTGTTTTCCCGGATGCTGACCGCGCGATTGTGCGATTGGGTGTTCGAGGCCGATCGCGACCCTCCGGGGGATGCGCCGAAGGGCACGGCGACGGCCGGAGTTCGGCGCCACGAGGGGTACTCCGGTCGGCCGCCTTCGCATCGACGAGAAAGTGACACGAATGAGATTCGTTGGTTCTGGCATCCGCACGCGGCTGCCGCTGGTGCTCGCCACCGTGGCCGCGTTGGGCGCGCTCGGCTGTTCGGCGGTCGAGAAGGGCGCCGACATGGTCCAGGATGCCGGGAAGTCCGACACCGCCCGCGCGAACGTGGGCGACTGCATCAACGTCATCGAGGGGTCGATGATCGACTCGAAGACGGAGCCGGTGGACTGCTCATCGGACCAGGCCGTGTACAAGGTCGTGCAGGTCTTCGACGACAAGACCGAATGCCACGAGGACTACACCTCCTACGAGGAGACCCTCAACGGCGGCACCACCGCGTTCCTGTGCCTGGCCCCGAACTTCAAGCAGGGCCTCTGCTACAACGAGAGCATGATGACCGGCTACAAGTACGTGGCCTGCACCGCCGCGGAGGCCAGCTTCAAGGTCGTGCAGCGCATCGACGGCCAGGCCGACGAGAACCTGTGCGGCGAGGACGCCGACAAGTTCCTCACCTTGTCCGAGCCCAAGACAACCTTCTGCCTGGGCAGCCCGAAGAGCTGACCCGGGCCAACCTGATCGGCCGCACCACTTTCGGTGCGGCCGTTCGGCTTTCCTCAGCGAAAGGCGCGCCGGTAGGTGTCCGGACTGACGCCGGCGGTGCGCTTGAAGCGTTCGCGGAAGGCGGTGGGCGAGCCGAAACCGACTTGGGCGCCGATCCGTTCGACGGTGTGGTCGGTGGTCTCCAACAGGTGCTGGGCCCGGTGTACGCGGGCGCGGTGCAGCCATTGCAACGGTGTGGTCCCGGTCTGCTCGCGGAACTGCCGCAGCAGCGTGCGGGTGCTCGTTCCGGCCTCGGCGGCGATGTCGGCGAGGGTGAGGTTGCGAGAGAGGTTGTCCTGCAACCACGTCAGCAGCGGTTCCAACGCCGAGCCGCGCGGGGTCGGGGGGAACGACTGGATGATGAATTGGGCCTGCCCGCCTTCGCGCTCCAGCGGCATGACCGACAGCCGTGCCGCGTCGGCGGCGACGGCCGAACCGTAGTCGCGCCGGATCAGGTGCAGGCACAGGTCGAGCCCGGCGGCCGCGCCCGCGGAGGTGAGGAACTGGCCGTTGTCGACATAGAGGACATCGGGATCGACTGCGATGTCGGGGTGGCTCGCCGCGAGCGTGTCGGCAGCGAGCCAATGCGTGGTCGCCCGCAGCCCGCTCAGCACTCCGGTGGCGGCGAGCGGGAAGGTGCCCGTGCAGATGGAAGCGATCCGGGTGCCCGCGGCGGCGGCCGTCCGCACGGCGTCGGCGATCGCGGGCGAGAGCGGCCCGGTGGGGTCGGCGACGCCGGGAACGATCACGGTGTCGGCGCCGGACAACCCCTCCAGCCCCCACGGCGCCCGCAGGGTGAACGCGCCCGCGTCGACCTCGGGCCGCTCGGCGCAGACCCGGACCTGATACCCGGGGCGCCCGTCCGGCAGCCTCGTCCTGGTGAAGACCTCGATCGGGGTGGACAGGTCGAAGGGGATCACCCGGTCCAAGGCGAGGACGGCGACCACATGCATGGCTACAACTTAGCTGAGCAACGGTTTGCCGCCACCGGTTCCGACATGGCTGAATGCCGGGACGAACGAGCTCATCGGCTGGTGGCGATTTTCCGTTGGTGTGTGGCCTGAATGTCACTGGGCGGCGCGGGACCGATTGCCTAACTTCGGTGGCGACCTCGTTCGCTCGCCCAGGAGTCGTCCCACCATGACCTACCTCGCCCCGCTGCTCGTCGGCGTCGTCTACATCACGCTGATGTCCCTGATCCACGAACCCCATCGCCGCCACTTCAACGCCATCATGGTCGCGGGCGCGGGCGCGGCGTATCTCAGCGGCGGCGGGTTCGCCGCGTGGGAGTTCGCGTTCACGGCGGTCGTGACCTACTGCGCCTACCGCGGTCTGCGGTCGTGGACGTTCATCGGCATCGCCTGGTTGCTGCACACCGCGTGGGACTTCCTGCACCACCTCCAGGGCAATCCGATAGTCCCCTTCCTGCACGACTCGTCCCTCGGCTGCGCCCTCTGCGATCCCGTCATCGCCCTGTGGTGCCTGCGCGGCGGGCCCGATGTAATCGCCTGGGGGCGCAGCCGGATCCGCGCGCTCGTCTCGCGGGAGCCGGTGCGCGCGTCATAGCGTGCGCGCGCACCGTTTCACCTGCGTTTCGCCGGGTAACCGGCCACCGAACGGGAGGTGAGAGGCACATGACCCATACGACAGACGCGCGGCCCGTGGCGTCGCAAGCGCGACCCGCACCGGATACGCGTTCGGTCGCCGAACTCGTCGACGATGCGACCACGCAACTCACGCGGCTGGTTCGCGACGAAATGCAATTGGCCCGGCTGGAGATGCAGGACAAGACGAAGGGCATCGCCAAGGGCGCCGGCCTCGCGGGGGCGGGCAGCCTGCTGGCGTTCTACGGCGGCGCGGCCTTGATCGCGGCCGCGGTGCTGGCGTTGGCGATCCCGCTGCCGGATTGGGCGGCGGCGCTGATCGTCGGCGTGGCACTGCTCGCCCTCGGCGGCGTGCTGGCGTTGGTCGGCAAGAGGACGGTCACCGAGGCCGCGCCGCCGGTGCCGAGCGAGGCCATCGAAGGCGTCCGCGACGATATCGAGGCCGTGCAGAAGAGGAGCCGACGATGAGCGATGTCGGGCGACCGAACATTCCGAACGGATCCGAGGCCCTGCGCCGGGATCGAGACCAGGCGCGGCAGCAACTCGGCGAAACGGTCGCGGAGCTGACCGGCAAGTTCGACATTCCCGGCCGCGTGGAGGACAAGGCGCACGAGACCGCGGACGCGGCGCGCCACCGGGTCGCGGACGCCAAGCAGCACGCGCACGAGACCGCGGACGCGGCGCGTCACCGGGTCGCGGACGCCAAGCAGGCCGCGCACGAGACCGCGGAACAGGCGCGCGCCCAGGCCGGGCATCTGGTCGACCGCGCCGCCAAAGTGCCGGAACCGGTGATTCACAAGGGCAAGCAGCTGGTGGGCGCGGCCCGCATGCGGCCCGCGCCGATCGCGGCGGCCGCGGTCGCCGGTGTGGTGTTGTTCTGGTGGATGCGGCGGAGGCGGGCATGACGACGCTCTACAAACCCCTCGGCATGATCGTCGGCGTGCTCGGCGGCGTCGCGGCCAACACGGTGTTCACCCAGGTGTGGCGCCGGGTCAGCGGCGAGGAGCAAGCGCCGAGCGCCACGGCGCGCGAATACGGCTGGCGCGAAGTGCTCGTCGCCGCCGCCTTGCAGGGCGCCATCTTCGGCTTGGTCAAGGCCGCCGTGGATCGCGCGGGCGCGACGGGATACCAGCGCCTGACGGGCACCTGGCCGGACAAGTAGCGAACCCGGCGAATCCGCGCGAGTCAGCCGCGCGGATTCGCCGGTGCGCGAAGGGCTTCGAACAGGCGCACACAGCGCGCCGTCATCTCGTCGGGGGAGTGGTGCGGGTGCTCGCCCCACCACGAGACGACGGTGGACACGATGCTGAACCAGATCGCCAGCAGCAGCGAGTGATCCTCCGGGTCGGTCACCGCGGCATCGGCGAGCACCTGAGCCGACCCCTCGGCGCCCATGGCGTTCAAGGCTTTCTGATAGCCGCGCGCCAGCTCGGCCGCCGGACCACCGGCGGGCAACGTGCTGTCGTAGATGATCTTCCAGTTCTGCACCCGCCCGTCGATGGCGGTGAAGATCGCGGCCAGTGTGGCCAGAGCCTTGCCCTCCGCTCCCGAAACGGCCTGTGCCGCGGACACCGCCGCGACCAGCCCGTCGCCCGCGCGGCGTACGCAGGCGGCGTGCAGACCGTCGCGGGACTCGAAGTAGTTGTAGATCAACGGTTTCGACACACCGGCCGCGGCCGCGATATCGGCGACCGAGGCCTTCGCGTAGCCGCGGTCGCCGAATTCCACGGTGGCGATATCGAGGATCTGCTGCTCGCGCCGTTCCCGTGGCACGCCTTTGGTGCCCGCCTTGCTCAGCGTCATGCGCCACCACGCGCGATCGGATCGATCAGCACGCCGGGGTTGAGGATCCCGGCCGGGTCGAGCGTCGACTTCGCCGCGCGCAGTGCGGCGGCGAACGGCTCCGGGCGCTGCCGGTCGTACCACGGCCGATGGTCGCGGCCGACCGCGTGATGGTGGGTGATGGTGCCGCCCGCTGTCGCCAGCGCCTCCGAGACCGTCGCTTTGATCTCGTCCCACTGCTCCACGGTCCGCCCCCAGCGACCCGCGGCGTAGATGCCGAAATACGGTGCGGGGCCGTCCGGATAGACGTGGGTGAACCGGCAGCTGACCACTCCCGGCACGCCGAGCGTCTCGAAGGCGGAGGTCGCCGCTCGCAGCACCGCCGCCCGCAGATCGTCGAAACGGTCCCAGGTGCAAGCGGTTTCGAAGGTCTCCACGATCATGGACTGCGCCGCGAGGGCGTCGCGCTGGTAGGGCATGCGCAAAAAAGAGGAACGCCAGGTGTCCGACGCGCCGCCGCTCGCCTTCCGCTCGGCCGCGTCTGTGCTGCGCACCCCGTCGGGGAACCGGCCGCCGTGATCGCGGCAGATCCGCACCGCCCATCGCATCGGCTCGTCGACGGGCTGATCCGCCGACTCGAAGCCGAGCACCAGAACGCCGCCCGCGGAACTGGTTCCGGCGTTGAGGAACGCCTCCACCGGATCGAGCAACCGGCAGTTCGTCGGGAACAAGCCGGATTGGGCGATGGTCCTCGTCGCGGCGACCGCCTGGGCGTAGTCGTCGAAGACCACCGACGCGCCCGCCCGCCAGCGCGGCCGGTCCTGCAACCGCATCCACGCCTCGGTGATCACGCCGAGCGTGCCCTCGGAGCCCAGGAACATCCGGTCCGGCGACGGCCCCGCGCCGGACCCCGGCAGTCTGCGCGATTCGCTGACGCCGATCGGTGTGACGACCCGCATGGACTCGACCAGGTCGTCGATGTGGGTGTAGACGGTCGCGTAGTGCCCGCCCGCGCGGGTGGCCAGCCAGCCGCCGAGGCTGGAGAACTCGAACGACTGCGGGAAGTGGCGCAGCGTCAGATCGTGTTGGCGCAGGGCGTCTTCCAAGGCGGGCCCGAGGATACCCGCCTGGACGCGCGCGGCTCGGCTCGTGCGGTCGATCTCCAGCACTTGGTTCAGACCGCTCAGATCCACCGCCACTGTCGCGGGATATTCAGCGGCGCAACGAGGTTCGACGCCGCCGACCACCGACGTGCCGCCGCCGAACGGAATCGCCGCCACCCCGGCGTCGGTGCACCAGTCGAGGACGTCGATCACGTCCCGCTCGGTGCGCGGGCGCACGACCTGATCGACCACGTGGTCGACGCGGCCGAGGAGGTTGCGCACCACGTCGCGGAAGGCCTGTCCGTGCGAGTGCGTCACGCGGTCGACCGGATCCTCGGAGGCCAAGGGCGCCAACGCGTCCGGCACCCGCACCCGCGGTGCGGGCAGTTCCAGCGAGGACGGATCGGGCGCCTCGTGCACGGTGAGGTCCGCGCCGGGCAGCAGCGCCGCCACCCGGCGCGTCAACGCCGCCCGCTCCTCGCCGATCACGGCGCCCGCCACGGTTCCCCAGCCCCACCACGATCGCGTCGCCATCCGCGTCCTCTCCACGATTCGAATTGACCCGATAGTAAATTAACTATGAGTCAGTTCACAACCGTGTGGTCGAGGCAGTCAGGTCGGGTTGGGATTCCGTTCCGACCGAATGCGCTGTTCCAGGCGGTTCGTCAGCGAGCGCACCCGCTCGTCGGCGCTGAGCTGCTGATCGAGAACCACGTTCAACGCGCCGCGCAGCATGGCGTACGGCTCCCAGCCCGCGGGCGCTATCGTGCGCGGCGCGCGCCTGGCGATGCCGTCGGCGAGGGACGCGGCGGCCTCGGCGGCGCTGATCCGCTTGTTCAGCGGCCACGGCAGCAGGTCGCCGAATTCCGCGCCCATGTCGTCGTCATCGAGCGTGCCGTGGGTCATCGCGGTATCGACGACGCCGAAATACGCGACGCCCGCGGTCGCGCCCGAGGCGGCGAGCTCGACGCGCAGCGCCCTGCCGAACTGCTCGACGCCCGCCTTGCTCACCATGTACGGCGAACCACCCATCCCCGGCGCGAACGCTGCGCAGGACGACACGACGACCACGTGCCCGCGCGCGGCGACGATGTCGTCGAGAGCGGGGTGGACGGTGTTGAAGACGCCGGTCAGGTTCACGGCCAGGACGCGGTCGAAGTCCGCCGGATCCATCAGCCGGATGCTCGACGGTTTCGGCACGATGCCCGCGTTGGCCACGACGACGTCGATGCCGCCGAAATGCTCGCGCACCCGGCCGATCGCGTCCCGCATGTCCGCGCGATCCGCCACGTCGGCCCGCACGCCGATCGCGCGCCCACCGAGACGTGCCGCGGCGGCGGTGGCCGCCGCGCCGTCGATGTCGACCAGCGCGAGCCGCGCGCCCCGCTCGCGCAGCAGCCGGGCGAGGGCGAACCCGATGCCGGTCGCGCCGCCCGTGATCACCACGACCTTGCCCGCGACGTCGTACTGCCCTTGATCACCCGCCAACGCGGCGGGAACCGCGCGCAACAGCTGTCGCACGGTATGGAAGGTGTTCGCGCTCATCGCAGACTCGATTCGTAGGACTCGGCGTCGAATTCGGCGACGCGACGCCGATACTGGAAGCTCCAGTCCGGATACAGACCGGCGTTGCGACCGTCGGCGGTGGTGTAGTAGCTGTCGCAGCCGCCCTTCAACCAGACGGTCTCCCTGCTGCGTTCCTCCATCTCGTTCAGGAAGGACCGCTGCACGCCCGGACGCACCTCGACGCGCCGGATACCCTTGTCGCGCATCGTCTTCAGCGCGTCGACAATGTAACCGATCTGCCCCTCGATCATGTAGATGGCCGACTGATTCCCTGCCGCGCCGAACGGCCCCAGCGTGCAGAACATGTTCGGGAACCCGGCGGCGGCCGCCCCGAGATAGCTGCCGGGACGATCCCGGTACGCCTCGGCGATCGACCGGCCGTCCTTGCCGACGATCCGCTCGTACAACTGCGGCAGCGAACCGAAACCGGTGCCCCACACGATGGTGTCGACCGGGTATTCCGCGCCCGTGTCGGTGACGATCGAGTGCGGCCGGATCTCCGCGATGCGCTCGGTCACCACCTCCACGTTGTCCCGGGTGAGCGCCGGATAGTACGCGTCGGAGAAGATGGCGCGCTTGCAGCCGATCATGTAGTCGGGAGTCAGCTTCTCGCGCAATGCGGGATCGCTGACCTGCCGGTGCAGCTGCCACCGCGACAGCGCCTGGAACGGGTGCCGGAACCGCCGGTCCACGAAACCGACGAGCCCGAAGCTCTCGATGCCCGCGAAGTACGCGCCGCGGATCGCCTTGCCGAGCACCGGCATTCGTCGCAGCAGCGCCCGCTCGACGGCATGTGTCCGCCGGTCCATCCGGGAGACGATCCACGGCGCCGAGCGCTGGAACACCGTGAGCCGCCGCACGATCGGCTGAATCTCCGGAACGAACTGCACGGCGGACGCGCCCGTCCCGATCACGGCCACGCGCTCGCCGGTGAGATCGTGTTCGTGATCCCAGTGCAGCGAATGGAACTGCGCGCCTTCGAAATCGCCGATACCGGGAAAGTCCGGAATCTTGGCCTCGCTGAACGGGCCGACGGCCGAGATCAGCACTTCGGCCGTGAGCTCGCCCCGTTCCGTCTCGATATGCCAGCGCAGCGCGGCCTCGTCCCACTCCGCGCGGACCAGCGGAGTGTCGAATCGCATGTGCCGCACCACATCGTGGCGCTCGGCCACCGAGCGCAAGTAGTCGAGAATCTCCGGCTGGGTTCCGTAGGTGCGCGACCAGTTCGGATTCGGCGCGAACGAATACGAGTACAGGTGCGAGGGCACATCGCAGGCGCAGCCCGGGTAGGTGTTGGCCTGCCAGGTGCCACCCAGCTCGCTCGCGCGCTCGAGCAGGACGAAGTCGTCGAAGCCCGCTTCGCGCAGCTTGACGGCGAGGCCGATGCCCGCGATGCCCGCGCCGATCACGACGATCGCGCGGTGCTCGGGGTCTGTTCCGCTGGGTGCGGCCATGAAGGGTCTTCCTTTCCGAAACGGGCGCCGTTGCCCGTGGTCAGAGATCGAGGACGAGTTCGTCCCCGAGCGCGCGCGAAACGCAGGTGAGCATGGCGGAATCCCGCTCGGAATCCGTGAGAAGCCGGTCACGGTGGTCGATCTCGCCACCGAGCACCCGCGTCTTGCAGGTGCCGCAGAAGCCCTGCCTGCACGAGAACGCCGTGCCGGGCAGGACGCGCCGGATGGCGGACAGCGCGGATTCGTCGGCGCCGACATCGACCGTCGTCCCACTGCGCCGCAACGCGATTCGGAACGGTTGCCCGTTGTGGACGGGTAGCGGCGAGAACCGTTCGGTGTGCACCGAGGCGGTCGGGTCGGTGGCGGAGAGCACGCGTCGCGCGGATTCCATCAGCGGCGGTGGCCCGCAGACGTACACGGCGGCGCCGCGCGGCGCCTCGGTCATCAGGGCGTCGAGAACGGGGACGCCGAACTCGTCGTCCGGCCGCACCTCGAGGCGGCCGCCGCGGCAGCGTTCGAGCTCGCCGAGAAACGGCATGCTCGCCCGCGATCGGCCGAGGTAGATCAACCGCCACGGCAGACCGCGGTGCGCGCACTCGGTGACCATCGGCAGGATCGGGGTGATGCCGATCCCGCCCGCGACGAACAGGTACGCGGGCGCGTTGACGAAGGTGAACGCGTTGCGCGGCCCGCGTATCCGCAGCAAGTCGCCTTCCCGGAGTTCGTGCAGCTCGCGGGAACCGCCGTCGCCATCGGCGATGCGGCGCACCGCGATTCGGTACTGCACCCGGCTCGCCGGGTCGCCGGTCAGCGAGTACTGGCGCTGACGTCCGGACGGCAGGAACACATCGATGTGCGCGCCGGGAATCCAGGTCGGCAGCTCGGCGCCGGTGGGCGAGCGCAGCGACAGGCTCACCACGTCCTCGGCCTCGACGACACGGGCGTCGATCCGCAGCGCCATGTCGAAACCTGTGCGTCGCACCGGATTCGGACGTGACAGCAGTCCGGCCGTCGCTTCGGCGGTGAACGCGCGCTTGTAGGCGTCGAGCAGACCGGCCATCGCGCGAGCCGGGAGCGGCGGGCGATAGTTCCCGGTCACGACGGCGCTCACGCCTCACCCGCGCGGGCCGCGGGCGACTGCGCCAGGTAGCGAATCGCGTTGTCCATGGGACCGAGCTGGGACGGGTGGAAACCCGGCCGCAGATAGCGCGGGATCTCGGTGACGAATGTGGTGAACCGTGGAATCACACCGCGGGCCGAGGCGCTCAGCAGTTGCAGCGGCCAGAGCCGTCCCTTGTCCGGCTCGGGATCCTTGTGGAACAGATACCCACCGGAGATCACGAACAGCGCGAGCAAGCCGAAGCTCGCCAGCAGGCTGGTTCGAGCCTTGCGGAAGTAGCCGCCGTCGACGTGCATGTACGCGTCGTAGACGACGCTGCGGTGCTCCACCTCCTCCGCGCCGTGCCAGCGGATCAGATCGAGCATCGCCGGATGCATGTTCTTGGCCTCGAGCTTGTCGTTGGTCAGCAGCCATTCCCCGATGACGGCGGTGTAGTGCTCCATCCCCGCGAAGAGGGCGAGCCGCTCGCACAGCCACTGGTGCTTGGCGCGCCCGGTGAGGCCGTGATCGCCGAGCACCCGATCCACCAGCCAGGACACAGTGTCGACCATCGGGGCGACGTCCAGCCCGATCGACTCCAGGTGTTCGCGCGCCTTCTCGTGCGAGCTGGCGTGCATGTTCTCCTGGCCGATGAACCCCTGCACCTCCTCGCGCAAGCGTTCGTCGTCGATGAGCGGCAAGGCTTCGGCCAGCGCCTGCGCCATGGCTCGCTCGCCTTCCGGCAGCACCAGATGCATGACGTTGATGATGTGGGTCGCCATCACCTCGCCGGGGATGTAGTGCATGGGGACCGAATCGAAATCGAACCGCACGTCGCGCGCGTGAATCGCATGCGCTTGGTCCTCGTACGCCGCTGTGGTCATGCCGCCGTCCTCGCGTCTCATCGTTGAAACAGGCACCCCTCGACGGTATTGTTGACATCACGTGATGTCAACACTGTGTCGGTATCGAAATCTCGATATCTGACATGCCGATTCCTATTGGTGGGGCCCGGTGGATCGGGCCTAGCGTCGCGGTATGGCGAAGATTCTTTTCGTAATGACCGGTGTCGACCACTGGACGTTGGTCGACGACACCAAGCATCCGACCGGATACTGGGCCGAGGAATTCGTCGTGCCCTTCGAGGCGCTGAAGGACGCGGGCCACCAGATCGTGGTGGCCACTCCCGGCGGCGTGGTCCCCACCGTGGACCAGGGCAGTCTCGCGCCCGAGGTCAACGGCGGCCAGGAGACCGCGGAGCACCGGGCACGGGTGGTATCCACGAGTCCCGAGCTCGCCGACCCGGTCGCGCTGGCGGATGTCGATCTCGCCGACTACGACGCCGTGTTCTATCCCGGCGGGCACGGGCCGATGGAAGACCTCGCCGTCGACGCCACCTCCGGCGCATTGCTCACCGCCGCACTGGATTCCGGCAAGCCGTTGGCCGTGGTGTGCCACGCGCCCGCCGCGCTGCTCGCCGCCACGAAGCCCGACGGAACCAACGCGTTCGCCGGTTACGCCCTGACCGGTTTCACCAATGCCGAAGAGACACAGGCGGGTTTCGCCGAGAAGGCGAAGTGGCTGCTCCAGGATCGCCTCGTGCAGATCGGCGCCGACTTCCGCGAGGCCGACCCGTGGACGCCGAACGTGGTCGCCGACCGCAACCTGATCACCGGCCAGAACCCCGCCTCCTCGGCGGGTGTCGCCCAGGAATTGCTGCGGAAACTGTCCTGAATACGGTCGGCCAGGCCTGGTTCGCTCGAATCGCGGTGAGCGACAGATGATTCGACTCACCGCGCTCAGCAGCCCGAACCGTCGGCCGCCTACGTACTCGTGACCCCCGTCTGTTTCGTGTTGTCGGGGCCGAAAGTCATGGGTAGGGTCGTGGTCGACACCAGGGACGTTGCGCCCGAGCGAAAGCCGCCGCCGAGACTCGGACGGGGCAGGAGGGGAACTGGGCCATGATCACGCTTCGGAAAGAGGACGGCGCCGCGGATCTCGCCGGCGTCACCAAGCTGAGTGTCGGCGTGAGCTGGGATCCCTCGGCGGGCACCAGCGGCGGCGCCCTCGGCTGGGCGCGCCGCAAGCGCGGCGTCGACCTGGACTTGGTCGCGATCCTCATGCAGGGCAGTGAGCCGGTCCGTTTCGCGGGCCTCGACTCGCTGGATCCGCTGGGCAACGGTGCGGTCCTGCACACCGGCGACGCGCAGACCGGCGCGGCCAGCGGTGACGACGAGACGGTGCATGTCACCTTCGCCGATGTGCCCGGCGGCATCGACGCTATCGTTTTCGTGGCGGCTGCCTTCAAGAAGGGCAGCTCCTTCGAGAAGGCGAACAACATCTCGTTCAAGGTGTACGACGCCTCCGGCGGTAGCAGCCAGCAGGTCGCCGACATCTGGCCCTCCCTGCTCGGCACCGACAACGCCAACGCTGTGGCCCGCGCCTTCCGCAACGGCAACGCCTGGCAGCTCGAGGTTCTGAACCGTAAGGGCAAGATCAAGCAGGGCGACAAGCAGGCCCTGCTTCGCTTCGCCATGCAGTAGGGCCGTCAGTCCCGCGTATTCGCCTCGACCGCATACGGTTTCAGCAATTCGCCGAGTTCGTCGATGGCTCGATCGATGTCGATCCGGTCGGGCGCCATCGCGCTCTGCACATGGATGCCGATGGCCGCGCCGACGAGGATCGTCGCGAGGCCGTCGGCGGTCATGGTCTCGGGGAGGCGGACGAAGCGCTCGATCCACCGCTTCGTCGACTGCCGTAGCCGTTCGTGCAGCGCCACGTACTTGTCGTGGATCGGGGACGCCGGATTCACCGCTTCCACATACAGGGTGACGAACAGCAGTGACGTGCGCGCCATCGAGGATCGCTTGGCCTGCGCTACAAGGTCGTAGGCCTGCGGTAACTCCGCGGAGTCGGCGGCGTCGGACGCCTCGAGCAGCGCTTCCGCGGCGTGGTCGAGTACCGCGGTGAGTAAGCCCTCCTTGTTCCCGAAGTGCCACGGAATCGAGCCGCGGCTGATCCCCGAACGCTGCGCCACGTCGGCGAAAGTCGTTTGCTGGTAGCCCTTTTCGACGAACAGCGCGGAGGCGGCGTCGATCAGCATCCGCCTGCTCGCACGGGTGGTCTCGGCGCGTCGATCGGCCACTGCGGTCCTTCCTGTCTTCCGATTCCGGTGGGTCGAGCCTAGGCCCTGTCTCGGTCATCGACCATTGACTGGCTGCACAGCACATTCTATGTTGGCTGACACAGAAGCGTGACGGCCATGCGATGGACGACCTATCGCGCCGATCCGCCAGGTGCGGCACGCCGATTCGATCGACAGGTGAGGTGGTTCCGTGGATATCGCAGATTCGGTGGTTCTCGTCGCGGGTGGTGCGTCGGGGCTCGGGTTCGTCGTGGTGCGGCGGCTGACAGAGGTGGGCGCGACCGCGGTCGTACTCGATACCCGACCTGTCGAACCCGGAGCGCTCCAGGGTGATTCGGTGCACGAGGTGATCGGCGATGTGTGCGAGGAACGTGACGTAGCCGCTGCCCTGAATCGTGCCGCCGAGCTCGGCTCGCTACGCGCCGTGGTCAATTGCGCCGGAATCGATCGCACCGGGCTGACGCTGGACGTTTCCGGTCCGCTTCCGCTGGAGCAGTTCGCGCAGGTGGTACAGGTCAATCTGGTAGGCGCGTTCAACGTGATTCGCCTTGCCGCCGAACGGATGGCCCGGCTCGAGGTCGTGGCGGGTGAGCGCGGTGTCATCGTCAACACGGGGTCGATCGCAGGTTTCGACGCACCGGCCGGAATGGTGTCCTATGTGGCGTCCAAGGCGGGCCTGGCCGGAATGACCTTAGCGGCGGCGCGCGATCTCGCGGGCGCGCGGATTCGCGTCGTCACCGTCGCGCCCGGGATGTTCGATACGCCGATGTTCGCCCGGCTGCCCGATTTCGCGCGGCGGGCGTCGCTGGCGCGTGTGCCGCACCCGGCTCGCCTCGGCGCACCCGCGGAGTTCGCCGAGCTGGTGGCGCACGTGATTCACAATCCGATGCTCAACGGCGAGACGATCCGGGTCGACGCCGCGGCTCGGCTCGGCGGACCGTAAGCGCGCCGACCAAGGGTCTGGGGCCGTGTCGGCGCGGTGAGCTGGGGGAATAGCGAAACGGCATGTTTCACCGCCGAATTCGCGCGGTGCGATTCGCCACAGGGTCGTCATGTCGATCTTCCGCGAAAGCGGGTATGCGACTGACTGAGGAAAGCCGACTGAAGGAGGACGACGTGGCCGTTTCGGCTTCGCACCCGCAGTATCGCGCCGACCGCCGACACCGTTCCGGCTCGACCGATGCAGCGGGTTCCATTCATCTGACCATCGCGGCATGGATTCTCTTGCTCTCCGTGCTGAGTTTCACCCTGGTCCTGCTGTGAGGAAGCGCCCACGTGGCGTACCGGAGCAGTGATCGAAGGCGCCTGGGCCACGGTGTGGCCGTCGAAACACGCGGCGGCGCAACGTGGCCGAGGTGACGACGAGAGGAGTTCGATCTCGTGGAAGACGTACTACGGCCGCTGATCGTGCTGCTCGGCACGGTCGCGATCACCGTGTCGGCGGGACTGCTCGTCGACTGGCTGCTGCGCTACAGCGCGCGCCGTCGACCCGGCACGCACCTGCCGCTGTTGCTGCGCCGCGTGCAGATGCCGCTGCAAGCGTTGCTCGGCGCGGTGGCGCTGTACGCGACATATCCGTTGGCGGAGTTGGATTTACGCCAAGACGCGATGGTCAGGAACATCCTGGCCGCGGCGGCCATCATGGCCGCGGCGTGGTTGGTCATCCGGGCCGCCGACGCGGTCGCCGAGAACCTGCTGCGCCGTTATGCCGAGCACACGAGCGAGATCTCGCGCGTTCGCCAGCTGCGCACCCAGCTCGGACTGGTGCGGCGCATCATCACCTCGGTGCTGGTGGTGACGACCGCGGCCGTGGCGATCCTGCTGCTGTTCCCGAGCCTGCGCACGCTGGGCACCTCGCTGCTGGCGTCGGCGGGCGTCATCGGCATCATCGCGGGCGTCGCCGCGCAGTCGACGCTGAGCAATCTGATAGCGGGGTTGCAGATCGCCTTCGGTGATTCGGTGAAGATCGGCGACACCGTTGTGGTGGAAGGGGAGTGGGGGACCGTCGAGGAGATCACCCTCGCCTTCCTCACCGTGCGGATCTGGGACGACCGCCGCCTGACCATGCCGGTCTCCTATTTCAACAGCAAGCCCTATGAGAACTGGTCGCGCGGCGGCCCCCAGATCACCGGCACCGTGTTCCTGCACCTCGACCACAGCACGCCGGTGCCATTGCTGCGCGAGCACCTGCACGACTACCTTCGCGACCGCCCGGACTGGGACGGCCGCAACTGGAACCTTCTCGTCACCGACAGCACACCGACGAACATCGTTGTGCGCGCGACGATGTCGGCCGCGGACGCCGACGACGCCTGGACCCTGCGCTGCGCCGTCCGCGAGGAACTACTGAACTGGCTCGGCCGCCACCACCCCCACGCCCTCCCGAAGATCCCCACCGCCATCACCAACCAGGGCGAGCCGGATCGCGAAATGGCGTTGTCCACCAATGGTTCCGGTGAGACGAGTAGTCGGAACGGCGACTGACCATCCAGCCGTCGGCAAGCCGGACCGGGTTCCCCTTGTTCGAGTCGGCGTTGTTCGTCCGCTGAATCACGCTCCGGCAGGCTGTTCAGGTCGCATCGGCGCGATGCGGTCAGTTGTGGCGCGAGGGTCTGCGGCTGCCGGTCAGGGTTGCGCCGCGGGCGGGAGAACGGCCTCGATGTCTTCGAGTTCGGCCAGTGTCTCCGCGAGTTCGGCGCGCTCGGCTTCGGAGAGGGGCAGCGCACGCGCTTGGGTGAGGGCGTCGCGGGCGGCGGCGGGGTCTTCGGCGCGGACCGCGAGTTCGGCGCGGTAGGCCAGGGCTTGGAGGAGCTCGGTCGCCGTCGCGGTGTCCTTGTTCCGATCGAGGGCCGCGTCCAGGATCTGGGCCGCTAGTTGGTGCTTGCCGTGCGAGTCGCCCATGACGACGGCCCTGTTCATCGTTGTGGTGAGTTTGCCTGCGATTGAGGCATTTTCGGCGGGCTGGGGCGCGGCCGACATGATCCTGATCAGTCGTACCGACTTCATCGAGCTCTTCCTCTCGATAGCCAAAGTTGGCTAGTTGGGACGAAGGCACGCGCTATACAAATTTGGCTAGTGCGGGGACTGCGGGAACCGAATCGAGTTCACGGTCGACCGCCGCGTTTCCGGGACGTGCCGCCATTGCCGCGACCGACAACTGGTGAGAGAGTGGTAACGAAACTCTCTCATGGACTCGTGGAGGTAGATATGAGAACCACGCCGAATGGCCGGTTCGAACGGCATGCGCGACGGATCATCCTGCCGAATCCGACGGCCGCGATGCGGGGCAAGGGGGAGGGGCGGGCGGTCGAATTCGGCAACCCGTCGGCGCGATGACCAGCCTGTCGCACGTCGCCGCGCCCGAGCGGACAACCGCCTCGCTGCTTCATCGCTATCTGGGCGACCGCCGCTTCGCGCTGGCGCTGCCACGCGCTGTCGCGCTACAGATCCTGCATCCCACCATCGCCGCCGGTCTGGTCGAGCACACGCATGTGCGGTTGTGGGAGCACAAGAAGCGCACGGTCTCGAGCATGATCACCATCGCCTACTCCTCGCGAGATCTGCGGTCCCTCATCAGGTATGGCCACGAGCACGTGAAGGGTGTGGACGACGCCGGACGTCGGTACCACGCCCTGCATCCCGAGGTCTTCTTCTTTCAGCACGCGACCTACGTCGACACTCTGGTGACGGCGATCGAGACCTTCGCGCGGCCCCTCACCGCGCTGGAACGCGAGCGCCTCTACGCCGAATGCCGCGCGTGGTACGACCGTTACGGCATCTCGACGCGGCACGTGCCGGAGACCTGGCCGCAGTTCACCGAGTACTTCGCCGACGCCTGCGATTCGGTGCTGCGCCGCAGTGCGCACAGCGATCGCTTGGCCGCGCAGGTGCTGCGCCCTGACGCGTGGACCCCGCGCCGATTGCCGGACTTCGCCGTCCGCGCGCTCCAGCACGAACGGGCGCGAGAACTGCTCGGCGTGCGGTCCGGAAAGGCCGACCGCGCCGCGTTGGTCGTCTACGCGGGAACCGTGCGCGGCGCGATGGCGTTCGCTCCGCGCCGGGTTCGACTCGTGCGGCAGGCTCGGCTCGCGAAATGATCACGTGGATCGAGACAATCGGCCTCCGCATTCGGCGCGGGCACTGAATCAGGATCGGTTGAGGGTCAGATCCAACCGGTCGATGCGGAACCGAGCGTCGGTGACCTCGACGGGCGTGTCCGTGAATCGGTTCCCGCCCAGAACGTTTCGAACGAAGTCACGCACCTCTGCGGGCTGCGCGTCGAGATTCGCCAACAGCTCCGGAGGTACCTCGATCGTTCCGTCGAAATGCCTGGGCTGACTGGAGATCCCCGGCAACTGCGGCGTCTGGCGCAGGCCATCGACGGTGTGCAGTATCAGATCCAGCTGCTTGCCGTCGCCGAAGTCGATCAGAAGCGGAGTCGGGGTGACGGCCGCGTCGAAGGTGCGCACTCGCGCGCTCCACCCCTGCCTCGCGACGCCGTGGTAGTCGTACGGCGATGGGGCCGCCAGCGTATCGAGCGAACGATCCGTCGGCGAATTCTCCAGCGCGGTCCCGACGGGGGCCTGGTCGGTGGGGACGAAGGTCCACGAGTCGTCGGTGAGTTGCTTTGTCCAGTAACCGTTTCGACCGCCGTCGCGACCTTCGACGCGCAGTTCCCGCGCCGCCGAACCTGGTGCGGTTCGGTGGATGGAGATGCGGTCGGTGATGTCGCCCGGCACCTTCGGCTGCCGCACCCAGTCCGGTGCGGGCAGCTGGATCGCGGCATACCGGCTGTCCACTCGTTCCGCGAGCATGTCGGGAGCCTCGGGCAGTCCGCTCTGGTCGGAATAGGAGTAGCGGAAGAACACCTTGTCGGCGCCGGAGATGTCGAAATCGTAGAGGCGCGTGTAGAAGTCGCCGAAGCGGTTGACGATCAGCGAGGTCGACGCACTCGTCGACAGCGCGACCGCCTGGAACCGGCCGCCGTGCGGCGTGGCCATCTCGTAGCTGTGATCCACCGGCAGCCAGGGATCGATGTATCGGATCCGCCGACCGTCGTCGGTGAGCGCGAAGACGTGCGACACCTTCGCTCCGCCGACCGGATGATCGTTGCCCGCCGTATCCCGCCAGACGTGGTCTTCGTTGGGTGAGAGAACCGACCAGGACCAAGTGCTCGTGCCGGGCGGCAGCGAGTTTCCGGGTCCGGTCCACAGCGGGGTGCCGTAGCGGCTGCTCCAATTCCAGTCTCGGGGTGCGCTGAGCGCGTGATCCATGGTGAAGAACCGGCCGTCGCGGTCGATCATCATGACCTCGTCGTCATCGGCGGACACGCCTACGATGCGGCCCTCCAGACAGCCCGGTAGTGCCACAGTGCGCCAACCACCGTTGGCGGCGGTCTCTTTCACGTAGACCCGGCCGTCGCGATTCGCGAACGTCCAGCGCCGGTTGAACGACTCCGTGGTGGTGCGGAAGTGGACCCGCTCCGGCAGTGCGACATCGGCGGGGGCCAATGCCTCCAGCCCAGCGGTGGTTTCGTCGACAGTGACTTCCGGAGTGCCGACCGTGCCCACCACCATGCAGCCGGTATCCGCGACGGCTACCGAATGCGTTGTCATGCTGGCGAATACCAGCCCGGCCACAGCGAAAGCCGTACGTCGGACGTTTCGCATCACAACCACCCCGCGGCGCCGAAACCGACGATCGCTACGGCGTCGACACCGAGAATCGCTCCAACAGTGAGTGCTTTGGCCCGCACGGTCGGCAGGTCGTGCACGAAGAAGCAGGCGGCGAAGAACGGCACGTAGCCGATGAGCCAGATGAGGAAGGGAAAGCTCGGCTGCCACCAGGACCATTCCCAGGTGAGTACACCGGCCTTGTTGAGCAGCACTTCGACGCCGACCGCCGCGGCCGAGTTGGCGGCGATGAGCACCGGCCTGTTGGGCAGGCCGAGGATGCGAGTCTCTTTGGGTGGCAACATCTTCGCCGCCGCGACACCCATGACGGCGAACATGAAGCAGATCTCGATATTGAGGCCGATGAGGATCTGGTAGGCGGTGGGTCCGGTGGCGCCCCAGACCGGCGCACGGCCGGTGGCGTGAAAGACCAGGGAGTTCCAGATCTCGTTGAACCAGTCCATGCCCCACAGCGCCAGCCCGGCGAACAGGACATTCCAGTTCCGCCGCTCGACTTCGACGGCATAGATGTAGATGACGATCAGCAGCAGCGGGATCACATACCACTGGAATTGGCTCGCATCCCGAAGGATCTCGAGCGCCTCTCGGGCGTTGTCGGTCAACGGCGCAACTCACTTCCTGGTCGCCGGTCCAGGGGAGTATTACACATCGACACCAAACGTCAACCTGTAACGAGATCGCAAGACGCTCTCGGCGCCCTGCCTGGACGCCCAGCTTCCGCGGTGCCGAAAGTCGATGGCTGTCTTGCCGTGAACGGTGCTATCGTGACGCCTCGGCCAGACCGACCGGTACGGCCGAATCTTTCTGGGGGGTCACATGTTCAATTGGTATGTAGGGCTGCTCGCGGTAAGCGGCGTCGTCATGATCGCCATGGCCCTGGCGGAGAACCGGCAGAGCAACATTTCGCGCCTGATCAACGGGATTCTCGGACCCCTCTACCTGGGCTACGCCCTCTACCTGGCTTTCCTCTTCGAGGGCGGCTCCTACCTGATCTTCTTCCAGGCGTTCATCGTGCCGGTACTACTGGTGGTTGACTTCTTCCGGAACCGAACCCCTCGCATGAAACTGACCGCGACCCAGAAGGCGTGGCGCGAGCACCAGCGCTCCGAACAGAGGCGGTAGGACGTGTCCGCCCGGACTCGGGAGCAGGGTTGCCCTGCCCCGCTTCAGACATCGTGGGTGGTCAGGCAGAACGGGTGGCCTGCGGGGTCGAGCATCACCCGGCGGTGGTTCGGGTCGGGTTGGAAGGTGGTCGGGATCGCGCCCAGTTCGCTCATCCACGCTTGCGCGGAATCCAGATCGTCGACCCCGAACTCCAGATGGGCCTGCTTGGCCACCACCGATTCCGGCCAGCTCGGGCGTTGATAGTCCGGGATGCGGATGAAACCCAGCCCCGGCCCGGCAAGTTCGGTCCCGAGCAGGACGAAGTCATCGCTGGTGTAGAGCACCGGCAGGCCGAGTCCGCGGCTGTAGAACTGCGCCAGCTCGACAGGGTCGGGGCAGTCGAAATCGATTGAAAGCCAACGGATTATCGGCCGTCCCTCGACGGCGGCACGGCTCTGGGTTGTCGGTTCAGCAGTCATGGTCCAGACCCTAGGGGCCGACCAGGACAGGTCCGGTCCTGGATTCGGACGAGAATACCGACTGTGATCGGACCTACTTCGCGGTTGCTGCGTGTAGTGGCTCTGCTGGACTCCCGCCCAGCATGGACCTGTCAGGAATTGAGCAGGCGACTGGGAGTGACCGACCGTACGGTGCGCCGCGATATCGCACGTCTGCGGGAACTGGGGTACGGCATCGATTCCGATCCCGGCCCGTGGGGAGGCTATCGCCTGGCTCGTCGACCACGGGTTCCAGCACTCGCCCTCGATGAAGAGGAGGGTTTCGCAGTGGCGGTGGCGTTGCGGGAAACCGCGGCAGGCGGCGTGCTCGGCAGCAGCGTCTCGGCATTGTCGGCGCTGTTCAAACTGCAAACCCTGCTACCCGACCGGTTCGCGCGCCACCTCGACGCGGTGAACCGCACCCTCGCCCACACCGCCGACGGAGCGGAGGTATCCCCGCAAGCCGACGCGTCCGTACTGTGGGCTCTGGCCACGGCATGCCGACAGAGCGAACGCCTCGCGCTGACCTACCGCGATCATCACCAGCGCATCACCCGCCGCTATGTCGACCCCTATCGTCTGGTGCGCGCCAACCGCCGCTGGTACTTCCTCGCCGAAGACGTCGACAAACAGCAATGGCGGACCTTCCGGGTGGACCGGGTTCTGCGCACCGAACTCACCGGACACCGCATCGAACACGACAATCCGCCCGACCCCGCCACGCTGGTCACCGAAGCGATCGCCGCGGTCACCTACCCGCTCTACGCCACGATCAGGCTCTCCGTGCCTCTCCAGCAAGCCTTGCAGATCGTGCCAGCCACCATCGGAACCCACCGCCCCGACGGCCCCGACGCCACCCTCGTCGACATCGGCGCCAACGACATCGACTGTCTCGTCACCTATCTGATGGGCCTGGGCACCACACTGCGCGTGCTGAGTCCCGACACTGTCCGCCGAGCCCTCCTGGACAGGGTGGCAGCTCTGCGGCTCGACAACCTGTAACGGAAGAGACGGGATGCGGCAGGGGCTCTGGCGTTGCCCGCGGCCTGAACACGGTCCCGGAGTCGCTTCCCTGGCAAGGCGGTGAAGCGACTGATCGCGATGGGCTGTCGATCGACTATCGCGCGGCGCTCAGGCTCGCCAGTACCGCCTTCGCCGCGCGCTCGCCGGACGCGGCTGCGTCGGCGAGCGAGGGCATATCGAGTTGGTAGTCGCCGGCGAGGTGGATGGTTCCGAGCGGATCACGCAGCGCCGGAAGCGAATTCCGTCGCCCGGGCGCCCAGAAGGGCACGACCCGGCGGTGCCGCCGTACGATGCCCTGGCCCAGCTTTCCCTCCAGCTCGGGGAACACGGTGAGCAGGTCCTTCGTGAATCGCGACACGATCTCCTCGTCGGACAGGTCGAACAACGCGTCGGCCTGAGCGCCGCCGGCGAAACAGGCCAAGGCTCCGCCGGGCTTGCGATCGTCGCCGCTGCGCATCGCCGCGGCGTGGTTGAACATCGCCTGGAACGACAGTTGCGGTGTCGAGACAGCGAGGTAGTCGTCCCAGCGCTGGGGCCCGACTTCGTCGGTGAAGAATCCGACCACCACGTACCTGCCGTAGGTGATGTCGTTGAACGCGTTTCGGTGCTGCTGCGGGAGGTCCGGGATGATCCGCTCGGCGATGTCGGCGGGTGCGGTCACGATCGCGCGCTTGGCCCGCAGCCGCACCGGACGGTCACCGTCGAGGTAGTCGACGACCACGCCGTCACCGTCGCGCCGCACCGACCGCACCGCCGAGTTCAGCCGGATTCGGGCGCCGAGGTCCTTTGTCAGAACGTCGGTCAACGTCTGGTTGCCACCCACCGGCAGTGAGAAGTTCGGGATCTTCGCCGGGTCGGCCAGCGCCAGACCCACCGACGTGACGAACTGGGTGGCGGCGGTCTCCTCCACCTCGCATCCCATCCACTGCGCCGACCACGACCGGACGACGGCGGCGGCCAGCTCCGACCGGACGCCCTTCAGCAGGTACGACGCCAGCTTGGTGTCGAGCTTGGCGCGAACCCGTTGCGCGATACGGCTTTGCGACTCCAAGAACGGAACGACCCGCAGGATGCGTGCACCGACGATGGCCATCCCGATCCGGTCCATCATGGTCATCCGCGTGCGGAACATGAGCTCGACGGGATTCGAGGTGTCCACCAACCCGCCGTTCAAGTACAGTCCGACGCCCTTGCCCGCGAGCGAGCCCATCTCGATGCCGTGCCGGTCGAGGGCGTCGATCAATGTGCCTGTGCCCTCGGTGAACTGGGTGCCGACGTTGATCCAGTAGTCGCCCTGCCGGACGGTGTCGACCCGTCCGCCCGTGCGATCGGTGGACTCGAGCACGATCACGTCGGTTTCCGGCGACAACGTGGTCGCCGCCATCAACCCCGACATACCGGCGCCGACGACGACCACCTCGGTGGTCTCTTCCTGCACATCCTGCGTTGTCATATCGACTCCTGACTCATGAGATTTCCGGTGCTGCAACGGTTCACGCCGTGACCGAGGCGCCGCCGCTGACCGCTTGGGCGTCGACGCGCTTGTTGTAGGCGTCGAACGCCCGGTAAGCGCGGTAGTACGCGAACATCTGCAGGCCCCACGTGGACAGCGCGAAGATGTAGAAGATCGTGTGCTCCGCGTCGTCGCCCGGGATGCGGACGAAGTCGTAGGTCGCGGCGATGACGAATCCGCAGGCGGTGGCGACGGCGGCCCACACGGCGTGCCCGCGCTCGTCGATGTCCCACAGGCGCTTGACGAAATACATCAGGAAGAGCGTGGTGAGCACGTTGACCACAATGTAGAAGATCTTGCCTGGGGTGCCGATCTCCTCGGCGAACTGGCTGAGGAGGAAGCCCACCACGCCCGCGAGGGCGAACGCGCCGACGTCCACCGCCACCGACGGCTTGTACCGGTGGGTGACCTGCATCAGTCCGAGGACCAGGATCAGCGTGATGCCGATGGACCGGGAGAAGGCGTCCAGGAAGTACGCGAGGCCGTACATCGGGCTGTCGTGACCGGCCTTCAGGAGGCCGTAGAGCAGGAAGTTCGTACCCGACGTCGCGACGATGATCCACTCGATGCCGAGCAGGTAGTTCTTGTAGTTCCGGATGAACTTGGTCCCGTAGGTGAATCCGACGGCGATCATCCAGATGTCCGCGACCGCGAAGAGCAGTTCTTTGATGGACATGATTCCTCCTTGCAGGGGTGACATCAGCCGACCGGCGGCGATGGTCATTTCGTGAGGGCCGCCAAACGGTCGGAGGCGCGGTCGGCGAGCCAGGCCGCGTGCAGCGCGGGACCGCTGACCAAGCTGGGCCAGAAGCGCTTTCGGCCGTGCCAGATCGCCGCCAGGTCCTCGTGCAGCGGCGCACCGTCGATGCGGTCGGCCAGCAGATGGCCCACGTACTGTGCCTGAGCGAAGCCGTGGCCGTTGCAGGCGAGCGAGTAGAGCACGTTGTCGGAAGCCTCGCCCGCGACGGGAAGCCAGGTGGAACTCATGCCGATCCAGCCGCCCCAGGCTTTCTGCGGCTTGATGTCGCGCAGGCCGGGGAAACGGTCGTGGAATCCACGGACGAGGTCGTCGGCGACGTTCGGCGCGGGAGTGCGGTCGGGCAGTGGGGCGCGGCCGGTCTGTACGCGCCGGGTGCCGAACACGATGGTGCCCCGTGGGGTGACGCGGTAGCTCTCGAGGATCATGTGCAGCGTGACCATCGGGGCGCGGCTGGTCCAGCCGATCTCGTCGAGTCGCTCGGGTGCGACCGGTTCGGTCTCGACCAACGAGGTCCACACCGGGGTGACGAGATTCTTCGGCGCGATGAACAGGCCCGCGCTGTAGGCGTTGGTGGTCAGCAGCGCCTTGCGAGCCCGGACCTTTCCGTCCGGGGTCTCGACGGTGACCCCGTCGCCGGTGTCCGTGACGTCGCGGGCGGGGGTGTGCTCGTAGACGCGCACGCCGGACGCGATCGTCGCGGTCCGCAGACCGAGAACGAACTCACCCGGGTTGAGCGTGCCGCCGACACCCTCGCGCACTCCGCCCAGGAAGCCTTCCGGCAGGCCCGCCGCACGGCCCTCGACGAATTCGGCCGGCGATCCGGCCTCCGCCATGACCCTCGCGTTGCGGCGAGCGTGCCGAAGCTGGCCCTTGGACACGGCGGCCATCACGATGCCCTCCCGCTGATAGCCGCAGTCGATCTCGTGACGCTCTATCGCGTCCTCGGCGAAATGCACCGAGTTCTCGGCGTACCGGTAGAGGTTGCGCAGCCGCTCGGATTTCAGCAGCAGTCCGAGCAGCTCCGGATCGGCGGCGATCGAGTTCGTGATGTATCCGGCGTTGCGCGAGGTGGCTCCCCAGCCGAGGGTCTTCGCCTCGAGCAGCACCACGTCGATGCCCTTCTCGGCGAGCCGGATCGCGGCCGACATGCCGCCCCCACCGCCGCCGATCACGACCACGTCGCAGTCGACGGCACCGGTCAGTGACTGTTCGACGGTGGCAGGTTGTTCTGCCCAACCGGTCTCCGGGATCAGTTTCATGGCCGCTGCTCCGTCTCGTCCGCGGGGATGACCGCGGTGCCGCGAGCGCGCACCGCGACCAAGGGAGACTCCAGGACCTGCGATCGGCCGGTGTCGTCGGAGCCGCGGCAGATGACGCGGAGCTCGAAATCGACTGTGCGACTGCGGTTGCCCTTCTGCACCAGCGTGGCCTCGGCCTCGACGACATCGCCGCCCCGGACGGGGGCGAGGAACTCGACGGACGAGTAGCCGGCGAACAAGCCCTCGTGGCCGTCCAGCTCGATCGACAGGTTCGTGCCGACGTCTCCGAAAAGCTTCAGCGCGTAGGCGCCGTCGACCAGATTGCCCGCGTAGTGCGCGTCGGAGAAGGCGACGTAGCGCCGGTGGACTGCCTTACTCATGAGATCTCCAGGTGGATGGGGCCGAGGTGGCGGGACTCCGTTTCGCCGTCGATCTCGACGCCGGGGTAGCCGCGCTTGGCGATCTCGGTGCACATCCGGCGGTACTTGCCGACACCGCCCACGTAGCCCATGAAGGTGTTCGGCTTGCCCTCGATGTTGGAGCCGCGGTACCAGGAGTCGGTCGTGGCGAACAGCGTGGGAGCGACGGTCGCCTCGGTGATGTCCACCCACTCGTTCTCGGCCTCGGCAGTGGCCTCGATCAGCGTGGCGCCGGTGTCGCGGGCGTGCTCGAGGAGATCGGCGATCCAGTCGACGGCCTGCTCGATCGTCACCACCACGTTGCTGACCAGGGCGGGGCTCAGCGGGCCGCCCACCATGAAGAAGTTGGGGAAGTCCGCGGCCATGATGCCGAGGTAGGAGCGGATGCCGTCGCACCAGGCCTCCTGCAGCTTCTTGCCGGACGCGCCGGTGAGACCGAGCCCGTACAGCGGGCCGGTGAAGGCGTCGAACCCGATGGCCAGCACCACGGCGTCCACCTCGTAGGCGCCCTTCGAGGTGACGATCGCGTTCTCGGTCATCGTCTCGATCGGCTCGTCGCGGAGCGACACCAGCGACACGTTGGGCCGGTTGTAGGTCTCGTAGTAGTCGGTGCCGAAGACGCTGCGCTTGGCGCCCAGCGGGTGGTACTTGGGCACCAGCAGCTCGGCGGTGGCCGGATCCTGCACGATCTCCCGGATCTTGTCGTGGAGGAATTCCGACGCGGTCCGGTTCGCCTCGGCGTCGAGGAGCAGGTCGGCGAACTCGGCGCCGACGCCCTGGAAGCCGCTGCGCTCGTAGGCCTCCTCGTAGCGCCGTCGGCGCTCCTCGGCCGAGACGTCGAAGGCCTTGTCGGTGACGGGACGATCGGGGATGCCGCCGGGTGAGTGCCTGCACTCCTCACGGATCACCTCGTAGTTCTGCTTCACGGCGTCGACCTGCGCCTGGGAGAGTTCGGCGTTGCGCGCGGGCATCACGTAGTTCGGTGTGCGCTGGAACACCGTGAGGTGCTCGGCGACCTGCGCGATCAGTGGAATGGCTTGCACGCCTGAGGATCCGGTGCCGATCACGGCGACGCGCTTGCCCGCGAGCTCGTCGAGCGAGATGTTCCACTTGCTGGTGGACACCCGCAGGCCGGTGAAGTTCTCGAGACCCGGCACGTCGAAGTCCTTCGGGGTGGACAGGCCGCCCGCACCCGAGATCAGGTAGCGGCTGCGCCGGGTCTCACCGTTGTCCAGCCGCACCTCCCACAACCGATCGGCGGCGTTCCACGTCGAGCTGACCACGCGGGTGTCGAACGTGAAGTGCTTGCGCAGGTCGAAGCGGTCGGCGACATGCTCGATGTAGCTGAGAATCTCGGCCTGCGGCGCGAACCGCTGGCTCCACGTCCACTCCTGCTGGAGCGCCTCGTCGAACGAATACGAGTAGTAGATGCTCTCGACGTCGCAGCGGGCGCCCGGATAGGTGTTCCAGAACCAGGTGCCGCCGACGCTGGGTCCGGCCTCGAAACCCGCGAAGGTCCACCCGGCTGTGGTCAGCCGGTGCGAGAGGTAGAGGCCGGTGAAGCCGGCGCCGACGCCGATGACATCGACGACCCCGTTGTCCGAGGGGGAGGAGGAGTTCATGAATTCGCCGCTTTCGTTGATTCGATCGTGCGACTGGATCAAATGACCCAGTAGAAGTACAGCAGTGGTTCCGGTCACAGTCAAGGGGTGACGCGGAAGTAGTCGCGATCGCTACATGGGAAGGTCGGGTGAATCGACGCCGACCACGCGGTCGCCGCAGAACACCCGGACGGACTCACCGGGCCCGTGCCCGCCGATTCCGGACGCGCCCCAGAAGCTCTGTGCCGACTCGTCGCCGAGATCGGCGATCTTGGCGCCGTTCACGCGCACCTCGCCCGACAGCACCCGGGATCCGACCTCGACGGCGCGCTCCAGGTCGCCGCCGAACACGTACGCGTCCAGACCCGACGGGTTGGCGTTGGCGACGCGCAGTGCGTCCTCGTCGGACTCCACGGCGTGCACACTGACCAGCGGGCCGAACAGCTCGGCGGTCGCCACCGACGCGTCGACTCCCGAAGCGACGGTGGGGGACAGGAAGAATCCGTCGAGTGCGGGAAGCCGCGCGGGCTGATGGATCGTCGCGCCGTTGGCCCGCAGTTCTTCGATCCGGCTCTGCAGCGTGGCGAAATGCGGTGCGTTCGAGATCGGGCCCAGCTGCGTGTTCTCGTCGAGCGAGTGCCCGATATCGATGCGGTGGATGCGATCGAGCAGCGCGTCGAGGAGCGGTGCGACGAGGCTCTTGTGCGCCAGCACCTTGCCGGGGCCCTCGCACCACTGACCGTTGAGCTTGGTCATACCGTCGAGGATTCCGTCGGCGGCCACGTCGATGTCGGCGTCGTCCAGCACGAGGGCCGGGTTGTTGCCGCCGAGCTCGAGCTGGAGCACCTTGAAGTCCTCCGCGGCCGCGCGGGCGATCGCGCGACCCGCGTTCGGGCCGCCGGTGAACGAGACGATCTTGATCCGGTGATCGCCGGTGATCGCCGCGCCCACGTCGCCCGCACCGTGGACGAGTTGCAGCGCACCGTCCGGCAGCCCCGCCTTGACGAAGCACTCGACGATGATCTGGGCGCTGCTCGGCGCGTGCTCCGACGGTTTGAGGATGACAGGGCAACCGGCGGCGAGAGCGCTCACCATTTTCGCGGCGGGGATGAAACTGGGGCCGTTCCACGGAGTGAGGATCGCCGCGGGGCCCCACGGGACCTTGTACAGCCGCACGTCGCGGCCACCGGCCGCCAGCGCCGTGCGACGCGGGATGGCGCGCAGATCCGCGGCCGACGAGCGGATCCGGTGCGGGAGGAATCGCGCGACCATCCGAGCCTTGGCGATCGGGACGCCGCTGGTGAGGGCATCGGTGCGGGCGATGTCCTCGATCCGGGTCTCGACGAGGTCGGCCGCGAGCTCGAGGGCGGCAGCGCGTTCCTCGCGCGCTGCGTCTTCCCAGCGTTCGAAGCCGTAGGACCGCTCGGCGTGCCGCAGAGCGCGCTCCACGTCGTCCGGGTCGGTGGTGACGGCGGTGTGGACGGGTTGCCTGGTGTTGGGGTCGAGATTCCACGCGTCCGGGATCGTCCGGCACTCGGACCACTCGTCGGCGATGTAGTTGATCGGTTGGGGCAGTTGCGTGTTCGACATCTGCGGCCTCCTTCGGTGCGTAGGTGTGGACGGCGTCGGTGTGATCACACGGTGAGGTCGGCGACGATGCGAGTCACCCCACCCGACTTCATCGCCTCGAAGCCCTTGCCGACCTCGTGGAACGGGATGACGTCGCTGACCATCTCGTCGAGCAGCAGACGGCCCTGCAGGTACAGGCGCGCGAACTGGGTGATGTCCTCGTGTGCTTGGCCCGAGCCCATGTAGGAGCCGATGAGGCGCTTCTCGCCGAAGAAGAAATCCGACGCGGGGAGAGTGAGGTCGGTGCCGTCGGGTGCGATGCCGACCAGGCACGCGGTACCGGTGGCGCGCAGGACCGACAGCGCGGTGGCCGCGGTACGCGCGGAACCGACGGCCTCGAACGAGTAGTCGACCCCGTCGCCGAGCGCCTTCCGGATCTCGGCCGGGACATCTGCCGCGCCGTTCACGACGTGCGTGGCGCCGTAGGCACGCGCCGCCGCGAGCCGGGCATCGTCGAGATCCACGGCGACGATCGCCGAGGCACCGGCGAGCCGCGCGCCCTGGATGATGGCCGATCCGACTCCGCCGCAACCGATTACGGCCACCGTGGCCCCGGGGCGTACCTTCGCGCCGCGGAAAACAGCCCCGACGCCGGTGACGATGCAACACGAAAGCAGACACCCGACGTGCAGTCCCACCTCGTCGGGCACCTTCACCAGCGAGTTCTCCCGCATCAGGATGTGCCGGGAGAATGCGCCGATGTCGCCGAGCCGCTCGACGACCTGACCGCCCGGCAGCTGGAAAGCGGGGCGGGGCCGCTGCCGGATCAGCGAGACGCGCTGGCACTGCGTCGAGTGCCCGGCCTGGCAGTTACGGCACAACCCGCACGAGGGCGTGAGGGCGCCGACGACGCGGTCGCCCGGGCGCAACGAGGTCACCGCGGACCCGACCGACTCGACGATGCCCGCCACCTCGTGCCCGACCACCACGGGCAGGTCGGCGTGCACGGTACCGGTCATGTAGTGCAGGTCGCTGTGGCACAGGCCGACATTGGAGACCGCGACGCGGACTTCGTTGGGCTCCGGGTCGTCGACCTGAATCTCGGTCAGTACCAGCGGCTCGTTCACCGCAGTGAGAAGTGCTGCTTCGGTGGTGATCATCATCGTCTCCGATCTCGATTGCTCTTCGCGGGCGCCGTCGACGCCGCGCTCTTCGATGCCCAGAAGCCCTCGATCCCCTCGGTGAAGGCGCCGGACTCCCACGACTCGCGGGCGGCGTCGTCTTCACGGGCGAACGCGGCCTCGATGTCCTCGGAGCGCGGCCGCAGCAGACCCAGGTGCAGCGCGGTGGTACGGGGATCCGAGTTCCACTGCCTGACCACCTCGACCGCGCGATCCACCAGTGCTTCCTGGGCCACGATCTCGTCGAGCAGTCCGATCCGCAGCGCCTCGTCCGCGTCGATTCGGTGGGAGCTGAGGATGATTCGCATCGCGTGGTTGCGCACCAGGCGGCCCATGAGAAAGCTCGAGGCGTTCGAGATGATGATTCCGCGGTGGTTCTCCGGCTGGAAGTACTCGGCGGAGGGGGTGCCGATCCGGGAGTCGCAGCACAACGTGATCTCCGAGGCGCCGCCGACCGCGATCCCGTTCACTGCCGCGATCACGGGGACCTTCGTCTGGAGAATCGCACGGGTGATGTCGTGGAAGGTCGCGAAGGCCTCGCGGATCTCGTCGTAGGTGGTGGGCACCGCCCGCAGGTCCTCACCGGCGGAGAAGGCCCGGCCGGTGCCCGTGAGGACGATCCCGCGGACGAGATCGCCTGTGCCGAACTGGCGGATCGTTTGCGCGAGCTGCACCCGCGTGGCCATGTCCATCGCGTTCAGTTTCGACGGGCGGTTCAGCGTGAGTACCGCGACATCGTCATCGATGCGCACGTCCAGGTAGTTGTCGGTCATGTCCAGCTCCTCAGTTGCCGACGGTGCGCGACGGCCGCAGGTCGTAGGTGATGCCCGGATGCTCGGCGGAGCGCGCCTTCAGCGTCGGCTTCGACACACGTTCGGACGGTGTGCGCGGGAAATCGGCGACGAATTCGACGTAGCGCGGAACCTTGAAGCGCGCCAGCTGGTTTCGCGCGCCGTCGATGATCAGCTCCGCGGTCGCGCGATTCTCCGCGACGCCGGGGGCCAACTGCACGAAGGCCTTGACCTCCTCGCCGAACAGCTCGTCCGATACGCCGACCACCGCCGCCGCGACGACGTTGTCGTCGCGCTCGAGGACGCGTTCGACTTCGGCGCTCGCGATGTTCTCCCCGCCGCGGCGGACCATGTCCTTGATCCGGCCCACCAGGCGGTAGCTGTCCGCCTCGCGGACCGCGACATCGCCGGTGTGCAGCCAGCCGTCGCGCAGGACCTGCGCGGTGTCTTCGGGCCGGTTCCAATAGCCGAGCATCCTCGGTCTGCCCGACGTGATCAGCTCACCGGATTCTCCTACCGCAACCTCCCGGCCCTCCGGATCGACCACCCGGACCTGCTTCGTGGGAACCGGCTGGCCCAGCCGTCCGCTGCCGACGTCGGCTTTGCTCCTGGGCAGGCTGATCAGGTCGACCCCGCTTTCGGTCATCCCGAAGATCTCCCGCCACGGCGCGCCCCAACGTTGTTCGAGCTGCGCGTGCAGCGCGGCGGGGATCGCCGAGCACAGCACGAGGCGCAGGTCGTTGTCCCGGTCCTGCGGGCTCGGCGGCTGCTTGAACAGCAGCGTGGGCATCGAGCCGAGCACGTAGCAGAACGTGGCGCGGTGTCGGCGGACGTCCGCCATGAAACCCGATGCGGAGAACCGGGGTAGCACCACCAGCGGAGCGCCGATCGTGAGGCACAGCGAGGTGTTCCACTGCGGGTCCATGTAGGAGAACGGTTGCGAGGTGAGTACCACGTCGTCGGCGCCGAGGCCCGCCGTGCTCGCGCAGATCCACCCCAGCCGGACCCAATAGTCGTGGGTCACCATGCACGCCTTCGGGAATCCGGTGGTCCCCGAGGTGTATTGGAGGTTCGCGAGCGTCTCGCCGGAGACGACGACCGTCGGCCTGTTCGCCGGGTACCGCGCGAGCTCGCTCCGTGACGCGACTTCGACGATGCGGACATCCCGCAGATCGGCGTTCGCGGCGCGGACCTCTTCGGCCAGCGGGGCGTGCTCGGCGTCGGTGAGCATCAGCCGGGCGCCGGAGTCGCGGAGGACGAATTCGAGGTCCGCGCGCCGGTACGACGAGTTCACCGGCACCGCGACGCCGCCAGCCCCGAGGATCGCGAGCCAGGCGATCGGCCACTGCACCACGTTGGGCAGCATGATCGCGACCCGGTCACCGGGTCGGACCCCGTCCTCGGAGATCAGGCGCTGCGCCAGGCGCGACGTCCAGTCGTGGACCTCGCCGAAGGTCCAGGAACCTTCGGCGAAGCGGAGAAACTCGCGGTCGGGAGAGCTGACGGCCTGGCTCGCCAGCAGGCCGACGAGGGTGTCGATCGGCGGGTCCATAGCCGCGCGATCGAGTGCGATCGCACGTTCCCGGCGTAGTGATTCGACTTCGGTCATGGGGTCCTCTTCGAGGTGTGGCGGTGGTGCGGAGGCCGCCGTCGATCGACGGCATGTGATGCCAGTCATAAACGGTAGCGCTACTGGGTCAAATGATCAAGGCAAATGACTATGAAAGGCGAAAAGGTGATCGATCGTTGGGTTATGGGTCGCCGATCCGGCTGGTAGCGTTGAGTTGACTTGATCAATCGTTCAGATCTGATTCGACACTGGAGGAACGCATGGCCCGCATTCCCGCCGCTGAACGTCGCACCGAACTGGTGGCGGCGGCCGTGCGCATGATCGCCGCCCACGGGGTGGACGGCGCTACCACGCGCCGCATCGCGCAGGAGGCGAACGCTCCGCTGGCCACGCTGCACTACTGCTTCGCCACGAAGGAGACGCTGTTCGCGGCGGTTTACGAGTACGTCGCGGGGCAGTATCGAGAAGTGTTGTTGCGCAACGATGTCCACGGCGACGTGGCGACCACCGCGCGCGCTCTGTTGCGCGGCGTGATGGAGTGGTACCTGGCGAATCCGGACTTCGGCGCGGCGATCATCGAGCTCATCAGCTGGGCCCAGCGTCAGGAGGGCAAGCAGGCCGAGATGGTGTACAGCGAGGCATTCGGGACCACGCGGCCGATCCTGGAGGCCGCCGCGACCGCCGCGGGCCAGACGATCGACTCGAACACCATCGACGCACTCACCTACATCGTGTCCGCGTTGTCCGACGGATTCGCGCTCAACTGGCTGGTGTTCACCGACCGCGGGGCGGCGCGGACGCAGGTCGAGCTCACCCTCGGCGTGCTCGACGCGTGGATGGCCGCCAATCTCGGCGATGCCTCCGTGCCGGTGGCAGAGGCCGCGAAAGTGCCGAAGGCCTCGAAGGCATCGCCCGAGGAAACGATGCGTTCACTCGTGTCCTGGGTGGGCGCGAGTTGATACCGACCGGCGCACGGTCAGATCCGCCGGTTGCCCTCGGCGACGATCCAGCTCAGCGCCGGATCGTCGCGCTCCATCCACTCGGGATGCCATTGGACACCGAGCACCGCGGCGCCCGGCAGCTCGACCGCTTCGACGACGCCGTCCGCCGTGCGCCCCGTGACCACCAGGCCGGTACCGCAGCTGTCGACCGCCTGGTGGTGCCACGAGTTCGTGACGGCGCTCGCGCCGAACAGCCCTTCCGCGATCGAACCTGGCTCGAACGTGACCTTGTGGTCGTCGGCGCCGTCGGTGAGCGGCGCCGTACCCGACAGGTGCTCGACCGAGCCGGGCGGGAGGTCCGCGATCAGCGTGCCGCCCAGAGCGACGTTCAGGATCTGCATGCCCCGGCACACCCCGAGGACCGGGATGTGCCTGGCGAGTGCGGCACGCACGAGCGCGATCTCGAACTCGTCCCGATCGGGGTCGTGGACCATCGGATCATCCCGTGGATCCACGTCACGGACCACCGACGGATCGCCACCCCAGCACGCGGGATGAACATCCTGGCCGCCGGTGATGACCACGCCCGCCAGCCAGTGGCACAGCGCCTCCGGGTCGGCGTCGTAGGGCAGGTTCACCGGAATGCCACCGGCCCGGGCGATCCGGTCCGAGAAGTCGGACATGAAGGCGTCGGCGAGCAAGTGACCGTAGCGCTTGTCCAGTCCGTCGACCAGCCCCAGCCGGAAGCGTCGGCCGGTGATGCCGATCATCGGCCGGATGGTCGCGTCTCCCGCGGTCACGGGAACTCGAAGTACCGGGCCGACTCCCATTCGGAGAGCTCGGCGAACGGATCACCGCCCGTGGTGTGGAACTGCATCCACTCCCACCGCCGCGTACCGACCCAGTAGTCGACGAACTCGTCCCCGAGTTGCTCGCGCAGGATCAGGTCCGTGTCGAGTGCGGCGGCCGCCTTGGTGATGGTGTCCGGCAGCCGCTCGAGGTCGGGAGCGCACCATGCCAGGTCGCTGACCGGCTCGGGCGGCTCGATCTCGCCGTCGAGGCCGGCGATCACACCGGCGAGGATGGCCGCGACCGCGAGGTACAGGTTCGCGTCGGCGCCTGGCACGCGGTACTCGAGGCGGGAGTACGCCGGGTGCCCGCACACCGCGCGCACCGCGGTGCTCTTGTTGCCGATGCCCCAGGTGACCGTCGTCGGCGGGCCGCTCAGGTCGACCAAGCGGCGGTACGAGGTGATCTGCGGAAGCATGATCGACGTCGCGCCCCGCATCGTCGCGAGGAGCCCGCCGACCGCGTGCCGCATCGTCGGCGATGGCCCGTCCGCGTCGTAGAACGCGTTGACCCCGTCGCGCTGCAGGGACAGGTTGACGTGCGAAGCCTGGCCGTACCCGGCCGTCGGCTTGGCCATGAAGGTCACAGTGTGACCGAGCTCGAAGGCCACCTCACGCATTACCTGCCGGGCGCGAGCCCAGGCATCGCAGACCGAGATCGGGTCACCGGGAACCAGGTTGAGTTCGACCTGGCCTGCCGCGTCCTCGTCGCTCCACGCCTCCCACTCGATGCCGATCTCGTCGAGGCGACGGGCGACCGCCGACATGTAGTCGATCCAGTCCTTGGATTTCGCGAGGTGGTACGCGGTTCCGGCGGAGCCGCCGAGCGGGGTGAGGTCGCGGTAGCCCTTGGCCCGGGCCTCGTGGATGGACTCCTGGAACAGGGTCGCCTCGATCTCGACCGCGATGGTGGCCGTGAAACCTCGCGTTGCGAGTCGGTCGACCATCTTTCGGGTCAGGTTGCGCGGACAGAGTCCGACCGGGGTGCCGTCCGCCTGCCAGTAGTCACCGATCACGGACTGCAGGCCAGGCTCCCACTGCACCAGCGTCGACATGTCGGGCCGGAACTGCACGTCGGACACGTGCCCACGCCACTCGGGGAAGGGGAAGCCCAAGGTCGGCGCGTTGCCCAGGTCGAGGCCGAACAGTAGATCGGCCATCGCGAAGCCCGAGCCCGCGCTCGCCGCGAACTTCTTGGGCGCGAGGTTCTTGCCGAGAAAGGAGCCGTCGTGATTGGTGGACTCCAACCGGACCGTATGCACGTCGGCCTCGAGAACTGTTGCGGTCGAGGTGATTTCAGACATCGTAACGAACCTTCCATGATGCGGCGACCAGCACCGACAGCTGAGAGAGCGTGCCGCGCACGCCGACCAGACCGGTGGACAGGGCGGCGATCAGGTCGTCGGCGCCCGAGAAAATTCCAGCCAGCAGCTCCGGGGGACCGGCGATCACATAGTGGGTCTCGCCCTCGCCGACGACATGCTGATCCAGCCCGTCGGGGCCCTCCGTGATCGCCACGAGCATGTCGGGAATGCCCGGCACCGTCCGGGCCGCGGCCCAGAACGACTCCGCGGCGGCTTTCCAATCCGGCAGCGGCGGCGACAGCAGGGCGATCGCCGCGGCGGCGAGATCGCCCGCGCCGACGGGCTCGCCGACCAAGGCGAGCCGCGCGTTCAAGTCGACGGTCATGGTGAGATCGGGCTCGGTGAACACGCCGCTCGATACCGCGACGGCACCGTTGGAGATGCTGATCGTCGCGGCTTGCGGGGTGTCGTGGGAGCGGACGGCGACCGTGCTTTGCGCCGCCGCCGCGACGGAGTCCGCACCGTTCGCGCGGAGGGAATCGGTGATGGTCCTGGCGATCAGCCGGACGATCGGACTCGCGTCCTCCTCGATCCGAATGTCGACCCCGCCGACCGCGTCAGCCCCGCGTGTCGCGGGACCGATCGTCGTTTCGGTCATCCTTCTGTCCTTTCGATTCGACGAGATCGTGTGCGCGGTACACCGTCGGCAGCGGATCCCAAATGGAACGTGAGCTCATGGTCATATGTCTCAGTCACGTGACTATGATGGTGAGGCACAGATCACTACTTGTCAACGACTTGCGAGGTTTCCGAGATGAACGACAACGCTCCCGCCTGCTGGGACCTGCTCGACGACAATGCCAAGGCCGCAGCCGGGATGATCGCCTATGTCCTGCGGAAACCGCTCCGTGAGCTGGGCCCCGAGCAGGCCAGAGGGCTACTGAACACGACGCCGTCCGCCGAGCCGATCACGCCGCTCGACCATGTCGGACAACTGACCGTGCCGACCCGCGCGGGTGCGATCCGAGCTCGTCTGTACCGCGCGGACAGTGCCGGTCCGGACGGCGACAGCCCCGCCCTCGTGTACCTGCACGGCGGAGGATTCGTCCTGGGCACCCTGGACGGAGTCGACGAGCTGTGCCGTGCGATCGCCGCCGGATCCGGCTGGACGGTCGTGTCCCTGGACTACCGCCTCGCTCCCGAAAACCCGTACCCGGCAGCGCTGGAAGACTGCCTCGACGCCTACGCGTGGCTGACCCGCACGGCGCCGGAACTCGGCATCGATCCGGAACGCATCGCGATCGGCGGCGACTCCGCGGGCGGCAACCTCGCCGCCGCCCTGTGCCTGCACCGACGCGACGAGCACAACCCCCTCCCCGTGACCCAAGTGCTCGTCTACCCCGCCGTCGACGGGACATTCACCGCGCCGTCGTGGTCCGAATTCGCCGACGCGCCGCTGCTGAGCGCCGCGGACGCGCGCTGGTGCTGGGACCAATACGTCGGCCAAGGACACCGGGCGGACGACCACCTCGCGGCACCCATGCGCGCCGAGTCGCTGCACGGCCTGCCGCCCGCGCTGATCCTGACCGCGGAGGTCGACCCGATCCGCGACGACGCCGAGGCGTACGCGGCACGGCTGCGGCGCGACGGGGTCCCCGTCTCGCTGACCAGGTATCCCGGCGTCTTCCACGGCTTCTTCACCGAGCTCGGCGTGTTCGCGCAAACGAAGCAGGCGATCGACCAGGTGTGCCTGCACCTGCGCGAGGTCGCGCGGGCCTAGCTGTATCCCTCCGACCCGAAGATCGGCATCGATGAGTCACTTCGAAAACGACATCCTGGAATTCGCCGCCGCGTGGGCCCCGTACGGTGGCAACGACGAAGAGGCCTATCTGCGTTTCGGCCTCACTCCCAGAGAGTTCCACCTGCGCCTGATGCACCTGCTGGCATCTCCGGTCGCGCGCACACTCGGCAGCTCGACGATTGTCGAGCTCCGTAAACAGTGCCTCGACCGATTGCACAGGAGCACAGCTGGGAGAGTTCTCCCCCCGGGGAGGAGAACGCGGACCTGACCGGTGTCCGCGGTTCGGGGTGTCGTGCCCGGCACGTCGCATTGCCCGGGTGGCGTCGGCACCGGGCGAGTCTCTGTCCCGCGACGGTGAGCCTCGAAACCGGCCAGGTCGGATCGCGCGCTGCCGTGGGTACGCTGGACCTGCACCCGGAGTGAATCGTAGGTAGCCGATGCCGGAGGCCGATCCTTTCACAACGCAGCGCGACGTGGGCCCCGCCGTCGGCTCGGAGATGCATGCGGCCGGGTTCGACGAGGCCGACGAGATCGGCCGCGGTGGATTCGGCGTTGTCTACCGGTGCGTCCAAGCCGAGCTGGACCGGACGGTCGCGGTGAAGGTGCTCACCGCGCATCTCGACGAGGACCGGGAGCGGTTCGTGCGCGAACAGCGGGCGATGGGCCGGTTGACGGGTCACCCCAACATCGTCGGCGTGCTGCAGATCGGCGAAACCGCCAGCGGTCATCCCTATCTGGTGATGCCGTACTACCGGCGCGGTTCTCTGGAGGCGCGCATTCGCAGGCACGGTCCGCTGCCGCTGGCCGATGTGTTGCGGCTCGGGGTGAAGATGGCCGGCGCGTTGGAGACCGCGCACCGCGCCGGGATCCTGCACCGCGACATCAAGCCGGGCAACATCCTGTATTCCGACTATGGCGAGCCCGCTTTGACCGACTTCGGAATCGCGTATGTCACCGGGGCGTTCGAGACCGCGGCAGGCACATTCGCCGGTTCGCCCGCGTTCACCGCCCCGGAGATCCTCGGCGGTGATCCACCGAGCGAGGCGTCCGATGTCTATGGACTGGGGTCGACGCTGTTCTGCGCGCTCACCGGGCATGCGGCGTACGAGCGTCGCACCGGCGAACAGGTGGTGACCCAGTTCCTGCGGATCGCCACCGAGTCGGCCCCCGATCTGCGTGACAACGGCATCCCCGGCGATGTCGCCGCCGTCGTCGAAAAGGCCATGGCGCGGGATCCGCGCGACCGCCCCTCGACCCTCGCGTTGGGCGAGCAACTCCGGCAGCTCCAGGAAAAGTTCGGCTTCCCGCTCGACGAGGCGGCAGTCCAGGGCGTGGCCGAGCCCGACCAACCGGCGCGGCGCCCGATCGCGCGGCCAGGCTTCCGCTCCAGGCCGAGTATTCCGCTGGAGCTGACCAGTTTCGTCGGCCGTGGCGCGGAACTGGCCGAGCTGAAGAAGCTGCTCGCGACGTTCCCGCTGGTCACGGTGACGGGGGTGGGCGGGGTTGGCAAGACCCGGCTCGCGCTGCGCGCCGCTGTCGAGGCGGAAGGAGCCTTTCCCGACGGGGTGCAATTGGTCGAATTGGGTGAACTCCGCGACGGGTCCGCAGTGGTCGACGTGGTCGCCGCCGGCTTGGGTCTGCGCGACGACGCGGCCACCCCGTTGCAAGCAGTGCTGATCGAATACTTGCGTCCCCGCAAGGTGTTGCTGGTGCTCGACAACTGTGAGCAGGTGGTCGAGGCCGCGGCGGAAGTCGCCGAGACGCTGCTGCGCGCCTGCCCCGATCTGCGAATCCTGGCCACCAGCAGGGAAGGGCTCGGCATCGGCGGGGAGGCGGTACTGCCGCTGTCCCCGCTGACGGACGACGCGGTGACCCTGTTCGCCGAGCGCGCGGCCGCCACCGTGCCGGGATTTGCGCTGACCGAGAAGAACGAGGCCACCGTCGCCCGGATTTGTTCCCGGCTGGATCGGCTGCCCTTGGCGATCGAGCTGGCGGCTGCGAAGCTGCGCGCCATGTCGCTCGAACAGATTCTCCAGCGGCTGGACAACCGGTACGCGCTGCTGACCCGTGGCAGCCGGGGCGCCCCGCAGCGGCAGCAGACGCTCGCATGGAGCGTCGGCTGGAGCTATGACTTGTGCACTCCGGCCGAGCAGCGGCTCTGGGCGTCGCTGTCGGTATTCGCGAGCAGCTTCGAACTCGAAGCGGCAGAAGCTCTTTGCGGTGCGGAGCATCCGGAGGATCTGATCGATCTGTTGATGTCGTTGGTGGACAAGTCGATTCTGATCCGAACCGAATCGGACGGTGTAGTGCGCTTTCGGCTTCTCGAGACCCTGCGGGACTACGGCCGCGAGAGAATTCGGGACGTGGGCGCGCATCTCGAACTGCGTCGCAGGCACCTCGAGTGGTACCGGCGGTTGACCCGTGCGGCGGCGGCCGAGTGGTTCGGCGTCCAGCAGATCCGTTGGATCGAGCGCCTCGACCGGGAACTACCGAATCTGCGCGAGGCGATCGAGTTCGCCGTGACCGACTCCCCCGAGATCGCATCCCGTATGGCCAGTGACCTGGCCCTGTTCTGTGCGACCCGCGGCCTGCTCGGCGAGGGGCGCCGCTGGCTCGACCGGGCGCTGGCCGCGACGCCGCACGAGCCGACACTCGAACGCGTCGCAATGCTGTTCAACGCCAGTGTGCTGGCAGGCAATCAAGGTGATGTGCAGGCCGCGGCCGCTCGGGCGCAGCAGGCGCGGGCGTTGACCGAGCGGCTGACAGTTCCCTCGGCGCGTGCACTCGTCGACGTCGCCGAGGGATTCGCGGCTCTCCTGCGAGGCGATCCCGATCGCGCGTCCGGACTCCTCGGCGGTGCCGTCGAAAAGTGCCCTGATCTCGTGTCGCAGGCGACCGCGCTGGTACTGCTCGGACGAGCACACGACTCGCGCGGCGATGCGCAGGCGGCGCTCGCCTGCAATCTCAGGGTCCTCGAATTGTCGGAAGCCCACGGCGAATCGGTGATCCGCTCCTGGGCGTTGTGGAGTGTCGGCATCGACAGCTGGCGCAAAGGCGACCGCGAACGGGCGGCCGAACTGCTCGAGCGCGGGCTACGGCTGACTCATCGGCTGCGGGACGCGAGATCCGCCGCGTCGTATCTGGAGGTGCTTGCCTGGAAAGCCGCCGAGGACAGTGAGCCGGTGCCTGCCGCGGTTATGATGTCCGCCGCAGAGGCAATGGGTGGCACCGTCGGCAATTACGCATTCCTCTTTCCGAATCTGCCTGTCTTCCATCAGGAGTGCGACCAGCGCGTCCGTAACGCGATCGGTGCGCAAGCCTACGATGCCGCCTGCGAGAAGGGCCGTTCGCTGACCCTCGACGACGCGGTGGTCTACGCCCTCGGCGAGGGATGAGCAACGCGGTCACGAACCTTCACGACTCGCGGGGGACACCGGTGACGGGTTTCCGGCGAGGGGGAGTTCGATATTGCGCATCGTGACCAACGATGTCGCACACCACGTTTCCTCGCCCTGGTCGACGCCGAAGACATCAGCGGCTGCGACGGTGATCGCCTTACCGGGCTTCACGACCCGCCCGCGCGCCACCAGCTTTTCACCTCGCGCAGGCGCGAGAAGTTTGACCGTGTAGTCGACCGTCATATTCACCCACCCGGCAGGCAGCAACGTGCCCGCCGCCGATCCACCGGCGAAGTCCGCGAGCGAACCGATCACGCCACCCTGGAAGTTGCCGTTGTGCTCGGTCAACTCGACGCGATACGGCTGAACGATCTCCACCTCGCCCCGGGCCACTCGACCGAACGAGAAACCCAGATGCCGCGCCGCGGGCATGCTGAGCACTATCTGCGCGAACTCCGGATTTTCCGTTTGTCGTTCACTCATCGCATTCCTCCTGTGCGTGCCGCCGACGCTCCACCCGCCGGTCCTGTGGGGGCAGCTACTCCGCGCGCTCCGGTCGCTCCCAGAATCGTGACATGAACTTGACGTCGCGCTCAAGTGTTGCGCACTCGGGAGTGGACCGAGATACACGATTTGGCAATGGTTCTCGAGTTCGTCCTATCGCGGGGTGGAAAGCCCCCTTACGCATCGATATTGGGCTCATCGGGCCCGCTTGGAACCCGTCCGACCTGCATGGCCGGGGATGTGCCGACGGCACGCGAAAGCTGATCGCCGCAGCGGGAACGCAATATTGCGTTTTCTGTTGTGTTCTTGCATCTGTAAGAGTCCACGGCGCGCTGCACGGTTGCAACGCGAATGTGTTCATGTCGAGCGAGATTACACCCCCGTACTCTCCTCGGGTGGCTGCGTGGTCCAGGGCCCGCGTCTGCGGGTCGCGCATTCAGGCTCTGGCAAGCTCGCATCGCCGGTACGGTCAGCCCGTAAATCCCATTCCACCAATATGATTCCGAGGATAATGCGAGGCAGTTCGGTGGCATCGTGCCGCGAACCCTGCGAAGGTTGCGGGGTTGGTCTAGGTAGCCGCCGAGGCTTCCTAGCGCACGGGACTGCTGCACGGATAGGTGACAACCGAGATGGCTTGCCGAGAGGTGGGCCTGAGAGGATGTCGCTGTGCCCAAGCCCTACCCTCGTGAGTTCCGCGACGACGTTGTGCGGGTCGCTCGCAACCGCGACGATGGTGTGACGCTCGAGCAGATCGCCGCCGATTTCGGGATCGACCCGATGACGCTGTCGAAATGGATGCGCCAAGCCGACGTCGACGAGGGCACCAAGCCCGGCACCAGCAGCAGCGAGTCTGCCGAGTTGCGGGCGGCGAAACGGCGAATCCGGTTGCTGGAGCAGGAGAACGAGGTCCAAAAACGGGGGACGGGCTCGTGTCCGCGCTGACCGAGTTCGTTGAGGTTCGCTTTCGCGAATTCCCGCTGATCACAGCAGTTGTCGATGCCAGCATCGGCGACGCGGCGGTGGCGGAGAGGGTCGAAACCAACCCGCAGCGGTTCATCGACGACGAGTCAGTCCAGGTCATCGAAGCGGCTCAGGCGCGCAGCGTGCTCCGTGCCGACCTTCTTGCCCCACGAGATCGAGTCCAATTCCTCACCGGGCGATGATCGGAACCAGATGCCGCAGTGCGTAGTCGCGGAGCTGTTCTTCGGTGTCGAGGGGAATCCGGCCATGGGGAGCGAGGAGGACCGAATGAGCCAGGCGGCAGACGGTTTCGGCGCGGGCGGTGAGGTCGTCGTGGTCAGCGAGCAGGCCGGCGCTGACCGCGGCGCGCAGCATCGTTTCGGTGGTGGCGATGGACATCGGGAAGGTGCCGGCGCTGTTGATCGTGAGAGCCAGGACCACGCGTTCGGGTTCGAGGGTCAGTAGGCGGTTCACCAACGGGTGGGTGCGCCAGTGGGTGACCACGGTGACGAACAGATCGGCGACGAGGTCGTCGAGGTTGTCGTGGCGGTCCGGTAGCGCGGTGAGATCGGACATGACTCGGGCGACCTCGCGATTGAACACGGCATTGACGATGTCGTCGCGTGAGCCGACACGGCGGTACACGGTGGCGCGGTCGAGTCCCACTCGGCGGGCGATGTCCTCGGTCGTCGTCTTCTTGATGCCGACCTCGACGAACTGATCGAGCGCGGCATCGAGGATCCGGGTTTCTGCTGGGGTGACTGTGCTCGGTGCCGCGGCCATAGGGCAAACGGTAGCAATTCGAGTGACGACCGTCAGTTTGCAACAATGCTCGTAATTCGTTGCAGTAATGCGCTAGGCTGGCGTGGCAAGTTGCGATGTGCCGCTTTTAGGCCGCATATCGGCAGGTGACGGCCCGACCATGGGCCGTCGAAGACAGGAAGGACCGAGCGCTTCGATGTCCCCCGCGTTCTCCTTGAAGGAATCCGATGACGAATTCCTCGCCGGCGCGAGGAACCGGCATGTTCACGTCGTTGACGTTCCGGCGCCGCTGAGTGAGGTCTGGGCCTGGTTGAGCGCGGATGATGCGCTGGTGTCCTGGTCGCCTCTGATCAGCGGGCATCGGTGGACGTCGCCGCGACCGTTCGGCGTCGGCGCGACGCGGGTTGTCACCCTCGGACACGCGGTGGCGTTGACCGAGCGGTTCTATCGCTGGGACGAGCAACAGCGCATGTCGTTCTCGGTCGAATCCGCCTCGATCCCGGGGTTGCGGCGATTCGCCGAAGACCTCCAGCTCGCCGCGACGGACTCTGGCACCCAATTGACATGGACATTCGCGGTCGAGGGAGGCCGGATGCTCCAGCCGCTGCTGAGGGCGATGGATTCGGTCACGAAACGGATCACCGCCTCCATCGCCAACGGCATTGTTCACCGGGCGGGAGCTCCGGTGGGAGCGGGGAACGAATGATGGCCACCCGAGAACGTTCCGGCAGTTCGCAGGTGGGGGCCTCCACCTTCGATGTGCGTAATCCGGCGACGGGGGCGGTGGTCGGCACGTACCCGATACATACCGCCGCCGAGGTCGATGAGGCCGTGGCACACGCCCATCAGGGTGCGGTGTGGTGGGAGGCGCTCGGGTTTCGGGAGCGGGCTCGGCGGTTGAACGCCTGGCGCGCCGAAATCGCCTGGGGCCGAGAGGAACTCGCGCAGTTGATGCGCCAGGAGATGGGCAAGCCGATCTCCGACGCGAAACTCGAGATCGCGATGGCACTCGAACATCTGGCGTGGGCGGCGGCGAACGCGGAGCAGGTGCTCGGCCGGCGGTCGGTGGCCCCGAGCCTGCTGACTCTGAATCAGGCTTGTGCGGTGGAGTATCGCCCGTTCGGCGTCGTCGGGGTGATCGGACCGTGGAACTATCCGGTATTCACCCCACTCGGGTCGATCTCGTTCGCCCTGGCCGCTGGCAATGCGGTGGTGTTCAAGCCCAGCGAATTCACCCCCGGCGTCGGGAAGTGGCTGGTCGCGGCGTTCGCACGGGCGGTGCCCGAACAGCCTGTGTTGCAGGCGATCACCGGATTCGGCGAAACGGGCGCGGCGCTGTGTCGAGCCGATATCGGCAAGATCGGTTTCACCGGCTCCGCTGCGACAGGCAAGAAGGTCATGGCCGCCTGCGCCGAGAACCTGACGCCCGTCCTGATGGAACTCGGCGGCAAGGACGCGCTGATTGTCGACGCGGATGCCGATGTCGACGCCGCCGCGGACGCAGCGGTGTGGGGTGGGATGTCCAATGCGGGGCAGACCTGCCTGGGAGTCGAACGCGTATACGTCCACACGGATGTCTACGAGGAATTCCTCATCGAACTCCGCGCCCTCGCCATGCGGCTGCGGGCAGGGACGGGGGCGGCGAAGATCGGCCCGGTCACCATGCCGAAACAGCTCGACATCATTCGCGGCCATATGAAAGACGCGCTGTCGCGTGGTGGCCGGGCCGTTCTGGGTGGGCTGGACAGCATCGACGGCCACTTCGTGCAGCCGACCATCCTGGTGGACGTGCCGGAGGATTCGGCCGCCGTTACCGAGGAGACATTCGGACCGACCCTGACCGTTACGCGGGTGCGGGACATGGATGAGGCGCTCGAACGGGTCAATGCCAGTACCTACGGGCTCGGCGGCACGGTGTTCTCCCGTCGCAACGGCCGGGCGATCGCCGACCGGATTCGCGCGGGCGGCGTCTCGGTCAACGCGTTCGTCGCGCACGCCACCATCCCCAGCCTGCCGCTGGGCGGCGTCGGCGGATCGGGATTCGGCCGCGTGCACGGACCGGAGGGACTGAAGGAGTTCGCCTACGCCAAATCAACCACGCAGCAGCGGTTTCCGTCACCCCTGGCGCTGACCACCTTCACTCGTACCGAGACCGTCGACCGAATCGTCGACCTGCTCGTGTCCGTACTACACGGAAGGAAGGCGAGGCGATGACCGACCCGATCGAACATAGGCAGATCGCGATCATCGGCGCGGGCTTCGGCGGCATCGGGTTGGCGATCAAGCTGCGAGAAGCGGGGTTCGGTGATCTCGTCGTGATGGAACGCGCCGACGACCTGGGCGGCACGTGGCAGGCCAACACCTACCCGGGATGCGCCTGCGATGTGCCCTCGCACCTGTACAGCTACTCGTTCGCGCCGAATCCGGGTTGGTCGCGCACCTACGGGCGGCAGCCCGAGATCCTCGAATACATCCGGTCCGTCGCGGTGAAGCACGGTGTGGACCGCGATATCCGATACAACTGCGAAGTGCTCGAGGCGCGGTGGGACGAGCAGGAGGCCCTCTGGCGGCTCGACACCGCCGGTGGCCCGCTGACGGCGGACTTCCTGCTGTCGGCCACGGGTGTTTTCGCCGAGGCGAAGTATCCGGTGCTGCCCGGACTGGAGAACTTCGAGGGCACGACGTTCCACTCCCTGCACTGGGATCACGACTACGACCTGGCGGGCAAGAACGTCGCAGTCATCGGTACCGGTGCCTCGGCAGTGCAGTTCATTCCCGAGATCCAGCCGAAGGTCGTCTTCCTCACCGTGTTCCAGCGCTCGGCGCCATGGATCATGCCGCGGCTGGATCGCCGCACCAGTTCGGCGACACAGCGACTTCTACGCAGTGTCCCGTTGGTAGGCAAAGCAATTCGCGGAGCCTGGTACGTGGCGATCGAGGGCTTCGGCTCGGTCGGGTTCATCGACAACCGATTCCGGCACCCGTACGAGGCCATCGGCAAACTGCAACTGCGTCGTCAGGTACGCGACCCGCAGTTGCGCCGCAAGCTCACGCCGGACTACATGATCGGTTGTAAGCGGGCGATTTTCGCCGACGCGTACCTGCCAGCGCTAGGGCGGCCCAACGTCGATGTCGTCACCGACGGCATTGCCGAGGTGCGGGCTCGATCGATCGTCACCCGGGCGGGCGTCGAGATACCGGTGGACGCGATTATCTACGGCACCGGGTTCGAACCTCTTGCTGCCGCATACGACCGAATAATCGGGTCCGAGGGCGTCTCTGTGGGCGAGGTGATGCGTAAGCAGCGGCAGAGCTATCTTGGCGCGGCCCTCGCGGGCTTTCCGAACTTCTTTCTCACGCTGGGACCCTTCGGCGCGGCCGGTAATCAGTCCGCGATCTTCATGATCGAATCCCAGATCACCTACATCGTGGAGGCGCTGCGAAGGGTACGTGCCGTCGGTGCCGGGCGAATCGAGGTCCGCCGTGAGGCGCAGGACGCGTTCGTGGCGGAGATGGAGCGGCGCAGCGCGGACACAGTGTGGCTCACCGGAGGTTGCCAGAGCTATTACACGACACCCGACGGTCACAATTCCGGGCTCTACCCCAACTGGAGCTTCGAATACCGCCGTCGCACCGCGACATTCGATCATGCATCCTACGAGGTCAGCCACCTATGAACAGAACGCTTCTCGGTCCGGTCCGAAAGTCCGCGCCGCCGCCGTACGACGTACGGGGTAAGACGGTGCTGATCACCGGCGCCGGCCAGGGTATCGGCCGCGAGCTGGCGAGAATTCTGCACCGTCGCGGCGCCCGCGTCGCCGCCGTGGACGTCGATGAACGGTCGGTGCGGGCCGTCGTGTCGGAACTCGGGTCCGCCGCCCTGGCCGTCGTCGCCGATGTGCGGGACCGTGCCGCGATGCAGGTGGCGGTGCAGGACACCGTCGAGCATTTCGGTCGTCTCGATATCGTCATCGCCAACGCGGGGGTGACGCCGAATCCGGCCACGGTTCGTGTCATGGACGACGCCGACTTCGACCGGGTAATCGGGATCAACCTGGTCGGCGTGTTCAATACCGTTCGACCAGCGCTGGAACATGTCATTGCGGTCTCCGGGCACGTGGTTGTCGTTTCGTCCTGCGCCGCCTTCGCACCCGGTATGGCCGGGTCCCCCTACATGGTGAGCAAGGCAGCCGTCGAACAGTTCGGCCGTGCGCTGCGTGTCGAGCTGGCGGCCTGTGAGGCCAGCGCCGGGGTTGCCTACTTCGGTCTCGTAGAGACCGAGATGACGCACGCGATGCTCGACCGAGACGATCTCGGCCACGCACTGGAGGCCTTTATGCCCTGGCCGTTGAACGTTCGGATTACCGCCGCCGAAGCTGCGACGGTAATCGCTGAGGGCATCGAGCGTCGCGCGCCGCGGACCATAGCGCCGCGCGGTTGGCAGCCCTACGCGCTGCTGCGGGGTGTGATCAATGTCGTGATAGACGCGCACCTCGCCGCCAACCCGAAGGTCAAGGATCTCCTGCGCCGGGTCGAGCAGCGAGCGACTACATCATGACCGCCCCAACCCCAGAAAGCCAACAGATGAACCAGTCACGATTCGAAACGCTCTGCGCGGCCTTCCAGTACAACGCCGCGGTGGATCCGGCGGGTATCGCCCTGCGTACACCGGGCAATACCCGAACCCTCACCTGGGCGCAGTATGCGCACGGTGTCCGAGCTTCCGCTGCCGGATTGGCGGCACTGGGTGTCGGACACGGGGACACCGTCGCGATGATGATGGGCAACCGCATCGACTTCTATCCACTGGAGGTCGGCGCGCAGCATCTCGGTGCGACATCGTTCTCTGTCTACAACACCCTCGCCCCCGAGCAACTGGCCCACGTCCTCGGGAATGCCGAAGCGCGCGTGGTGATCTGCGAACCGCAGTACGTCGAGCGGATCCGAGACTGCGGTGTGGCCGTGGAACACATCGTCTGCGTTGACGACGCCGTCGAGGGGACACTGTCGGTGCCCGAACTGATCGCCGGCGGCGATCCGGGGTTCGACTTCGAGGCGGCCTGGCGTGCGGTGCGGCCCGACGATGTGGCGACCCTGATCTACACCTCCGGTACCACGGGCAACCCCAAGGGCGTCGAGACCACACACGCCAACTTGATGTTTCAGGCATACAGTGTCGGAGATGTGCTCGGCATCGAGTTCGGTGACAGCGTCACGTCTTTCATGCCCACCGCGCATATCGCGGACCGGCTTACCGGGCTGTACTTCCAGGAGGTCTTCGGAACCCAGGTGACCACGGTGGCTGATGCGAAGCAGATCGGCGCCGCCCTGGCCGACCTGCGTCCGACGATCTGGGGCGCGGTGCCGCGAGTATGGGAGAAACTGAAGGCCGCTGTCGAATACTCCGTTGCGGCCGAGCCCGACCCGCAGCGGCGTCAAGGTCTGCGACAGGCGCTCGAGGTCGCAGCCGAGCGCAGCAGGTATCTGTTGGCGGGCGGGCCGGTCCCTGCCCCCGTGGCGGCGGCGTGGGCACGAGCCGACGAGGCGGTGCTGTCGAAACTGCGGGCGAAACTCGGTTTCGATCGCCTGCGCTGGGCGATGTCCGGTGCCGCTCCAATCCCGCCGCAGACCCTGGGATTCTTTGCGGGACTCGGTGTTCCGATCGCCGAGATCTGGGGCATGTCTGAGCTGTCGTGCATCTGCAGCGTCAGCCATCCGGTTGACGCCAAGCTCGGCACTGTCGGCAGGTTGCTGGATGGCATGCAGGCACGCATCGCCGAGGACGGTGAGCTGTCGGTGCGGGGTCCGCTGGTGATGAAAGGGTATCGGGGTGAGCCCGAGAAGACCGCCGAGGCTATCGATCCCGACGGCTGGCTGCACACCGGCGACGTCGTCACCATCGACGCCGACGGATTCCTCCGTGTCATCGATCGCAAGAAGGAACTCATCATCAACGCCGCGGGAAAGAACATGTCGCCCACCGCGATCGAGAACGCGGTCAAGGCGGCCACCCCGCTGATCGGTGCCATGGCCGTGATCGGTGACGGCAGGCCCTACAACACGGCGCTGATCGTCCTCGACGCCGAAAGCGCGGCCCCGTACGCATCGCAGCACCAGCTGCCCGACAGCTCGGCGGCGACCCTTGCCGTGGATCCCGGTGTGATCGGAGCGATCGCAGCCGGTATCGCAGCGGGCAACTCGAAGCTGTCGCGAGTCGAGCAGATCAAACGATTCCGGATCCTGCCGGTGTTCTGGGAGGCCGGAGGCGAGGAGGTGACGCTGACCATGAAACTCAAGCGCAGAGTGATCGCCGAGAAGTACGCGGGAGAGATCGAGGAGCTGTACTCGTCAGCGCCCGGCCAGGGCGTCCACGAGCCGATCTGAATCGTGCGGAAATGCGTTCAGCACGTTCAGTTGTGTCGGTGCGACACGGCCGCGTCATCTTCTTGGGCCGAAGCTGCCCGGGGTGCTCGAGACGGTGAGTTGTGCGCAGACTCTGCTGCAGCACAACGAAATACAACTGTCGTGCTGGACCCGTCCGTTGACGTTTGTGCTCACCAGGACGCGCTCATGGGGTGGTCGGCGAGGTATCGCCTGGTGATGCTTTGGCGGAGTCCGTGGTCGGTAGCGTGATTCGAGTGGCGTCAAAGGCGGAACGGCAGGCTGCTCGAGATTGTGTGGCGGCGTATCACGAAGCGCGGCTCGGCGAGCTGCTCGAGCATGTCGGCCGGGCGTTGGACCGGTTCCGTGCCGGGCAATTGGATGCGTTCGAGGTCGACGCCGTGATCCACCAGTACCATCGGGCGGCTCAGCGGTTGTGGACGTTCTGCGGCGGGTCCAGTGCGCAGGTGGAAGCCGCCGCGCATCTGATCGAAGACATGGCTGGCGCGGGTGAGGTGATCGATTGGTGGCAGCGCGGCATGTCGGCCAGGGCCCGGCGTGCCGAGGGGCCCGACGCCTGAGCCGTGCTGGTCGCCGGGCAGCTGCCCGGCGACCAGGCCGCCGGTGCTGGAATGCGGTAGGGCTGTTTGGTTTCAAGCATGGCGTAAAGGACGTCGCCGCGGCGGCGAGCTTGGCAGATGAGGGCGGCGTTGTGTTTCCTTCCTTCGGCGTGTTTGCGGTCGTGATAGGCGGGGCTGGCCGGGGCGTGTAGCGCGGCGGCGCGGACAGGAACAGGGCGCGTTTCAGTTTGTGATTGCCGGATCTGGTGGGGTACTCGCCGCGGATTGGAGCTGCCGGATCGGTGAGTGACTGGGGCGATGTCGGCGTGGGCGGCGAGATGTCCGGTGGTGGGCAAGGTCGAGCCGTCGCCGACTTCGAGCAGGATGCGGGCTCCGGTCCTGACTCCGACGCCGGGCATCGAGGTCAGGACCTTGGAAAGAGGGTGGTCGTCGAGTATCCTCTCGATGTCCGCGGCCATGGTTTGCCGTTGCAGCAGAGTGGTTTTCAGTGAGTCCGCGAGTTTGGGGCACACGATCTCGGCGGAGCGCGGGCCGGGAACGGTGACGGTCTGCGACGAGGCGAGCGCCCATGCGTGGGGTGTGTTCGACCGCGATGGCGGTGAGTTCGCGGCGCCGGCGGCTTGGATGCCGACCGGGCCGCCGCAGCGGGACAGGATCTCGAGCACTGCCGGGTGGGCGGTGCGTGGCCCGAGGGCGGGATGGATGCTGGTGAGCATGCCGTATCGGTGGATCGCCTCCGCCGAGAGGCGGATCCGAGTCGGAGTGGTCGGTGGCATCGTGCCGCTGCGCGTGAGCGCCGTGCGGAAGTACGTGTGGTCGACGGCCTGCATCTGGGATGACCGGACCGTGTGGATCATGTGGTTGCTACTCCTGCCGATTCGGCGAAGCTGGCGTCTGTTCGTTCAGATGTCGGCCACCACGGCCTTTCGATCATCAACCTCGTGCGTCGCAGTGTGCGTGTTCTCAGAGGTATCTCGGGTGCTGAATTTGACGAGGAGGTACGGGACAGTGAAGTTGGTGACGAGGGAAACGACTACGAGTGGCGCGGAAATGTATGTGGGCGCATCGGCATTGATCGCGGTGTAGACCATCCAAGTGCATCCGAACGCGTAAGCGCCGTAGAGGCACGGAATCGCGAATGGAAGTGCCAGGGCCATTTTCGGTGAGTTGCGAGTGGCAAAGTAGGCGGCCCACCCGACAACTATCGACATGCCCCCGTTTTGGATGATCACGTATGCGGGAAGCCCGAAGATCAGGGACGGGTTGTTGCCGTAATACACGTAGACGCCACTTTGTGCTGCGGCGATCTCCATGACCGCATCGAGTAGTGCGAAGGCCGCCATAATTCCCAGCAGGCGTTTAGGTGGTGTGCCGAGCTGCAGCATCTTGTAGACACCGTAACCGCCGAGCGCGATGAACATCGCCTCACCCAGCGGCACATACAGGGGGATGACGCGCCCCAGCCAGGTGAAGGCGATGAGCGGCGTGTCGACGGGATACCACGTCAAGCCGAGGATGTCGCCCAGCGGCTCGCCAAAGCCACACAGCGCGCCTCCGGCGAGCAGGGCGATCGGGATCCATTCTCTTCGGGCGGCGGCCATCCATAACGCCCAGATCGATACCAGGACGAACATTCCCAGGCAGAACCCCGTGAATGCCCATGCTGCAGTGAGATTGGCCTCCATCTCGACGGGCGGGGCGGGCAGATCGAGTCCGATGCCTTGCGCGACGGTGTTTGGTTGCAAAGTTTTTCCTTCGAACGTGGGAGCCGCGAGCAAAGCATGCTCTCCAGCCGTATGATCTGGTACAGACATGTGCCAAATGGTCTGGTACGTTACAGTGCCAGAGCGACGCACCGTGGTCAAGGCCAATCGGGGAAGCGAATTCCGGAGGCGAGCAAGCGGCGACCTATACAGGTGAAACGCGCGACGAGCGCGCCGATCGGCGACGGATGGCTTCGGATGCCCGGGTTGTCCGAACGGTGACCGATCTCGCCGTCGGTGTTGCCGTATCCATTCTCGTTCACGGCAGTATGCGGATGCTGCTGAATTGGCTCGACGGTGGATCGAAGCGACTGCGGACCAGCTTGTCGATCGGATGACTGCCGTGGCTGGCGATGCTTGGATGTGAAGTCTTGGAGGAGATGCCGGGTCGGTGGCGCGGCCCAGTGCGAACGTCGTGGCGCTACCGTAGTGGCGAGTGTGCGGTTCGTACGCCTTCGGAATTCAATAACCACAGCGTTGTCATGTGGTCGATGAACTGCTGTTGGGTGAGTGCGAGTGTGCCGTCGAGCCAGTCGATGATTGCTTGGATGCTGCCGTTGACCAAGACGGTGGCGGTGATATCGATCAGCCAGTTGTCCTCGTTGTGGATGGCGCGAACCTCGGCCGCGAGCACTTCGACGATGCGATGGACAGCTTCTGTCCTGCGCTTGGCGGCGGCTTCGGTGGCGGCCATCTCGCTGAACAGCACCCGCACTCGATCTGGTTGCGCCAGTGCGTAATTGGTGAGGTTGCCGGCCATCGCGCGAATCATCTGCTCCAAGGGGGCGGTGTTGTCTTCGGCGACGGACAGCAACAGGACTTCGGTGCTCAACTTGTCGATGACCGCGGCGGCGAGGGTGTCGAGGTCGGTGAAGCACTCGTAGAAGTAGCGCTTACCGATGCCGGCTCGTTCGGCGATTCTTTCGACACTCAGTTGGCGCCAGCCCCGGGATGCCACGACGGAGATCGCGGCCTCGATGAAGCCTTCGCGGCGGCGTCCGGCGCGCTGTTCGGCGGTTTCCCCGCCGTAGATGCGTCGCTCCCTGGGTGTCATGGGTTCTCCCGGCTTGTGCCTTGACCACTTCCGGCCTATCTGTCACGCTAGAGTACCAGATTATCTAGAACGCGATCGTGACAGATTGGGAGTGGCAGTGACGTCAGTAGCCGAGCACCTAGCACCATCGGACGTCGGCGAAACCGCCAGCACGGATCGGCATCCCGTCGAGTGGTGGTACACCAACCTGCAGATCGAGTCGCCGGGCGCGCCGATCGACGGGATGACCCTGATCTCGATCTTCTCGAAGTTCGAAGGAGTGATCGAGGAGCATCGGCGGGTCATCATCTCCCCCGAAGGCGGCATCTTCGCCGATTTCGGCAGCGGGCCGCTGGCGCGCGGTTCCATTCGCGCGAGCGCGAATGCGTTGGAGGTGACGCAGGGGCGCAATTACCTGCGGGGCGGGTTCCCCTCCTACACACAGCATTTGGAAGGGGAGGCGGCCAGCGGCGCGCGGATCGAGGTCGACCTGGACTACTCAGCCGACGTCACCGAGGCGCGTGAAGGCTACATCGACAATCAGCTGAAGCACTGGGTGGTCTACCGCGCCTTCGCCAAAGGCACGATCCGGGTGGGGGATACCACCTACGACGTCGGAGGTGTGGGCTATCTGGAGCATCTGTTCGGGACTCTTGGTTGGCTCGAGCCTTTCCTGGGGGAGACCGATCTGCCGACCTTTGTGGAGGGCTGGAACTGGTACTGGTCGCCCTCGGCGGGCCCCTCTGGCATCATCGTGCAAGCCGGTGGCTTCATTCGTAACGGCAAGGCGGTGCCTTTCGCGTCGATCTGTGCCGATGGCAGCGAGCATCATCTGTTCGTCACCGGCCGCATCGATGTTCTCGAACGCCGGACCTACGACGGTGTCGGGTACACGCACAAGTTCCGGCTGACCGACGAGAACGAGGTCGGCTCGATCGATCTCACCTTCACTCGCAATCCCGCCGCACAGCGGGCGATCAAACAAGCCCCTGGCGGGAGCAAGGTGGCTTTCGTGACCGGCTACTCCCGGCTGGAAGGCGCGGTCAGCATCGCGGGAGTCGAGTACGACGTCACCGGTCCCGCGTTCGGCAGTGTGTTCACGGTCGCGCTGGCGGGCCCGCTGTCGGCGGCCCGCGATCTGCCCAATGCGATCCGAGTACCGCTCGGACGGTCACTGCGCCTTGTCCAGCGGTTTCGGAAGTGAGACACGCCATGACCACTCTGAAAATCCAACGGCCGGCCGACGGCACGCTGATCGAAGAAATCCCGGCCCACGATGCCGCGCATGTCGCCGTCGTCGCCGAGCGGCTGCGGGACGCGCAAAGGGAGTGGGAGCAGATCGGGCCGAAAGGCCGCCTGGTCTGGATCAAACGGTATCGGAAGTGGTTGCTCGACAACGCCGATCACCTCGTCGAGATCGCGATGGAAGAAGGCGGGCGAGTCCGCAACGAGCCGACCCTCGAGACCACCCTCCTGCAGGAGATCATCGACTACTACATTCGGGTCGCACCCCGGTTGCTGGCGCCCAAATCCGTTCGCGGATCGTCACCACTGACCTTCGGCAAGCGCTACACCGTGCACCGTTCACCCTTCCCGCTGGTCGGTGTCATCGGGGGCTGGAACTTCCCGCTCCTGTTGACGATCGGTGACGCCTTGCCTGCGCTGGTCGCAGGGGCCGCGGTCGCGCTGAAGCCGTCCGAGGTCAATCCGCGCGCGGTCGTCGAAGCGGTGCGCGGGTGGCGCGAAGATATCGGTGCGCCACCGGTTCTCGATGTGCTTCTCGGCGCAGGTGACGTCGGCGCCGCGCTTGTGGATGCTGCCGATTTCGTCCAGTTCACCGGATCAGTGGCCACCGGCCGCCGAGTTGCGGTGCGCGCCGCGGAGTCTCTCACGCCCGTCAGCCTCGAGTTGGGGGGTAAAGATCCGCTCATCGTGCTCGAGGGCGCGAACATCGCTCGTGCCGCCAATTGCGCGGTATACGGTGGTTTCGCCAACAACGGCCAGGTGTGCATGGGCTTCGAACGGGTCTATGTGCAGCATTCCGTCTACGACGAGTTCGTGGATCGCGTTGTGGCGAAGGTGAAGTCGCTCCGATCCGGGGTCGACGACCGCAGCGATGTCGGTGCGCTGACCCATCCGCCCCAGCTCGACATCGTCGATCGCCACGTTCGCGAGGCGGTGGACAAGGGTGCGAGGGTCTTGACCGGTGGCAACCGGATCGACCGTGCGGGAACCTGGTTCGAGCCGACAGTGCTGGTGGACGTGGACCATTCCATGGCCGTGATGCGCGAGGAGACCTTCGGTCCGGTGCTGCCGATCGTGCGCGTCGCTGACGCCGACGAAGCTGTACGTTTGGCCAACGATTCCGAATTCGGCTTGTCTGCCTCGGTATTCGCAGCCAACACCGGTGAAGGCGAACGCATCGCCGAGCGCCTCGAGGCCGGCGCGGTCTCGATCGACGATTTCGTCGCGAACATGGTGTGCGCCGATGTGCCGCAAGGCGGCTGGAAATCTTCGGGTGTCGGCTCCCGCCTGTCGGAGACCGGTTTGCTGAAGTTCACGCACACCAAGGTCGTCGCGTCCCATTGGATGCCGCTGCCAGCCAACGACATCTTCTGGTTCCCCTACACACCCGCCCGTCGCAGGCTCTTCGCTGCGGCGGCCCGATTGATCCACGGCCGCGGCCCCAGCCGTCTCGGCCTCTGATTCGACACTCAAAGGAACAACGATGTCCCTGCTCTCCCCATACCCAGCAATCGGTCTGAATGGAGCGGTCGTCGCCGTCACCGGCGGTGCCCGCGGCATCGGACGCGCCACGGCCGCACTGTTCACAGCACACGGCGCCGCCGTGACGATCGGCGATCTCGACGAAGCGGCGGCCAAGTCCACCGCCGACGAAATCGGCTGCAGTGCTGTTGTTCTCGACGTGTCCTCCCGCGAATCGGTCGAGGCCTTCCTCGCCGCATCCGGGCCGGTCGACATCCTGGTCAACAACGCGGGGATCATGCCGCTCGGCAGCTTCCTCGACGAGCCGGACAACATCAGCACCGCGCAGATCAATGTGAACTTCTGGGGACCGATCCACGGCATGCGCGCCGCGCTGCCCGGCATGATCGAGCGAAGGCGGGGCCACATCGTCAATATCGCTTCCCTCGCTGCCAAGATGCCAACGCCGGGAGGGGCGGTCTACGGCGCCACCAAGCACGCCGTGCTCGGACTCAGCACCTCGGTGCGTGCCGAGGTCGCCGAACTCGGCGTAAGCGTCAGCGCGGTGATGCCGAGTCTGGTGCACACCGACCTGGGTTCCGGGGCCAGCCTGCCCGGCCCGCTTTCACTGGAACCGGAGGACGTCGCCCGCGCCGTCGTCGACACCGTCCGCCATCGTCGCGCCGAGACCGTATTGCCACGCTGGCTCGGCTCGGCAGTCGATATGACTCAGCTGCTGCCCGGTGGCGTCGTCGATACGATTCTGCGGGTCGGCGGACTGGGCGAGCGTGGGCTCGCCGCCGGCAACAGCGCCGAGCGCGCCGAATATCGTCGTCGTGTTGCGGGACAGGCGGAGCGGTCATGATCACTTCACTTGCACGGCAGGCGAGTTCAGCTGTCACCGCTGCGGTGCTGCGCCTGCCCGCGCGACCGTCGGACCTGGCGCAACCGCCGGCTGGAAGCGACCTGCTCCCGGTACGCGGTGACGGCGGACTGCCGCTTGTCGGCTATTCGCTCAACGTATTCGACGATTTGCTGGGGCTGCAGCGGCACCTCTGTAACCGCTACGGGCCGGTGCATTGGACCAGTGCGTTCGGCACCCGGCTCGTGCTCGCGGTCGGGGAGGAGGCGGCGGGAGAAGTGCTGGCCAATCGTGACCGGGCATTCGCCAACTCGGGCTGGATTCCCTTCCTGGGCCCCTTCTTCCGTCGCGGAATCATCCTGATGGACGCCGAGGAACACATGTTCCACCGGCGCATCCTGCAACAGGCGTTCACGCGCCCGCGGCTCGTCGGATACCTGTCCACGATGAACGACGCCATCGACGAGGCGCTGAGCGCTTGGGAACCCCGCAACCGGTTTCCCATGTACCCCACCGCGAAACAGCTCACGCTCGATATCGCCACCAAGGTGTTCGTAGGGGCCCAGCTCGGTCCCGAGGCCGAACGACTGCACCGTGCGTTCACCGCGACGGTCGAAGGCGGGCTGGCGATCGTGCGCGCCGATGTCCCCGGCGGGCGCTGGCACGCGGGTCTGCGTGGACGGCGCGTTCTCGAGGAGTACTTCCGCGCTCAGCTACCGGCCAAGCGCGCGAACCCCGGGCCGGAAATGTTCTCGGTGTTGTGCCAGGCGCAGGACGAGAACGGGGCACGGTTCACCGACGACGACGTGGTCAACCACATGATCTTCCTGCTCATGGCGGCCCATGACACCACCACGACGACCATCGCGATGATGACGTATTTCCTTGGCCGGCATCCAGAGTGGCAGGACCGGGTGCGGGCCGAGAGCATCGCTCTGAACAAGGACAGCCTGAATTACGACGATCTGGACCGGTTGCCCGCGCTTGATCTGGTTTTCAAGGAAACACTGCGGATGTGCTCGCCCGTGGGCATGTTGGCACGCGAAACCGTCTCTGACACATCGATTCTGGGTCACTACGTTCCGGCGGGCACCCAGATCGGCGTGGCGCTGTCGTCTGGGCATCGTATGTCCCCGTGGTGGACCGATCCGGACCGATTCGATCCGGAACGGTTCTCCGCGGACCGGCGTGAGGACAAGCGGCACAGGACCACCTTCGCGCCGTTCGGTGGCGGTGCGCACAAGTGCATCGGAATGTATTTCGGCGGTATGGAAGCCAAGTCGATCCTGCACAAGATGCTGCTGCGTTTCAGCTGGACCGTGCCGGTTGGGTACGAGCCGCCCATCGGATTCGGTACAGGCCCGTACCCGAGTGACGGCCTACCGATCCGGTTGTCCCCGCGGTCGGGCGCGGCCCACGGCAATGTCCGATGGAGCGCATGATGACAGACCAGCACACTCACACCGCCTACCACGACCACGTGCGCGAAGCGGAACCGATGCCGGTCGACGAGCAGATCACCGATGCGATGCCGCGGCTCGGACCCGACTCGTTGATTTGGAAGTTCTACGGGGACTTCCGAGTTCAGCTGTTCGGTTTCCAGCGTCTGGCCGGCACCGAGAACGCCGTTGCCGAACTCGCCCAAGGCGTCACCGACCATTCGGTCATCTTCGGCGACTTCCTCGGAAGAGCCCTGCGCACCGCGCCGCCGGTGCTCAAAGCGGTCTACAGCGAAGACCCCTACGGATGGGGGCGCACCGTGCGCGACTTCCATCGCGGCATCAAAGGGCAGATGCCCGACGGCTCGCGCTATCACGCGCTCAACCCCGAACTCTTCTATTGGGCGCACGCGACATTTCTCGACCAGATCCTCTATTGCACAGATACTTTCGTGCGCAGGCTTTCCTACGAGGAGAAGGTCCAGATCTTCGAGGAGAGCAAGGTCTGGTACCGCCACTACGGGGTCAGCGCCCGGAGCCAGCCACAGACATACGACGAGTTCGTCGCGTACTGGGACAGCATGCTCGAACGGTTCGCGCCGAACCGGACGCTCACCTACGCGACCGGATACATCCGAAAGGGCGTTCCCGCACCGTCGTTCGTGCCACCGGTGATCTGGTCGGTCCTGGCCGCCCCGCTCAACCTCTATATCCGCACCATGATCGTCGGCACACTGCCGCCACCGCTGCGTGCCGCCTGCCAGCTGGACTGGGACGACCGGCGCGAGCGTCGATTCCAGCGCGCGGCTGCCACCCTACGCGCCCTGGATCCGATCATCAGCAGAATGCCGATCCGGCTCCGGTACGTCCCCTGGGCGGCCGACGGCTGGCGACGCGTCCGCAACACGCGGACCTGACCTGGAGAATCCTCTGCCCGTCCCGTCGACGACGTTCGACTCGGTGCCGACCGCGCCTTCCTCGGCATCGACACTCGGGCGCGCGATGCCTACCGCGCCCGCATCAGCCGCTGAACACGGGAATCCTCCGATCTCCCTCAACAATTCAGGAGAACCACATGGCCGCATTCGCCGCCTCCGCATCGACCATGTGCGAGGCATTTCAGTCGACCATCGCTCGCGATCCGGACAAGGTCGCTATCCGCACGGTCGGTGACCGCACCATCCTCACCTTCCGGGAATGGGGTGAGCAGGTCCGTGCGCTTGCCGCCGGATTCGAAGCGATGGGCGTGCGCCGCGGTGACCGTGTCGCCTTGATGATGACCAACCGGCCCGAGTTCTACCCCATCGACGTGGCCCTGCAACATCTGGGCGCCACCGCGTTCTCGGTGTACAACACCTCCGCCCCGGAACAGATCGACTTCCTGTTGAAGGATTCTGGCGCGAAGCTCATCGTCGGCGAAACACAGTTCATACCAACGATATTCGCGGGTTCAGCGGAAACAGCGGTCGAACATGTTGTCTGTGTCGACGGTACGCCTGAAGGGACTGTGCCGCTGTCGGAGTTGTTCACGGCCGGTCGTGCGGACTTCGATTTCGAATCGACCTGGCGCGCTGTCGGTTCTGAGGACCTGCTGACCCTTATCTACACCTCTGGCACCACCGGTAACCCGAAGGGCGTGGCTCTCACCCACGCCAATATGCTCGCCATGCTCGAGGCGACCGAGACACTCATCGGAGCCGACCCCGACGATCGGGTCATCTCGTTTCTGCCCTCGGCGCACGTCGCCGACCGCTGGTCGGCGCTCTACGCTCTCGAAGTAGCAGGCAATCAGGTGACCACCGTCGCCGACCGTGCCGATTTCCCTGCCGCGTTGGTCGATGTGCGCCCGACGGTCTTCGGGGCTGTACCGCAGGTATGGCAGAAACTCCAGGCCGCCATCGAATCTCGCGTCGAAGCTGCCGCTGGAGGTCGCGCCCTGCTTGCCCGCTGGGCATTGTCGGTTGGTCGCGCCGCCTCCGACGCTCGACTGGACGGCAAGCCCGTCTCAACGGCGCTCGCGGTCCAGGCGCGGATAGCCGATGCACTCGTGCTGTCGAAACTCCGCGCTGCGATCGGCATGGATCGCGTGAAACTCGCGGTGTCGGGCGCTGCCCCGGTTTCGCCCCAGGTACTGCGCTTCTTTCACGGCATCGGCGTCGAAGTTTCCGATGCTTGGGGCATGTCCGAGCTCTCCGGGATGGCGACGCTGTCCGCGCCGGGCAGGGTTCGGCTCGGTACCGTCGGCACTATCGTGCCCGGCAGCGAACTGCGAATTGCCGATGACGGCGAGGTGCTGGTCCGCGGACCTATCGTTATGAAGGGCTACCTCAATCGGCCGGACGCCACCGCCGAGGCCATCGACTCCGAGGGTTGGCTGCACTCGGGCGATATAGGCGAGCTGGATGCGGATGGCTACCTGCGCATCATCGATCGGAAGAAGGAGTTGATCATCAACGCTTCTGGAAAGAATATGTCTCCCAGCAACATCGAGAATTGGATCAAGGCATCCTCCTCGTTGATCGCTCACGCCGTGGCCATCGGCGACAACCGCAAGTACAACGTCGCACTCATATCGCTCGACCCCGATGCCGCCGTCGCGCAAGCCCAACGGTTGGGTCTGGCCGCGGACGCCGCCACGCTCAGCAAAGACCCTGACATCCGCGCGATCGTGGAGTCCGCTGTGGCGCAAGCGAACACGAAATTGTCCCGCGTGGAGCAGATCAAGAAGTTCGCCATCATCCCCGAGTATTGGGAGCCCGGCACCGACGTTCTCACCCCCACCATGAAACTGCGCCGTCGACCGATCGCCGATCGGTACGCGGCCACCATCGAAGACCTATACGCCTGAAGGGAGCCACACCATGGCCTACGTCATCGCCGCCCCGTGCGTGGCCGACTACTCATGCCTGGAAGTCTGCCCGGCCGATTGCATACGCCCCGGACCCGACGATCCCGAGTTCGAGACCGCCGAGCAACTCCACATCGACCCGGCCAATTGCATCGAATGCGATTCGTGCGTGAGCGCCTGCCCTGTCGGTGCGGTCTACGACGCTCCCGAACTGCCACCACAGTGGAGTCACTACGAGTCCGTGAACGCCGACTGGTTCAGGACCGACGCGTGAGCGACCGAGCACTGCGCATCGCGATCGTCGGCGCGGGTCCTGCCGGTTTCTATGCCGCCGGCCATCTCCTCGAAGGACCAGCTGGAACACTGCTGGACGGACGCCGTACCCACCTCGTCGATCGCCCGGTGGAAGTCGATGTATTCGAACGGCTTCCCACACCGTTCGGGCTCGTCCGCCACGGCGTGGCGCCCGATCATCCGGACAAGAAATCAGTCGCGGCCATGTTCGCGGACGTCGCTGCCCGCGCCGGCTTCCGATACTTCGGCAACATCGTCGTCGGTATGGACGTCAACCACGCCGAGCTCGCCGAATGGTACGACGCTGTCATCTACGCGACCGGAGCCGCTGACAACGCCCGTCTCGGTCTACCGGGCGAGGATCTCCCCGGATCATTGGCCGCAAACGAGATCGTCGGCTGGTACAACGGACATCCCGACTACGGCGACCTTGCCGTCGACATGAGCCACCACCGCGCGATCGTCATCGGCACCGGCAACGTCGCGCTCGATGTCGCCCGCATTCTGCTCACCCCCGTAGACACTCTGGCACGCACGGATATCGCCGACCAAGCCCTGAAGGCTCTGCGGGACAGCGCGATCCGCGAGGTCGTCCTGCTCGGCAGGCGCACCCAGCACGACTTGGCCTGTAACGCTCCCGAGCTCGAAGCCCTCGGGGATCTCCCCGGCACCGACCTAGTGGTCGAGAATGGCGACGAGGCATCGGGGATCGACGCCCTCGGGCCTGCTCAACGCCGCCGGATGGAAATCGTGCAGGGCTACGCTCAACGCGGCGGCCATGGGCGCGAACGCCGCCTCGTCTTCCGATTCCACACGGCACCCGTCGCGATTCGCGGTGACGACCGTGTCACCGGTTTGCGGATCAGCCACACGGACAACAGCGGAGAACCCCTCACCACGTCCGGCGTCGAAGAGATCCTCGACACGGGACTGGTCGTGCGCGCCATTGGTTATCGCGGCAGCACTCTTCCCGGGTTGCCTTTCGACACACAGCGGGGGACTATCCCGCACCTCGATGGCCGCGTAGTCGACGATTCCGTCATCGTTCCCGGTACCTATGTTGCCGGCTGGATCAAACGAGGCCCCCGCGGAATCATCGGAACCAACAAGAAGTGCGCCCGCGACACGGTGCGTGCGCTATTGGCCGATGCTGCCGCCGGAATATTGCCTACCGCAAGTACTCTCACCTCGATGGAAGTTGAATCGCGTCTACGACAACGAAATCCACGACTGGTCGACTGGGATGCATGGCTGCGCCTGGAACGCCACGAATTGGCCGCGGGCCAGCTCGCGGGACGCCCCCGCGTCAAAATCACGACCTATGCCGACCAATTGTCCGTCGCGGTCGACGCTCCACCTCGTTCACCACTGGCTTCCGATCTGAAGCCGACCGCTACGGTCGTCCCTGCACAGCGCGCGACCCCCCGCGGTCTGGTCGGCACGATCATCGACGAGTTGTGGAGTCGGGTGTCGAGGGTGGGGTCGCGTAGATGACAAACTGTTGCCAGCGTGCACGGATCGCACCGGCAGTCGCTGTCGTAGGCGACGGTGCTGCCGTGGTTGCCGAGTATTCGCCCGGCGGCCTGGACCTGGTTCATGTATCGGCTGCGCCGGCGGCGGTTCGCCTCACGGCACCGGTCGCAGCGGCAGCGCAGGTTGTTGAAGGCGTGGCCGTAATCTGGTTCAGATCTGTGCCAGATCATCTGGTACGTTTCTGTGTCAGAACGATACGGCGTGTCAAGACCGGTCAGGGAAGCGAATGCCTGAGACGAGCAAACAGCGAACCTATGCTGGTGAAACCGGCGACGAACGCGTCGGTCGGCGGCGGGCGGCACTGATCGAGGCGGCCATCGCCCTGGTCGCCGTGCAGGGCTGGAACCAGCTCAGAATCGACCGAGTCTGCGAAGCAGCCAGCTTGAACAAGCGCTACTTCTACGAGAATTTCGCCAATCTCGACGCACTCGCCGCGGCCGTGGTCGAGCAGCTCGCCGACGAAGTATTGGAGTTGGTAGTGGCGGACGATCTGTCCACCCCGACCCCGCTACTCGTACGAGGCATGGTCGAAAAATTGGTGAATCGCGCCGCTACGCACCCGGCCAGAACCCGCGTACTGTTCAGGGAGGCCGGCTCCAACGAAACCGCCGCACAAGCCCGAGCCGCCGCTGTGCAGCGGATCATCGACATACTCGTGATGGATGCCCGAACCGTGCGAGCAACAACCGACCCCACCGTCGATGTGGCCGCATCCATTCTGGTTCACGGCAGTATGAGGACCATGCTGGACTGGCTCGATGGCCGCATAGAGGCAACTGCGGACCAGTTCATCGACCAGCTCGTCACAGTCTGGCTGACGGTAACCGCCGTGACGGACGGATGCGAATTCCCAGGTGTGAAATAGCGTTCGGAGTGGCGGTGCGACGGACCGACCTCCAAGACGCCGTGAAGCGCCTATGGCCTTTGGCGTGTCACCCAGCGACTCGCCGGAGGATGAATCGATGACCGCGTTGGACGCCGGGGCGCCGACCCGACCAGTAGCGGCTGCGCTGGGGCTCTGAGGGAGAGGGCGTCGCCGACACCGGGGGCGGCGGCGCCCGTGCCCGGTTGTCCTCGGGCGACTGCGCTCGGTCCGTCACCGGGCGGCCGCGCGTAGCAGGTCGTCGGTGCGCACGATCTTGACGCGACGGCGACCGCGGCGTGCGCCAGCCGCGCGCTCGGCTCTGTCGATGTTCAGCCAGCCTAGGCTGCCGACCGGTGTGCCGCCCCGGGCGGCGATCAGTTCTTCCAGGTCATGGTGTGACATGGTGGGCATGGTCAATCGGTCGTTGGCGAAGTCTGCGAGCACCGAAGTGGCGGTCTCTTGCCCGCATCGTTTGTTCATGCCGATGCCGCCCGAGGCGCCACGCTTGATCCAGCCGGCGACGTACACGCCGGCGATCGTTTCTCCAGCGGGCTCGCTGAGGACCCGGCCCTGGTCGTTTGGCACCACCGAACGCGACGTGTCGAAGGGGAGGCAGTCGATCGGTCGACCTCGGTAGCCGATGGCGCGCATGACGAGGCCGCAGTCGACGACAGACAGATCAGCGGTCGAAGTAACCGAGCCAGAAGGGCTGCCAGTGAACTCGTTACGTACGCATGCCAGCGCGGACACTCCGTTGGCTCCACGAATCTCGGTAGGAGACAGCAAGTACCGAAAAACGACACGCTTGTTACGCGCGGTTGGCCGACGCCCAGCGACAGCGCGAGCCAGACTGATCTTGGTCATGATCGTGCTGTCGAGAGTTCGATCGTCGAATGCCGACGCGGTCGACGGATCCAATGTCAACTCGGAAGGGTCGATGACGACGTCGACGCCCGGTAGGTCAGAGAGCGCGAGGAACTCGGAGTTGGTGTAGGCCGCTTGGGCGATACCGCGGCGTCCGACGATCTGGACTTCTCGTACTCGAGACTCGGCAAGCGCCGCCAGTGCGTGGTCGGCGATATCCGTCTTCGCCAGCGCTTCGACGTCGGTGACCAGGATTCGTGCGACGTCGAGGGCAACGTTCCCGTTGCCGACCACCACAGCGGTGTGGACGGAAAGATCGAATGTGTCGTCAGCGTTGTCAGGGTGGCCGTTGTACCACGCCACGAAGTCGGTCGCCGGAATGGACCCAGCGAGATCCTCGCCGCTGATTCCGAGTCTGTTGTCGGTGGAGGCGCCTGACGAATAGATCACCGCGCCGTAGCGAGAAGTCAAGTCCGCGTGCATGACGTGCTTGCCGACTTCAACGTTGAGGAGGTAACGGAATGATGTGCTGGCCGCGATCGAGGCGAACGCCCGTTCGACACCTTTGGTCGACGGATGATCGGGCGCGACACCGGCACGGACCAGTCCGTAGGGCGTGGGCGACCGGTCGAACATATCGACTTCGACCCCGGGGTGCCGGAGCAACTCTTCGGCGGCGTAGAAGCCGGCAGGTCCGGCACCGACGATCGCGACACGCAACGTGCGTTCGGGCGATGTCTTCGCCATCGAAGGTTCCCTTGATTCGGCTGGTCCGCGGGTATCGGCGGCCGAGGGGTGATCGGTGTAGTAGGCGGCGTTGATCGCGAGATAGCGCTCGCCCTTGGCGTTGAGTTCGGTTTCGGGGAAGATCGCATCCACCGGGCACTCGTCGATGCAGGCGCCGCAATCGATACACGTGCTCGGATCGATGTAGAGCATCTCCGCCGTTGCGAAGCCGGGCTCGTCAGGCGTCGGATGGATGGCGTTGGCCGGGCATGCGGTGACACAGCCCGCATCATTACAGCACGACTGTGTGACTACGTGGACCATGGACTCTGCTCCGCTTTCGTTGGGGATAGGCTCGCGAAGTTCAGTTGGGGAGAAGGCGTTCGGCGGCCGAGAGCGCTGTCATCCAGACCGACTTGACCGAACGGCCGGTGTACTCGGCGACGCGCTCGCAGTCGCGGTGCTCCGGCTTGACGTTGACGATGTCGCCATCGAGTATCCCGATCTTCACCGCTACCGAATGTCCGTCTACCTCAACGGAATAGAACTGCCGATCGAGTGTCCAGCGGTGTTCGGATCGGCGTAGTCGTATTCCGAGGGCGGTCGAATGCCGAAACATCGCTTCGGCGACGGAGCGCTCGGCGTCCGGCGGGACGATTGCGGCGAGCGTGACACCAGGGCGGCCGTGCTTCATGACGATCGGTGTGGTCCATACGTCGGAGGCGCCCGCGGACAGGCAGGCGGCGACGACGTCGGGAACGAACTCGGGGTTGAGGTCGTCGAGGTTGGTCTCGAGTACAAGTGGTGTCGATGCCTCGTCGATTCGATTGGGAGACTCGCCGACGAGAGCCCGGACTATGTTCGGAATCGCTTCGAAATTCGCTGTGCCCGCGCCGCTTCCGACCGCAAGTAATCGCATCTCGGGGCACCTGCCGAAGGATGATGCCATCGAGGTGATCAGCGCCGCGCCGGTCGGCGTCACGGTTTCGGCGTCGATCTCGACTCCCCGAACAGGCACCTGCCGGAGCATTTCCAGGGTTGCCGGCGCCGGAAGGGGGAGCACTCCGTGTGCACCCACGGTCGTGCCGTGGCCAAGGGGCAGGGGCGAGCATGTGATCTGGTCGATTCCCAGTTCGTCCACCGCGATCGCGACGCCGCAGATGTCGGCTATGGCATCGAGGGCGCCCACCTCGTGGAAGACGACATCCTCGGGGGTGACCCCGTGCACTCTCGCCTCGGCGTGGGCGAGCCTTTCGAATGCCGCGTGGGCGAGCTGACGCGCCCGAGGCCGCATCGCCGACGAGTCGATCATCTGGCGGATGTCCGACCAATGTCGGTGTGGGTGATCATCCGCGTGGGTGTCGACGATCACCCGCGTCGACCCCGCACCGTGCCGCTCGGTCCGCTCGGTCCGCAGTGTCACTCCGCACCGCGGAAGCTGCGACGCGATCCTCTCCATATCCGCTCCGGCGCTGATGAGAGCCGCCAGCAGCATGTCGCCCGCCGCGCCGCCGACGCAGTCCAAGTACAGCCTCGTCGTCACTACCTCTCCTCGTCGTATGTCGGCCCACTGAAGAGGGCGTGGACAAATGATAATTCTTCTATTATTTTTTACAAGACCCAGTGAGGAGGCCGCGTTGATTGAAACGACCGACCTGCATGAAGGCACGTCGGCAGTGGTCGGTGTGGGCGAGCCGAAACAGCAACGTTCCCGCGAGACCCGCGGTGCCCTGTTGGATGCCTTTGTCTCATTGCTCGACGAGCGGCCTTACGCGGACATCGGGGTGGCGGAGATCGCACGTCGCGCAGGGCTGACCTCGGGTGCCTTGTATGGCCGATTCGGAGACAAACGGGGTCTGGCGCTCGCCGCTCACGAGCGATTCGCGGTCCGCTCCGCGGAGACCATGGAGGCGTGGGGCGCGCGGCCCAGGTGGCAGACGGCTCTACCCCGCGAAATCATCGGCAGCTGGACGAAGGGTGCGGTGAACTTCTGTCGTATGTACCGGCCGATGTTGTCGCTGATGATCAATGATCCCGACGTCGGTGAGCAGTACGACCAACTGATGGGAAAACCGCCGCGCATCCTGGCTCGCCTTCTGCGTGATGCCGTACCAGGCTCGCCGGGAGTGGAATTCGAGAAGGACGTCGAGTGGGCGGCTCGGGCTGCTCTCGCGGTGCTCGAGAGGTTCGATCTCGATGACGACGATTTGTTCGATCGCATCGAGCTGCTGTTGTGCCGGATGATCGGAGTCGAGTGATGTTCGAAACGTCGGCCGTGGTCGCGGTGAGCGGCGAGGCGTGCGTGGGCTGTCGGCAGTGCGTAGCCGTGTGCCCGGCGGATGCGCTGTCAATGGAAGGCCGCCAGGCAGTCGTGGACGAATCGGCGTGTGTCGGATGCTTCAAGTGCGTCGAGGCGTGTGCGCCGTTCGGCGCGATCTCGGTGGTTCGGGATCCGAATCCGAGGGTGCTGACCGTACCGGCCGAGGAGTATTCGCAGCCTGAGGTCGATGAGCTGTGTCGGCGTGCGAGGCTGTCTCCAGATGCCAAGGTGTGCGTGTGTACCGGCACTAGCGCCGCCGAGATCGCGGCCGCCGTGCTGGCAGGTGTCGAGGAGCCCGAGCAACTGACACTGGCGACCGGCGTGCGATCGAAGTGCGGAATGTGGTGTCTTACACCGACAATGCGGTTGCTCGCTGCCCACGGAGTCGAAGTCACGCGTCCCTACAACGATCGGCGACTGTATCCCGACGGATGCACCGACGTCGCGATCTGGACCATTCCCGACGATGTGGCCGACAAGTACCCGGAGTATCGGCTGCGCGAAAACCTGGCAGCGGTGGAGTCCGGACTGGCCCTCAACAGCCCGACACCATGGTTTCCCGATGTCCAACCCGGACAGGACCTCGATGGGAATCCGGCATGATCCGGCCCGCCGTGACACCGCCGCCGCTCAGCAAGTCGAAGTTCGCTTATGGGCGTAAGGCTCCCGCGATGCGCGCCGCCGAACTGCCCGAGATGTGTTCGGTGCGAGTGCAGGACCTGTTCGACGACATTCCCGATCCGATCCATCAGTACGGCGAAGACCTGACTCCGGTACGTGACGCCGCCGAGGCGGCTCTTTCCCGGATCGACATGAGCATGATCGGTCCCGGCGATTCGGTCAACATCCTGTGCTCTGAACACGGGTTCGGGATGATGGGTGGTCACGCATACGCCGAAATGATCAAGATGATCCGGGACGTCGTCATCGAGCGCACCGGAGCGACCCGGATCAGGCTGGCGGTGTCGTCCGCGGCAAGCAAGTCGGAGAAGGACGAGATCGTGCCGAAGCACGGACTCGACGATTATTTCGAAGGAAAGACGTTCGCCTTCGGGCCATACGATCGCGGCGTAGCCATCGATACCGAAATCGGTCGGCTTTACGGCATCCGCAGTGCCTATGCCGCGGATCGATTGATCCACGCTCATTACGACGACCCGCGAGAAGTGCACTTCCATCACATCAACGGGCGGCTACTCAAGTCTTTCACGATGAGCTATGCCCGGATGGAGACTCGATCGGTGTTCCATACGAACTTCCCCACGCGCAGCGCGAACATCGTGCCGCGTGCGATCTACGAATCGGCCTATATCCGTGACCGGTGGGCGTTCTCGGCAGTGCTCTCGACTTCCCCGACCGGAACCATGGGGATCGATGCGGACAACGACCTGATCGCGCTGGATCGGCGTACCGGCGCCGCGATGTTGCGTCGGTACGGAAAGATGCTGCAGCTTTTCGAGACTATCGACACATGTTTTGCCATCGCCGATGACACCCGGTGGCTGCCGTATCAGCACGCCGGCGGGCTCACCGCCTGCGCGCTGTACGAAAGCGGGCACGACCACTTGGATCTCGACTTTCCGGCTCACCGGCCCGCCGCTACGGACAAGAATCCCATCAAGGGACCGGTGAAGGCAGTCGTGATGAACTATGCGTGGAAACTCTTCGCGGCAGCCGATCTCACGGTGGCCGCGGACGGCGATGTCGGGCGAGACCTCACCCGTATCCACACCGACAAGCCGGTGATCATCGCGGACGATCTAGCCCACGCGGTGAGAATCGCGACTGAACAGACCGGCACCGACAAGGGCATCGTGTTCGACGGTTGCTACGGCTCGATCAATTTGACCCGATCCATGGGCGAACACCTGCTCGCGATGGCACCTGAGGTGTCGCGCCGAGTCGACGAAGAGTTGCTGCCCAAATGGCTTCGTCAACGCAATCTTTCGGAGAGCGATCTGTAGTGGAGGAAAGGAACGCTCGTGGCGAACAGTCGACTGGAGTCCGCGTGACGTCGGGCGGCACCCGGAGGTATCGAGCGGCGTTGACCCCGCCGTTCTGGAGCGGTGCTGGAGCGGTAGAGCGCAACATCGAGCTGATCACGTGGGCGGAATCCATTGGCTATCAAGATGTGTGGCTCGCAGACCGCGGTGGGGTCGACGCCCTGACGCTCGCTGCCGTCGTCCTGGGACGCGTTGATCGAATCCGCGTGGGCATAGCGGTCGTTCCCGCATACACGCGGACGCCGGCCGTGTTCGCCGCCACGGTCGCGACACTCGCCGACATCGCACCTGACAGGTTCGCCTTGGGGCTGGGCACCTCCTCGGAGAGGATGATCGGAGGGTGGCATGGGCTGTCACTTGACAGGCCGTTGGCGCGTATGCGTGAAACCACCATCCTGCTCCAGCAGATGCTCGCCGGGCTGAAAACCGACTTCGACGGCGCGACGCTGCGCAGTCACGGCTATCGGCAACCGGCGACCGAGAGCACGGTGCCGTTGTTGATGGCCGCGCTCGGACCGAAAATGCTCGATCTTGCCGCTGAGGTGGCTGACGGTGTGATCCTGAACCTGTTCCCGCTGTCGGTACTCGACACCATCGTCGGCCGGTTCCGTGACGCGGTAGCGCGCCATCGCCGCGGTATCGATCAGATTGAAATCGCCAGCCGATTCCAGGTCATGGTGACCGACGACGTCGCATCCGCCCGCGACGAGTTTCGCTATCAATTCGCTCCGTACTACGCGAACCCGGTGTACAACAGATTTCTGTCGTCGGCGGGTTACCCCGACGAAGCCGCGATCATCCTGGAAGCGGGACGCAGTCGTGACTGGAAGCGCGCCCGTGCGGCGCTGTCCGATGAGCTCGTCGATTCGATCGCGGTCATCGGGGATCGGCAGCACTGTGTGGAACGGGTGGAGCGATATGTCGACGCCGGGATCACGACGCCGATTCTTTACTGCCTCTCCGATGACCATGAGATCCAACGAGAAACCTTCTCTACGTTCGCGCCCGGCAACTGGAGCCGATCCTATGTCTGACCCTCGTCCGCTGCTCTTCACAAGCATCTCCGACACCATCATCCGCGCGGACGTGGTCGCGCAAGAGCCCGGGATCATCGTCGGAGTCGAAGAAGCGGCGAAGGCTACCGCCGAAGTGGGTGCGGTTGTATGCCACCGTATCGAGGAGGCGGTACGGGTCGACGCGGGTCGGACCGTGCTGTCCATCGAAGGCAACCCGCTCTCGATAGCGTTGGCGGAAGAGCGTCTCGTCGGCATCATGGCAAAACCGTCAGGCATCGCGACTGCGGCCGCGCGCTTCGTGGAACGCGCGGCAGGCTCGATACGTGTCGTCTCCGGAGCCTGGAAGAAGCTCCCATTCAGCCAGAAATCGATGATCCGGACGGCGATTGCGGCCGGAGGCATGGAGCCGAGGATCGCCGAGTGGCCGTTCGCATACTTGGACAAGAACTTCGTGTCCATGCTGGGCGGTGTAGCCGAGACGCTGTCGGCGGTCGATTCCCATCCCGAGTTGGCGAGCTATCGCCGGGTCATTCAGGTCACGACCGCGGATGAGGCGCTTGTGGCTGCCCGCGGCGGCGCACAGACCGTCTTCGTCGACACCGGCCGACTGGCCGATCTCTCCCTGATCTCGGATGCGCTGCGCTCACATGGTCTGCGTTCGGATGTCGAGCTCGCGTTCGGAGGCGGCCTCTCGATCGAAGACGTCGATGTGCTTCGCGGCATGGACGTAGATGTCATCGATGTCGGCAGGTCCGTCGTCGATGCACCGCTGCTGGATATGAAGCTCCGAGTCGAGGGGCGACCATGAGTGATCGCAAGGGAGACCTGCTTCAGAAGACCGAACTGCGGATCGAAGAGATCGGGCTCGACGGCGCGGATTTGACCGCCGTCGCCGCGGCCGTCGCAGACGTGCTGTCGCTGCCTCACCCGGAGGTACTGGTCATCGATGCACGAGACGATGTCCTGACGCTGGACCTTCTGAGCCGCGGCGTGGACCCGTATGCGATTGCAGGACAACAGGTTCCGCTATTCGCCGCGCTCGCATCGCTGCCCGGCGTCACGGTCGCCGACAATACCACCGTGTGCGCCGAGGGCATGCTCGGTTGGATAGCAGGTGACAGAGACACCGCCCTCGAGTCGCTTCGGTTGGGTGACCAGATGGCCGATGAGATCTCGCGCAAAATCGCCGGGCGCGCGATCGTGTTCTCCACCGGCCCCGAAGTGATCTCCGGCCAGATCCGGGATACCAACAAACCCTGGATTTCCGCGCGCTTGCGCGAGGCAGGTTTCACCGTCGCCGAAGGCGAGAATCTTCCTGACGACACCGACACGATCGCCGCTGCGTTGAGCAGCGCGGGATTCGACCGTGGATTCGGAGTCGTCGTAACCACTGGCGGTGTGGGAGCCGAAGGGAAAGACCACACCGTAGAAGCGCTGCTCTTGTTGGACAACGACGCCGCCACTCCGGCCCTGTTCACGGTGACAGCCGGATCTGGACGTCACCAAAAAGGGCAGGTGCGTATAGGCGTCGGAGAAGTCGGCACCGCCCTTGTCGTATGTCTTCCCGGGCCCCACCCGGAAGCGACGCTCGGCGCGACGACACTCGTCGACGCGCTATCGCGCACCCGAGACAAACGGGAGGTGGCTGCTGCCGTCGCCGCGGCACTCAGAGACCGCTTTCGGTACCAACACTCAGGAGAACACCGATGAACCCGGTCGAAGCGGCTGAGGTCAACCTGGATTTCGATCGCGCCCGACGAATCGGTTTCGGCGAGGCGGTCCTGTCGGATGCCAAATCGCTTGAACAGCTGGTCGATGTGCTCGGACGCGTAGACGCCGCAGACCGATCGATTCTGTTGACGAGATTGTCCGCGAGTCGTTTCAGCGCTCTCCCCGAGAGATTTCAGTGCCGGATGGACTACGACTCCGTCTCCCGGACGGCATTCTTCGGTTCCGCGGCGGACATCGCGGGTGACCCAGAGATCGCCGTGGTTTCCGGTGGGACATCGGACGTTTCGGTGGCTCGTGAAGCCGTCAGAACGTTGACATTTCACGGTCGTCCGGTGACCGAGGTTTATGACGTGGGAGTCGCGGGGCTGTGGCGACTACAGGAGCGCTTGCCCGACATATCCCGCCACCGGATTGTGATCGCCGTCGCGGGGATGGAGGCCGCGCTGCCGACGGTACTGGCCGGTCTCATTCCCTCGCTTGTCGTCGCTGTGCCGACATCGGTGGGGTACGGCGTATCCGGAGGTGGAGAAACGGCGCTTCGAAGCGTGCTCGCGAGTTGCGTACCAGGGGTAGTCGTCGTGAACATCGATAATGGCTATGGTGCGGCGTGTGCGGCGATGCGGGCTCTCTCATGAACGCGCGCCGCGCGATTCTCGAGCGCGCCATCCGAATGCCGAGCCGCCTGGCGATAGCGGTGAGTGGGGGAGTTGACAGTCTCACTCTTGCCGCGTTCGCACAGCGAGCACGCAGCGACGCTGTGGTGGAAGTGTTCCATGCGGTGTCACCTGCAGTGCCGCCTGAGGCGACCGATCTCGTCCGCCGGTTGGCGACTGCCGAGGGATGGGACCTCCAGGTCATCAATGCCGGAGAGTTCGACGATCCGGCATACACAAGTAATCCTCTCAATCGGTGCTTTACCTGTAAGTCCCATCTCTATGGCGCGATTGCGAGCCGAACAGATAGTGCGGTAGTGTCCGGCACCAATGTCGACGACATCGGTGAATTCAGGCCGGGTTTGATAGCTGCGGAAAAATTCGGCGTCGGGCATCCATACGTGGAAGCCGGGATCGGCAAGGCCGAGATCAGGTCCATGGCAAGGGAACTCGGGCTGGGAGACGTCGCGGACTTGCCCGCGGCACCTTGTCTGGCAAGTCGGATCGAGACCGGCATACCGATTGATCCGCAGATTTTGTTGGCTGTGAACCGAGTCGAAAGGGGCCTGCGATCGATGGTGTCTCCAAGCGCGGTCCGGTGTCGATTACGCGACCGCGGTGTGGTGATCGAACTCGACGACGACACGCTCCGAATCCTGACAGACCAGCGTCGCGAACTGATCGAGCGATGGGTCGAGCGAGAATGGCCTGAATCCGGCACCGCAGTAGTGATCGAACGGTATGTCCGGGGTAGTGCGTTCGTCGGTGTATCGCACTCTTCCGATCGCCCCGAATAAGCCGTTCAAAATATGCTTGTCAGGTATCGCGGCCGGCACGGTCTCCGGCCTGCCATGCCCGCCGCATCGGATCCCGCTGTTCGCCTCGACCCAGCCAGCGGTGGAATTCCGCGTATACCGGCACATTCAGGTAGGCCGCGATAGCCCGTCGCTCGGCCGCACGCACTGCACCGCGGTGAGACCTCGGCTGGGAACGACGAAGAGCCGCGCCACGATGTCGGCTCGCGGGTTGGCCTCGAATACGTAGGGCGTGACCCGGTGGGCGTCGGCGGGAACAGAATGCCCGGTCGCAGCGCGGCGATCATGATCTTGGGCTGTCGCTTTGGAATGCGGTCGAGCCGGAACTTGTTGATGCTGAATCTTTCACAGACCAAATCGACCTTCTCGTCGGTCAGTGCCCGGGCGTACGAACGTTGCCACATCGCGCACGCGTTGAAAGGGGGCGTGAAATCGTAGGCCGTTCCACTTCTCGACGATCACAGTCGGAGCTGGTGCCGATGCCGAGTGCCACCTCGCTGTGTGCGACGTTGGCCGAGGTCGCGGCCGACATCGTCATGAGCGCGGGGCCGCGGGTGTATGCGGGGATGATCGTGGTGTCGAGCCGCAACGAGGGATGGCTCACCGAGGCGGCGACGAGCGGGGTGAACGCGTCGGCGCCGGATGCCTCTGCCGACCACAGATCGGTGAATCCACGCGCTGCGATGTCGTCGAGCTGCCCCAGTTGCCCCGCGAGCGGCGTCGAGTCGAGTGGAATGGTCGATCCGAGTCGGCTCATGAGGCCCCTGCGTCTGGGGCAGCCGGGTGCGTGGAAGTCCGATCCGATCTCGGACAGGCGATGTGGCGCCTGAATCAGTATCTCGCGGTGCTCTGCCAGCGGCGCCGCACGAGTGTGTGCGGCATCGCGATCGGCGACCACCGGTTCTGTGATCGGAGGCTGTCGTCCAAGTCGTCAGGTGAAACGACGTGAGCTGTGCGCCAGGTCTGGCTTTCGTTCAGGTCCGATGAGCGGATGAAATCGCCGATCGCCGCGCTGGCCCCCGATCGCTGGTCGAGCAGAAGGTAGTGGCCGTGTCCCTCGAACACGAGCATGCGTGCGTTCGGCAGGCGCATGGCGAGAATCTGACTGTTGGCGAGGGGGAGCAATCGATCGTCGCTTCCCGCGACGACCAGGACGGGGTGCTCGATAGTGGTCAGCCAGGGCAGGCTTGACCAAGTCCACCCCGCGAGAAGCTGCTTGGAGTAACCGCCGAACGACGGTCGTTTGCTCAGTCGCTCTCCGGCCCATGCGCGCAATAGTTCGGCTTCGTCATTGTGGCGGCCGCCGGCAAGCAACGGGATGGTGAGCCGGTATACCCGTTTGGACCACAGTCGAAAGGGGGTGAGCGCCGTGAAGGCGCTCCCGAGCGTGCCCGGCACTCCGCCCCAACCACATGTTGTCGTGGCGAGCACTATGCGCCGGATTCGATCCGGCGCCTGGTGCGCCAATTGTTGTGCGAGCGCGCCGCCGAACGAGTGGCCGACGACGTCGACGGTGTCGTAACCGAGGGTGTCGAGCAGACGAGTGACGAACCGTGCGAGGTCCGACATCGAGTACACGTTGCGTGGTGTCGTCGATCGTCCGGCCCCGGGCGCGTCGAAGCTGATGACCTCGAGATCCGCGAGATCGCGACGCAGTGGCTCCCATAGTCCGAGGCTTCCGCCGAGCCCGTTGATCAGCAACACCGGCTGACCGGAGCCACGCACGTCCACGGCGATCCGGAGTCCGCACACGCTTACTTGCGACGTCATTTCGGTCCTGGGACAGCGCGTTCGAGCGTACCGACTGCGGTGGTCATGTGAGCTCCTTGGTGGTCGAGTGTCGCTTCAGCCAGTCGATGATCGCGGGGATGCTGATCTTCGCTCCTTGCCTGCCGACGATGAGTCCCGCGTGCCCGGCCGGTACTCGTGCTTGCTCGACGTCTTCACTGCCGATCAGGTCGAGCAAGGTGTCCGAGCATGCCGGGGGAACGAAATCGTCCATCTCGGCGACGACGTGCAGGAGCGGAATGTCGATCCGGTCGAGCCGGACCGGTCGACCCGAAACGCGCGCCGTTCCCTTCGTCAACGCGTTGCCGCGCATGTATTCGTCGATCATCTGACGGAATGTCGCTGCCGCGAGGGGGATATGGTCCCAGGCCCAACGGGACATGGCCAGGTGACCCTCGATGTAATCGTCGCGCCACAGGTTGTCCCAAAGGTCCACGTACTGCACGATTCTCGCGGTCGGGCGGCGCAGTTTGAAGAAGGCCTCGAGTACATCGGGCGGCACCGTTTCGGTTGGCTCGTCTATCAGGTCATCGGCGTCGAGACTTCCTTCGGCGATCGATTTCAACGGCTCCGGGACGTGGGTGAAGTCGACTGGTGCGGTGACGGCGATCAGATTCGCGACCGGGGCGTCGCGGCTGCCCAACAGCAGCAGAGCCATCATCGCTCCCATGCAGTACCCGAGGACGCTGAGTTCGGCGTCATCGGAGGACCGGTGGATCGCCTCGAGTGCCGGTGCGAGGTAGTCGTCGACATAGGTGTCGAGGGTGTGGTTTCCCTCTGCCGCGTCGGGAATCCCCCAATCGATGAGGTAGACGTCGAATCCGGCGTCCACCAAACGTTCGACGAAGGAATTTCCCGGACGCAGGTCGAAGATGTAGGAGCGGGACATGAGCCCGATGAACAACACTACAGGCTCACGAAAACGGATATTGTCGGACCGATAGCGCCAGACCCGCGCTTTACCTCTGGACCAGACAAGTTCTTTCGGTGTTGTTCCGATGCGCGGCGGTGGATTGATGCCGGCTACGATCTTGATCCCATTCAGCGCGCGCACTCGCGTGCGATCGATTTCGAGACCCATCGACCGGAGGGTGTCTGCGCCGGGAAGCCAGGAGATCATCGGCCCGGCCTGTCATCACGGCCCCGAAGATCGTAGAGCTCCGCGTGAACATCGCTGAGCTGGCGCTGAATTGCGCTCAATTGACGCTGAAGCATCCGCACATCGCGTTGGGAGGGCAGATGTAGCTGATGTATGCCCCATGATGCGAGCGCATCGATCTGCTGGAATACCCCGCGCGCGAGCCGGTCGGTCACGATCAGGATCGCTGCGGCTTCGGGCGAATTGGTCACCGACTCCAGGGGCCGTCCGACAAAGACTTCCACCTGGTTGAACGCCTGCCGCCATGCCGGAGGCTCCGGGCGTCGGCGTGGGGCGACGACCGTTGCGGTGACAGGAGCGGTCGTTCCTGGTTCGTGGTGAGCGGTTCCTGCGGTCGTGTGTCCATGCAACGGCGTATTCATATTGTTGTTCTCCGAGTCAGCGGGGGTGTTCAAAGGTGTTGCAGCACACGACGTTGTGTTGAGAGAGGTTACGAGTCTTCGCTTACAGCAGATCTGAGTACGTTGCGCCGGATCTTCCCGGTCTCGGTGCGAGGTAGCGCTTCGACGAAGTCGACGATGCGCGGATACGCGTGCCTGCCGAGTCTTTCCTTGACCGCGGCTTGGATGTCGCGTGTGAGCGTTGCCTGTGGAACGGTTCCGTCGGCGACAACGACGGCGCGCACCACGGCACCGCGCATCTGGTCCGGAGCGGCGACCACAGCGGCGTCGGCGACCCCGGGCTGGGCGAGAACGATGTTCTCCACCTCGGTCGGTCCGACGTTGTAACCGGAGGTGACGATCAGGTCGTCGTCGCGGCCGACGAACCAATAGCGCCCCTTGTCGTCGCGGCGGGCCACGTCGCCGGTGAGAAACCACTCGCCGCGCCACCGCGCGTCCCACTTCTGCTGTGCGTTCCGATATCCGATACTGCCGAGGTATCGAGGGTTCCGCAGAGCGATGATTCCCTGTTCGGATTGCTCGTTGCCATCCTCGTCGACGAGTCCGACATCGAAGCCCGGAACGGTCGACGCCAAGGCTCCCGGCACGACCGGTTCATCGGGATACGCCAGGTTGGCCAGCGCCATCGCGCCCTCGCTCTGGCCGTATCCATCTTGTATATCGCCTACCTCACGGCCGCTCTGCCGTCCCAATGCCCGCCAGGCCTCCACGAGCGGAGCGTCGAGGGGCTCGCCTGCGCTGGTCGCACCGCGGAGGTGTTCGGGAAGGCCGCGACGCTGAGCGGTTCGAACGAGTTGCCGGTACGCGCTGGGGGCAGCGGCCAGGTAGGTCACCCGTTCTTCGTCCATGAGGCTCAGCCAGACCGCGGGATCGAAGTCGCCGGTATAGACGACTCGTGGCGAGCCCTGCGCCATGACTGCGAAGCCGGTCGTGTACAGGCCGTACGCCCAGCCTGGACTCGCGCCCGTGAACAGCATGTCGTGCGGTCGCAGCGCAAAGGTGTGACGTACGAAGGGGAGTAGCGTCAGAAGCATGCCGTGCGGCTGAATGCAGCCTTTCGGAGCTCCGGTGGTGCCGCTGGTATAGATCAGCGTCGCGGGGTCCGAGACCGACGTATCGGCCATCTCGTGGTCAGCGGGGTGCCGATCGATCTCGGCCCACAAGCTGCGATCTCCGGCCCTGAGGCCACGCCCTTGGGGCCCGGCGACGGTGTACACGGCGGGATCGCAAGTGAGCAACTCGCGGGTGGCCTCGAAGGTGTCTCGGTATCGGTGGTCGACCACGATGGCAGCAGGCTCGCCGCCGTTGAGGCGCTCCGCCAAGGCGTCGCGGCCGAAACCGACGAACAACGGCATGTAGACCATTCCGGAGCGCCACGCGGCGAGTGCGCAGATATACGCATCGACGCCCTGGTTCAGCAGTGCGGCGAACCTGTCGCCGCGCCTCAGTCCGGCCGTGTGTAGTGCGTTGGCCAGCCGGCGGGATGCCTCGGCCATGTCGGCGAAAGTCCAGCGTTCGCTACTGCCGTCGGGATGCCGGACGATCATGGCGAGCCGCCCGCGGTCACGAGCCCATCGGTCACAGGCCTCGTGCGCGGAGTTGAAGCCGTCCGCGATCGGACGGTCCAGGCGATTCTCCACCACCGCCCAGTAGTCGTCGGCACTCATCGCGCGTTCGGCCAACAGCTCATCGATCTCGGCTCGCACCATGGCGTGATCTCCCCTTCGCACTCACTTCGAGGTTCGCTCGAATGTATTGAGTGAACACTATATTAAAATGCTGTCCTACATGGGTCAAACCAGGAGCGAATCTCCGACTTCGCGAGGTCTCCGTGGTGACACATGGTCACCACGGAGACACTTGCGGTGCAACGAAATCGGTGGGCGAGAGCATTGTTTTCGCTCGTGCAGGTCGATATGCGGCTACTCGGTCCCGAGGAGCCTGCCGTGGCCTCCTACAGGCGTTCGACGATGGTCACGTTGGCCACGCCGCCGCCTTCGCACATGGTTTGCAGACCATAGCGGCCGCCGGTGCGTTCGAGTTCGTGTAGAAGCGTGATCATCAGCCGCGCGCCGGAGGCGCCAAGAGGATGTCCGAGCGCGATGGCGCCGCCGTTGACGTTGAGTTTGTCCGGGTCGGCGCCGAGGTGTTTCAGCCACGCCATGGGGACGCTGGCGAAGGCCTCGTTGACCTCGTAGAGGTCGATATCGGAGATTGCCATGCCCGCGCGGCGCAGCGCGTGTTCGGTGGCGGGTAGGGGAGCGGTGAGGATGTTGACCGCGTCGTCGCCGAGTGCTGAGATGTGGTGGATTCGCGCCCGGGGGGTCAGGCCGTGCGTTTCGACGGCGTGCTCCGAGGCGATCAGGACGGCAGAGGCGCCATCGGAGATCTGACTGGAAACGGCTGCGGTGAGCTGTCCGTCCGGGCGCAAGGTCCCGAGGCGGGCCATCTTCTCCAGGGTGGTGCCCGGTCGGGGGCCCTCGTCCGCGGTGACACCGGCGAACGGGGTGATCTCGCGGTCGAAGCGGCCCTCTTGTTGCGCGACGGCCGCCCGCTGGTGGCTGGTCAGTGCGAACTCCTCCATATCCAGCCGGGAGAAGCCCCAGTCGGATGCGATGCGTTCGGCGCTGGCGAACTGGGAGACCTCACCGGCGCCGAAACGTCGGATCCACCCTGGCGAGCCGCTCCAAGGATCGGTCGCGCCGTAGGGGTCGCCCGCGGAGTAGGACGAACCGATCGGGAACTGGCTCATCTTCTGGACGCCGCCGGCGACGATCAGATCGGCCGTGCCACTCATGACCGCCTGCGCCGCGAAATGCACTGCCTGCTGCGAGGATCCGCACTGTCGATCGATGGTCACACCCGGCACGGTCAGCGGTAACCCGGCGACCAGAGCGCAGGTGCGGGCGATATTCCCCGCTTGCGAACCGATGGTGTCGAGACAGCCGTAGACGACATCGTCGATTGCGGCAGGGTCGAAGTCGCCGCGCTGTACGAGGGTGTCGATCGGATGCGCGCCGAGATCAGCGGGATGAATGGCGGCGAAGCCACCGGTGAGCTTGCCGACGCCGACCGGTGTCCGGATGGCGTCGACGATGTATGCCTCGGGCATGAAGTAACTCCGTATTCTCGTACTGGGGCCCAACCGTCAAGCGGTGGGCTGGGAAAGGCCGTGATCCTTGCTGCCGAACGTGTCGCGCAGAACGGTCTTGAGAACCTTTCCGCCCACATTGCGGGGAAGCTCGTCCACCACGACGAGATCTTTGGGGTGCTTGAACCGTGCGAGTCGAGGTCCGAGGAACTCGATGATCTCGGCCAAGTCCAGCGGCCGGTGTTCGTGCAGCGCCAGTACCGCTACGGCGATCTCGCCCCAGCGTTCGTCGGCGCGCCCGATGACGGCGACCTCGGCGATGTCGGGGTGGTCCATCAGCGCGTTCTCGACTTCGGCGCAGTAGATGTTCTCGCCGCCGGAGATGATCATGTCCTTCTTCCTGTCGACGATGTACAGGAATCCCTCGTCGTCCTGACGGCCGAGGTCGCCGGAGTGCAGCCAGCCTCCCGCGAACGCATCGGCCGTGGCGTCCGGCCGCTGCCAGTAGCCCGCCATCACCGTCGGCCCTCGGAAGACGATCTCACCGACTTCACCCACGGGTACATCACGCATCTCGTCGTCGACCACACGAACCTCGAGCGCTGACGTCGCCACCCCCACGGAGCCGAGTTTGCTCAGGCTGTAGCGACCGTCCAGATAGCAGGCGAACCCGGTGCTTTCGGTTTGCCCGAACACCGCCACCGTTTCGGCGGCGGGGAACGCGTCGCCCATCGCCCGCAGCAGGGTGTCGGAAGCGGGGGCCGCGCCCCAGCTCAGCACGCGCAGACTTACTGGGCGCGGTCGTCGCAACTGGGCGTCCGCCACCGCCTGCCATTGGGCGGGCACCAGAAACACCCACGTCGTCCCCTCTTCCTCGAAGACGTCGAGGGTGCGGTCGCCATCGAACTCCCCGAGCGGATGGATCACGGACGGACCGCCGAAATACAACTGTGGCAGCACCGATGCGATGCCCCCGATGTGAAAAAGCGGTACTGCGACAGAAACCACGTCGCCGCGTCGGCAGGACAGGGAATCGATGAACGCCATGCAGATCGCGTTGAGATTCGAGTGGGAGATCATCGCGCCCTTGGGTCTTCCCGTGGTGCCCGATGTGTAGAGGATCAAGGCGGTGGATTCATCGGGCACGTCGACATCGGGCAACTCGCCAATATTGTCGGCGATCAACTGCTGGAAACTCAGTTGCCCCTGCTCTGCGTCATCGACGGTGACAACGAACTCGACGGCGGGAGAGTCCGCGGCGACAGCGGCTGCCAGTTCGGTCATGGCTCGGTCCGTGACGACCGCCTTCGCGCCGACATCGGTGGCTACGAAGACGGCCTCGGCCGGACTCATCCTGATGTTGACAGGTACTGCGATGGCACCGACGGCTGTGACCGCGAGAAGCGTTTCGACGTATTCGGGCCGGTTGAGCATGAGGACCATGACGCGATCGCCGGGCTCGACTCCACGCTGCCGCAGCGCGCGCGCCAGTGCGGTCGACTGATCGTGGAGTTCTTCCCAGGTCACGGTGCGGCCCAGATACCGCAGTGCGGGACGGTCGGGAATCATCTGAGCGTGGCGGCGAACTTGGTTGTTCCAATGGCGCCGCCGTGCGCGCGCGAGGTCGATGTTCGCCTCGGCCGTCGGGTGTTGACCGGATGTCGTGATCATTGCATCTCCGCGGTGCCGACCGCCGTCGGCGTCAAATGTTTTCTGAGAAAGGCGACTTGGTCGTTGACGTTCGGTGTCAGCCATGGCTCGACGTAGACGTCGAAATGTCCTACCGGGTAACGGCACACCTCGGCACGGCTGCCGACTCGTCGCGCGACGCGCTCGAGGGTCGCCTGCGGCGCCACCGCATCGTGCTCTCCGATCTGCAGCAGCACCGGACACTTCACTCGGCCGACCTTGGTGATCGGGCGATTCAGGGGTATCGCTAGCAGCTCTCGGGCCGCGAACTCGTTGCGCCACATGGGCCCGGCGAAGGCCCGCATGCCGGACACGGCGTCGGGCGAGTTCATCGCCGCGACACTACCGGGCGGTCCGACGACGGGTACCAGCAACGGCGGCCGGCCCGTCAGGGATCTCGCGAGGTCGCGCAATGCCGCGACGTTGACCTTCAGTACGAAACCGAGACCGTTCGCTTTGACGGTGCCTGCCAGCGACGCCATGCCGTCGACGGCGGCCACCTGCGCCACCACCGCGGCGATCCGGGGATCGTGAGCCGCGACCGCGAGAACATGACCACCGCCGTAGGAGGTCCCCCACAGCGCGATTCGGTCGGGGTCGATGCCGTCGAGCGCGCGTGCGAACTCGATGGCTGCGGCGTAATCGCGGCGATGGCGTCGGAATGAGACCAGCTGACGCGGAGTGCCCGCCGAATCACCGAAACCACGGTAATCGAAAACGAGAACGTCGATTCCGGCGTCGGCGAAGGCGCGAGCGAACGGCAACAATCCGCTGTCGCGTGTTCCGCCGAACCCATGTGCCATCACCACGCAAGGTCGTCCTCTGCCGACGTCCAGCTCCGAGTCCACGCCACGCAAATACCAGGCGGCGCAACGCTGGCCGCCGCTGATGAACTCGACTTCGTTCATCTGCACATTCCTTTCTGAACCGATTGCCGGACTCCGGTCGCGCCCGCTATCGAAAGGCCCGATGTGATCGGGCCTTTCCTTCCACGACTTCATTCATCGCGGGCGGGCGGACGCGCGGCCTCAGCTGTTGACGGCGACGGCCTGCTGCGCGGTTTCGGCTTGTGCGGTGAAGGCGAACCCCGGGAAATCCGACTCGACTTCGCTCTCGAGTCGGTCGAAATACGTTCCCGCGCCGCCGAAGTAGGCCAGAATGCCACGCGGTTTACCAGGGATGTTCGCTCCCAGGAACCAGGAGTTCGCTGTCGCGGCGTTGGCCAAGACCGTCCCCTCGAGGATCTCCTCGGCATGACGGACCCAGGAATCGACGGCGTCAGGGATCGGTTCCAGCGCGACCGCGCCGCGTCGCCGCATATGCGAAATAGCGGAGGTGACCCATTCGACCTGCCCCTCCACCATGGTCGGGCCATTGGCGAAGGGGCCAAGCGGACCTGCCACGGTGAACATGTTGGGGAACCCGTCGACTGCCATTCCGAGGTAGCTGCGCGGGACGGTCTCCCACACTTCGCTCAGGCGCCGACCGTCGCGGCCGCGGATATCGACACCCTGCGCGGGTCCGGTGATGGCGTCGAAGCCCGTGGCGAAGATGATGACATCGGCCTCGTAGACATCGGTGGCCGTGCGCAGGCCCGTCGGGAGGATCTCCGTGATCGGGTTCTTGCTGACATCCACGAGAGAGACGTTGTCGCGGTTGTACGCCTCGTAGTATCCGTGCCCGCATGGGGGACGCTTGGCGGCCAGCGGGTACTGCGGGCACAGCAGCTCCGCGGTGGCGGGGTCCTTGACGATCGCCCGGATCTTGGATCGGATGAACTCCGATGCGATCTCATTGGCCTCGCCGTCGAGCCAAAGATCGTTGAATGTGTCGAACAGGAAGCGGAATCCGCCTACCTCCCAGGCTCGTTCGAGTACCCGCTGCTGGTCTGCCGGGCTGAAGTCGGCCGCGCTCTGCTCGCACACCGGCAAGTCCATCGCGTAGAACTGGCGACGGGCGCGTGCCCAGATGTTCTCGTAATCGGCCTTGATCGCCGCACGCTCGGCCTCGTCGAGCGGCCGGTTCCGCGCTGGCAGCACGTAGTTCGGCGTCCGCTGGAACACGGTGACTTCCGCCGCGGACAGCGCGACCACCGGTACGACCTGAACGCCGGAGGCGCCCGTACCTATTACGGCGACTCGCTTGCCGGTGAAATCGATATTGTGCTTCGGCCAGAACGCGGTTTGATACCACTCGCCGGTGAAGGAATTCAATCCCGGGATGTCGGGCAGGAAAGGCTTGGAGAGCGGACCTGCCGCCGAAACGAGATACCGGCACGTGAGCGATTGCCCGTCGTCGGTCTGAACCTTCCAGACCTTGGCCGACTCATCCCACACGGCAGAAGTCAGGCGGGTCTGGAATCGGATGTGCTTGCGCAAATCGAGCCGATCCGCGACGAACTGAAAGTACCGCGACATCTCGGCCTGGGTGGGATAACGCTGCGACCAGTCCCATTCAGTGAGTACTTCTTTGGAGAACGAGTAGCAGTAGTACCAAGCCTCACTGTCGGTCCGTGCTCCCGGATAGCGATTCCAGTACCATACACCGCCGACATCCGTTCCGGCCTCGAGGAGAACCGTCGACAATCCCATTTGCGTCAGATCGTGCAAGGCCCGTAGACCGCCGAATCCTGCCCCAATAACCACAGCGTCGAAGTCAATTGAGTCGCTCACCATTTCTCCTTTCGCGACGACCGCCGACGCTACGCGTGATCGGCGTCACTCCAGAAGTGTTCGTTGCACAGAACAGGAACCAGTTGCTGTGTGTCTGCACAACCCGGCGCGGGTCGCTCAGCACCACCCGCCTGACCAATGAACCAGCTCCAGCGCCAGCCCCACGCTGAGACGGCGCCCCGACAGCGGTTGCGGCAGTAGTCGTTCCGCGCGTTCCAGGCGGTTCAATACGGTGTTGCGATGTGTGAACAGCCGCGCCGCGGTGCGGGCGGTGTTGCCGTCCTCCTGCAGGTAGACCCGCAAGGTCTCGCGCAGGTCGGTATCCGCGCCGGCGAGCTCACCCAGCGTGTCGGAAACGAACTGCCCGGCGGTCTCCTCGTCCTGCGACGCCAGCACCGCGATACGGACATCGTCGTAGGCGGTGAACCGTTCCCTCCCCGGGTTTCGCTCGGCCACGCGCCGCGCGGCGACTGCTTCCCGATGGGTTCTGCGGAATCCGGCCATGCGCTCCCTGCTGGACCCCGCGGTCGCCAGCACTCCCTCCGGCGCCTCGGCCATGACCTCGCGGAGCAGGCGTACATCGAGCCGCTGGTCGCCGCTGAGCCATACCCACGTCGTCGCGGTGGTGGCCGGAAGAATCAGTGGTGGTCGCAGGCCTGCTTCCATCGCGATCAGGCGAGCCGCCTTCTCGAGTAGGCCGTGCTCGTGATCCAGCGATGCGGACCACAACACCATCCCGGTATGCCAGGCCGACAGATCGTATGCGAGGCGTTCACGCGCCACTTCTTCCCGGATCGGCGCACCGTCGATGATCAGCGTGACCGTTTCCAGACGGCGGGTGAGTACGCCGCCCATCAAATCGTCGCGCTCCCGCTCGATCTGACGGTTGATCAAGGCGAGCGCCGCGTCGACCCAATCGTTGATGGAACGCAGACCGAAGTCGGCTACCACGGCGACCTCCTGTGGTGGCACCGCCTGCGCCGCGGCCAGCACCCACCGTCGGCACCCGACATTCTCGGCGCAGCGGTAACCGGTCAGGAGTTGCTGGAAGTCGACCCCGTGCCGGATCAAGTCACGGGCGACGTCGAGGGCTGCGGGAGGCACATCGACGGGAACCCGCCCGCCCGGTCGGCGGCGCTGGGCGTCGACCCAGCGCAACGTCATCGCCCGGACACTCGCGCGCACGCTTTCTTCGAGCGCGGCGTCACCAGCCAGCGCGGGCGCCGCGGCGATGGCAGCTGCCGCCATCTCATCGACCAGCCCGTCCAGATTCGCCACGAATCCCTCGACGGTCGCGGTGATCAACCCGGACACGTGCGCCGACGGTGGCTCCCATCCCAGCGTCGAGGTGGACATCAGCTCACGCTATCGCGATCGCACCGGGCCATCGCCAGGAATCTGGGACCGTGAGCCTCGAGGTCACCGCTGTCTCCCGCGCACCGGCCGAACCCGCGGTCGCCGTGCGGTTGCGGCCCGTCGAGTGCTTGTGCGGCCGCACGTCGGATTGCCTCCTCGGCGGGCAACTGGTACCTCCGTGTAATGGCGACATGAGTCGCGACCGCGGTCGTCGCCAACCCCGCGATTGGCCGCGCGAATCAACGGAGATCGACGCTGACATGTTCGACATGTGCTCGATTTTGGCCGCTCGACGACATCTGGTGCGGTCAGCGGAGGGGTCCCCTGGCGGATGGATACCGCCCGGGTGGGCATCGTCGATTGCATTCGCCGTGGCAGGCCCGCGACCGACCGCGCTAACCACTTCTGGATCTGAAACAGCTCACCGTGGGAGGTGCGGACGATGGGGTCGAATGTAGCGCCCACAAGAGAACGGGACAAGAAATGCGTGTCGAAGTAAAAAGTGTTCGTCTTCGCCTTTCCTCGCCCGGTCCCGGTTTCTCGATCACCTTGTTCGAGGAGCGCAAATCGAGAGTCGAGACGCCCAGGATCTCGCGGGCAGCGGGGACCAAGCGAGGCGGAAAACCGTAGGCGAACGAGCGGCAGGGAGCGAATACATGGCTCCGAACTTCCCCATTTCGCCGTGGCCCGCTCAGCAGGCGAACAATCGTTCACACGGTAGGCGTGGTAGCAGCCGACGCTCCTCGACGGTACTGCGGATCAGTTCGACCGAATGCCGATGTTTCCGCCGCTGCCAGTCGTCGATCAGATTGCGTGCCGCTCTGGCGGTAGCGACGTAGTCGAACATCATGTCGGCAAGCCAGATCCGCAGGTGCACATCGTTTTCGGGTGGCAGCGGTGCATCTGCGGTCATGGGCTTGACTCCTCGGACAGCGAGCGGTGATTACAGGTCAGATTTCTCGGACGAGGCGTCGGCTGTGGCGGTGAGCAGTTCCGCGAATCGCTCTTGGGCCGCAGCTCTACGCGTGGGCACGTGTTCGGTCGGCACACCTGTCGCCGGAGGTGTGTAGCCGCGCAGGATCAGCTTGGCGACGCTGTCGCGGTGCACCTCGTCGGGGCCGTCGTAGAAGCGGGCCGCGCGGGCCGCCCGGTACATCCCCTCCAACGGCAGGTCGGCGGAGTAGCCGAGGGAGCCGCAAGTCTGGATGGCGCGGTCGATGACGTCGTGCAGCACTTTCGCGCCGTAATACTTGATGAAGGCGATTTCCTTGCGTGCTGCCGAGGTGCCGTGGTTGTCGATCATCCAGGCCGCGTTCAACGTCATCAGGCGGGCGGCCTGAATTTCGGCGGCCGAGTCGGCGATCCAGTTTCGGATGGTCTGCTTGTCAGCCAGCACGCCGGCGTGCAGCTCGCGGGCGGCGGCGCGTTCGCACATCATGTCGAAGGCGCGCTTGGCCTGCCCGATCCAGCGCATACAGTGATGGATGCGGCCCGGACCCAGCCGCTTCTGGGCGATGCGGAAGCCGTCGCCGACGCCGCCGAGCAGTGCGTCCGCAGGCACCCGGACGTTCTCGAACTGTACCTCGGCGTGCGAAGGGTAGTGGTTCGGCTGGATGGTCGGGTGCTCCATGGTGGCCAGGTCGCGCAGGATTCGCACGCCGGGGGTGCCGACCGGAACGATGAATTGCGATGCGCGCCGGTGCTTTTCGGCTTCGGGGTCGGTCACGGCCACGACGATGATGAAGTCCGCTGTCGAGGCGTTGGAGACGAACCACTTGTGTCCGTTGATGACCCAGTCGTCGCCGTCGCGCACGGCCGTGGTGGACAAGCGAGTCGGGTCCGAACCGGCATTGTCCGGCTCGGTGAGCGCGAACGCCGAGTACATCTCGCCGGACAGCAGCGGCTCGAGCCACCGCGCCTTCTGCTCGGGTGTGCCCGCGGCGGCGAGGATTTCGCTGTTGCCCGAATCGGGTGCCTGATTGCCGAAAACCAGCGGCGCCAGCCAGCTCGAGCCGATGATCTCGTGCATCAACCCGAGCTTGACCTGGCCGTAGCCCTGGCCGCCCAGTTCCGGGTCGAGATGTGCGGCCCACAGATCCTGCTGTTTGACCTGCTGCTGCAGTGGCGCGATCGCGCGACGCAGCTGCGTCCAATCCAGATCGAGCGTCTCCAGCGGAATTACCTCGCCGCGGACGAAATCCTGGATCCAGTCCAGCTTCTTCTGAAATTCTGGTTCGGTAGAGAAATCCCACGCCATTGCGGTCCTCGATTCGTGATTACGATTGGTTGCGGTTGATCAGGTTGCATGCCCGGGCGAACAGGGTTGTTGCGCTGGTGTGCAGCCGTTGCCCCACGTCGGCGGGGGCGAGTCCGGCGCAAGACCGCGCGTGGGTGCCCTCCAGGATGATGCCGAGCTTGAAACACGCCAGCACGGCGTACCAGTCCGCGGCCGACACATCGAATCCGGTGCGTTCGCCGTAGCGTCGGACCAGCTCCTGCGCCGGTGGCAGTCCGCCCGCGCCCGCGAGTGCGGAGCCGAGGACGTCGCCGCGCTCATCCGGTTCCGGCCAGGTGGCCAGCAGCCACCCCAGATCCAGCATCGGATCGCCGATCGTGCACATCTCCCAGTCAACGATCGCTGCCACCTGCGGTCCGTCGGGTGCGAACATGACGTTGGCGAGGTGGTAGTCGCCGTGCATGATCCCGATCGGCCCGCTGGACGGACGGTTACGAGTCAGCCATTCGGACACGAACTCGACCGGTAGGCCGTGGCCGGGGTAGTTGTCGAGCCGTGCATAGGAATCCAGCTCGTGCAGCCAGCGCGGCACTTGACGTTCGAGGAAGCCCTCGGGCCGTCCGAAATCGGCCAGCCCTGCTGCCTCGTAGTCGACCGTGCTCAACGTGGCCAGCGCGTCGACGACCGCGAGTCCCATCCGATAGCGAACGCCTTCGTTCGTGGCGTGCAGTGCGGGCAGCTCCACCGCGGCGTTGAAACCGTCCAGCGGCTCCATGAGGTAGAAGACCGACTCGCCAAGCGCCGATTCGTCGAGGCAGGCGGCGATCAGCGGGGCATGTGGCACCGCGGTGTCGGACAACGCCGCCAACAGCCGCATCTCCCGGCGAAGGTTGTCATTGGTCGTGGCACGCGGATGCAGTGGACCGCGGCGCAGTACGAACTCCCGTGCGCCACGAGTGAATCGCAGCATGATGTTCTGGGTGCCGCCGCCGATGGCGCGCACTTCGGTCAGTGATCCGTACTCGAGGCCCTGGGTGTCCATCCAGTCGGTGAGGGCGGCAAGCTCGACCCCGGGGACACCGACGTTCGCGTCCGCGTACACGGCGGTCATCGGACCCCGCCGTCCAGCCGTAGTACGGCACCAGTGCAGAAGGATGCCCTTTCGCTCGCGAAATACAATGCCGCTCCGACGATTTCGTCGGGGTTGCCACACCGGCGCAGGGCCGCCTGGCTGTCGAAATGCGCGCGCATTTCCTCGGTCCAGGCATGAGAGATGTCGGTGAGGAACGGTCCACACTGGATCGCGTTGACCCGAACGCCGGACGACCCGAAGGTCTGCGCCAAACCCTCGGTGAGGTTGTTGAGCGCGGCCTTGGCGGCCGCGTAGGGGACCGCGTTGGGATCCGGGCGTATCGCCTCGATCGAGGAGATGTTGATGATCGAGCCGCCCCCGGTCGCCGCCATCCGGGCACCGATGACCGATGCCAACCGGAACGGGCCCTTGAGGTTCACGCCGATCACTTTGTCGAAGTACGCCTCGGTGATCTGATCGACCGACGGGTACAACGGCGACAGTCCGGCGTTGTTGACCAGCACGTCGACCCGGTCGAATTCCTGGTACACGGTATCGATCAGGGCGTCGCACTGTGCCCAGTCGCTGACGTTGCAAGGTACGGCTAGCGCCCGGCGATCGTGCAGTGCTTCGGCCGCCTTCGCCACCACCTCGCAATCGGCGAGCTTGCGGCTCGCCACCACGACATGGGCGCCCTCGGCGGCGAAGGCGCGGACCATCTCCTGGCCCATCCCTCGGCTACCTCCGGTGACGACTACTACCTTGCCATCGAATTCCATTGTGACCTCGTTGATTCAGTGGAATTTGGTGTTCGGGCCGACGTGCTCCGGTCTCGGGATCGTCGTTGGTTCGGTGTCCCGGGAGGACCCCTTTCCAGTCCGCATTCCTGCCGCATCCGCCCAATCATTGTATTGAGTGACCACTACATTATAGCCGCGATTGGTGAGCACGTCGAGGACGGGGCTATCGACTGCGCGCGTGTGGTGGCACTGTAGCGTCCCGGGGAGGATGGTGGCGCTGACCGCATGCACGGCGACGCTCGAGATCGATCATCGCCTTGGCGACTGTTCGTCTCAGGGAGTAGGGGTTCGGTGGCGTCCAGCAGGCGATGTGGTCGCGATGTGCTCGAGCAGGTGCACGAGCACATCCTTCGCTGATTGCCGGTTCCGTACGTCGCAGAAGACGACCGGGACGTGGGACGGGAGGTCGAGGGCCGCGCGGACTTCGTCCGCTTCGTAGATATCGGCCCCGGCGAAGCAGTTCACCGCGACGATGAACGGGATCTCGCGGGACTCGAAGTAGTCCACCGCGGCGAACGAGTCCTCCAGGCGCCGAGTATCGGCGAGGACGACCGCGCCGAGGGCGCCGAGCGACAGTTCCCTCCACATGAACCAGAATCGGTCCTGCCCGGGCGTGCCGAACAGGTACAGCATCACCTGCGGATTGATCGTGATGCGGCCGAAGTCCAGCGCCACGGTCGTTGTCGTCTTGCCCTCGACACCGGTCAGGTCGTCGACCGCGGCGCCGAGTTCGGACAGCCGTTCCTCGGTGCGCAGCGGTGTGATCTCGCTGACCGCGGTCACCAGTGTCGTCTTGCCGACGCCGAAACCGCCTGCGATCAGCAGTTTGACGACCTGTACCGCGTCGATGTCGGCAGTCACGGGATCAAAGTTTGCGAATACCATCGAGCACCATCTGCAGCAGGAATGGGTCGGGGCCGTCCGCGGGCGGCGGCGGAGATCTGAAAATTACGTGCCCGGAGTCGATCAAGTCGCTGACCAAGACCTTGACGGCCGCCAGCAAAAGGTTCAAGTGGGCGGCGAGCTCGGCGATCGATATCGGCCTGCCCTGGCACAGCCGCATTATCTCCTCATACTCCCGATCGAGGGTGGCGGCGTTGGGGTCCGTCCGTACGGCCACGACCAGGGTGAGGATATCGAGGGAGTGAAGGTTCGTCCCGGCTCGGCCGCGGGTCACCGCGAACGGCCGGACCAGGGGTCCGGGATCGTCGGCGAACGCCCAGGAGTCGCCTTCGTGGCGGTTCATCGCACCGACGATGCGCGCAGTGTGCCTTGTGGAGTGCGGGGCGTCGCCGATAGCTGAGTGCCGACCTGTCCGACAATGACATTCATTTGATAGGCGACGATGCCGAGGTCGGCATCGATCGCCGCCAGCAGCGCCAGGCAGGTGCCCTGCCCCGCTTCGGTGACAACCATGTACCCGTCCTCGAGTTCGACGACCGTTTGCCGGAACTGGCCTTTGTCGAAGCGGGTACCCACACCGCGAGCCAGGCTGTGCAGCGCGGACGCGATGGCGGCGAGATGTTCGGAATCCTCGCGTTCCAGTTCGTTCGAACGGGCCACCGGGAGTCCGTCGGCCGAAAGGACCATCGCGTGCTCGGCTCCCGGTACCCGGGTGACGAGGCCGTCGAGGAGCCAGTCCAGTGCGTTCCGACCGGACTTCTGGTCTGCCACTTCGTTTCTCATCTTCAGAGGGTCGACTTTCACTGGTTGGAGTCCGCTGCGGACTCGCGTGCATGGCGTGTTCCTCGTTGAAAGGAGGACATGGAGTTTCGTATTTCGTCAGCGGGGCGCCGGGATTGGTGGAACGGCTGGTTCCTGTCGGGATTCGCTTCGTCCCATCGCAGTTCCGGTGCGAGGTGGGCGAGGCGTTGCCGCCGGGGCAGCGGTGCCCGCTGGCGCGAGGTCGGGCGCGGCGGCTCGAACCGGTGGGAAGCGCCGTTGACGGGGGTCTCTGCTGTCGGCAGCCCGACTGGTTCGCCGGACGGCTGTGGCTGCTCCTGTGGACCGTCGCGGCCGGATAGGTGGTGCACTTGTTCGCCGGCCGCGGGCGGGGCCGGTATGCGCCGATGCCCGCCCGTCCCCGGTGTGCCGCTCGGATCGGCGTCATCCGCAGACGGATCGGCGCTCAGCAAGGCGACCGGAATCAGCACGACGGCCTTGATCCCTCCGTACGCCGAATCCTCTAGGTTCACCGCGATGCCGTGCCGTCGCGCCAGCCTGCCGACCACGAACAAGCCCAGGTTCCGCTGTCCCGCCAGCGCCATCTTCTGGAAGTCGGGCGGGTCGGCGAGCAGTTGGTTGAGTCGTTCCCGTTCATCGGACCGCAGGCCGAGGCCTTGGTCCTCCACCTGGACCACCACGCCGCGGCCGACGAGGTTCCCATGCACCGATACGAGCGCCTGCGGTGGGGAGAACGTCGTCGCGTTGTCGATCAGCTCGGCCAGCAGGTGAATGAGGTCCGCGACAACGTTGCCGAGGACGTACGCCTCCGGCAGGCGTACCGCGCTCACTCGGGTGAGATCGTGGGTTTCGGAGACCGCGCTGCGCACGATCTGCTCCAGCGCGACCGGATCACGCCAGCGGCGACCGGCTCGACCGCCGCCGAGGATCAGCAGGTTCTCGGCGTTCCGTCGCGCCCTGGTCGCCAAATGGTCCAGTTGGAACAGCAATTCGAGGTGTTCGGGATCGTTCTGCTTGGCCTCGGCGATGTCCAGTACGTCCAGCTGTCTGCGAACCACGACCTGGTTGCGGCGGGCGATGTCGAGGAAGACCCTGTTGAATCCGGTCCGGGTCCGCGCCTCGGTGGCGGCGACAGTCATCGCAGTGCGCTGCGCCGTGCTGAACGCGTCCGCCACCTGCCCGATCTCGTCGGTGCCGCTGTCGACCACCGTCACTTCGGCATCGAGGTCGATGAGCTCGCCGTCGTGGAGACGCTGGATGATCGACGGCAGTGTCTCGTTGGCCAGTTCCAGGCTTCGCGAACGCAGCGACCGCAGGCGCCGGACAAGGCGATTGGCCAGCAGCAGGGCCGGCACGAACGCGAGGGTCGCGGCGATCGCCACGGCCGCACCGGCCAGGATCAACCGATCAAGCGTCCGGTCGGCGGCATCTGCGGCCGTCGTTGTCGCGAACTGGAAGTGGTCTCGGAACATGGCCACGAGTTCGGCGTCGACGGCACGCTCGGCAGCCTGCCACTCGGGGTACGAGACCCCGAGAGTCCCCTGCTCGGCCAGCTCGTCCTGCCCCTGGGTCGCCGTGTGCCACTCGGGGCTTTCGATCAGTTTCTGGTATCGCGCCCGATCGTCGTCAGACAGCTGGGAAACCAGTCCCTCGAGTTGGTGCCGATAGCCGCCGACGAGTTGGGCAACCATTCGCCGGTCCTCCGGGAAGAGCGGTCCATCGGTCGCCGTCGCTGCCGCGATCCCCGCGGCGCGCGAGTGGAGTTCGGCCGCCTGCATCAGTGCCGAAGCGGTCATCAACTCGGAGGACGTCAATGCCTCCGGAGTATGGCGTGCCAGCCCCTCGATTCCGGTCGCCACGACACCGGCGAGCTGTGTATAGAAGTCGTCCACCTCCGCGGTGGTGGCCTGCCGAACATCCACGGCTCGCCGCATGGTCGGCGTGCCTGCCGCGAGTCGCATGAACGCCGGATTGGCCTTCGCGATGGCCTCGGGATTCAGTTCCTGCATCTTCGGCGCGATTCGGGCGGCATCACTGAGCGCCGAATCGGTCTTCGCCCGCCGCGCCACGAGGTCGGACGTCGCCGACGGGTCGCCGTTCAGGGCGGCGAAGCTGGTGGTTCGCTCATCCTGCACCGCGACGATGAAGCCGACGAACGAATCCAGCTGCTCGTTCAGGTACTCGGCCCAGCGATCCGCCGCACGTGCCTCGTTGGCCAGAGTGACGACGAATGTCGTACCCGTGACAAGAAGGGCCGCGCACGGAATCAACGCGATGGCCAGCACGCGGGTGCGAATACCGCGGCTGGGCCGAGCACTGAATCGGGAAGCCGGTGCACTCGGGGCAGCGCCCTTCTCGGTCCGCGGTCCTATCGGAGCTCGCACCGACGGGCCTCGTGCCTGGTCTTCGACGAAGGATTGTGTTCGATGACGCGAACTGTGCGCCATGCCGATTCGGGCGTGAGGTGCAGAAAGCCGTCGCGCGAACCCGCGCCGTCCTGCTCTCCCGGCGCGGGGGATGGGTGGTCGGTCAATCGAGCTTCCTTGATGTCGAGTGCGCGGCAGCCGGGCTGCCATGGTCATGCCGAGTCGGAGCGTCCTGTTCTAGGAATTCGATTGCGCGTCGGACAGATCGAATGCCCCAGCACCCTGACGTTCGGCGGTCCAGCGCCGGCCGCGACTCTGGCGTTAGACCCGGCGTACCGGGAGTTCGGTCAGCAGGTTGATGTAGTTGGACCAGCCGCGGCGCGGTTCGCCCGCGAGCTTGAGCCGCACATTGCGGGCCCGCAGTTCCTCCCAGAGGATGGTCAGCTCCAGTTTCGCCAGGTGGGCGCCGATGCAGCGGTGCACGCCAGTGCCGAAGGCGAGCATCTCCTTCTCGGGGCGCCACGGGTCGAAGCGATCGGGGTCGGAGAAGACTGCCGGATCCCGGTTCGCGGCGGTGTAGTAGAGGACCATGACATCGTTCTCGCGGATCTGTTCTCCGGCGAAGGTCAAGTCACGAGTGGCGGTCCGGGCCATCTGATACACCGGGCTGATGACCCTGAGGAACTCATCGACCGCGCGGCCGGCCTCACCCTCCTCCACGGCCTTGTCGGTCAGGGCTGCGATCTCCGGGTCCTCCAGATACATCCGCATCGACTGACCGATCGTCGTGTGCGTGGTCTCGAAGCCCGCGGCGATCATGACGAACATCCACTGCAGGTACTCCGCCTGGTTGATCTCGCCACGCTCGACGCACCGGCTCAGCTCGGTGAACATGTCGTCCCCCGGATTCACCAGCTTGACCTGCTGCATCTTCGCGGCGTACTCCGTGAGCTGCCCGAGCAACGGGATCACACGGTCAGCCGTCCCCTCTCCTTCCTCGAGCCCCTCGAAATGCTGTGCGGCGTCGAAGAAGTCGGTCAGCAGCTCCACGAGATACGCGCGGTCCTCGCGCGGCGCGCCGAGGACCGTGGCGATGACGTACGCGGGAATCGTGCGGGCGAACTCCTCGACGTAGTCGAACTCCGACCTGCCCTCGACCGCGTCGATCGCCTGGGTGACGACTTCCCGGACCCACGGCTCGAAGTTCGCGACGATACGCGGGCCGAACCCTTTCGCTGCCGCGCGGCGCAGGTAGTTGTGCCGCGGCGGGTCGGTGCACATGATCATGTCCACCGACGGGTGGTCGGGCGAGAGGTTCGTGTACGGGAAGGACGGGCCCCCGGTCGAGCTGAACGTGGCCGGATCCTTCTCGACAGCGACGATGTCGGCGAACCGAGTGACCGCCCAGTACCCGCCGTTCTTGTTGGCGACGGTGGTGGGGACCCAGTGCAGGCCCGGTCGGCGCTGGATCTCGGCGAAGGCTGCGCGGGGGACTTCCTCGGTGAACGTGGCCGGGTCACTGAAGTCCGGAATGTAGAGGTTCCCCGTCTGTTCGTAGGTCAACGGCACAAGATGCTCCTTTGCAGAGTGTGACGGCGCTCTCACTAGCCGCACGTTGTAGTATTGGACTACGTAATACGAAATCTGTCAACGTGTCGGTGATGGGTGATCCGACCCGATGGGAACGTCGCTGTACGTCCTGGTCGGGATTGCGGCGCCAGGGCTGTCGGCCTGTATGATGTGTCGGTCCTACAAAAACCAAGGAGGTCTCAGTGGCAGACGGTGATCTCGGACTCCTGGTCGAGCGTCCAGAGCGGTTGCTGCGGGAGCGGGTCACCGACGCGGTACGCGAGGCCATTACGCGGGGTGATCTGGAGCCGGGCCGCAGGCTCACCGAGCGGGAGCTCGTCGAGCTGACAGGTGTAAGCAGGACGTCCCTGCGTGAGGCGCTTCGGAGCCTGCAGGCGGAGGGTCTCGTCGAGCGGTCCGGCCCGAGGGGATTGCGGGTCGCGATGCTGACCGCGGAGGTGGTGAACGAGCTGTACGACGTGCGCGCGCCGCTCGAGGCGGCTGCGGTCGAACTCGTCGTGCGGAACGCCACGGATGCCCAGGTGGCGGACCTCCGCGCCGTTATGGTGTCGGCCGATTCCGGTGAGCTCGATGATGAGCTCGCCGCTACTCGGAAGTTTTACGACCTTCTTCTCGACGCCGCGGGCAACTCGATTCTTCAGCAGATGTTCGGGTCGATCGAAGCGCGGATCCATGCGCTGCGCCGGGTTTCCCTGCGGATCGGCGGCCGTGCCGAGGTCAGTCGGCGAGAGCTGATGGAGATTATCGACCTCATCGCCGAGCGAGATGGGCCGGCTGCCGCCGCGGCGGCACGTGCGCACGTGCTCGCGGCGAAGGCTGCGGCACTGGCGGCGCTCGGGCGCGGCGCCGCCTGACGCTTCGAATCGGCGAGGAGTCACGGATCGCGGCTCGATGCCGCGCCCTCGATATCCGGCCATCGGCTGACGTGGGGTGGTTTGTGTGACCGCTACCGCCATGAACGGTGTGGCGGCTGGCGGTCCGTCCGCGGGCTAGCATCTCGCCATGTGCAGTGCCCGTGGTCGCGCGGGAGGGGCTGAACCCGGTGGCTGCCCGGGGATCGACTAGCTGTCCATTCGGAGCGACGCGCAAAGGGATGAACAAGCGCGCACCGAGGGAATCCGCGCTGACCTTGCGGTGGTGTGCGAGGCCGGAGCGGGAACAAGTTTCGTGACGTCCGGTTGATTGCACCGAGGATTCGGGCTGTCGCGCTGCCATCGATCGGCGTCGGCTGGGCGCTTCGCTCCCCAACCCGATTCGATGCCGGAAGGGGAGTTCGTGGTGCGCCCGAATTCCCCCTCGCCAGCGGCATCTTCGGTCGGGTGCGGCACCGGGCGTCGTTGTGTGCCGCCCGCGGAGAGCCGTTGCACGTCGGCGCGTCCGATCATCCGGCGCAAATTGACGAAGCTACGGTATATCGGATACCGTCATACAAAATATAGATGACGAAGCCGACTGCCTTCTTCCGGGTGTACCGACGGGTAGTCGTCCTTCCTGCCATCGATCTCGACATATGCGCCTGTGACAACGGGTCGGCCCGCCGAGGGGGCGCGCCCAGGGCCGGGCACACGTCCTACCTGGCGCATGCCAGGCGGGGGAGGAGGTATCGGCGATGACGAAGTCCCACAGCAACGGTCGCCACTGCGAGCTCGCCGGAGACGGCGGAATGGATGTTCCGGAGGTTCTTCGGGTCATCGAGCTGACGCGGTCGGTGGCAGGAGCCGCGTGCGGCAGGCTGTTCGCCGGGCTGGGGCACGAGGTCACGCTGTGTGAGCCCGCGGCCGGGCACCCGCTCCGTGCGCGTGAGTTCACGTTCACCGCGACAGCAGCGGGCAAGCGCAGCGTGGTGTGCGATCCGGCCCTCGCCCCCGCCGACTGGGAAGCCTTGCTGACGTCCGCTGACGTGCTGCTCATCGATCTGTCCCCGAGTCGAGCACGGGAACTCGGGCTGGACCCGGAGTGTCTCGCGCGACGGTTTCCGCGGCTGGTTACCGTCTCGCTGACGGCGTTCGGTCTGGAGGGAGAGTTTGCCGAGACCGCGGGAGACAGTTTGCTCGCGGAGGCCTACGGCGGGTTGGCGCAGATGGTCGGCGAGCCGGACCGGTCGCCGCTGACACTGGGCGGCGAGCAGGCAGCGTACGCGGCGGCCTTCGTCGGTCTTTTCGGCGCTTCGCTCGCCCTACACCGACGCACTCGGACCGGAACCGGCGACCATGTCGAGGTCGCTTTGAGCGATGTCGCCGCGTATATGGACTGGAAAAGCGATGTGACATACGAGCTCGGCGCCGCGGTTCCCTGCCGCACCGGCGCGTCGCGCGGGTCGTGGCGGATTGTGGAGGCGAAGGACGGCTGGGTCGGTGTCATCTTCCTGGACCACCAGTGGCCTGCGGTCGTAGAGCTGATCGATGACGACCGGCTCGCGGATCCGGAGTTCCTCGACGCGAGCGTCCGGCTCGAACGGGCGGAGGAACTGTGGCCGGTCATCGCCGACGCGATCAGGCGGCGGCATGCCGCCGAGGTCTACGCCTCGGCCCAGCGCCTGGGACTCCCGTTCGGCTACGCGGCCACGGCAGCGGATCTGCTCGCCGCCGACCAGCTCGCTAAGAGGGGTTTCGTGATCCCTCCCGACCGGCGCCGGCGAGACGCCCCGGTGGTGTCTTTCCTCCTGCCCGATGCGAGGACCGTCGAAGCCGAGCGGGCGCCCGCGCTCGGCGAGGACGCGATCGTCCGTCGCGCCGCGGTCGCCGGGGTGACGCCCGCAGCCGAGGTGGGAGTCGGCCGACTGGGTGACGCGCCTCTGGCAGGCATGCTCGTACTGGACTTCGGCACGATCACCGCGGGCGCGGCCACGAGCAGACTGCTCGCGGACTACGGCGCGACCGTCATCAAGATCGAGTCGAACGCCCGGCCGGACCGGTTCCGCCAGTGGGCGATGCCGGGCGCGGACGCCGGCGTCATTCCCACAGTCTCGCCAATGTTCGCGTCGAACAACGTCGGCAAGATCGGCCTGTGCGTCGACCTCAAGAGCGAGGGCGGCCGCCGGATTGTGCACGACCTCATCCGGCGGGCCGATGTGCTGGTCGAGAACTTCCGGGCGGGAGTCACCCACCGGATGGGGATCGACCCGGACACCACCCGGGAGCTGAACCCCGATCTGATCTATCTGTCCCTGTCGAGTCAGGGCAGTGTGGGACCGGAATCTCGGTACAGCTCTTACGGTTCCACCCTCGATCTGCTCTCCGGTCTCGCCGCTGTCACGGGTTATCGCGGTGAGGCGCCGATCTGGTCGTCGGGCGACGTGAATTTTCCCGACCAGATCGTGGCGCTGGCGGGCGCGGCCTTGGTGGCGCACGCCGTCGCGACGCGACGGGCCGGCACATGGCTCGACGTGTCGCAGCGAGAGCTGGTGGCGTGGACGCTGGCCGACCAGCTCGCTGCCTTCGTCTGGGAAGGTCGGCCGATGCATCCGACGGGCAACCGCAGGCCGGGCGCGACGCCACACGATGTCTACCCGACCGCGGAGACGGCGTGGATCGCTCTTTCCTGCACCGCGGACGTGCATCGGCGGGCACTCGGCACCCTCGTTCCCGGGCTGCCGGTCGCTGAAGACGAACAGTGGTGGTGGGACAACCAGGACGACGTCGATGCGCGGATCAACGAATGGGCGTCGACCCGAACGAGGGACCAGGCCGTGGCCGAGCTGCGCGCAGCCGGTGTGCCCGCGGTGCCGGTGTGCACCGCGGCCGACCGAGCCGTCCAGTCGCGCTACCGCGAGCGGCGCCTCGCTCTGCGCGGTGCCGATGGCGGGTGGCTGAAAGGCTTCCCGATGATCCTTCGCGGCTTCGCCCCCGCCGATCCGGGTCCGGCTCCCGGCCTCGGCGAGGACGTGGCCGATCCGCGGTCGCACGAATACATCACCTTCCTGACCAATCTTTTGCCCGAGCTGGACGGGGAAACTCCCGGTCTGTCGTCAATGCGATCAGACAGCAGCGGAGCGGCGGAACGAGCGGAGGTGCGATAAGCCCGGCGATCGACCGACCGGCCCAGCCGGGCGCCGGGATCGAAGCGCCGTCGCGAAGCACGGCCAGCCGCCTGCGGCACCCGACCGTCGTGAGGCGCGCGGGATTCCAAGGGCGAGCGGAGAGATGACGGCGACCGCGCATGCGCTGGCCGCGCACGCCAGATGCGTTGCGGGACTTGTCGAGGCGGCTCAGCTGCGCAATGTCTGCGGACGACGCCATCCGTAGCCTTCCGGGAGTCCGTCGGGATAGTCGAGGCCATCACCCGCTCTCGGGACCCCTTCGATTGTTCATATCTGACGACTGTGTCGAGGGGCATTCCGCGGCAAGCGCCCGTCGGCTTCTCCGCAAGTAGGAACGACGATCGATAAAGGCCGCCCGGCATCGAGCGGGCAGCCTTTATCACAACGAGGTCGACCGTCTACGGCGCTCAGATAAATCCGAACAGCTGGCCGGCGACCCGGCGCATCTGGACCTCTTCGGCGCCTTCGGTGATGCGGTAGCGGCGGTGATGGCGGTAGATGTGCTCGAACGGTTCGTGTCGCGAGTAACCGATGCCGCCAAACACCTGCATCGCGCGATCGGCGGCCTCGCAGACGAGCCTGTTACTCCGGTAGTTGCACATCGAAACCTTGTGGCCGACCGAGACCGCGGGCCGTCCCTCGGCTCGGCACTCGTCGAGGTCCGCGGCCGTCTGGCGGATCAGCGCCCGGCACATCTCGGCCTCGGTGTGCAGTTCCACCAAGGGCCACTGGATCGCCTGCCGAGTGGACAAGGGGCGCCCGAAGGTATGCCGCTCCTTGGCGTAGGCGACCGCGCGGTCGATACAGTACTGCGCGGCTCCGAGACTGGAAGCGGCTTGCCGAATCCGGTTCTCGTGCAGGAAGGTCTGCGCGATGGTCAATGCCTCGCCCTCCGCGCCGAACACCGCCGACGCGGGCACGCGCACGTCCTGGAGCACGACTTCACCGTGGTCGGTGGGCATGTTGAGCGTCCACCAGTAGAACGGGACCTGAAAGCCCCGTACGTGAGTGGGGACGAGGAAGGCTGTGATCCCTTTCGCCGAGCCGGGCTCGCCGGACGTCCTCGCGAAGATGAGAGCGTGGGTAGCCGTGTGGATTCCGGTATTCCACCGCTTGGCCCCGTTGATGACCCAGTCGTCCCCGACACGACGGGCGGTCGTCTCCAACCACGTCGCGTCGCTGCCGTGCTCCGGCTCGGTCAGCCCGAACGTCAGGCCCTTGCCGCCGGTGATCAGACCTTCCACGAGCTCCTCGCGCTGCGCCTGCGTGCCGAAGAGGTGGATCAGGTGTGCGAAGACGAGGTTGCCCACGACCGAGTGTTCGTTCTGGAGGTCATTGTGTAGTCCGAGCCCCCGATGGGCGAGATGTTCTCGGATAGCGGCCATGGCGGTATCGGAGCCGTCGTTGCCGCCCAGATCCTTCGGCAGCGAATAGCGGTAGAAACCGGCCGCGTCCGCCCTCCTACGGACTTCGTCGAGGAGTTCCTCCCACTCGTGCCGGGGCAGGCCGTCGTTCTCGAAATCCGTGCGAGCCCACTCCCTGCGGTGGTCGAAGAAGCGGCGGTTGTCGTCCTGCTCCTCCAACGGAGCGATCTCGGCGTCGATGAACGCGTCGAGCCGATGCAGCAGGTCGGTCACGTCCGGTGGCAATGCATTGCTCATGCCTGCCACCCGGCTGCGCGTCGTCCGGCCGAGGTGGCCGTGGGGTCAGTGATCATCAGTCGTCCTTTTCTCGATGTGGGTGTGTGTGGTGGGTTGCGAAGCGAGGGGCGGCCCCAGAACGCCGCCGGCTCCCTCGCCGATGGCCCGTGGAAGGTCGAGACCGCCGCGGCCTGCCGCTCGGCGTCGTACGCCCGAGATCCTCGAGCCAGTTGCTGTAGCAGCGATTGCGCGGCTCCCGGCTTGGTGATCCGCGGCGCGTACCCGATGCAGGCCGTGTGGCGCTGTGTCGCGCATGCTGGTCGTCGATCCACTCAATGGAACGATCGTTCAACTCAATGTATGACTCCTTACCTGGAGTGTCAATCAGCGGTTGAACAATTGGTCAAGGAAGCTATGGTGTGTTCATGGTTGGATTCGAAGTAGAGGGACGGACGGCCGACTCGACGTCCATCGGATTCGTCGGGCGGGCAGCGCTCACGGATTCGTGGCTCGAGAATTCGAGGTGCCCTCGATGACGGCGGGCGCGAACACTCTGGCCGACTCGCTCGAGCGTGTGGTCGGCGCCCAGATCACTGGTCTGCGCCGGCTTTCGGCCGGGGCCAGCCGCGAGACGTGGGCGATGGATGCCGAGGGCCGCGGGCTGATACTGCGCCGCGACCCGCCCGAGGCTCCCGACGCCGAGGGGATGGCGCGAGAGGCCGACTGCTTCCGCGCGTGCGCGAGTGCGGGCGTACCCGTCCCGGCCTTGGTGGCCCATGGCGACGGTACGGACGGTGTGGGCAGCCCGTACCTGCTCATGGAACGGCTCGACGGCGAGACCCTTCCGCACCGGCTGCTCAGGGAGGACCGCTGGGCCACGGTCCGGCCGAAGCTGGTCCACCAGTTCGGCGAGATTCTCGGACGCATCCACGCGATCGCTCCAGCGGAGGTGCCCCGGCTCGAGGAGGATGGTGACCCGCTCACCCGTCTGCGTGAGAGCCACGCGGTCTTCGGCGAGGACCGGCCTGCGATGGAACTGATCTTCCGCCGGTTGGAACGGACGCGTCCGGAGCCGGTCCCGCCCACTCTGGTGCACGGCGACTTCCGCAACGGCAACCTGCTCATCGACGACGGTGGGGTGCGGGCCGTGCTCGACTGGGAGCTTGCCCATATCGGCGATCCGCGCGAGGACCTCGGTTGGTTGTGTGCGCGTGCCTGGAGGTTCGGCGAAAGACCAGAGGTCGGCGGCTTCGGGTCCTTCGAGGACCTGCTCGCGAGCTATGGACAGGCCACGGGGACCTACCCCGATCCGGAAGCGGTGCGATGGTGGGAGGCCTATGCCTGCGCCCGTTGGGCTGTGCTCTGTCGAACGCAGGCCGAACGACACCTCGGCGGGACCGAGCAGTCCGTGGAGTTGGCCGTCCTGGGCAGGCGGATCGCGGAGGCCGAGCACGACGCCCTTCTCGCCCTCGGCCTCACCGGTGCCGAGATGATCGCGGACCCTCTCCGCGAGCCCGCTCCCGTCGAGCAACCCGATGTGTACGCCCGCCCGACCGTCGACGAACTGTTGAGCGCCGTCACCGGGTTCCTACGGGAGGAGTTGACGACCGAGGACCCGCGCAGCGCCTATCTCGCCAAGGTCGCCGCGAACGCGCTCACCATCGTCCGCCGGGAGATGCGGCTCGGGCGGGAGGAGCGGGCCGCGCACCGCGCCCGGCTGGCTGCCATTGGCTGTGCGGACGACGGCGAGTTGGCCGCTCGCATTCGTAGCGGCACGGTGCCGGACGACGACCCCGATATCATCGCGGTCGTGCGGAGTTCGATCACTGCGCAGGTGGTCGTCGCGAATCCGCGCTATCTCGCGCCTGCCCGGAGTGCGTGACGTTCTCTCGTTGTGCCCCTCCGGCTCGCGCCGACGCGACGGCCTTCGTGAACGCCCAGATCGCGGAGGTCGCGGCCGCCCGGCCGCCGTGCTCGACACTCGAGATTCTGCTCAGCGGCAAGGGGCCTGCGCCGGGCTCATCGGCGATAACGCACGGCGTCGAGCGCGATCTCCTGGTGTCGTCGGATGATCTCGTCCGGGCCGAGTGGCCCGCCCGGTCGATACCAGGCAGCGACGGCGGTGCATGCAGCGGTGACGAACCGGGCGGCGTCCTCGGCGTGCGGGGCGGCGAAAACCCCGCGGCGCACGCCGTCTCGCACGACCCGATCGAAGATTCGCTGCTGAACGTCCCGCTTGGCCAGCACGACCCGTCGCCACCCCGGCTCTAGCGCACGTAGCTCGCTGTTGCCCAAGAAGCTTTCCCGCTGCGCCTCCAAGTGCACCCGCACGTGTGCCTCGACAATCGCCCTGAGCCGGTCGGCTGGATCGTCTCCGGCGAGGTCGAGCGCCTGTTCGGTCGCCGCGATGAGCATGTCTAGCCCCCGGTCGAGCAGGGTTGCGAGCAGCACCTGCTTCGAGCCGAAATGGTGGTAGAGGATCGCCGGGCTGGTGCCGGCGGCGGCGGCGATGTCCCGCACGGAGGTGCCGTGGTAGCCGTGCGTCCCCATCACCTCGACGGCAGCGGTGATCAGCGCGGCGGCGGTCGGCTCATCGTCCGGCAGCGTGAGGGTGGTGGAAGGCAGCCCGGAGCCGGAGCGTGACTTCTCGGCGTTGACCATGCTGTCACCCTAAGCGATTTGAACGGTCGTTCGAATGTGGGGCGCGGTGCGCCGCGGACAGTCTTTGAATGCGTTGAAACATCGTTCGATGACGAGGTGGGTGCAAGCGTCTGATGCGTGCGGGAATCGCTGGCCGAACCGCTCCGCGGGTTGGGCTGTGCGAACGTCGCCATGGCCGCGATCCGTGAGGCCTCGCCCGCTGCGTCACAGGCGTCTGACAGCCGCCGTCGAAGTCAGCGCGCATCGGCCCCAGTGACGCGGGTCGTCAGGTCTTTCGGCGTCCTGCGAGCCCTCACCGAGCTGACCGCCACGGTAAGAGGAGCGGTCCAGACCTATGGTTGACGAGATTACCGTGTACGGGATACCGTCATACAAAGTGATTCGGGCGCAGGGTGGCCCGTCGGAAAGAGAGGCAAGGCGTGACTGATCTCAACGATGCGGTCGTCGTGGTCACCGGCGGTGCCACGGGAATCGGACTGGCGCTCGTCCGCGAGGCGGTGCAACGTGGCGCCCGGGTGATGATCGTGGATGTCGACGACGCAAGCGAGACGGTCGCGACGCTGCGTCGTGAGGGCGCCACCGTGGAGTCGACGATCGCGAATGTGGCCGATGTGGCCGACGTCCGGCGGGCAGCGGCCGAGACCATCGAGCGTTTCGGTGGCGTCGATGTCGTGTGCAACAACGCGGGCACAGCGGCGTTCGGCATGTTGCAGGACGTGCGGCCGGAGGACGCGAGCCGCGTTCTGGGGGTCAACGTGGAGGGCGCCTATCACGTGATCCATGTCTTCGCTCCGGCGCTCCTGGAGTCTGCCGCGGTGGGCCGCCCCGCCTATCTGCTGAACACGGGATCGGAGCATTCACTGGGGGTGCCGCCGTTCGTCGAGCCGATCAGCATCTACACGGTGAGCAAGTACGCCGTCCTCGGGTTGACGATGACCGCGCACCGCGATCTGGGTCCGGCGGGGATCGGCGTGTCGATGCTGGCTCCGGGCTGGACCCTCACCGAGAACGTACGAGGCTTGATCGAGGCGAATCCTGAATCAGCGGCGGCAATCATGCCGTATGCGCAAGAGCCCGAGGAGGTCGCCACGCGGGCCTTCGACGGTCTGCTGGCGGGGACCAGGGTCATCGCCACCAATTCCCACAGCCGAGCGTTCGCGATGGAACACGCACGCAATCTGATGATCGACATCCAGCAGCTTCCCGTCGTCGACGCCACGGAAGATCACCTCCATGACGGCTCGGGCGATGTGAGCGCTTGCCCGGTCGCCGGTGGGCGTTAGTCGCTGACGGAGGCGGCTGGTCTCTCCAGGTCGCTGCCGTGAATCAACAAGGAATCGTGAGGAACAGGTAATGGGTCGTGTGGTTTTCGTCCAGCCGGACGGGTCGAAGCAGGAGGTCGAGGCGGTCGACGGGCAGTCGGTGATGCAGGTGGCGCGAGCGAATCTGGTGCCTGGCATCGTGGCCGAGTGCGGGGGTGAGTTGTCTTGTGCGACTTGTCATGTGTTCATCGGTGGGCAGTGGGCTGGGTTGTTGCCGGGACGGTCGGACGAGGAGGTGGACATGCTCGAGGTGGCAGCGGAGGAGCCGACGGAGTCGAGCAGGCTTTCTTGTCAGGTTCGGTTCGAGGCTGCTCTGGACGGGATGGTCGTCACCATCCCCGAGACCCAGTAGTCGATCGGTGCGATCGCGAGGAGGCGGAGCACGTTGTCGCAATCGCGAGCTGACCGAGCACAGGCTTGACAGGATCAAGGAAGGATTCTGAATGAATTTTGAACCGAGCGAGCGCGCGCGGGGCTATCTCGAGCGCGTCGATGCCTTCATCGACGGCCGGGTCGCCCCCGCGGAGGCGCGTTTCGAACAGCAGCGGCGCGAACTCGCCGCCGCGGGAACCCCGCACGCGGTGCCCGGCGTCCTCGAGGAGCTCAAGGCCGAGGCGCGCGCGCGAGGGCTGTGGAATCTGTTCCTCCCCCATTCGACCGATCCCGCGCACGGGCTGTCGGTGCTCGACTACGCGCCGCTCGCCGAGCGCGCGGGCTGGTATCCGCAGCTCGCCCCCGAGGCGATGAACTGCTCGGCGCCGGACACCGGCAACATGGAGCTGCTCGACCTCTTCGCGACCGATGCCCAGCGTGAGCGCTGGCTGGATCCGCTGCTGCGAGGCGAAATCCGCAGCGCCTTCGCCATGACCGAGCCGGATGTCGCGAGCAGCGACGCGAGCAATATCGGTACCAGCGTACGGATCGAGGGCGACGAGGTCGTCGTCAACGGACGCAAGTGGTGGACCACCGGGGCGCTGGACCCGCGCACCGCGTTCTACATCGTGATGGGCGTCAGTGACCCCGAGGCCGATCGGTCGAAGCGGCACTCGTTCGTGATCGTTCCCGCCGATGCTCCCGGGGTGACGGTGGTCCGCGATCTCAGCTACTACGGATACACCGACCAGAACGGTCACGGAGAAGTCCGCTTCGCCGACGTACGGGTCCCCGTCGAGAACCTGATCGGCGAGCCGGGAGCCGGATTCGCCATGGCGCAGGCACGACTCGGGCCGGGGCGTATCCACCACTGCATGCGGGCGATCGGCATGGCCGAGCGTGGAATCTCTCTGATGAAGGAGCGGGCGGGGGAGCGGGTCACATTCGGCCGGCCCCTCGCGAGCCAGGGTGTGGTCGGCGAGTGGATCGCCAACGCGCGCATCACCGTCGAACAGCTGCGGCTGCTGGTCTTGAAGACGGCGTGGTTGATCGACCGGCGCGGAGCGAGCGCGGCCCGCACGGAGATCTCGGCGATCAAGGTGGCCGTCCCGCGTGGGGTGTGCCGCATCCTGGACGACGCCGTGCAACTCTACGGCGGCGCCGGGGTGAGCGGTGACACTCCGCTGGCGCTGCTCTGGGCGACGGCGCGTGCCATGCGAATCGCGGATGGACCCGACGAGGTGCACCTCCGGTCGATCGCCCGGTCCGAGCTGGCCAGCGCATGAGTGCGCACCCTTCGCGGTCGGCCGTCCCCGAGGCGGTCGGCCTGGATCCGCAAGCCGTCGAGCGGTGGTTCGGTGCCGCGGTGCCGGACGCGAGGCCACCGCTGTCGTTCCACGTGCTGGCGGGCGGATATTCGAACCTCACGTATCGGGTCGCCGATCAGCGCGGCCGATCGTGGGTGCTGCGCCGCCCGCCCGCCGGACCGCTGCGTCCCGGTGCGCACAGCATGGAACGCGAGTGGCGCATTCTCACAGCCCTGCAAACGAGCGCCGTTCCGGTGCCGCCGACGGCCGCGTTCTGCGCTGATCCGGGGGTGACCGGGGCCGAATTCTACGTCATGGACCACGTCGAGGGGATCGTGATCGACAGCGCGGAGAACGCGGCGGCCCTCACCCCGCACGCGCGGCGCAGCCTTTCCGACGACATCGTCGCGACGCTGGTGCGACTGCATCAGATCGATCCCGGCGTTGTCGGTCGGCGGCCCGGTACGCAGACCGACTCTTACGTCACCAAGCAACTCGGACTGTGGCTGCGCCAGATCGACGGTGCGGGCGGCCCACGCACTAGAGAGATCGTCGATGTCCACAAGATCCTCAGCGAGCGCAGGCCACCGCAGAGATGGACAGGGCTGACCCACGGCGACTTCCGCTTGGGCAACATGCTGGTGACAGCGGAAGGGAAGATCGCGGCGGTCCTCGACTGGGAGCTCTGGACGGTCGGCGATCCGCTCGCCGACCTCGGGTGGCTTGCCGCCTGGTGGATCCTCGACACCGACGACGGCTGGTCGCCGGACCGCGCCGACGGATTCCCCACCGCCTCGGAGCTCGCCGCCGACTACCAGCGACTGACCGGCCACGACACGTCCGACATCCCGTACTACATCGCGTTCGCGCTGTGGCGGCTCGCGTGCATCAGCGAGGGCGTATACCAGCGCTACGCGGCGGGAATGATGGGGCGCCCGACGACCCCGCTCGACGTGCTCTCCGCCCGACCTCGCGAGCTGGCCGCCGCTGCGCGAGAGGCGCTTATTTGACGGCAGTTTGAGAACAGACGCTTCGACTACGAAGCGCGTGAGTTGAACAATTGATCGGAGATTTCCTATGTCAGAAGCCGTCATCGTCGACGCCGTTCGAACCGCTGTCGGACGCGGCAAGCCGGGCGGAGCGCTCTCTGCCCTACATCCCGCCGAGTTGCTCGGCAGCACACTGCGAACACTGGCGGATCGCAACCAGCTCGATCCGGCTCTCGTCGACGACGTCTTCGCCGGCTGCGTTTCGCAGGTGGGGGATCAGAGTTACAACGTCGCGCGTACCGCCCTGTTGACGGCGGGGTTCCCCGAGGCCGTCCCGGCCACCACGATCGACAGGCAATGTGGTTCGAGCCAGCAAGCCGCGCATTTCGCCGCCCAGTCGATCATGGCGGGAGTGAACGACATTGTCATCGCCTGTGGCGTGGAGTCGATGAGCAGAGTGCCGATGGGGGCCTCCGCGGTCGGCGGCGATCCTTTCGCCCCACTGTCGCAACGGTATTCGGATGGCATGGCGAATCAGGGCGTCGGTGCGGAGCTCATCGCGAGCCGTTGGAAGCTGTCGCGAAGCGAGCTCGACGAGTATGCCGCGGCCTCGCATCGACGGGCGGCCGAGGCGCAGGCCGCCGGCGCGTTCGACGCGGAGATCATCCCGGTGGCCGTGCCCGGCTCCGACGGAGACTCAGTGATTCACGACCTGGACGAGACGGTCCGGCCGAACACCACTGTCGAGGGCCTCGCCGGTCTGAACCCGTCGTTCTACACACCGCAGTTCGCGCAGCGCTTCCCCGAGATCGAATGGTCGATCACACCGGGGAACTCCTCGCCGTTGACGGACGGGGCATCCGCTGTGCTCATCATGAGTCGTGAGCGCGCCGAACGGCTGGGTCTGCGCCCACGTGCGCGTTTCCACTCCTTCGCCGTGGTCGGCAGCGACCCGCTGTTGATGCTGACCGGTCCCATCCCGGCGACACAGCGAATTTTGCAGCGGACCGGGCTCGGCATCGATGAGATCGACGTGTTCGAGGTCAACGAAGCCTTTGCTCCGGTTCCCCTGGCGTGGGCGCGTGAGGTCGGAGCGGACCTGGCGAAGGTCAATCCGCGGGGCGGGGCGATCGCGCTCGGACATCCGCTCGGCGGATCCGGGACCAAACTGCTCGCGACAATGCTCAATCACCTCGAGCAGACCGGCGGCCGATACGGACTGCAGACGATGTGCGAAGGCGGCGGCATGGCCAACGCCACGCTCATCGAGCGCATTTGATACGTCGTAGCCGATCAGCGATCGCCGGTGTAGGCGCGTCCGATTTCCGCTATTGATGCGGCGGAGGGAGGCGCTTCTCCGGCGGCCTGCATGATCGCGAGGACTGGCGTGGTGACGCCTGCGTCGGCGTAATCTCTGATGCGAGTGCTGATTTGATCGGGCGTGCCATATAGGAACAGCTCGTCTACGAGCTCGTCGGGTATCGCGGCCAGCGCGGCCGAGCGGTCACCGGCCCGCCATGCCCGCCACATCGGCTCCAACTGTTCGCCCCGGCCGAGCCAGCGGTGAAATTCCGCGTAAACCGGCACATTCAAGTAGGCCGCGATCGCCCGCCGGGCGGTCTCGCGCACCGCGGTCAGGTCTCGGCTGGGAACGACGAGCAACCGCGCCACGATGTCGGCTTGCGGATTGGCCTCGAGAACATAGGGCGTCACCCGGTGGACGTCGGTGGGAGACAGCCAGTTGACGATCGCTCCATCACCGACGGTCCCCGCCAGGCGAAGCATGCCCGGCCGCAACGCGGCGATCATGATCTTGGGTTGCCGCTGTGGGGCCCGGTCGAGCCGAAACCCGTTGATGCTGAAGCTGGCACACGCCATGTCGACCCGTTCGCCGGACAGGGCCCGGCGTACGAAGGTCGCTACATCGCGCACCCGCTGATAGGGCGCGCGAAAACTCAGACCGTTCCACTTCTCCACGATCACATCGGAACTGGTGCCGATGCCCAGTACCACCTCGCCCTCCGCGACGTCGGCCAAGGCCGCGGCCGACATCGCCATCAGCGCGGGACTGCGGGTGTACGCGGGAACGATCGCCGTGCCGAGCCGGAACGAGGGATGGCTGACCGCGGCGGCCGCCAGCGGGGTGAACGCGTCGGCGCCCGATGCCTCCGCCGACCACAGATCGGTGAAGCCGCTCGCTTCGATGCCGTCGAGGTGCTCACGTTGCCGTGCGAGCGGTGTATCGCCGAACGGAATCGTCAGGCCGAGTCGGCTCATGAATCCTCTTTCCCGTTGCATCCGGTCGAGCTGAGGCTACCGGAGACGCTGAACATTCGTTCGTAGTAGCAGGCTGTGCGATGGGACAAGCGGGCTACGAACTGGTTCTTCAATGCCGAATCGAGAGCATCTGGCGGTGTGATTGTGGCAAACGAACGTTCAGGTAGCAACATTCTGATCGGCTATCGGCTCGGCTATCGGTGACTCGATGCGTCTTCCGAACAGCTCAATCGCCGATGCTCAGTGGGATACGCTGGTCGTTAACCGAGTGTTGACGCGTGCTCCCGGTGGGGACGCGGTGTCGGATGGTGTGCTGCTGATGGCCGAGGATGACCCATTCCGGACGGCGCGTGAGGTGTCCGAGCCGGTCGCGGAGGAGCTGCGCGCGGCCGGGTTCGCCGATGCCGAGGAGATCGGCCGGGGTGGTTTCGGTGTCGTATATCGGTGCACGCAGGTGGAGCTGGACCGGACGGTGGCGGTGAAGATCCTCACCGCGGAGCTGGATTCCGAGAATCGGGCGCGGTTTTTCCGGGAGCAGCAGGCGATGGGGCGGCTGACCGGGCATCCGAATATCGTCATCATGCTCCAGGCGGGTACCACCGCGAGCGGGCGTCCGTTTCTGGTGATGCCGTATCACCCGTTGGACTCCCTGGACGCCCGGATCCGTGGGGAGGGTCCGCTGCCGGTGGAGGCGGTGTTGTGGATCGGGGTCAAGATCGCTGGGGCTCTGGAGAGCGCGCATCGCGTCGATATCGTGCACCGGGATGTCAAGCCGGGAAACATTCTGCTGACCGATTACGGCGAGCCGGCGTTGACGGATTTCGGTATCGCGCGCATCGCTGGGGGATTCCAAACCGAAGCGGGCACTTTGACCGGGTCGCCTGCGTTCACCGCTCCGGAGGTGCTCGAGGGTGATACTCCAGGCCCGGCTGCGGATGTCTACGGGCTGGGCGCCACCCTGTTTTGCGCGTTGACCGGGCATGCGGCGTTCGAGCGGCGAAGCGGGGAGAATGTGGTGACCCAGTTCCTGCGGATCACCACACAGCCGACGCCGGACCTGCGTGAGAGCGGTATAGCCGAGGACGTCTCGGCGCTGGTGGCCGCGGCGATGAGCCGCGATCCGCGCGATCGGCCGTCGGCGACGGCGCTGGGAGAGATGATCCGACAGGCGCAGCGCAGGCATGGGTTCACGGTCGATGAGATGGCCATACAGGCCGAACCGGGCCCGCTGCGCCCAGATGGGAAGCCGCAGGCGCGGGGCTGGCGTGCGCCTGCCGCGCCGTTCGCGGGTCGCCGCAGCGGTAATACTCTGCCGCTCGAGTTGACCAGTTTCGTTGGCCGCCGCGCTGAGTTGACGGAGCTGAGGAATCTGCTGGCCTCGACCCGGCTTGTCACGCTGACGGGGATCGGCGGGGTCGGCAAGACGCGCCTGGCGCTGCGTGCCGCGTTCGAGGTGCGCGGGGAGTTCGCCGATGGGGTGTGGTTGGTCGAGCTGGCCGACGTGTCCGACCCTTCGCTGCTGATCGCGGTGGTGGCGGCGGCGGTCGGGTTGCGCGACGAGTCGACGCGGCCGCTGTCGGAGGTGGTCGCGGAGTTCCTGTCCGACCGGGAGTCGTTGCTGGTGTTGGACAACTGTGAGCAGGTGGTGGCGGCGGTCGCGGGTCTGGTCGAAACTTGGTTGCGGGATTGTGCTGGGCTGCGGGTCCTGATCACCAGCCGTGAACCACTGGATATCGCGGGGGAAACGGTGCTGCGGGTGCCGCCGCTGACGGTGCCGGATGCGGAGCTGTCGCCGCGCGGACTGCCGAGCGACGACGCGGTGACGTTGTTCGCGGACCGAGCGACCGCGGTCGTGCCTGGGTTCGAAGTCTCGGAGGACAACAAGGCCGCCATCGCCAGGATCTGCGCCCGGCTGGATGGATTGCCACTCGCGATCGAGTTGGCCGCGGCGCGGATGCGCACGATGTCGCCCGAGCAAATTCTGCGGCGACTCGACGACCGTTATGCGCTCCTGACCCGTGCCAGCCGCACCGCGCCCGCGCGGCAGCAGACGCTCCAGTGGTGTATCGACTGGAGCTACCACTTGTGCGGCCCGGCCGAGCAGCGGCTGTGGGCCCGGTTGTCGGTGTTCGCGGGCGGCTTCGAACTCGACGCCGCCGAAGATGTCTGCGGCGCTGATCTGGCACCGGAGGACCCGTTGGATGTGTTGTCCTCCCTGGTGGACAAGTCGATCTTGATTCGGGACGAGGCCAAGGGTGTGGTGCGGTTCCGGATGCTGGAGACGGTGCGGGAATACGGCAGGCAGAAGCTGCGGGAGGTCGGCGAATTCGCCGATATGCGTCACCGGCACCGCGACTGGTATCACCGGTTGGCGCTGGACGCGGAAGCCGGATGGATCAGCGACCGGCAGCCCTACTGGCTTGCCAGACTCGAACGCGAGCAACCGAACCTGCGCGACACGCTCGAATACTGCTTGGCCGACGACAGCGAGCAGGCGGCCGAAGCCGGGCTACAGACCACCACCGCGCTGTTCATGTTTTGGAACTTCCGAGGCATGTACGGCGAGGCTCGATCCTGGATTCGGCGAGTCCTCGACCACCCTGCGCGACAACCAGTGCCCGACCGCGTCAAAGCACTGTATGCGGGCTGTGTCCTGGCGGCGATGCAGGGTGACCTGCAGGATGCCGATACGTTGGCGGAGCAGGCCCGCGTGCTGGCTGAGCAGGCTCCCACCCCGATGGCTCAGGCGTTGATCGCTTACTGCGACGGCGCCTTGCAGTTCTACTGGGGTGGGCTTGCCAAGGCTTCCGCCTGTTTCGAACGAGCCGCTGAGGGATTCAGTTCCAATCGCCAAGGATACCTTTACGTTGCTGCTCTGACCGTGCTCGGTTGGGTGCACGAAATGTCCGGCGACATGCAACGGGCGATGGAGTACCACCAGCAAGTCCTCTCCATCACTGAGGCGTGCGGCGAGTCGCTCTTCCGGTCTTCCGCATTACGGGACATAGGCGTTGGCGCTTGGCAGCAAGGTGAGCGGCCCCGGGCGATCGAGCTGGTCGAGAACGCGCTGCGTCTGAACCGGCGAACGGGAAGCCCGGTCAATGCGGCGATGAGCCTCGAGGCGCTTGCTTGGATGGTCGTCGACGGCGGTGGCGCCGAGCGCGCGGCGGTTCTGCTGGGTGCCGCACAAGGACTATGGCGGTCGGTGGGTAACCTCGCGAGCATCGTCCCAATGCCGCGGTATCACGACGAATGTGAACGGCTGGCGCGATCTGCCCTCGGGGCACATCGATTCGATTCGGCCTTCCGGCGCGGTCAGGAAATGAGCATGGACGAAGCCGTGTCGTACGCACTCGGCGAGCAACCTGCCGACACCAGGCTTTCGGAAGACACCGAGCGATAAAGCAGCCGACCGTGCTGATCCTGTTCGTGTCCGCCATTCGAGGCTTACGGGCGCGTCGGCGCCGCGTCGGCCAGTATCTATGGTCGGCAGCACCCGAATTCGCCTCGACACGTACCCACGCCGCAGCGTCGTAGCCGCGACACCGCGGTCTTGTCATGCCGCGGTAGCAGCGGCCTCGATTCTGATCGCGCGGGGCCGCGGGCCGCGCGGAGGGCAAAGATTCTCGGGGACTGACCCTAGACTGTGTCGTCGTGGGTGCATCTGATCAGTCGACTAGCAGTGGTCCGCGACGTCCGGGCCGGCCGCGGGGGAGTGTTGCCAGCAATACCGAGGCGACACGCGAACGGATTCTCGACGTGGCGATCGAGCTCTTCTCCACGGTGGGCTATCACGCCGCGAGTGTCGCGGAGATCGGGAACCGGACGGACCTGCAGGCAGGCGCACTGTATTACCACATCAAGTCCAAGGAAGAACTCCTGTGGGAGATCCTGCGCCGCTATACCGAAATCGCGCTGGCCGGCGCGCAACGCGTAGTGGCGATGGACGTCGATCCGGTCGAGAAACTTGGGAAGCTCATCGACGTTCATGTCACCATCATCGCCCGGCATCGGCGCGAAGTGCTCATCCAGCTGCGAGACGCGGAAGCGCTCAGCGCGGAGCACATGCGGCAGCTGCAGGTACTGCGGCAAGAAGTGCAGGACTGTTGGGAAGGCGTGCTGGAGGAAGGTTATCGCGCGGGCGCGTTGACCCGCGCCAATCGCATCGTGGCCAATGGCCTACTGGGCATGGTGAATTCGTTACCGCAGTGGTACCGGCCTGGACGCGGCCAAAGTATCGATGAAATCGCGCGGGAGTTCCGGGCGATGGTCATCGACGGTCTGGCGCGCTAGGGCGGCTCACGCGACCACGTTGCCGAGTCGCCGATCGGATCGGCGAACCAGGGGCATGGCGCTCACACAGCCAATTTAATGGAGTGTATACTCACTATAATTGATGGGTGCGAAAACGAACCCGAACAGTCATCTTCAGGAGAACATGCACATGAGCACTGACACCGTCCGGGCAGCTATCGTCACCGGCGCCGCCCGTGGCATCGGCGCGGCCACCGCGAAGCGGTTGGCCAGCGAGGGTTTCGCCGTCGCCGTTCTCGATCTGGACGAATCGGCCTGCAAGACGGTTGTTTCCGATATCGAGGCGGCAGGCGGTTCCGCACTCGCCATCGGAGCCGACGTCTCGGACGAAAGCAGTGTGGCATCGGCGGTGACTCGGGTGGCCGACGAACTGGGCACACCGCTGGTGCTGGTGAACAATGCCGGGGTCATTCGCGACAATCTGCTGTTCAAGATGACCGCGAACGATTGGGACACGGTCATGAACGTGCACCTTCGCGGATCTTTCCTGATGAGCCGGGCCGCGCAGAAGTACATGACCGAAGCCAAATGGGGCCGGATCGTCAACCTGTCCAGTACGTCGGCGCTGGGTAACCGAGGCCAGGCGAACTACTCCGCGGCGAAGGCCGGACTGCAGGGGTTCACCAAGACTCTCGCGCTCGAACTCGGCAAGTTCGGTATCACCGCGAACGCGATCGCGCCCGGATTCATCGAAACCGAGATGACCCAGGCGACGGCCGAGCGCATGGGTATGCCCTTCGAGCAGTTCCGTGAGGCTGTGGTGAAGGGGATCGCGGTCGGCCGCTCGGGTAAACCCGAGGATATCGCGAATGCGGTGGCCTTCCTGGCGGGAGATGGAGCGGGATTCATTTCGGGCCAGACACTGTACGTGTCCGGCGGTCCGGCCGTCTGAACGAACGGGAACGCGAAAGATGAAGATTTTCGACGGAATCGCCGAGTTCCAGCAGGCGGTCGGCAGCCACCTGGGCTACAGCGGCTGGTACGAAGTCACCCAGAAGCAGGTCGATCTGTTCGCCGACGCCACCGGTGATCACCAGTGGATCCACGTCGATCCGGAGGCGGCCGCGAAGGGACCCTTCGGCGGGCCCATCGCGCACGGTTTTCTCACCTTGTCGCTGCTGCCGGTGCTCACCGAGCAAATCTGGCGTATCGACGGGCTGAAGATGGGAATCAACTACGGCTGCAACAAGGTTCGCTTCCCATCCGTGGTTGGAGTTGGCGATCGGGTGCGGGCGGGCGCCGAACTGACCGCCGCCGCTTCGACGCCCGCGGGCACCCAGGTCACGATCACGGCGACCGCCGAGATCGAAGGCGGCGCCAAGCCTGCCTGCGTGGCCGAATGGGTGCTACTGCTGGTGGATTGACGGTGTAGGCCTGTCGCGGATCACGAGCCGACATGGAGCCTGGGGCGATGAACTGGACCGAAATCGGATATGCCTTTGCCGGTTCGACGGCTGTCGTTGCCGCGCGGCGTCTTGGCGAACTCGACGCGTCGATCCGCGGGATCGCGCGCGAGTTCCCGCGCCGATTTCGGTGTGGCCGGCCCGGCGGGATCGACCGGCCATGAAGGAGCCGATGGCCGAGAGGGTATGCCACCCTGCGGCGGAAACCATCGGACTCCGCGAGACGAGCGTTCACGCGACCGGTGGCACCGGGAACGGACATCGCTCCCGAGTCGGGCGAAGCGCTGTCCCTCACCACCTAGGTTCCGAAGAGGAGTTGCTGTTCGAGATCCTGCGTCGCCACGCCGATCCACGAGCCGCTCACATCGGCCGGATCGCCGATCGTGACGCATTTCCGGTCGGCACGGTGCTGAACTCCATGACGTTCTGGCACGGCGACGGCTGCGATTACGGTCCCGACCAGATCTCCAACACCCTCACGGTCGCAGGATCGGAGGGGTTGATCAGCAACGAGGCGCGGTCGGATGGATCTCGCAAGCGTCGTCTCGATCACCGAATACTCACTTCGATCATCGCCTTCGGATTGGCGATGATCTTGCTCGTTCTGGCCTTCATTGTGATGGCCCGTGCAGTCGCGCCAATCAGCGATCGGGGCCGCGGAGAGGTCGAGCTCGACAAACACGCCGCGCTTACTTCGACGCATTGATGGGCGCGCCGGTGCCTGATTTCTCGATGGGTTCGGGCTGAAACTGCAGTGGCACACCGAGACCGCACAGGTGGCGACCGATTACGGTGCCGCGACCGAGATTCGCCAACCGCAGAGAGCCGATGATCGACCGCAAAAGGACGTCCAGTCCCCGCCCCATGCGGGCAGATGCCGCGCGCAACCGTCGGCGCATCCTCGAAGCGGCCGACGAACTGCTGGCACAGTACGGCGAGCACGTGACGCTCGACGATGTAGCCAAGGCCGCAGGAGTAGGAGTGGGCACTGCTTATCGGCATTTCGGCAACAAGCATGCTCTCATCACCGAAATCCTCGAGCAGTACCTCGGGTGGATCGGCGAGATCGCTGAATCGGCTGCCCAGCGACGTGATCCGTGGTGCGGTTTGGTTCAAATGCTGGAGCAGACTTGCGAACTCGTCGCCGGGAACCGAGCCTTCATGGCAGCCATGACCGGATCGCGAGAAGGCGCAGCCGTTTTCGAGCGGCACGAGGCGATGATCAGCCGCCCGCTCGGCGAAATTATCGAACGTGCACGGGTCGACAAGCTGGTGCGTCCGGAGATCGCGATAGGTGACATCTTCGGTGTCATCTCGATGGTGCATGGCGTGGCGGTCTTCACCCAACCAGTGGACCCGGACCACTGGCGGCGATACCTGAACTTGCTGCTGAACGGAATTCGATCGGATCGCGGCCGCGGTCTGCCTCTTCAACCGCCGGCGCTGAGCGTCGAACAGATAAGGCAGGCGCGGAAGATCGCGGCAGCGAGTCGTCGACGCTGATCGGACCTCGCGGTATCCACCGGGCGAGTTGCGCTGACCGTTGATCGCCGTGGCGCATATTCGCGCCGAATTCGGTTGCTCCGCCCTAGTATGCGAGGTCAGCGCCGACACGCCCGTGGCCACGGTTGTGTCCGCCAGCAGCGGTCATCGACTCGGCGATGGCTTCGCGAGTCGATCGGATCTTCAACTTCGCTTTTGCAACCCTGCTCTCGGCACAGGAAACAGAAACTGCCGCCACCGCGGGGGTAACCGCGGTGGCGGCAGGCACGCCACGGAGGGGATTGCACGGCTGTGGCGCGGGTTCTTGGGGTGTGCCGCCACCGTGAGTCAGGGAAGTCTTCACGGTGGCGGCACGGCGCGCCACTGACGGTTGTGGCGCGGGCTTCGGGGGTGCTGCTATAGCGCCTTGAGCTCTTCGGTGACGGCACCGACGGACTTCTTGGCGTCGCCGAACAGCATCGAGGTGGTGTCGGCGTAGAACAGCGGGTTGTCGATGCCGGCGAAGCCGGA
>NZ_JBFAHS010000010.1:0-280477 GCF_040654315.1 Nocardia sp. NPDC050713 | reverse complement strand
TTCCCTACCCCGCCCCCCCCCGCCACCCGGCGGGTAACCGGCCGCGCCCCCCCCCCGGGGGGTCCGGGCGCGCGGCACGGTTCTCGTCCGGCGCTCGGCGCGCCGAACGGATCAGAACAGGTCGACCAGCGCGATCTTGGCGGCGCCGACCGACTCGGCGATCGCGGCCTGCACGTCGGCGGGCACTTCCTTGTTCACGCGGAGGACGACGGTCGCGCCTTCCTTGTCCACGTCCTGGCTCAGCTGCGCGGCCAGGATGTCGATGTCGGCCTCGCCGAGCTTGGTGCCGATCTTGCCCAGCGCGCCCGGCCGGTCCTCGTAGTTGAGGATCGCCAGGTTCAGGCCCTCGGCCCGCATGTCGTAGTTGCGGCCGTTGATGTTGACGATCTTCTGCACCTGCTGCGGCTCGGTCAGCGTGCCCGCGACGTTCAGCGTGCGGCCGTCGCCGAACACGGCGCGCAGGTCGACGACGCTGCGGTGGCTCGGGCTCTCCGGCGCGGTGGTGACCTGCGCGGTGATGCCGCGCTCCTTGGCCAGCGCGGGCGCGTTGACGAAGGTGACCTGGTCCTCGACCAGCGCCGAGAAGATGCCCCGCAGCGCCGAGAGCTCCAGCACCGCGACGTCCTCGGAGGCGAGCTCGCCGCGCACCTGCACCTCGATGCTGACGGGCAGCTCGTCGGACAGCTTGCCGACCAGGGCGCCCTGCTTGCGCACGATCTCCAGCCACGGGGCGACCTCTTCGCCGACCGCGCCGCCGGTGACGTTCACGGCGCCAGGCACGAACTCACCCGCCAGGGCCAGCAGCACCGACTTCGCGACATCGGTGCCCGCGCGGTCCTGCGCCTCGGAGGTGGACGCGCCCAGGTGCGGGGTGACGACGACCTGCGGCAGCTCGAACAGCGGGCTGTCGGTGCACGGCTCGGTCTCGAACACGTCCAGACCGGCGGCGCGCACGTGGCCCGACTTGATGGCGTCGGCCAGCGCGGCCTCGTCGATCAGGCCGCCGCGCGCGGCGTTGACGATGATGACGCCCGGCTTGGTGAGGGCGAGCTTCTCCTTGCTCAGCAGGCCCTTGGTCTCCGGGGTCTTGGGCAGGTGCACCGAGATCAGGTCGGCGCGCTGCAGCAGCTCGTCCAGGGTGACCAGCTCGATGCCGAGCTGGGCGGCGCGCGCCGGGGAGACGTAGGGGTCGTAGGCGATGAGCTTGGTCTCGAACGCGGCGAGGCGCGCGGCGAACAGCTGGCCGATGCGGCCGAGGCCGACGACGCCGACGGTCTTGCCGAAGATCTCGACACCGTTGAACTTGCTGCGCTTCCAGGTGCGCTCGCGCAGGGTCGCGTCGGCGGCGGGGACCTGGCGGGCGGCGGCGAGCAGCAGGGTGACCGCGTGCTCGGCGGCGGTGTGGATGTTGGAGGTCGGCGCGTTGACGACCATGACGCCGCGCTCGGTGGCCGCGGGCACGTCGACGTTGTCGAGGCCGACGCCGGCGCGGGCGACGATCTTCAGGTTCTTGCCTGCCTCGAGCACCTCGGCGTCGACGGTGGTGGCGGAACGCACGAGCAGCGCGTCGGCCTCCGGAACCGCGGCGAGCAGGGCCGGGCGGTCGGGGCCGTCGACCCAGCGAACCTCGACACCGTCACCGAGCGCGTCGACGGTCGACTGGGCGAGCTTGTCGGCGATCAGAACAACAGGACGGCCTGCTTGGCTCACTGTGGGGTACTCCTGGGGAAATGGGGGTCGGCAGTTACCGCCGACAAGCTTAGTGGTCGGCATTTCGTCCGGCTGTACCACCCGGTAGGCGGCTGCCGTCAGTGTGTGAGGTGGGCGGACGACCGAAAGCGAATGGCGTTCTGCCGTAAGGCCACCGGGTCCACGTCGATGTCAGCGGCGGTCCGGCGCATGCGCGCTGCCCGAAAGCAGCGGTCGTGTCCGAAACGCTCGGAGAAGACGGGAAGACCCCGCACCGAGGGGGTGCGGGGTCTTCCACGGTCGTGCCGATCGGACGGCACGGACCCGATCGAGTCGCTCGATCGCGGAGTCGAATCAGCGGCCGCCGAAGGATCCCGTCCACAGGGTGTTCAGCACACCGTTCAGCGCGGCGCCGAGGGTGTCGAACAGGCCGTTGATGGCGGCGCTACCGGTGTCGATGATAACGGGGATCATAAGAATTCCTCTTCCTCGAAATTATCCAGTCGAACTGGCTGACACACGGCACATCGGCTGCGGTGCGAATGCGGTTACGAAATTCTGGAAAATTGTGACGCGCACTACATTCAAATCTTCAATGCGGTGCAGATCACCGAACATCCCATGAATTCACCCTCAAAAACCGGCCTTTACCTGCATGTTTGCAGGGTTCGGACGCTGGTCGACTGTCCAGATCATTCGCGTGCGCAGCATCTGCCTATTCATGAGAGGACTCTAAGGAATCGCCGGAGAAACTATGAGAACGACAACTTCCGCGCGCTTGCCGAATTAGCCGGGCGGGACACGCTGCGAACATGAACTCGCGCTCGAAACCAGGGCATCCCAATGCCGGTATTTTTCTGGGCGCAGCCAGTTTGGTTATTGACAGGCAATTCGTCGTATAACTCGCAGTGGCAGCCGAGAACGCCGTTTCCGCGGTCGAGACCGCCGACGACAGGGCGCCACAGCAACCTGCGCGCCCGAGTCGCCGCCGTCAGCATGACCGCTACTCGCCGCGGGGCTCGGCCGGTTCGACCGCGTGCGGTGTTGCCCGCACCGCGTGGTGCTGCTGCTCGGCAACCTAAGCATCGCGCTGGCGCCGAACTGCGGCGCGCTGCTCGCCCGGCACATACCGATCGGCATCGGAGTGGGCACGGTGCGGGCGATCACCGCCGGGGTCGCGACGCGCCTGGCACCCGCCCGTGCGGCCGCTTGGGCCACCTCGGTGGTGCTCAGCGGTGTGGCGGCGGCCTCGACAGTGCGGCCGTGGCGCTGGCGGTCGCCGCACTGCGGACCGTCGCGACCGGATCGGGACGTGTCGACGTCGAGGCCGCGTGTGGGGACGTGGCGACACACCCGCGCTTGCGTCGGTGTCCGGCTCGACAGGTGATGGCACGCACCACGTTTCGGCCCGAAAAATGAGCTGAAGCGCGGACACCCTCGCACATACGATCGAGGCATGTCGTTGCGCGCTGTTCCGGAGTCGATGGATCCGACCGTGGTCGGGTCCGTCGACGCCGAGCTGGACCGGATCGAGCGCGAGCATCGCGTGCGGGTGCCGCTGGCCATCGAAAGCGGTAGCCGTGCTTGGGGTTTCCCGTCGCCGGACTCCGACTACGACTGCCGCTTCGTGTACGTGGCGCCGTTGGACACCTATCTGTCGCCGTGGCGGACGCGCGATGTGATCGAGACGCCGCTCGTGGGCTTGCTCGATGTCAACGGCTGGGAGCTGGGTAAAGCGTTGCGGTTGCTGGTCAAAGGCAACGCGGTGCTGATCGAGTGGCTGATGTCGCCGATCGTGTACCGCGGCGACGCGGGATTCCGCGCCGAGCTGCGGGCGCTGGCCGAGCAGATCGCCGCCCGCGATCAAGTGGCGCGGCACTACCTGCACCTCGGCGCTCGGCAGTGGGAACTGTTCGACCGCAACCGATCACTGAAGAAGGTTTTCTACGCGCTGCGTCCCGCGATGGCGCTGCGGTGGCTGCGCGAGCATCCCGAAGCGGCGGTGGCGCCGATGCATCTGCCGACGCTGCTCGCGCAGTGCGAGCTGCCCGCCGACCTGGTCACGGCCGTGGCCGAGCTGACCGAACTCAAGTCGCGGACAAGGGAAATGGGCAGCGGAGCCGTGCCCGCGCCGATCGCCGACTTCATCGTGGGCGAATTCGGCAGTGCCACGGACGCTTTCCCACGCTCCGGCGAACGGGACCTGGGACGGGCACGGGACCTCACCGCGGAGTTCTTCCGCGCGCAGGCGCTGTCCGCCCGGTAGCGGCTGCCGGGCGGTGCGGGGATACACCTACTCGATGACTCGCACGCCGATCGCCTCCGGCCCCGACTTGCTTTGGCGCAGCTCGAACTCCACCCGCTGCCCGGCCGTCAAGGATCGGAACCCGGAACCCTGGAGATCCAGGTAGTCCACGAACACGTCCTTGCCACCACCATCTTGGGCGATGAAACCGAAACCCTTTTCGGTGTCGAACCACATCACTGTGCCCTGAGCCATACGCCGCACCTTCTCCGAACGCGCAGAACCGGGGAAGGGTACAACGCGGGGTGCCGCTCGGTCCATCGTGCGACGGTTCGGGCGGGTCTCACCCAGCCCGAAACGACGAGAGGCCCCGCACCGTAATGGTGCGGAGCCTCGAAGTGCGTGTCGAATCAGGCGACGACGCGGACGTCCTGAGCCTGCGGACCCTTCTGTCCCTGGCCGATCTCGAACTCCACGCGCTGCCCCTCATCGAGGGACCGGAAACCCGAACCGCTCACAGCCGAGTAGTGCACGAAGACGTCGGGACCGCCGCCGTCCTGGGCAATGAAGCCGAAGCCCTTCTCGCTGTTGAACCACTTAACAATGCCTTGAGCCATTTCATACTTTCTGTTGACGAGCCAGGGACTTGCATAGACACCCCGGTCTCGTAGATCCACAATGCCATCATCCGACGAATTTCTCCACATTCGGCCCCATCCACTGTGAGCTATTCAACGCTCACGGGGGTCTGTGTCTCTCACCTCGCATCCGGGACCGGGTGTCGACCGCCCAGCGAACAGGCCTGTACACCGACGTACACGACCGACCTTACGTGCGAGTCATCGCCCTCGCACGTAGCGCAGCTGCGCGGGCTTGTTCGCATCGTAGTCGCCGCGGCCGGAAAGGTATTGCGGCACACCGACTTCCCACCATGCACCGGCCTCGGTCCAGTCGGCGGCCCGAGTCTTCACCACGACGACCGCGGGACGGGATGTCGCGACGGCGGTAGCCCGCGCTTGTCGATAGACATTTCGAAACTGGTCGGTATCTGTCGCAGTGAACACCGAGCAACCCAGCGCGGAGGCGTGCGCCACGAAATCCACTCGCGGCGGGTCGACGAGGGTGGTGCGGCAGTCCGCGTACTGATTGTTGAACGCCGCACCGCCCTGCCCCTCCTGCAAGCGCGCGATCACCGCGTAGCCGTCGTTGTCGCACATCACGGCGACGAACGGGTGCCCGGCGAAGGCCGCCGAGAACAGTTCCGAATTCAGCATCAGATAGGAGCCGTCGCCGAGCAAGGTGGTGACCAGACCGTGCTCGCGCGCCATGGCCGCACCCCACGCCCCCGCGAGTTCGTAACCCATACAGGAGAATCCGTACTCCACGTCCATGCTCGGCGTCCCTCCGGCGGCCCGCCAGCCGCCGATCAGCTCGCCGGGCAGCCCGCCCGACGCCGTCATGACGTAGTCCTCCGGCGTCGCGAGCTCGTTGACGATGCCGACCACCTGGGCGTAGCTGGGCGTGCCCGGTGTCGGGGCGCGCAGCTTGTCGATCCGGGCATCCCAGGTCTCCCGCAGCGGCGCGGCGCGGCCGGTCCAGTCCGCAGGGACGATCCATCCGGACAGGTGTTCGGCCAGTTCAGAGAGGGTGGCTGCCGCATCGCCGACGACCGGCAGCGCGCCGTGCTTGACGGCGTCGAAGCGGGCCGCGTTGACGGTGACCAGGCGAACGTCGGGCGCGAAGACCGTCCACGATGCCGTCGTGAAGTCCTGCAATCGGGTGCCGACGGCAAGCACCAGGTCCGCGTCCGCGGCGAGCGCGTTCGCCGACGCCGAGCCGGTGATGCCGAGCGGGCCCGCGTGCAGCGGGTGATCGTGGGGCACCAGCGTGCGGCCCGCGGTGGTCTCGGTGATCGGAATGCCGTGCCGCTCCGCGAATTCCACCGCGATCGGGCCTGCGCCCGAGTAGCGCACGCCGCCGCCGAGCACCAGTAGCGGTCGCCGCGCGGCGCGGATGGCCGCGGCGGCCTCGGTCAGCGCCCGCAGGTCGGGGCGAGGCCGCGGCACGCGGTGCAGCACCGGAGTGAACAGCGCGTCCGGGAAGTCGAAGGTCTCGGCCTGCACGTCCTGGGGCAGTGCCAGGGTGACCGGTCCGGCGTCGGCTGGATCGGTCAGCACGCGGGCCACCTGCGGCAGCGTCGCGATGAGCTGTTCGGGTTCGGTGATCCGGTCGAAGTAGCGGCTCACCGCCCGGAACGCGTCGTTCACCGTCGCGGTCGCGTCCCCGAAGTGTTCGACCTGTTGCAGCACCGGATCGGGGGCGCGTCCGGTGAAGGTGTCGCCGGGAAGCAGCAGCAGCGGCAGCCGGTTGGCGTGCGCGACGCCCGCCGCGGTCACCATGTTCAGCGCGCCGGGCCCGATGGAGGACGTGGCGACGCCGACTTGGCGCCGGTGTGTTGCCTTGGCGTAGCCGACGGCCGCCAGTGCTATCCCCTGCTCGGTGTGCCCGCGCCAGACGGGCAGCTCGTCGCGGCGTTCGTGCAACGCCGTGCCGAGGCCGAGCACGTTCCCGTGCCCGAAGATCGCGAAGACGGCTGGGAACAGCGGCACGTCCGCGCCGTCCAGCGTCTCGGAGCGCTGCGCGACCAACCAGGACACCAGGGCCTGCGCGGTGGTCAGTTCCATGACAACCGTCCTTCCGGGCCGGTGACCGGGCAGCGCGGGTCGGCCTGCTCCCCCGCCCAGCCGTCCCGCACCCAGGCGTGCGCCGGATCGTCGCAGAAGGCCATCGACCGTTCGGGCGCCGGACCGGCCAGCACGTTGAGGTAGTACATCGGGTAGCCGGGCGCGGCGACACACGGACCGTGGTAACCGCGCGGCACCAGGAAGACGTCGCCGTCGCGGACCGCCACGTTCTCGTCCACCTCGGCGGTATAAGTGCGGTGCAGGCCGAAGCCCTCGCGGGACGGGGTGACGCCGTCGCGGCCCGCGATGCGGAAGTAGTAGATCTCCTCGTTGACCACCTCGCACGCGCTCGCCTCGTCGTGCTTGTGCGGCGGGTACGACGACCAGTTGCCGTCCGGCGTGATCAGCTCGCAGGCGTTGAGCTTGTCCGCGTGCGCCCAGACGCCGGGCACGCCGAAGTTGTTGACCTGCCGCGTCGCCCGGCCCGCGCCCCGCACCTCGACCGGAACCTCCTCGGCGGGACCGTATTTCGGCGACAGCCGCCGCGCGCATCTGGCCATCGGCATGGCGAGCACCGCGCCGTCGGCGCTGGACAACGCGACGTCGGCGTCGCGCGGTACGTACGCGAAATCGGTCACCCGGGTGAAAACCGAGTCGCGCCCGCGTAATTCGAGGACGTGCGCGTCGGCCCGGACGACGCAGGAGCCGGACAGCGGCAGCACGAACGCCTCGTACTCTCCGGTGGCCAGGGTTCTGGTCTCGCCCGGCGCGAGTTCGACTACGCGCAGGCCGGTGTAGCGCCATCCGGCGTCCTCGGCGGTGAGCCGGACCGGGTCTCGGCCGTCGGCCAGTGTCCCGGCCGGACGATGCAGTGTCATCGGGACTCCTTCAGCATCCGCGCCGCCGCGTCGACGGCGGCGGCGACATCGCCGTCCGGTGGGTAGAGCAGGGTGCGCCCCACCACCAAGCCGCGCACCACGTCGTGGTGCAGCGCGCCGCCCCACGCGGCCAGGTCCGCGGCCGGGTCACCCGAGGGCACTCCGCCGAGCACGACAACCGGCAGCGTCGTCGCGTCCAGCACCGAACTATCCTCGGGGGCAGGAATTTTCAGCCAGGTGTAGGCCGAGGTGACCCCGAGGCCGGAGGCGACGGTGATGGCCCGCGCGAGTGCGGGCGCGTCCTTGCTCATCACCAGCGCGCCGGACGCGTCGCGGTGGTATGGAAGCGGTTCCACCATCGCCATCAGACCGTGCGCGGCGAGCTCGGACACCGCCTGCGCGCAAGCGTGCAGGGTGGGCACCGTGCCCGGATCCGAATCGACCAGCCGGAGAAGCATTTTGCCGCCGTCGAGGCGGTAGCGGACCAGTGCGTCGGCGTCGTAGCCGGTGAACCGGTCGTCGATCTCCCACTCGGCGCCCGCCAAGCCGCCGCGGTTCATCGAGCCGATCACCACCTTGTCGTCCAGCGCGTCGAGCAACAGCAGCTCCTCGACCACGTCCGGCGATCCCAGCACACCGTCCACCGCCGGATCGGCCAGCGCGATCAGCAACCGTTCCAGCAGGGTGCGCCGGTCGGCCATCGCGGTGCGGTCCGATCCGACGCCGAGCGCGCCGCGCGCGGGATGGTCCGCGGCGACAAGGAACAGCGTCTCGCGTTCCGAGAGCAGGGCGGACCGCCGAATTCGCTTGGCGTAGGCCCGTTCTACGGCCGCCGGGTCCGTCGCGCGAATTCGCAGCAGATCGGCCCAGCGGTCGTCGGTCAGGTACGGGTTCATCGGCACAGCAGCTCCTCGATCTCCGCGGCCGTCGGCATGGCGTCCGCGCAGGCCAGCCGGGACGCGACCAGCGCGCCCGCCGCGTTGGCGTAGACGCCGATGCGGTGCGGGTCCCAGTCGGCGAGCAGCCCGTGGATCAGCGCGCCGCCGAAGCCGTCGCCCGCGCCGAGCCCGCACACCACCGCCACCCGGCACGGCGGCACGGTCCAGCGCTCGTCGGCGGTGGCCACGAGGACGCCCTCGGCGCCGCGCTTGATCACCGCGAGCCGGATGCCGCGCGCCAGCAGCCGGTCGGCCGCCGCATCGGGATCGGTCGTGCCGATCGCGATGCCGACCTCGGTGCGGTTGCCCACGACGACGTTCACGTGGTCGAGCATCCAGCCGATCTCGGCGCGCGCGGTCGCCTCGTCCGACCAGAACATCGGCCGATAGTCCAGGTCGAGGACCGTGTGCCCGCGCCGGGCGCGCCGCTCCAGGATCGCGCGCTGGGTGCCGCGCGCGGGTTCGGCGCTGACGCCGGTGCCGGTGACCCACAGCAGCGGCACGGCGTCGACGAGATCCCACGGCACGTCCTCGGGTGTGAGGGTGAGGTCTGGCGCGATCGGTGCGCGGTAGAAGAGCAGCGGCGGATCGGCGGGCGGGTTCAGCTCGCAGAAGACCACGGGCGTCAGCAGATTCGGCGCGGTGCCGACGTAGTCCGCCGCGACACCGAACTCGGTGAGCGCCGCGCGAACGTACGCGCCGAAGCCGTCCGGGCCGACTTTGGTGAGCACCGCCGAGCGACGGCCGAGGCGCGCGGCGGCCACCGCGACGTTGGTCGCCGTGCCGCCCAACGATTTCGCGAAGGACCGCACCTCGGCGAGCGGGACGCCGCCCTGCTCCGGATACAGGTCGACGCCGACGCGGCCGATGGTCAGCGCCTCGATCGTGCCCGCCCCCGCGGACCCGGTCACGAGCCGATCACCCGCGCCAATTCGTGTCGCAGCGCGTCCAATTCGGCTCCGCCCGCCATCTGCCTGGTCAGCTCGGACAGGTCGATCTCGGACTTCTCGTAGGCGCCGAGCACCGCGCCGCGCTCGAGCAGCAGGAAGCGGTCGCCGACGGGGTAGGCATGGTGCGGATTGTGCGTGATGAGGACGACGCCGAGTCCGCGCTCGCGCGCCTGTACCACGTACTTCAGCACCACCCCAGCCTGTTTCACGCCCAACGCGGCGGTCGGCTCGTCGAGGATCAGCACCTTGGCACCGCGATGCACTGCCCTGGCGATCGCGACACACTGCCGCTGTCCGCCGGACAGGGTGCCGACCGGCTGCTCCATGTCCTCGATCTCGATACCCATGTCGGTTAGTGCCTTCCGGGCGATCTCGCGCCCGGCCTTCCGATCGAGCAGCCGGAAGGGCCCGGTCGTGGGCTCGAATCCGAGCACGAAGTTGCGCCAGACACTCATCAACGGCACCACCGCGAGATCCTGGTACACGGTCGCGATACCGCGATCCAATGCCGCACGCGGCGAATCGAATCGGACTCGCTCGCCCTCGACGCGCAAGTCGCCTCTGTCGTGCCGGTGCACCCCGGCGAGGATCTTGATCAGCGTGGATTTGCCCGCGCCGTTGTCGCCGAGCACACAGGTGACCTCGCCCGCCCGCACCACCGTCGACACGTCACGCAGCGCGACGACGCCGCCGTAGCTCTTGCCGATGTCGATCGTCTCGATCAGGGGGGCGGTCATCGGCGCACCCTTTCCGCTCGCTTCTGGAATCGGTTGTTCACCAGCACCGCGGCCAGCAGCAGCACCCCGAGGAACAGCATGAACCAGTCGCTGTCCCAGCGTGCGAACACGATGCCCTGGCGGGCCATGCCGAAGATGAGCGCGCCGATGGCCGCGCCGATCGCCGAGCCGAAGCCGCCGGTGAGCAGGCAGCCGCCGACCACGGCAGCGATGATGTAGTGCAGCTCGAGCCCCACGCCCTGGTTGGCCTGCACGCTGGCAAATCGCAGGATGTTGCAGGAGCCGACCACCCAGCCCGCGAACGCGGTCCCCATGAACAGCAGGATCTTGGTCCGGTCCGCCGGAACACCCACCGCCCGCGCGCTGGGCAGCGAGCCGCCGACCGCGAAGATCCAATTGCCGAACTTGGTGCGCACCAGGATGATCGAGGCGATCGCCGTGAGCACGATCCACCACACCACCGAGGCCTGGATGCGCGCGTCGCCGATGTTCAGCGTGGCCGCGAACACCCAGCCCGCCGACTCGTAGCCGTCCGCGGCCCGCACGCCCGACACCTGCACCGTGTCGGTGACCAAACGGGTGACGCCGAGGTTGAGACCTTGCAGCGCAAGGAAAGTGCCGAGGGTGACGATGAAACTCGGTAACCCCGTGCGCATCACGACCCAGCCGTTGAACGCGCCGACGGTCAGCGCGAACACCAGCGAGGCCAGCAGCGCGAACCAGACGTTCCACCCCCCGTGCACCGCGAGCAGTGCCGTGACGAGCGCGGTCGAGGCGGTCATCACGCCCGCCGAGAGGTCGAATTCGCCGCCGATCATCAGCAGCGCCACCGCGACCGCCATGATGCCGAGCGTGGACGCGTCGTCCAACCAGGTCGCGATCCCGAGCGGACTGAGGAAGCGATCGGTGACGAGCGAGAAGAAGACGAACACCAGCAGCGCGCCGAGAGCGGCTCCGATCTCCGGTCGCACCGCCAGGCGCTGGAGCAGGCTCGGTCCTTCGGTGCTGGGCGTGACCTCGGTGCGTTCGGTCGTCGTGGTCATGTTCGTGGTCCTCACCGGGTGCCTTGGGCGACGAGCGTGGCGACGGCCTCGACGTTGTCGGCGTCCACGAAGCCGGGGCCCGTCTGCACCGGCGCGCCGCCGCCGACCGTGTTCAAATTCGCGCGGTACAGCTCGAGCAGCACGATCGGCAGGTAGCCCTGTTCGTACTGCTGCTGATCGACCGCGAACAGCAGCGCGCCCGCCCGAAGGGCCTCGACCACGTCGGTGTTCAGGTCGAAGGTCGCCACCGTGGCGGCGGATCGCGATTCGCGCACCGCGTCCACGGCGCGGGCGGCGACCTGGGAGTTCAGCGTCAGCACGGCATCGATCGAGCGATCGGCCTCCAGCGCGCCTTTGATCCGGGATTGGGCGTCGGTGGGGTTGTTGATGTCCACCTGGAGTGTCGTGCCGTTGCCGAAGGCACGGGTCGCGCCGTCGCAGCGCTGGTTGGCGCCGATATTGCCCGCCTCGTGGATGACGCACAGCAGCTTCTCGCGTCCGGCGTCGGCGAGCCGCCTGCCCGCCGCCTGGCCCGCGAGGCCCTCGCTCTGCCCGACGTGCGCGAACGCGCCGTACTTCGCGCTCTCGCTTTCCCCCGAGTTGATGGTGACCACCGGGACTCCGGCCGAGACCGCGCGCTCCACCGAGGGCCGCAGCGCCTCCGGGTTGGCCATCGAGACCACCAGACCGTCCACGCCCTGCGCCACCGCGTTGTCGATCAGCTTCGCCTGCTGGCCGGGATCTCCGGAGGAGTTGTATTCCACGGCGACGCCGAGTTCCTTGCCCGCGGCCTCCGCACCGTTCTTGACGACGTTCCAGAAGGCGTCGCCCGCGCTGCCGTGGGTGACCACCGCGACCGACTCCAATTCGCCTGCGGCGACGCGTGTTCGGGTGGGGCCTGCAACGTCGGCACCCGGGCCGCTACAGGCGGCCAGTGCGGCGACGGCCGCCAGCGAAACGGCAGCGCGCAACGAGAATCCATAGGTAACAGCGACTTTTCGTCCGAACATCTGACGCGCCCCTACCGTCGCGACGCCGATGCGAGGCTCAGATCGGCAAGGTAGCGCAGACTGTGTCGCGCGTCGCGGCTCGCCGAGGTCACGGGATCGGCCGATCGCAGCGCCGTGTCCTGCTCGATGACGTACCAACCGCGATAGCCCGCCGCGCGGACCGCGCGCACGAGTGCCGCGATATCGATGTCGCCCTCGCCGAGCGGCGCGTAGAGCCCCCGTCGCACCGCCTCGCTGTATTCGATTGCGCCGCTGCGCACTTCGGCGGCTTGTTCGGCGCGCACGTCCTTGAGGTGGACGTGTCCGATGCGGTGCGGGTACCGGCGGGCCAGGTCGACGGGGTCGGTTCCGCCGAGCAGCAGATGGCCGGTGTCGAGGCAGAGATCGAGGTCGGAGTCCGCGAGGAACCGTTCGACCTCCGCCTCGGTCTCCACGTGCGTGCCGACGTGCGGGTGCAGCGCGGTGCGCAGACCGTGCGCCGCCGCGAGGTCGCGGACGGCCGCGGCGGTGTCCAGCAGGGTTCGCCACTCGGTGGAGTCGAGTTCGGGGCGCGCGTCGTAGCCGTCCGAGCCCGTGGCGGCGGCCAGCACCAGGACCTCCGCCCCGGTGGCGGCGAACAGCGTAGCGGCCCGTCGCGCGGCGGCCAGCGCATCCTCCGGTGCACGGTGCAGCGGCAGCGCGAGGAACCCGCCGACCGCTCGGATGCCGAAGCCGTCGAGCAATGCGCGCAGCACCGCCGGGTCGTCCGGGAGGTAGCCGGGTGGGCCCAGTTCGGTCGCGGTGATGCCGAGTCGCGCCATCTCGGCCAGCACTGCCTCTGCCTCGAGCACGTGGCCCCAGCCGGGGACTTCGCACACGCCCCAGGAGATCGGCGCGGCCGCGATGCGCAGCGGGTAGAGAGGTTCGTTCATCGTCTCTCCGACCTTCGAGGTGAACAGGTGCCCTCGCTTTGGAGCGCTCCAACTATGTAACGCAGGCCACATCGTGTCAAGGGGTGCGACTCCCGCGCGTTTCCTGGTCTCGACCTCGTATTTCTTTGCCCGGCACGGCAAAAGCGCGCGGAGCGACCGCCTGGCAATGTCCGATTAGAGCGCTCTATTGCTGGCGCGGAGGAGCCCGTGTAACGTCCGATCCGGCAGCCGACGGCGAGTTCGGCGAGCCGACCCTGGAACGGCGGAGGGAGGCGAGATGGCGCGACCGACGATGGAGGACGTCGCCGCCCGGGCGGGCGTCTCTCGTGCGCTGGTCTCCCTCGTCATGCGGGATTCGCCCAAGGTCAGCGCGCACCGGCGCCGCGCCGTGCTGGAGGCCGCGCGCGAGCTGGGCTATCAGCCGCACATCATGGCCCGATCGCTGGCCAGCCGGACCTCCAATATCGTGGGCGTCCTCGTCTCGGATCTGCGCAACACCTTCTTCGCCGACGTGGTGGAGGGAATGGACGCCGCCGCGCAGCGGTCCGGGCTCGAACTGATCCTGAACACCGGCCGCCGCAGCGCCGCCCGCGAGCGCACCGCACTGGAGAGCCTGCTGTCGTTCCGGCCCGGCGGGATCATCCTGCTCTCGCCCGTGTTGCCCGCTGCGGCGATTCGCCAAGCGGCGCAGCAGGTTCCGGTCGTGCTGGTCTCGCGCGGCTCCACGATCGCGGGCGTCGACACCGTCAACGATGACGGCGAGCTGGGTGCGACACTGGCCGTCGATCATCTGGTCTCGTTGGGCCACAGTCGAATCGTGCACCTCGACGGCGGCGCCGCGTTCTCCGCGGCCGCCCGTCGCCGCGGCTACCGCACCGCGATGGCGCGACACGGCCTGGAACCGATGGTGATCTCCAGCGAGCACACCGACTCGGCGGGCATCGCCGGGGTGCGCAAGTTGCTGAAGATCTTCTCCCCCGGCGACTTTCCCACCGCGCTGGTGTGCGGCAACGACTTCAACGCGGTCGGCGCCATGTCGGCGCTCGAGGAAGCCGGACTGTGTGTGCCGGACGACGTCTCGGTCGTCGGCTACGACAACACCTCGCTCGCCGCGCTGCGCCACATCGCGCTCACCACCATCGACCAGCCGCGCGTCCGTATCGGGGAGCTGGCCGTGGAAGCGCTCGCCGAACGTCTGCGCGGGGAGCGCACCGACCCCGTCCGCCGCAGACTCGAACCCGAGCTCGTCGTCCGCGGCACCACCGCCGCGCTCCGCTGAAACACCAGGCACGCAATCGTTTTCCTACCGAGGAGGATCGATGAGCAGCACCGTCACATTAGGCCTCGCGGGCGTCGGCCGCATCGGCACGGCGCACGCCGAAACCCTGCACGGACTCCCGGGTGTCGATCGCGTTGTCGTCGCCGACATCGACACCACCCGCGCGCACGCCGCCGCGGCCAAACTCGGCGTCGAGGCCGTTGGGGATATCGAGTCGCTCCTCGCCGCCGACCTCACCGGGCTCGTCATCGCCACCGCGACCGACTCCCACCCCGCCCTGATCGAAGCCGCCGTCGACCGCGGCATCCCGGTCTTCTGCGAAAAGCCGGTCGCCGCCGACATCGCCGGCACGCTAGCCGTGCTGGACCGTGTGCGCGCCAGCGCCGTTCCCGTGCAAATCGGCTTCCAACGACGCTTCGACGCAGGCTACCGCGCCGCCCGGGCAGCAGTCGCCAGCGGCGAACTCGGCTGGCTGCACACCCTGCGGGCCACCACGCTGGACCCGGCGCCGCCGCCCGCCGACTACATCCCGCGCTCCGGCGGCCTGTTCCGCGATTGCGGCGTCCACGATTTCGACATCATCCGCTGGGTCACCGGCCGCGAAGTCACCGAGGTCTATGCCCGCGGCGCGAACCGCGGCGACGAATTCATCACCGCCGCAGGCGATATCGACACCGCCGCCGCCGTACTCACCGTCGACGACGGCACCCTCGCGACCGTCAACCTCGGCCGCTACAACGGCGCGGGCTACGACGTCCGCCTCGAGGTGCTCGGCTCCCGAGGCAACGCCATCGTCGGCCTCGACGACCGCGCCCCGCTCCACTCCGTCGAACCCGACCACCCCGCCTCCCCCTACCCCGCCTACCCCGGATTCATGGAGCGATTCCGCCGCGCCTACACCGAGGAACTCACCACCTTCGTCGCCGTCGCCACCGGAACCACGCCCAGCCCGTGCACAGTGGCCGACGCCCTCGAAGCCTTCTACATCGCCGAAGCCTGCGAACTCTCCCGCGCCGAGCGCCGCCCGGTCACACTCACCGAAGTACGCCGCTGAGCCCGCTGCCCATTACGAACGGAGACCTCCACCCAGGCACACGACCGATACGTCAGCCGAATATGTCGGACCCCACCGCCAAACTGGTGCCACCAGGACAACCGCCCGCCGCCCACCGGCGGGCCCGGAACACCGGGGGTCCCATGCTCGACGTCGCGCTCACCACCGTCTCCATCACCTGCATCGCCACCGCCCTCCTCACCCTCACCGCAGGCGGCATCACCGACTCCCTCGCCACCCGCGCCATCAAATCCTCCGAATCCTGCTTCATCGGCGACACCATGCCCACCGACAAGTTCTTCGAGAACCGCCAGAGGCATGAGCGGCTGCGCCGAATCACGGTGCGGTTGATGACGAGTGGGTTGGTGACGTTGGTTGTGGGGATCGCAGTGCTGGCGTTGGCGGCCTGGCAGTTCAAACACCCCGCGCGTTGACGAGCCTCACGTCCCTGTCCACTTCCCGCATGACGGCGACCGCTGCTACAGGACCTCGAACGCGAAAACTTCACCCTGAAAAGGCTTCTCGCCGAACCCGAACAACCACGACCGGCCGCACTCATAGCTGGGCTACCGAACCGCACGGGCCTACGCTGCGATCTGTACCCACTAATCGGCTCTCACGCGTCTGGTGTCGTATGCCCACATCGCGATCTCGACGCGGTTGCGGGCGCCGAGCTTGGTCATCAACGATGCGACGTGGGTCTTGACCGTGCTCAGGCCGACGAAGAGTTCGGCGGCGATCTCGGCGTTGGTCCGGCCCCGTGCCACCAGCGCGAGCACCTCCTTCTCGCGCTCGGTGAGCGGGTCGATGGGCTGGACCGGTACCACCGGCGCCTGGTCGGCGAAGGTCGCCAGCAGCCGACGGGTGACGTTGGGGGCGATCAGCGCGTCCCCGTTGGCCGCCGCGTGGATAGCCTGCACGAGGAGCTCCGGCCCGGCGTCTTTGAGTAGGAAGCCGCTGGCGCCGGCGCGTAGGGCACCGAGGACGTACTCATCGAGGTCGAAGGTGGTGATCACGACGACCGCCATCGGGTCGGTCACGCCTGGCCCGGCCAGGCGCCGCGTCACCTCGACGCCGTCGAGCCCGGGCATCCGGATGTCGACGAGGAGGACATCGGGACGCAGCCGGGTCGCCAGGTCGAGCGCTGCGAGCCCGTCTGCTGCCTGTCCCACGACCTCGAGGTCGGGTTGCGCGCCGAGGATCATCACCAGCCCGGTCCGGACCAAGTCCTGGTCGTCGGCTACGACAACACGGATGCTCATGCCAGAGTCTCCACCGGCAGCACGGCCTCGACCACCCAGCCACCCTCGGGCCTCGGCCCCGCGGAGAGCGATCCGCCGAGGAGCTGGGCGCGTTCGGTCATGCCCAGCAGGCCGAACCCGGGCTCCGGGGCTGGCCCCGGCTCGGTCTGTCCATCGTCGCTGACACGCAGCCTGACGGCGTCGCCCTCCCGGCGTACGTGGATCCCGACGCGGGTCGCGCTCCGGGCGTGCCGTACTGCGTTGGTCAGCGACTCCTGCGCGAGCCGGTAGAGCGCGGCATCCACGGGTCGTGCCAGCCGGGTCAACGAACCGTCCAGCGAGACCTCGACGGTGGGCGTCGCGTCGGCGCGCGCCAGAGCAGGCAGGTCCGCGACACCCAGCTGGGGTGAGTAGGCGACGGCTTCCTCCTCACGCAGCAGCCGCACCATGGATCTCATCTCCGCCAGGGTTCGCGACGCTTCGGACTCGATCGCGGCCAGGATCTCGGCAGCCTTCTCAGGCTCGGTGCCGGCAACCACGCCACCGGCCTGCGCCTGCACCGCGATGGCCGAGACGTGGTGGGCCACGGTGTCGTGCAGCTCGCGAGCCAGCCCCACCCGCTCCCGATTGCGGATCTCGCGCTGTTGGCGATGCCAGAGGTCCGCGCGGTAGCGGAACACCGCCGCGAGGGCGACGAACAACAGCAACAGGACGCTCCCGCCGAAAACGTCGGCCCAGCCCGCGGCGGAGACGTACATCCCCAGTGCGACGACGACAGTCACGAACGCCGTCCCCAAGACCATCTCCCGGCCCGAGCCCCACCGCACCAGGGAGTAGAGCAGGATCAGGACGGCCATCATGGAGTAGAGGCCGATGTCCCCGGCGTGGGCAGTCAGCTGGAGGACCGAGAGCAGCCCCGCGACACCCCATCCGACCAGGGCGGCCAGCAGGGGGCGACCCCGCCGCCAGAGCAGGGCAGGCATCAGCGCCAGGGCGAGCACCGTCACAAGGGGGCGCCAGGCCAAGTCCGGCCGAGCGATGCCCTCGACCAAGGCGGCGGCCGCGAACACCCCCACCAGCAGCCAGTCGAGCCGACCGATGGGTGGGGCGTCAGCAGGCCGCGGCTCATGCCAGATGGGGCGCCGGAAAGTGACCACGGCTCCAGCCTAGGGATCGGCGCGCCTCGGCGTACCCGCCGAAAGTACGAGAGAGAGACCATGCCATCGGCCAGGCGAACTCCAGCCTCCGGGCCGAGGCGCCCGCCGCCGGGCTCGGCGATCGTAGACCTACCGATCCTCACCACAACAACGGAGCCCATGATGAGAACAGGTCAACCCACCACCGCCACATTGGAAGACCAGCCGATACCGGTGAGAGCCAAGCTCGCCGCGACGTGGACAAGCTTCATGTTCCTATACGCCTACGTGGACATTCTCAACTTCTTCACGCCCGGCGTCATCGAAGACATCCTCGACGGCAAGGTCTTCGAGTTCGACCTCTCCCAGTCCTTTTCGACCACGGCGCTGACCCTCATGGCCATCCCGATCTTCATGGTCGTGCTGTCGATGACGCTGCCCGCCAGGGTGAACCGCATCGCAAACCTCATCGTGGCCTCGCTCTACGTCCCCATCACGGCATTCAACGCGATGGGCGAGTCCTGGCTGTACTTCTACGGCCTCGGCATCGTATTGGAATTGATCCTTCTCGCCCTCATCGTGCGGTACGCCTGGACCTGGCCCCGTACCGCAGCGTCGGCGACCACGGCGACCAGCCTGGACCGTGAAACCGTTCGCGCCCAACAGCAAGCGTGAACCCAAGAGCAGTCCCCGTCCTGTTCGGAGCCATCTGCCTGGTGCCGCGGTGTGGGCCTCCTGGCGGTGGGACACCAACTCGCACTTCCCAGCCGCCGCGGCGACTATCCCTCACCGCAACGGCTGATGCAACGATTCGCCGAGTTCGAAGCGGGACAGACGCAGCCGACTGCACAGCGGCCGGGCTCAAGATCCGGTACGGCTACTTCACGCGGGCAGGAGGCGGGAGATCACCTCGGTCAGCTGGCGCACGTTGCGGCATTCGTGCATGGTGACGTGCTCCGCGTAGGTCAGCGCGGCGGAGTCGCCCGTGGACCAGGAGCGGGCGGGTTCGGGGTTGAGCCAGTGGGTGTGTTTGGCTCGGTCGGTCATCGCTCGCAGGGCGGGGAGGTTGGGGTCGGTGCGGTTGGTGCGGGCGTCGCCGAGGATGAGCAGGGAGGTGCGGGGGCCGAGGGCGTCGAGGTGGGTGTCGGCGAAGGTGCGGAGGGCTTCGCCGTAGTTGCTGCTGCCGAAGCGGGAGACGTTGGCCTCGCGGATGATTCGGGCGGAAAGGCCGGGGAGTGGTGGTTCGCCGGGGGTGAAGAAGCCGGTGATCTCGTCGCAGGTGTCGATGAAGCCGAAGCTGCGGACCTTGCTGAATTGGTCTTGCAGCGCCTGCACGAGTTGCAGGGTGAATTCGGCGAAACCGGTGACGGAGCCGGAGAGGTCGGCGAGGACGACGAGGTCGGGGCGGCCGTGTTTGCGGGCGCGCAGCACCGGGTCGACGGGGACGCCGCCGGTGGCCATGGAGCGGCGCAGGGTGCGGCGCATGTCGATCTGGCCGCGGACGGCCTTGCGGCGGCGGGCGGCGAGGCGGGTGGCGAGTTTGCGGGCCAATGGGTTCACGAGGCGGCGCATTTCGGCGAGGTCTTGTTCGCGGGCGCCGAGGAAATCGATTCGGTCCGTTGCCGTTTCGACGCCGCGGCGGGCGATGTAGTCGGTGCCGCGCAGGTCGGCCGAGCGGAGTCGGGCCTGGGTTTGGACGGCAGTGCGGAACAAGCGCAGCCTGCGTTGGGCCTCGATGGTTCGGACGGCGGAATCGAGTTCGCCCGCGCCGCCCATGCTCGCCACGACGCGGTCCAGAAGTTCTTCCGGGCGAAGGGCTTTCATGGTCTGGTACGAGGACCAGCCCGCGCCGGACGCGGTCGTGACGGGCCGGGACGATTGACCAGCGCCGCCCGCACCGCCGTAACCGCCCAGCTCGGTGAGGGATTGGCTCGCGAGTTCGGCGAGCGCGGCCTGATCGTCGGCGGCCAGCGCGGCGGCGAGACGTTCGCGCAGCGTCTCGACGGACTCGGGAATCGTTGCGGACGTCGGCCGTTCGGCGGTCAGGAAATAGAGGTCGAAGAGCTGGTCGAAGACGGCGCGTTGGCCGTTGCGGCGCAGCAGGCAGGCGGCCAGGCCGGAGCGCAGGCGTTCGCGGTTCTCGACGCCGAGGGCGACGATCGCCGACGCGGCGTCGACGGTTTCGCTGGGGCCCGCGTGGATTCCGTGCTCGCGGAGGAGGCCGACGAAGTCGACGAGACGGTCGGTGAGCGTCTCGTTCGAACCGAGCCCGTTCATCGCCGGTCGCTCTCCGGTTCCGACAACGCCAGCCGCTCGACCGCGATCCGATGGTCCGCTTGGTATTTGAGCAGCACACCGAGCGTCGACCGCACCACGCCGTTGGTCAGATTCCGCGCCCCCAGCGCCACGAGCGTCTTCGCCCAATCGACGGTCTCGGCGATCGACGGCGCCTTGCGCAGCGGCAGCTCACGCAGCGCGCCGACCACCCGCACCACCGGCTCTCCCAGCGCCTCGTCCAACTCCGGCACCTTCATTCGAACGATCGCGCGCTCGAGCTCGGCCGTCGGATAGTCGATGTGCAGGTACAGGCAACGCCGCTTGAGCGCCTCGGACAAATCCCGGTTGGCGTTGGAGGTGACGATGACGAACGGCTTGCGGACCGCGGTGACGGTGCCGAGTTCGGGGATGCTGACCTGGAAGTCGCCGAGCACCTCGAGCAGCAGGCCCTCCAGCTCGACATCGGCCTTGTCGAGTTCGTCGATGAGCAGCACGGTGGGGTCGGGGTTGCGGATGGCGGCCAGCAGCGGGCGGTCGAGCAGGAACTCCTCGGTGAAGACGTGATCGCGGGTCCGGTTCCAGTCCGCGCTGTCGGCGGCGGTGATGCGCAGCAGCTGCTTGGCGTGGTTCCACTCGTAGAGGGCGCGCGCCTCGTCGATGCCCTCGTAGCACTGCAGGCGGATCAGCTCCGCCTCGGTCGCCGCGGCGACGGCCTTGGCCAGCTCCGTCTTGCCGACGCCCGCCGGACCCTCGATCAGCAGCGGCTTGCCGAGGTGCCCGGCGAGGAACACGGCCGTGGCGATGTCCAGCGACGGCAGGTAGCCCGCGTCGGCGAGACGCCGGGTCACCTGGTCGACCGAATCGAAAAACCTACTCATCGGTAGCCAGTGTAGAAGGACGTCACGGCGCCGCTCGCACGGCCGCGATCCGATACTCAGGCGCTGGGATGAGCAGCCGATTCTCACGCGCCGGGTCAGGCGGCTGTCACGCCCCCGGCTCGGCGGCGCGCACGCGTCCGCTTTCGATCGCCGCGAGCAACGCCTTGTGGTCGTCGAAGGTCTGATCCGCGTACGCGAGGGCGAAGTCCACCATCGCGCGGTCGAACGCGTCACCGGCGCCGAGGTAGGCGGCGATGGCGACGCGGTCGCCGGAGCGGGCGTGGGCGCGCGCCAGGCTTTGCCCGCAGAGCCTGGCGTAGGCGGTGAGCACCGGGCGGGACATGTTCTCGATCACCGCGGAGCCCTTCATGTCTCGCAGCTGGCGCCAGTAGTAGTGCCGTCCCTCGGGACCGGTGGCCCAGCCGAGGAAGATGTCGCTGGCGGCCTGCGTGAGTCGTTGACCGTGCACCACCCGGTGACCTTGGTGCCGGAACCGGCTCGGCGCGAGGTGCGGGCTCAGCACGGACTCTTCGGCCTCTTTGACCTGGAGGAACAGCGGTCCCGCTGTGTCGCGGTCGGCGAGCAGGACGATGAAGCATCGGGTGCCGACGCTGCCGACGCCCACCACCTTCCGTGCGACATCGACCAGCCGGTGCCGGTCCAACAAGACACGGCGCTCCTCCGGCAGGCTGCGACGGTAGTCGGCGAACACCGCCGAGACAGCGTTCGCCTCCTGCTCCGCCAATGGCGTGACCAACGGCGGACGGTGCCGGATGCGCGGGATGCCGTCGGCGTCGGGCTCGGTGAGCTTGGTCAGCGCCTGCAAGCTGGTGCGGGCGCGGGCGGCATCGAGGGCCCGCTCGACGCCCTTGCGCCGCTGGGGTTTGCGAATCAACGCCGCGACCTCGTCGGCGTCGATCCGCTCGTACCAGACCGTCATCCCGTCGAGCCGGGCCAGTCGGCGCATCGACTCGCGATAGCCACGTGCCGCGGCGAGTACGGCCCGCTCGGCGTCGGTGTCGGCGCCGAAGTTCTCGCGCGCGGCCACCGCGACGCTGGCAGCCAAGCGCTGCACGTCCCACTCGAACGGACCGGGCAGTGTTTCGTCGAAGTCGTTGAGGTCGAACACCAGCGAGCGCTCCGGCGAAGCGAACAAGCCGAAGTTCGACAGGTGCGCGTCACCGCACAGCTGCACGGTCAGCTCGGTGCTGGCCGACGCGGCGAGGTCCGCGGCCATGATGGCGGGCGCGCCGCGCAGAAACGGGAACGGCCCCGCGGCCATCCGCGCGTAGCGGATCGGAACGAGCTCCGGGACGCGGGTGGCGGCCTGGCGTTCCAGGATGGTAACCGGATCGATGCGGTCGGGCGGAACTCGCCAGGCGCCGAGCGCGGAACGCGAGACGCGTTTGCGCGCCGCGCGTCCGAGCGAGGCGGCGGCCGACCCGGGGACAGCGGCGGACGAGGTCGTCATTTGCCCAGTGTGATGGGCCGCGAACGGGGTGGCAAGGTTCACTCGATCCGGCGGCGCGTTCGAAAGGCAGTCGCGCACACCATCCCAGCCACTCGCAATTGCTCGAGAATTGCCACCTGGCGACAGCGGGATTCGGCGGCTGGACAGCCCGCCGAATGCCCGGCAGGCCATACCTCAACGATCGATGAGATTGCGCCCCAACGCCTGCGCCCGTCCGGTCCGGGCGCAACCCCGGCTTCGCCCTCAGGGTATCCCCCTATCGGCGTAGTACTTCAGACTGAAAATTGTTCGCGAATGCCGAACGCCCAGTGACCTTTCGGCTCGAGTGGTGCAGAGTGTAGGCGTGCGGTCGCCGACGCGACGGTATGTCCGGGGGTCGCGTTCCCGCGACGACGACGGCACGTCCTATCCAGACCTGTTCGCCCAGCTCAGGCGAACGGATCCCCGCGAGGGATGGCGAACGAGCGGTTCGCCGCAGAGTGAAAGGATTCACGTTGTCCACCACACGCAAGTCCGCGACCGGACGCATGCTGGCCCGAGTGGCCGTCGCGGGCGCGGTCGCCGCAATACCGTTGGCCGCCTTGGCGGTACCCGCATCGGCCGAGCCGGGCGCCCCCACCATCACCGAGGTCCGCCACCACCACCCGAGGGATTGCCACGGGAACTGGGGCTGGGATTTCTGGGACAACGACTGGAACAGTTGGAACCAGTGGGATCGCTGCGACGGCTGGCCCGGCAACGGCTGGCACGGCAACGGTCTCTGGGGCTGGCCGCGCGGCTCCTTCGGCAGCAGCTAGAAACGCAACGGCCCGGCACCCCTCGGGTGCCGGGCCGTTTTGTGCGACGACGCTTACGCGGTCTCGGTGATCGGCCGGTCGACCCAGCTCATCAGGCCGCGCAGCTTGGCGCCGGTGACCTCGATCGGGTGCTCGGCGTTCTTCTTGCGCAGACCCTCGAGCTCCTTGTTACCGCCCTCGACGTTCGCGACGAGGCGCTTGACGAAGGTGCCGTCCTGGATGTCCTTCAGGATCGCCTTCATCCGCTCCTTCGTGTCGGCGTCGATGACGCGCGGACCCGACAGGTAGCCACCGAACTCCGCGGTGTCGGACACCGAGTAGTTCATCCGCGCGATGCCGCCCTCGTACATCAGGTCGACGATCAGCTTCAGCTCGTGCAGCACCTCGAAGTAGGCCATCTCCGGCGCGTAACCGGCCTCGACCATGACCTCGAAACCGGTCTTCACCAGTTCCTCGGTGCCACCGCACAGCACGGCCTGCTCACCGAACAGGTCGGTCTCGGTCTCTTCCTTGAAGGTGGTCTTGATGACGCCCGCGCGGGTGCCGCCGATGCCCTTGGCGTAGGACAGCGCCAGCGCCTGGCCCTCACCCTTCGGGTCCTGGTCGATGGCGATGAGCGCGGGAACGCCCTTGCCGTCGACGAACTGGCGGCGCACCAGGTGGCCGGGGCCCTTCGGCGCGACCATGCCGATGGTGACGTCGGCCGGGGGCTTGATCAGGCCGAAGTGGATGTTCAGGCCGTGGCCGAAGAACAGCGCGTCGCCGTCCTTCAGGTTCGGCTCGATGTCGTTGGTGAAGATGGACGCCTGCGCGGTGTCGGGCGCCAGCACCATGATCACGTCGGCCCACTCGGAGACCTCGGCCGGGGTGCCGACGGTCAGACCAGCCTCTTCGGCCTTCACCCGAGACTTCGAACCCTCAGCGAGACCGACGCGGACGTCCACGCCGGAGTCGCGCAGGCTCAGCGAGTGCGCGTGGCCCTGGCTGCCGTAGCCGATGACAGCGACCTTGCGGCCCTGGATGATCGACAGGTCGGCGTCGTCGTCGTAGAACATCTCGACTGCCACTTGATTGGTTCCCTTCGGATCATCCCCGCCGATGCGGGGAAACGATGTGCGCATCTTGCGCTTGTACTGGGACGGGGCTCATCTCCGCGTGCGCGCGGGGACCAACACCGACCGTCGATCGCGACCACCCTAGCGGGTGGCCGTAATGGACTTGGGGCCGCGGCCGACAGCGACCACGCCCGACTGCACGATCTCGCGGATACCGTACGGCTCGAGCATGCGCAGCAGTGCGTCCAGCTTGGACCGGGTTCCGGTCGCCTCGATGGTCAGCGCGTCCGGCGAGACGTCGATCACCTTGGCGCGGAACAACTGCACGGCCTCGATCACCTGGGTGCGCACGCTCGCGTCGGCGCGCACCTTGACCAGGATCAGCTCGCGCGCGACCGACGCGTCGGCGTCCTGCTCGACGATCTTGATGACGTTCACCAGCTTGTTGAGCTGCTTGGTGACCTGCTCGAGCGGCAGGTCCTCGACCGTCACGACGATCGTCATCCGCGAGATCTCGGGGATCTCGGTGCCGCCGACCGCGAGCGACTCGATGTTGAACCCGCGGCGCGAGAACAGACTCGCCACCCGCGCCAACACGCCCGGCTTGTCCTCCACGAGGACACTCAGGGTGTGGGTGCTACTCATGCCTGCCCCTCGCTAACGCTCGGTGCCGGCATGCGTAGCGCACGCTGGCACATGGTTCGTTCGCTGCGCTCACTCACGCCTCGGTCCCCTTGTTCTTCTCGTGCGACATCGCCTCGTGGATGACGGCGGGCTCCGCGGCCTGCTCGTCCTCGTCGAACAGCGGGCGGATACCGCGGGCGGCCATGATCTCGTCGTTGCTGGTGCCCGCGGCGACCATCGGCCACACCTGGGCGTCCTTGCCGACGATGAAATCGATCACGACCGGACGGTCGTTGATGGACTGCGCCTCGCGGATCGCGGCCTCGACGTCCTCTTCCTTCTCCACGCGGATGCCGTGGCAGCCGAGCGCCTCGGCGAGCTTGACGAAGTCGGGGATGCGCAGGGTGTGCGTGCCCAGGTCCGTGTTGGAGTAGCGCTCCTCGTAGAAGAGGGTCTGCCACTGCCGGACCATGCCCAGGTTGCCGTTGTTGATCAGCGCGACCTTGATCGGCACGCCCTCGACGGCGCAGGTGGCCAGCTCCTGGTTGGTCATCTGGAAGCAGCCGTCACCGTCGACCGCCCACACTTCCTTCTCCGGCGCGCCCATCTTGGCGCCCATGGCGGCCGGGACGGCGTAGCCCATGGTGCCGAGACCGCCGGAATTCAGCCAGGTGCGCGGCTTCTCGTACTTGATGAACTGCGCGGCCCACATCTGGTGCTGGCCGACGCCCGCGCAGTAGATCGCGTCCGGTCCGGCCAGGCGGCCGAGCGCGTCGATGACGAACTCCGGCGACAGCGAGCCGTCCTTCGGCGGGGTCCAGCCCAGCGGGTACTGCTTGCGCACGCCGTCCAGGTAGGACCACCACTCCGAGATGTCCAGCAGCGGAGCCGCGCCCGCGGCCGGGTCGGCCTTCAGGGTCTCGATCAGCTCTGTGATGACCTCGCGGCAGTCGCCCACGATCGGGACGTCGGCGTGCCGGTTCTTGCCGATCTCGGCCGGGTCGATGTCGGCGTGGATCACCTTGGCGCCGGGCGCGAACGAGTCCAGCTGACCGGTCACGCGGTCGTCGAAGCGGGCGCCGAGGGTGATCAGCAGGTCCGACCGCTGCAGGGCCGCGACCGCGCCGACGGTGCCGTGCATGCCGGGCATGCCCATGTTCAGCTGGTGGCTGTCGGGGAACGCGCCGCGCGCCATCAGGGTGGTGACCACCGGGATGCCGGTCAGCTCGGCCAGTTCCAGCAGCTCGGCCGAGGCGTCGGCCTTGATCACGCCGCCGCCCACGTACAGCACGGGGGCCTTGGACTCGAGGATCATCCGCGCGGCCTCGCGCACCTGCTTGCCGTGCGGCTTGGTGACCGGACGGTAGCCGGGCAGCCGCATCTCCGGCGGCCAGCTGAAGGTGGTCTGCGCCTGCAGCACGTCCTTGGGGATGTCGACGAGCACCGCGCCCGGACGGCCGGAGGCGGCCAGGTAGAACGCCTCGGCGATCATGCGCGGGATGTCGGCGCCGTCGGTGATCAGGAAGTTGTGCTTGGTGATCGGCATGGTGATGCCGGAGATGTCGGCTTCCTGGAAGGCGTCGGTGCCGATCAGGCCGCGGCCGACCTGGCCGGTGATCGCGACGATCGGCACCGAGTCCATCTGGGCGTCGGCGATCGGCGTCACCAGGTTGGTCGCGCCGGGGCCGGATGTGGCCATACACACACCGACCTTGCCGGTCGCCTGCGCGTACCCGGTGGCCGCGTGACCCGCGCCCTGCTCGTGGCGCACCAGCACGTGGCGGACCTTGGTCGAGTCGAAGAGCGGGTCGTACACCGGGAGAATCGCGCCGCCGGGGATGCCGAATACGGTGTCGACGCCGAGCTCCTCGAGCGACCGGACGACGGACTGCGCGCCGGTGACCCGCTCGGGCGGGACCTGGCGGCGGTTCGCCGTGGTCGTCGGAGTGCCAGCGGGCGATGCCTGCTGAGTAGCCGAAGGCGCTGGCCTGCGGGCCGAGGGCCCGGGCCGTGCGGTTGGTGCGCTCACCGTCTTCGTTTCCTAACTTGTCGTTCTTGACCCCGGACAACACTGCTGTGCTCGACACGATCGGTCTTCGCGACCCGCCGCGCCGGAAACTGCCCGAACACAAAAAAGCCCCCGACCAGCGCATGGCTGTTCGAGGGTGGCGCGTCGCAACGCGAGCTGACGTATTCGACCTAGGTAGTCAGGCTCAACGCTGGACGCGCCGGCCGATTACGAGCAACTCGTTTCGATTCACGCGCACGACGTTAAGCGGGCGTGAAGCGATGAGTCAAACAGATGACCCAGTACGTCCCATTATGTGGGACTCCAGTGGTTGCTTGTGTCCGATTACCAGGATGCGAGGATGGTGGTGTGTCATCACCGCATCAGTCCGTGCCACCGGCTAAATCGTCCCATACCTCCGACGCGGGATCGGATACGGGTCGGCCGGAGGCCAAGGTCATCCGCATTCAGCCGCTCGCCTACCTCGGCGTGGTCGTGCTCGCGCTGTGCGTGTTCCTCTTCTTCGTCGGCTGGCCTGCCGCCCTGTGGTGGCTGCTGGCACTGCCCGTGGTGGTGGCCGCCTGGGTGGCGCGCACCCGGACCGTCGTCTCCGACGCCGGGCTGGACCTGCGCAGCCTCTTCGGCTCGCGGCACATCGACTGGGACCAGATCAAAGGTGTGAGCATTCCCAAGCGCGGATTCGTGCGCGCGCACCTGACCGACGAGTCGCAGGTGCGGCTGCCCGCGGTCAGCTACGACCAGCTGCGCACGCTGATCGCGGCGTCGAAGGGACGGCTGCCCGATCTGTTCGGCGCGGCCGCGGCGGCCGAGGCCGAGCGGGACGCGGAGGAGCGGGCGAGCGCGGAGTCTGTTGGAGACGCGGGCGAGGGATCGACCGGGGGCGCGGAGGCTGCCGAGGCAACGGAGAAGGATCGCAAGGCCGACGACTGAAGTCGCCGCCTGTCGGTGCCCTCTGCGGATCGCGTAAGGCCGGAGCCAACGCGGAGGTACGCAACACGGCCGGAGCGAATGCCGAGGTGGACGGTCGACGTGCGCAGGCCAGGTAGTTCGCAGGCGGTACGAGAGCCGCTCCCGCACTTGGTTCTTCCCGCGCTTCGGAATATCGGCTGGACACGCGACGCTAGTCTTGGCGTAGCCGCGCCGCCGACGGACAACCGCCCGCGCGGCTGGACGGTTCGGGTACCGACACACACCCGATGACACCGTCCGCGCCGACGACCACCACCCGCGGCGACACGAACGCACCCGCGACGCGCGGCACATCGCCTATCGCGACCGGCGACATCGGCCCGGCACCCCCGGGAGTACCGTGGAACAGCCGCCGAGCGAGTTCCGCACACGCCGAGCGAACTCCGCGCAGTCGCACCACAGCCCCCGCGACCCTCCGAGGACCCTCCATGCCACCGCTTCGTTCACGCACCACCACCGCCGGACGCAACGCCGCAGGCGCACGCGCGCTGTGGCGGGCCACCGGCCTCACCGACTCCGACTTCGGCAAGCCGATCGTCGCCATCGCGAACTCCTACACCCAGTTCGTGCCGGGCCACGTGCATTTGAAGGACGTCGGTGAGATCGTGGCGGAGGCGGTCCGCGCCGCGGGTGGCGTGCCGCGCGAGTTCCACACCATCGCCGTGGACGACGGCATCGCGATGGGCCACGGCGGCATGCTCTACTCGCTGCCCTCCCGCGAGATCATCGCCGACTCGGTCGAATACATGGCCAACGCGCACACCGCCGACGCGCTGGTGTGTATCTCCAACTGCGACAAGATCACTCCGGGCATGCTGAACGCCGCCATGCGGCTGAACATCCCGGCCGTGTTCGTCTCCGGCGGTCCGATGGAGGCCGGTAAGGCCGTCGTGGTGGGCGGTGTCGCCCAGGCTCCGACGGACCTGATCACCGCGATCTCGGCCAGCGCCAACAGCAATGTCACCGACGAGGGGCTGGACGAGGTCGAGCGCAGCGCCTGCCCGACCTGCGGCTCCTGTTCCGGCATGTTCACCGCCAACTCGATGAACTGCCTCACCGAGGCGCTGGGTCTGGCGTTGCCGGGCAACGGCTCCACGCTGGCCACGCACGCCGCCCGCCGCGCGCTGTTCGAGAAGGCGGGCCGGGTGATCGTCGACATCGCCAACCGCTGGTACCGCGAGGACGACGCCTCGGTGCTGCCGCGAAACGTGGCCAACCAGAAGGCGTTCCGCAACGCGATGGCGCTCGACGTGGCGATGGGCGGTTCCACCAACACGGTGCTGCACACCCTCGCCGCCGCGCAGGAGGGCGAGATCGATTTCGATCTGAGCACCATCGACGAGATCAGCCGCGAAGTGCCTTGCCTGTCCAAGGTCTCGCCGAACTCGGACTACCACATGGAGGACGTACACCGGGCGGGCGGCATCCCGGCCATCCTCGGCGAACTGCGCCGCGCCGGGCTGCTCGAAACCGACGTGACCACGGTGCATACCGCGAGCTTCGACGAGTGGCTCGACACCTGGGACATCCGCTCCGGCAAGGCATCCGACGAGGCCGTCGAGCTGTTCCACGCCGCGCCGGGCGGGGTCCGCACCACCGAGCCGTTCTCCACGGACAACCGGTGGTCCTCGCTGGACACCGACGCCGCGGGCGGCTGCATCCGCGACAAGGAGCACGCCTACACCGTCGAGGGCGGTCTGGTCGTGCTGCGCGGCAACATCGCGCCGGACGGCGCGATCCTCAAGACCGCGGGCATCGACGAGGATCTGTTCTCCTTCCAGGGTCCCGCCGTCGTCGTGGAATCGCAGGAGGAGGCCGTGTCGGTCATCCTCGGTAAGCAGATCAAGCCGGGCGACGTGCTCGTCGTGCGGTACGAGGGCCCCGCGGGCGGTCCCGGCATGCAGGAAATGCTGCACCCCACCGCGTTTCTGAAGGGCGCCGGTCTCGGCAAGCAGTGCGCGCTGATCACCGACGGCCGCTTCTCCGGTGGCACCTCGGGCCTCTCGATCGGCCACATCTCCCCCGAGGCGGCCAGCGGCGGCGTGATCGGTCTCATCGAGAACGGCGACCAGATCCGCATCGACGTCGCCACCCGCGCGCTCGAGGTGCTCGTCGACGACGCCGTGCTCGCCGAGCGCCGCGCCAAGATGGAAGCCTCCGAGCGGCCATGGCAGCCCGTCGACCGCGAGCGCCCGGTCACCACGGCCCTGCGCGCCTACGCCGCCCTCGCCACCTCCGCCGACAAGGGCGCCGTCCGCCGCGTCCCCTGATCACCCGAACGACGAAGGCCCCGGTTCTCCACCGGGGCCTTCGTCGCCTCGGAACAGCCCCGCCGCCACGGCCGTGGCGCCAGCGATCGGGTCTGCTCGACTCTGCGGCGACTGGCCGTCCGTGGGATCCGATCCGCTGCTTCAGCACGGACGAACCCGCGTACGGCCGCCGCGGACCAGTGGAATGATCGAATGGTTCGTCGGTGCGTTCGAAACAGCACCCATATCAGGGCTTAGTCGCCGACGGCGACGCTGACATCGCGGATAGCCGAATTTGCTGCGTTGGAATGCGTCTGGGCTCGACGATGAGGCTTGTGCGGTCCACTGAACAGCGGCGAGGAGAGATCCGATGACCGAAGTGACGAAAATTCCGCCGAACGGCACGCCGACCTGGCTTGATCTCGGGATTCCTGATCATCACCGAGCGATGGAGTTCTACGGCGCGGTATTCGGCTGGCAGTTTCTGGAAGGGCCGCCGGAAACCGGCAACTACACCATGTGTCTGGTACGCGGGAAGCCGGTGGCGGCCCTGATGAAGAATCCCGATGCCGACGCGACGGAGTTCTGGTGGAATCTGTACTTCGCCACCGATGACTGCGACCGCACGGTCGAGCGGATCACCGACGCCGGTGGCCACATCCCCTTGCCCCCGATGGATGTGATGGACCAGGGCAGGATGGCCATCGGTATCGATCCCGCGGGTGGCCAGTTCGGGTTGTGGCAGGGCCGCGCCCACATCGGTGCGGAGATCGTGAACGAGCCCGGCACACTGGCCTGGCCCGAACTGGTCACCGCCCAGCCGAGCGCGGCTCGCGACTTCTACGCCGCGGTATTCGAATTCACCCTGGAGAACACGCCCGGCGACCTCGACTACACGGTTCTGCGTCGACCCGATGACCGGCCGATCGGCGGCATCCACGGAGAGCGGTCGGCCACCAAGTCCGAGTGGCTGACTTACTTCGAGGTCGAGGACGTCGACGCAACCGTCGCGTGCGCCACTGCGGCAGGCGCAACAGTGGTCCGGCCCGCCCATGACACCCCGTACGGGTATCTCGCCGGTCTGGACGACCCCTTCGGCGCAAGCTTCCGGATTATCCGATCGGCACAGCCTGGCTGAGAGTTCGGTCGATCAGTCGAAGGGGCCGATGCCGGTGAAGGGGTTGCCGCCGTGCAGATACCAGTAGGTGCCCGCGGCGGCCGCGATGGCGGCCAGCAGGGCGGCGAAAGAGCCCCAGGCGGGGCGGGTGGACCAGCCGCGGTTGCGGTCGAGGGACCAGCGGCCGGGGCCGGTGAGGATGACGGCGGCGGCGGTGCCCGCGAGGATGGTCTCGAGTTCGACGCCCGAGGGGACCGAGCCCTTGTACTGGAAGCCGGGGATCATGCCCTGCTTCCACGCCCACGCGGTGAGGATCACGGCGAGCACCGCGCCCGCGGCGAGCGGGGTGGCGAGGCCGAGGATCAGCAAGACGCCACCGCCGAGCTCGCCCGCGACGAGGAGGACGGTGGCGATGCTCGGGTGGTCCCAGCCGCCGTCGGCCATCATGTCGCGGGTGCCGTCCAGGCCAGGGCCGTGGAACCAGCCGGTGAGCTTCTGCAAGCCGTGATAGATGAAGGTGCCGCCGACCACCAGCCGCAGCAGGAACAGGCCGAAATACAGAGTGCCGCGCCGATTCTCGGCGGTGCGGCGCCGCGCGGCCTTGCTCGGCTCGTTCGGCGGGTTGGCGGCGGGCGGGATGCTGGCGTAGGAGTACGCGGGCTCGCCCGCCTTGGTCTGCTCGACGCTGGGCACGTCGGGATCGAGGCCGAGCTCGTCGTCGGTGCGCGGCACGTCGGCGGGACGCGGCTTGGACATGTCGACCACGGGGAACTGCTGGGTCGGCGAATCGAACGGGCTGGTCACCGGTTGGCGGGCGGTGGTGAGCTGCTCGCCCGTGATCGGGCCGGTGGGAAGCTGATTCGGCTTGTCGGTCACGGTCGCGCCTCGCCGATACGTCGCTCGTTCATGGGTCTACACCCTATGTCGCGCCGCGCGACGACGGGAGTCGAAGCCCGACGGCGTGTCAACACGCCCCCGGGAGCGGCGCGGGCGAGGGTATTTCCGTAACGTCTGGGGCATGAGGTTGGTTGTCGTGGGACGTCTCGCCATGAGTGTGGCGCTCGGGTCCGCTCTGCTGGCCGGGTGCGCCAGGTTCGACGATTCCGCGTCGAGCCCGTTCACCCCCGAGCCGACGTTCGAACCCGCGGATCCCAAGTCCCCTAAGCAGGCGCCGCCGTCGACGACCCGCCCGAGCGGGCCGTGCATCGACCCCGATCCGGCCGTGGTCGCGACCTGCCTGGACACCACCGGGGGCATGGTCGGCGTGGCCGAGGGCGCGCTGGTCGCCGAGCGCCGCACCGGGCGCATCCTGAAGGTGGTCGATCCGGATCAGCCGCCGATCGAGATCGCGCGCTTGGACGTGGACGGCTCGGCCGACGGCGGACTCAGCGACATCGCGCTCTCCCCCACCTACCGCGAGGACGGCCTGCTCTACGCGTACATCACCACGGCGAGCGACAACCGGGTCGTCCGGATCGCCGAAGGCGGCCCGCCCAAGGACATCCTCACCGGAATCCCCAAGGGCGCCAGCGGAAATCACGGCGCGATCGAATGGGCGAGCCCCGACCAGCTGCTGGTGCTGACCGGCGACGCGGGCAACCCCGGCCTGGCCTCGACCCCCTCCTCGCTGGCCGGGAAACTGCTGCGGGTGAACTCGCCCGCGCCGGGCGGTGCGGCGGCGCCGGAGGTCGCGGCCTCGGGCATCGGCGTCGCGGGCGATCTGTGCCGCGACGGCAAGGACAACGTCTGGTTCACCGACCGCACCCCCGTCGAGGACCGGCTGCAACGGCTGGGTGCGGACGGCGCGATCAGCGTCGCGTGGACTTGGCCGGACCGGCCGGGCGTCGCGGGTTGCGCGGCGGCCGCCGACGGTGTGGCGGTCTCGCTGACCTACGCCAAGGCGCTCGCCATCGCCGCCGCCGACGAGAACACCCACGCCGTGACCACGGCCCCCAGCCTGCTCGCCCAGGACCGCTACGGCCAGCTCGGCGGCGCGACGGTGGGACCCGACGGCAATATCTGGGTCGGCACCGTCAACAAGACCGACGGCCAGCCCGGCCCCAACGACGACCGCGTCGTCCGCATCCCGCCGCAGAGCGCCAGCGGCACCGGACCGGACTAACCGGCATACGGCGCGGCCGCGAGCACGAACGCGGGCCGACCACGCCACGGTGCTCGAAACGGCCCCCGCAAACGACCGCGCCGCCCGCTACCGATGGTTGCGGGCGGCGCGCTGCGTTCGATCAGGAGCAGGCGGCGAGAACGAGCTCGCGGACGCGCGCGGCGTCGGCCTGGCCCCGGGTCGCCTTCATGACATCGCCGACGATCTTGCCCGCGGCCTGCACCTTGCCGGAGCGAATCTTCTCGGCGATGTCGGGGTTGGCGGCGAGCGCCTTCTCGACCTCGGTCTGCAGGGCGCTGTCGTCGCTGACCATGCCGAGCCCCTTGGCCTCGACGATGGCGGCGGGCTCGCCTTCGCCCGCGAGGACGAAGTCGACAACCTGCTTGGCGACCTTGCTGTTGACGGTCTTGGCCTCGACCAGCTTGGTCACCTCGGCCACCTGCGCGGGAGTGATCGGCAGGTCTTCGAGGCCGACCTCGCGCTCCTTGGCCTTCTCGGTGAGGTAGTTGACCCACCAGGAGCGCGCCTCGTTCGGCGGCGCGCCCGCCTCGACCGTGGCGATGATGGCGTCCAGCGCGCCCGCGTTCACCACGTCGCGCATGACCTCGTCCGACCAGCCCCAGTCGGCCTGGATCCGCGCCCGGCGCAGCCAGGGGTACTCGGGGATGGTGGCACGCAGGCTCTCGACCCACTCCGCGTCCGGCGCGATGGGCTCGAGGTCCGGCTCCGGGAAGTAGCGGTAGTCCTCGGCGGTCTCCTTGCGGCGGCCCGGCGAGGTGGTGCCGTCGGCCTCGTGGAAGTGCCTGGTCTCCTGCACGATGCTGCCGCCGTCGGCGAGCACGGCGGCCTGGCGGCGCATCTCGAAGCGCACCGCGACCTCGACGCTCTTGAGCGAGTTGACGTTCTTGGTCTCGGTGCGGGTGCCGAATTCGGTGGCGCCGATGGGCATCAGCGAGACGTTTGCGTCGCAGCGCAGCGAGCCCTGCTCCATCTTGACGTCCGAGACGTCGAGGGACTTGAGCAGATCACGCAGCGCGGTCACGTACGCGCGGGCCACCTCGGGCGCGCGCTCCCCCGCGCCGGTGATCGGCTTGGTGACGATCTCGATGAGCGGCACGCCCGCGCGGTTGTAGTCGAGCAACGAGTGGCTCGCGCCGTGGATACGGCCGGTGGCGCCGCCGACGTGCACCGACTTGCCGGTGTCCTCTTCCATGTGGGCGCGCTCGATGTCCACCCGGAAGGTGCTGCCGTCGTCGAGCACCACATCGAGGTGGCCGTCGGTGGCGATCGGCTCGTCGTACTGGCTGATCTGGTAGTTCTTCGGCTGGTCGGGGTAGAAGTAGTTCTTCCGCGCGAACCGGCCCCACGGGGTGATCGAGCAGTTCAGCGCCAGGCCGATACGGATCGCCGACTCCACCGCCTGCTGGTTCACCACCGGCAGCGATCCGGGCAGCCCGAGGCACACCGGGCACACCTGGGTGTTGGGCTGCGCGCCGAATTCGGTGGCGCAGCCGCAGAACATCTTTGTCGCCGTGGACAGCTCGACGTGGACCTCCATGCCGAGCACCGGCTCGTACCGGGCGATGACGTCGCTGTAGTCCATCAGCTCGACGGTGGTTGTGCTCATGCCGATCAGTTTAGGGAAGAGGTCGGTGGACACCGCGCCGACCTCCGCGGTTCGGTTCCGGCGAATTACTTCGGCGGGAACCGCTGGGTCAGCCAGTTCGTCACGTAGGTGAGGACCTGCGGATCGATGGTCGTCTCGATGGCGGTGTACTCGCTGGGCAGGCCGGTCTGGGTTGGCTGCATCAGGTGGTTGAGCCCCGGGAAGACGTGCACGGTGGCGTCCGGGTCGGCGGCCAGCAAGGTGCGCGCGGGCGGCTCGTTCTGGGCGACGAGGACCTGAAGATCCTTCTCCCCGAAGAAGGCGAGCACCGGAATCCGCAGCGCGGAGAGCGAGGGCGCGGGATCGTGGGCGATCAGCGCGGCGAAGTACGGGGTGATGTCGGCGCCGACCTGGTCGTCCGGCACCCGCTCGCCCTCGGGCAGTGCGGCGTTGTTGCGCTTGGCCAAGTCCTTGGCCCCGGCCAGATCACCGGCCTTCAGCAGCGCCACCATCTCGGTGGTGTCGCGCACCTGCTTGTCGATCTGCTCGGGCGGCACGCCGTTGGCGGCCAGGATCGCCCTGGTCTGTTCGATGAGCACATCGCCGCCGGGCACCGTCGGCCCCGCCATCAGGATCGCGAAGGCGACGCCGCTGTCGGGCCGTGCGGCGACCATCGGCGCCAGGTAGCCGCCCTCGCTGTGGCCGAGCAGGCCGACGCGCGCCGGGTCGATGTCGGGGCGGCCACGCAGGTAGTTCACGCCCGCGGCGACGTCGTTGGCCAGGTCGGTGTAGTTCGACTCCGCCAGATTGCCGCCGGTGCCGCCGACGCCGCGGTCGTCGGTGCGCAGCACCGCGTAGCCCGCGCGGGTGAGGGTGTCGGCGAGCAGCAGGAAGGGCTTGTGGCCCATCAGTTCTTCGTTCCGGTCCTGCGGTCCGCTGCCGGTGACCAGCAGCACCGCCGGAAACGGTCCGGCGCCTTCGGGTTTCGTGAGAGTGCCCGCGACGGTGATGTCGCCGCTGGCGTAACTCACGTCCTCGGAGCTGTAGGGGAACGGCGGTTTCGGTTCCTGCGGCCGGTCGAGCTGGGCGACGGCGCCGCGTTCGAGCGTCAACGGGTACGACTGACCGAACTGGGTGAAATCGCCGGTGATCCGGTCGGGGCCCGCGTCATAGCTGCCCTTGAACACGGGGTCGCCAGGGACGTCCGGAATGGCGAAGGCGACGCCGCTCCGATCGGACTTCACGTCCTTGAGCGGTTCGTCCCGCACGCCTTGCAGCGGGATGTCGATGGTCGCGGTGCCGTCACCCGCGAAAGTCACCCCGATCTCCAGCGGCTGGCCGGGGATCTGGATCGCGCCGTGCCAGTCACCGGTGGTGGGTTCCGGCGGGTTGGATTCCTCCGTACAGCTCGCCACCAGCGCGGCGACCACGAACAGGACCACGGCGAGCACTCGACCGGTACGCATGCAGCGACAGTACCCACGACACCGCCGAATAGGGATCAACCGCGAGTCGCACGCACCGTACGCCGCGGGAATGATCTGGGCTCCAGGAAATCCCAGAAGGCGATCACTCTCCGCGCGCGTACTGCACCGATGCCGCGACCGCCGCCATGTCCAGCCCAGGGTCCGCGACCTCGCCGAACTCGAGCATCGCGTCCTCGACCGTGCTACGCCGCGCCGAGGCGATCAGCTCTCGCCGCGCGTAGTCGCCGAGCGGGTATCCGGCGGCGCGGGCCCGTTTGCCGAGCACGGTCAGCGTCTCGGCGGGCAGGTCGTAGAGCGTGACGAGCGCCGAAGCGTCCGCGTCGATCTCGGGCGCGGTGTCACGCCCTTCCGCTTCGAGGAACTCGACGACGGCATCCTCCGGCACGCGCGCCCCGGCCCGCGCGACGAGCTCCGCGCGCAGGTAGTCGGCGACGGGAAGTTCGGCGGCGCGGGCCCGGCGGCGCAGCACGGCGGCGGTGTCGGCGGGCAGATCGTCGATGGCAAGTCCCATGGCGGCCAGGGTAATTGCCGCGCGGACGGGTGTCAGCCGAAGAACGCCTCGGCTTCCCGGTAGCGGTCGGCAGGCACCCGCTTGAGCTGTTTGGTCGCCTCAGCGAGCGGAACGAGGCCGATCGTGGTGCCGTGCAGGGCGACCATTTGACCGAACTGACCAGCGTGCACCGCTTCGGCGGCGTGCAGACCGAATCGGGTGGCAAGCACACGGTCGTAGGGTGTCGGGCTGCCGCCGCGCTGGACGTGGCCGAGCACGGTGGTGCGCACCTCCTTGCCGATGCGACGTTCGATCTCGGCGCCGAGCTGCTGGGCGACGCCGGTGAACCGCTCGTGCCCGAATTCGTCGATACCGCCCTCGCGCAACGCGAAACCGGAGTCCGGCGCCGGATGCGATCCCTCGGCCACCACGCAGATGAAGTGCTTGTCCCCGCGCTGGAAACGGCGCTTGATCATGGCGCAGACCTCGTCCACGTCGAACGGGACCTCGGGTACCAAGGTCAGGTGCGCGCCTGCGGCCATGCCGGAGTTGATCGCGATCCAGCCCGCGTGCCTGCCCATCACCTCGACCAGCATCACGCGCTGGTGCGATTCGGCGGTGGTGTGCAGGCGGTCGATCGCCTCGGTGGCGATGCTCAGCGCGGTGTCGTGGCCGAACGTGACGTCGGTGCAGTCGATGTCGTTGTCGATCGTCTTGGGCACGCCGACCACGGGGACGCCCTCGTCGGCCAGCCAGCTGGCGGCGGTGAGGGTGCCCTCGCCGCCGATGGGGATGAGTGCTTCGATGCCGTTGTCGTCGAGCGTCTGTTTGATCTGGCCGAGCCCGGCGCGCAGCGTGTCGGGATTGGTGCGTGCGGTGCCGAGCATGGTGCCGCCCTTGGTGAGCAGCCGGTCGGTGCGGTCGTCGTTGAGGATGTTGATCTTGCGGTCTTCCAATAGGCCGCGCCAGCCGTCCTGGAAGCCCACGATCGCGTCCCCGTACCGTCCGTTCGCGGTGCGAACGACGGCGCGGATGACCGCGTTCAGTCCTGGACAGTCCCCGCCTCCGGTCAAGACTCCGATGCGCATGGCCGCTATCTTGCCCCGCTCGGCGAGGCCTGGCAGCCCCGCCCCCGTGAACCCTGGGTTACGTCCCGCTCAGCGCCGCATTCGTCGCTCGGGTCACGACCGGCACTTGCCCCCGGTCAGTTCGTCGAGGTGTTCGGAGACGAGCGTGGCCATCTTGTCGAGCACACTCATTCCGTCCGAGAACGCGCCCGAATCGGGCTGGGCGGCAAAGGCGATCGCGACTTTTCCGGTCGGGACGTCGATGATGCCGAACTGACGGACCAGGTAGTCGCCGGAGGCGTCCGGTCCCCAGCCGCCCTTGAACTCCGCGCTGCGGAAGGCGCCGAGGCCCCAGCGGTGGTTCGGGACGATCTCGGCCATCAGTTCCAGCACCGTCTCCGATTCCGGCAGGCACGGCAGCCGCGAGGCGAACCGCGCCTGCTCGGCCAGCGACCATTCCGCCTGGCCGAACGCCGAGTGCTCGGCGCGGCTGCGCGTCGCGGGCACCGCGGTCTTGCTGTCGCCGCCCTCGCGCAGCACCGCCTCGATGGCCTTGGCCGCCTCCTGCGGGCTGCCGAGCCCCTGCCAGAGCGTATCGGCGGCGGCGTTGTCGGAGGAGGTGATCGCGGCCGTCATCGAGTAGGTCGAGACGGACGGATTGCGGCGCTGCGCGGCGATGACCAGCGGCACCTTCATGGTCGACCAGGCGGGCCCGGTGGTCCAATCGCCGAAGGTCAGCATTCGGTCGCTGCCGCCCACCGGCATGATCGCCATGCCGAAACTGCCGCGCACGCCGGCGCGCAACTCCTGGAAGCCGGCCGCCAGCGTGCCGGGCAGCGTGAATTCCAGATTCATCTGATCGCTGCGCGATGCCGCCTCGGTGATGGTCGTCGCCTCGGCGGCGTCGCCACTGGGATCGGCGCCGCACGAAGTCAGCAACGCCAGAGCGAGCGTGCAGGCACCCAGCGCCTTACCGAGGCGCCCGATTCGATCAGTAAACATAAACCACCGCGTTCTCACCGCCGGTACAGACCACGAGCTGGCCTTCGGCTGCGCAATTCATCGTGTAGGTCCGGCCGGTGACCGGGCTCGTGGCCACCACCGACCGGGATCCGCCCGCGCTTCCCGCCGCGGAGTAGGCCCTCCGCACTTCCTCGGCGAACGGGCAACTGGTGACCGCGTTGCCGATCGCGGCCCTGGCGAAGGCTCCGGACGGTTGCGCGGCGCCGCAGGGCGTCGCACCGTCGGGTAGCCGGACCGGGGTCGCGGACGTCGAGGTCGGGGCGGTCTTGGGGGCGGCGGGGGTCGCGGCCGCGCTGGGCGCGCGCGCCGAGGTCAAGGACACGCCGGTCCTGCCTTCGGCGGCGTTGTCGATGCCGGAATCGCGCGAGCCGATCGCCTGCCAGGCGACCGCGCCCGAGACCGTCACCACCACGATCACCAGCACCGCGAACAGCAAAGGCAGCACGACCGACCGGCGCGGCTCCCGCGGCGCGTAGGGATCGGCCCCGCCGTAGCGCCCGTCATAGGCGTCGGCGCCGTACCCGTGCGGCGGATACGGTTCGCCCTGCGCGACGTGGTCGGCGTAGGTCGGCTGCGGGAGCGGTTGCGCACCGTGCCGCGGCTGAGGCGGCGGGGCGAACGGCGATTCGGGGTAGCGCTGGGTTTCCGGCGCGGATTGCTGCGCTTCGGGCGTCGGTGGGAAGGGGTATCGCCGGGTTTCGGGTGCGGCTTGCTCCGGCACCGGATAGTGCTGGGTCTCCGGCGCGGATTGCCGCTCCTCCGGCGCCGGGTAGCGCTGGGTCTCCGGCGCGGTGTGCTGCGGCGCCGGAGACGGCTGCTCCGCGTATTGCGGCTGGTTGAACTGGGTTTCGGCGTACTGGCTCGCGCCGTACTGCGGTTCGGCGTACCGCTGGGATTCCGGGTAGAGATGCGCGTCGGGAAACGGGCGCACCTGCGGCAGCGGTCCGGTCGCGGGCGGCGCCTGCGGCTGCTGCGGCGGGAGCGGGGTGAACTGGAAGTCGGCCGGACGGATCTCTGTCGGCGCCGTGGGGTGGATGACCGCTGGAACCGACAGCTCCCCGGTGGATTCCGGCGGAACCGCTCCGCGCACGGTCGGATCCGACTGTCCGAACCTCGCGGGATCGGGTGCGCGCACGACGAATGTGGGGGCGGTCGCCGCGGGCGACGCCGAGCCCACCACGGCGCGGGCCGCGCGGGCCAGCTCGGCGGCGGTCGCGAAACGGTCGGCGGGGTCCTTCGCCATGCCGCGCGCGATGACGTCGTCGAGGGCGGGCGCGATACCGGGACGCGCGGCGCTCGGACGCGGCGGCGGATCGGAAAGATGGGACTTGATCAGCACACTCATGCTCGCCGCCGGGAAGGGTGTTGCCCCGGTGAGGCATTCGTGCAGCACACAGGCCAGCGAGTAGATGTCGGCGCGGCCGGTCACCGGGCCGACGTCGAAACGCTCCGGCGCCATGTAGATGTAGGAGCCGACCGCCATGCCCACCTGGGTCACGGCCGAGTCGCCCTCGGTGTGGGCGATGCCGAAATCGACGAGGTAGGCGAAATCGGCATCGGTGACCAGGATGTTGGCGGGCTTGACGTCGCGGTGCACCAGGCCGTCGGCGTGCGCGGCGTCCAACGCGGCGGCGATCTGCTCGATGAGGAAAACGGCGCGTTCCGGGCTCATCGGCCCCTGCCCGCGCAGGATGGTGCGCAGGTCGACCCCGTTGACCAGCCGCATGTCGATGAACAGGACGCCGTCGATCACGCCCCAGTCGTGGATCGGGATGACGTGCGGCTCGGCGAGCCGGGCGGCGGCCTGCGATTCCCGGCGGAAACGCACCTGGTACACCGGGTCTTTGGCGAGTTCCTCGGACAGCAGTTTGACCGCGACGACCCGGTCCTTCACCGTGTCATAGGCCTCGTAGACCTCGCCCATTCCCCCCTTGCCCAGCAGCGAGCGCAACTCGTACGGCCCGAACCGACTGCCGACCCGCCATCCAGGTCCGTCCACCCCGTGCAACCTCCACATCCCGGGCGGCGACCCACTGCTCCGGGTTGCCCGTCAAAGAGTGGATTCTCCGGGTGAGACCACCCCGTGGTCAAACGCAAAGACGATCGCGGCGGCTCGATCTCGCAGGTCCAACTTGCCGAATATGTGTCCGACATGGCTTTTCACGGTGACTTCCGAGATGCCCAGCTGCCTGGCGATTTCCGCGTTCGCGCGCCCGCGGCCGATCAATTCGAGAACTTCGTACTCGCGCGCGGTCAAATCCGCTAGTCTGCTGTCGCCGCGAGCGGATACCGGACGGACGGTTCGATAGGCCGAGAGCACCCGGCCGGTCACCGAAGGGTCCAGCCACGCTCCGCCCGCGGCCACCATCCGGACCGCGCGAATCAGATCCTCGGCGGGCGAATCCTTGAGGATGAAGCCCGCGGCTCCCGCGCGCAGCGCGCCGGACAACAGCTGGTCGTCGTCGAACGTGGTGAGCACCAGCACCGGCGGCGCGCCGTCGGTGGCGCGCAGCAGGCGGGTGGCGTCGATGCCGTCGACGCGTTTCATGCGCAAATCCATCAGCACCACATCGGGCTTGTCGGCGGCCACCGCGGCGGGCACCTCGTCACCGTCGGCGCATTCGGTCACCAGGAAACCGTCGCGGCGGCGCAGGATCCGGCGCAGGCCGCCGCGCACCAGTTCCTGATCGTCGACGACGAGGACGGCGATGGCGTCCGCGGCTGGGGCGGCGGCCGTCACGCGCCCTCCCGCATGGTGCGCCACGCCGGAGCGCCGAGGGCGGGCGGCTGCTCGCGCGGTGTCGTGCCCTCGCGCACCGCGCTCGCGGCGTCGAGGAACAGACCGGGCAGCGGACAGTGCAGCCACGCCTTGGACGCGACGAGCGGGAACTCGGCCCGCACCGACCAGCCGTCCTCGGCGGGCCCCGCGGTCAGCCGTCCGCCGAGCAGTTCGGCGCGCTGCCACATGCCGGTCAGGCCCATGCCGTGGCCGCGCTGCGCGGGCAGTCCGCCGGGCAGCGTGTTGACCACCGTCAGCGCCGCCGCGGCGTCGTCCACCGTGAGCAGGACGGTCGCCGTCGCACCTGGCGCGTGCTTGACGACGTTGGCCAGCGACTCCTGGCCGATGCGGTAGAGCGCGAGACCTACCGCCGCCGTCACCGGGGACAGGTCGTCGGTGCACCGATAGCGCACGTCGAGTCCGGCGCGGACGAAATCGCCGACCAAATCCTCGATATCGCCGACGCTCGGTTCCGGAACCAGCTTGGAGGGTCGTTTGTCGAGTAGTCCCACGGTGCGCCGGATATCGGCCATCGCCTGGCGGCCGAGGCGTTCGGCGTCGACCAGCGCCTCCACCGCCTCGTCCACGTCGCGATCGGTCTCCAGCGCGTGCCTGGCCGCGGTGAGGTGCAGCAGCGTGATGCTCAGCGAATGCGCGATCACGTCGTGCACTTCGCGGGCGATCCTGCGCCGTTCTTCCTCGGCCGCCTGAGCCGCGCGCATGTCCTGATAGTGCCGTTCCCGGTAGAGGAAGCGCCGTTGGTACTGGAGCATCAGCCCGCACATGAAGCCGAGCAGGATGCCCATGCCGTACATCGGCAGGCCCGAGAAACGTTCGGTGTCGGCGCTCCACATCACGTTGCCCGCGATGTCGAAGACCACCAGCTCGGCGACCGCCCCCACCGCCACCGCGGCGCCGACCCGCACCGACGCGAGCGCCGCGACCTCGCCGACGACGATGACCAGGACGAACGGCGCGAAATCGGCGGCGACCGGTTGCACCAGGAACAGCGCCGCCGCCCCCATCCCACACAGTCCGAGAGTGCCCGGATTCGGCACCACGCCGAACAGGCAGAACGCCGGAACCGAGATGAACAGCAACAGCATGGCGAGCAGCGGCACCGCGGTCGGGAAATAGGCGTGCCGCTGCACGGTGGCGGCGACGCCGATCACGAAGGTCGCGATGTCGGCGATGACGATCACCTTCGGCGGATAGTCGAACGGCAACTCCGTCAGACTTCGCCGGAAAGTGCCGATCGGATCGCGCGCGAACTCGGCGAGCCGATCTCGCACCCGCCCGCGCTCCCGGAACGGAACCGCCTGTTCGGCGCCCGCGGGCGGAGGGATGGCCTGCGTCACATCCATCTTGTCAGGCTAGTCGGCCGACGTGCGCCGACGCATCGTGCCGGGAACGGTCGGCGCCTCCTACCACGGTAGGAGATCGATTCGCGTCCTCGGCACGACGACACCCGGACGTCCCAGCCGTAGCGTTGGCTGCAATCTCGTCGTGCGGCCCGACCGGCGGCGCGGCGGACGCTTCACGAAAGGCCGATGTCATGTCCTGGGAAGAACAACACGCTCGGACCGAAATCGTGCACACCGTGCTCGCCCGCGCCGCGGTCGATCCGGAAAGTCCCGACCTGTTCTCGGGGATACCGGAGCTGGATCGGCTGTTCGGCGGCCCGGAGGGGGTGCTGCTCGCGCTGAGTTACCGGTGGCGATTGCACTTGGACGTCAAAATGGAGCAGGCCCTGACGCAGGGGCAATCCGCCGTCGAGGCCTATCTCGAGCTCGCCGCGGAGCAGCCAACGCTGCGCGCGGTGCTCGATTGCCAGTATCGTCGCCGCCACCTGGCCGTCGAAGCACTGGCGCGATAGCACCTGAGAAACGAAAGCGATTGGGGGAAGCACTATGTCGGACCCGGCAATGCTGGAACTGTCGGACATCGTCAAGCAGTACCGGGTCGGCGAGCAGACCGTCCGCGCGCTGGACGGCGTCAGTCTGCGCATCGAGGGGGGCGAATTCACGTCCATCATCGGTCCGTCCGGCTCCGGCAAGAGCACGCTGCTGCATCTGCTCGGCGCGCTGGACAGTCCGGACGCGGGGTCGATCCGCTTCCAGGGCGAGGAGATCGGTGCGCTGAAGGAGGAGCAGCAGTCCGAATTCCGCCGCCACCGAGTCGGTTTCATCTTCCAGTTCTTCAACCTGCTGCCCACGCTGACCGCGTGGGAGAACGTCGCGATCCCGAAGTTGCTGGACGGCAAGGGATTACGCAAGGCCAAGCCGCAAGCCCTGGAACTGCTCGACCGCGTGGGACTCGGCGATCGGGCCGCGCATCGCCCGGCCGAGCTGTCCGGCGGCCAGATGCAGCGGGTGGCGGTGGCCAGGGCGTTGATCATGAATCCGCCGCTGATCCTGGCCGACGAGCCGACCGGCAACCTGGACTCCAAGACCGGCGCGTCGATCCTGGAACTGCTCGGTGACATCGCGCGCAACGGCAATTCGGTCGTGATGGTGACCCACGACATGGGCGCGGTGGAGTACTGCGACCGGGTGATCACGTTGCGCGACGGCAAGATCGGCTCCAACGACCGGGTCGAGCGCGCGGGCGCGGGGCGCGACGAGGACGCGGCGCTCGACGAGGGTTCGGTGCGCGCATGATCCGGGCCGGATGGGATCGGTTGCGGCTGTTCAACTTCGGCGAGCTGCTCGCACACCGTGGCCGGACGGTCATGTCCATGACCGTGATGGCGGTGTCGGCCGCGCTGCTCGTCGCGGTGCTGAGCATCTCCGGTTCGGTCACCGGATCGGTGGATCGGCTCACCAAAGCGCTCGGCGGCAAAGCGGCACTGGAGATCACCGGCATCACCGACGCGGGTTTCGACCAGCAACTGCTGCCGCGCATCGCCGCGACGCCGGGAGTCGACCAGGCGGTGCCGATGCTGCGCGCCCAGCTCGGCTCGGGCGAGGATCGCGCGCTGCTGCTCGGTGCGGACGCGAACATCACCGCGCTCGACAGCGAACTCGCCGGACCGATGGGCGAGCACACGACCAAGCTGATCACCACGCCGCGCGGCGTCCTGGTCGGCGCCGCGATGGGCTATGCCGAAGGCGACGAGTTCCCGCTCGGTATAGGCACGGTCACCGTGGCGGGCGTACTGGATGCCGAGACCTCGGACAAGCTCAACGGCGGCCACATCGTCGCCGCGCCACTGGGTTTGGCGCAGTTTCTGACCGACCGCGTCGGCAAGCTGGACTCGGTGCAGATCATCGCCGACGACGGCGCCGACATCGGCGAGCTGCGCGCCGCGCTGACCGCGGTGGTGGACGGACGCGCCGTCGTCGCCGATCCAGATCTGCGCACGGCGCAGGCGGGCGGGGCGATCCAGATTGTCCGCTACTCGACGCTGATGTCCTCGGCGGCGGCGCTGATCGTCTCGGCGTTCCTCATCTACAACGCGATGAGCATGGCGGTCGCCCAGCGCAGGCCGACGCTCTCACTGCTGCGCGCCATCGGCGGCAAACGCGGCCCGATGGTGCGCGACCTGCTCGCCGAGGCCGCGCTGCTCGGCCTGCTCGGCACCATGATCGGCGCGATCCTCGGAATCTTCATGGGCCGCACCGCGATCGACCGGCTACCAGCGGCGATGGTGCAATCGGTCGAGGCGCGCACCGAGTACATGGTGCCGGGCCACGCCATTCCGGCCGCGGTGGCGGCGTGTGTGCTGGCGAGCGTCACCGCCGCGGCGCTCGCCGCGCGGCAGGTCTACAAAGTGCAGCCGATCGAGGCGCTTGCCCCGGTCGGTGTCGGGCAGACCGACACCGTTCGGCCGGTAGTGCGTTGGGGCGCAGCGGTATTCGGCGTCGGTCTCGCCGTGGCCGCCGTCCTCGTCGCCAAGGCCGACCTCGGCAGGCTCTCGCTCGCCTCCATCTCGCTGTCGTTCACGGCGACGTTGCTCGTCTGCTTCGCGGCCACCGGACCGATCGTGCGCACCGCGGCATCGATCGCCCGCCGCTTCGGCGCGCCCGGCGCACTGGGCTCCACCACCCTGGAACGCGCCCCGCGCCGGGTGTGGGCGACGGCTATGACGGTGATGATCGGCGTGTCCGCGACCGTCGCGATGGGCGGCGCCTCCGCGAACATGGTGGACTCGGCCACCGCCACGTTCGAAGACCTCGGCACGGCCGACGTCTACGTCAGTCCCACGGCGATGGAGCAGTTCCCGACCGGGCCCCTGCTGCCCGACGATTTGAAGGACATCGTCGCGAAGGTCCCCGGTGTCGAGGAGGTCAACCCGGCGCAGATGGCCTTCGCCACCCTGGGGACCGGGCGGGTCATGCTGCAGGGATATCCGACCGCGCTGGGCGATATCCGGTCCAACGCCGTCGATCGAAGCCTGTTGCCGCGCATGACCTCCGGCGAGGGTGTGGTGATCTCCCGCGATGTGGCCCGATCGCTCGGGGTGAGCGCGGGCGCGGAGCTGACCCTGCAAACCCCGACCGGTCCGCACCGGGTGGAAGTGCTGCAGATCATCCCGTACGTCTCGGCGATCTCGGGCATCGTGATGATGGACGTGGAATACCTGCGGCAGTGGTACCAACGCCCCGGCGAGACCATCCTGTCCGTCGAGGTCGCGCCAGGCGCGGACCAGGCCGCGGTGCAGGCCGCTATCCGCGCCGCCGTGCCGGAGCAGTTCCACGTCAGCTCGGGGCAGGACGCCGTCACCGCGATCTCGTCGAGCATGCGGCAGGGCTCGGTGATGAGCAGGGCGATCTTGTGGATCGTGGTGCTCGTCGCGACCATCGCGCTGCTGAACACCCTGATGCTCTCGGTGCTCGAACGCCGCCGCGAACTCGGCGTGCTGCGCGCCATGGGCACCAGCCGCAAGTTCCTGCTGCGGTCGGTGCTCGCCGAAGCGGCGGGCATCGGATTGGTCGGCGCCGCGATAGGTCTCGTGGTCGGCGCGGCGATCCAGTATCTGGCCACCGTCGCCATCGGTCACGCCATGACCATCGACATCGTCTACGAGCCGAGCCCGATGCTGTTGGTCTACGGCACCGCCGCGCTGGCGTTGGCACTGCTCGGGTCGATTCCGCCCGCGTTGCGCGCGGCGCGGATGCCGATCGTGGAGGCGCTGGCGGTCGACTGAGCGGCCGCGACAGCGGCTCACAGCGGCGCGGTCGTCCACCAATCCGCGAGCTCGTCCTCGGCGGGCGGCAGGGGAGCCTGTGCGTCGCGGGCGGGGCCGCGGTGGCTCGCGTACACGAGGTAGTTCGCGTGGGTGGTCTCGCCGGGGAAGCTCACCACGAGTTTCGCCGTGTAGTAATGCGACGGCACCGGGCCCGGCGGATCCGCGCGGATCCAAAGATGTCGGGTGAACGGCACTCCCGACTTGCGACCCGGTGTCGCGGCATTGGTGGGCAGCGTGTCCACCACCGACCGCGCCGCCGCGGCGGACTGGTATTCCAGGACGGTGTAGCTCATGCCGAACGGGTTGTCGACGTCGCGACGACACTCCCAGGCGAGGATCCACGGGCTCGACGTGAGCGCTTCCTCGTCGATGTTCAAACGGTCGCCCCGCTTCTCGGCGTAGCAGGTCGCGTCCTCGTACCCCTCGCCGATGGTCCCCGGCTCCTGCGGCAGCAATGTCGGGAACGCCCGCCTGCTCGCCGCCAGCGGATCCGGCGCGGGGGCGGGGGAAGCCGCCTTCGGGAGAGCGGTCGCCGGAGCGGCCGCAGTGTCGCCTCCCGAATCCGACCGGGACGCCAGCACGACGACCAAGCCGACCGCCAGCGCCACGACCACCACCGAGCCCAGCGCCAGCGCACCGAACAGTCCGGCGAGACTGCGGCGCGGGGGTACCGGTTGGGGTCCAAGGGGATTCGGGCTGTGCGGTGGATATCCAGGAGGTGGGCCGGACGGACTGTTGATCGGCCCCGACATCGGCGGCGCACCCGGAGGTGGACCGGCGAGTGGTTGCGCGGCTACCGGGTCTTGTCGCCGCGCCGCGCCGCCATTCCCGTCGGGTGTTCCGCCACCGGGCGCGGGTGCTGCCCCGTGGACGAATTGAGCGCTTGCCGCAGCGGACGATTCGACCGCGGCCGTGCCGTCTTCCGAATCCGGTGCCGGGTTTCCGGTTGGGCCTGTCGCAGCTGGAGGCGCACCATCCCGGTCTGGTGCAGCGCGCTGAGCCGAAGATTCCTGTCCGCGTGGCGGCAGCGCTCCTTTGTCTTCGGCCGCAGCATTCTCCGCGTCTCGGTCGATTTCCGAGAGCATCGCGGCACCACTGTCACTTGCCGACGGCGACTCGTCGCCGCGTCTCGCACCAGCAGTCGAATCAGACTCTGCCGCCGCACTTTCCGGTTCGACCTGACCGGCCGGATCGGCCGAGGAGGGCTGTGCGGACATGAGCGACGGTTCGACCGGTTGCGACGCAGGGGAAGCGGGCTGGACCGAAGACGGCGGAGACGCGTTCGGCGACAGCGGTGTCGGCGCGGGTTGCGAAGAGACCGGTGCGCTCGGCGCGGGATGCACCCCCGGCGGATGCGGCATCGGCTGAGGACCGCCGGGTGGAGACATGCCCGGCGGCGGCACCGGGGCAGCTTGGGGTGGTAGCTCGGCGGGCGGGGCTGCCGACGGCGGCACATTCGGCGACACCGGGACCGCTCCAGGCGATTGCACGGCAGTCGAGCCTTCTGGTTGCGGCACATTCGGCGACACCGGGGCAGCTTGGGGTGGTAGCTCGGCGGGCGGGGCTGCTGGCTGCGGCACCGGAACCGCCCCGGGCGGGGCTACGCGCTGCGGCGCATTCGGCGGCGCTGGTACCACCTGAGGCGGTGGCGCGGCAGCCGGGAGCACGGGGTGGTGCGGCATCGGTGGCGGAGGGGGCTGCGGCGAAGGCGGAGATGCGGGCCGCGGTGGGGATTGCCTCGGAACCGGTTGCGGCGGAATGGGTTGCGGCGGCATCGGCCGCATCGGCGCGGGCGGCATGGGCTGCGGGTAGCCGGGTGGTGCGGGGTACGGCTGGGGCGCGTAGGTGGGCGGCGGGAGGACGGGGAGCGGCGGCGGGCCCACCGCGGTCAGCGCCTTGCGGGCGGCGTCGGCGAACTCGGTACAGGAGCGGTAGCGGTGTTCCGGGCGTTTCGCCATGCCCGCGGCGAGCACCGCGTCCAGCGCGGGGTTCAGGTTCGGTCGGCGCAGGCGGACCGAGGGCAGCGGCATCTGGAGGTGGCCGTGGATGATGTCGGCGGGGTTGGCGGAGTCGAACGGCCCGACCCCGGCGAGCAGCCAGTACAGCGCGCAGGCCAGCGAGTACTGGTCGGAACGGTTGCCCAGCGGCGCGCCGGTCATCTGTTCCGGCGAGGCGTAGGCCAGTGTGGCGGTGAACATGCCGGTCTGGGTCAGGTGGGTGGAGTCCTCGCGCAGGCGAGCGATGCCGAAGTCGGCCAGGAAGACCCGCTCGCCCTGTCCGCCGCTGGACCTGGCGAGCATGATGTTGGCGGGCTTGACATCCCGGTGCAGCACTCCCATGCCGTGCGCGTAATCCAGTGCGTCCGCGACGCCTTCGATGATCTGCACGGCCCGCTCCGGCGGCAGCGTCATCGGGTTCACCGCCGCCGCGTCGACGCCGTCGACGTACTGCATGGAGATCCACAGCTGACCGTCCTCGGAGCCGCGATCGTAGACCGCCACGATGCTCGGGTGATCCAGCTGCGCGGCCAGGTCGGCCTCGCGCTCGAAGCGGGCCCGCACCTCGTTGTCCAGGAACAGATCGCGGTTCAGCAGCTTGAGCGCGGTGAGCCGGGACAGCCGGGGATGCCGGGCCAGGTAGACCGAGCCCATACCGCCCTGCCCGAGCAGCCGTTCCACGGTGAACCCCGCGAACACCTCACCGCTAGTGAGCAAGGCGACCCCCTTCCGGTCCAGGACAGCCAGCGTAATGGAACCCGGACGGACCCCCGAGATCCACGCGGTTTCGAATTCTGCGCCGTCATCGGCAAAACTAGGTACAGCACATCATCATCGCGTCACTTCCCACGAGCGAGCACGGTGGTGGGTTCTCGGCCGGTGAATCACCCGGACGGGTTGGACGGGTAGATGGCACCGCCGAGGGTCGCGCGGCATGCGCGGGGCGGTGGGGAGGTTGACGGTGGTGAAGTCGGCTCGAATCGCTTCCGCGTGTCGTCCGGTGCTGCGCGGGACCGTCGCGGCGACGATGCTGGCCATGGTCTCGTGCGGCCTGATGCCCGAGCGGGTGGAGAAACCCGCCGCGGCGACAGTGTCAGCGCAGACGGTGGGTACCTGGAAGGCGGGGCGCACGGTGAGCCTGCCGGATTCGCTCGCGGCCGATTTCACCCAGTTGCAGCCCGGCCTGCACGGACAGGTCGGACTGGCGATCATGCCGGTCGGCGGCCGCCGGATCACCGTCTTCGGGGACTGGACCACCGGCATCGCGTGGTCCACCATCAAGGTTCCGCTGGCCATCGCCGCGCTGCGCCACGACCCGGAGGGCGCCATACACGACGCGGAAGCTGCCATCACCGTCTCCGACAACGCCGCGGCCGGCGCGCTGTGGAATTCGCTGGGCGACGGGCTGGAGGCGGCGCAGGCCGTGCAGCAAGTGCTCGACGAGGCGGGCGACGCGGTCACCGGTGTGGCGGGCCCGCGCACCCGGCTGGACTACGAGGCGTTCGGCGCGACCGAGTGGACGCTGACCGATCAGGTCCGCTTCGCCTCGCGTCTGCCGTGCCTGCCGCAGACCGAGACGGTGACCCGGCTGATGGGCGAGATCACCCCCGACCAGGGTTGGGGTCTCGGAATACTGGAGGGCGCCGAGTTCAAGGGCGGCTGGGGCCCGGACGACGAGACCGGCGTCTACACGGCGCGCCAATTCGGTCTGCTGCCGTCCCGCTCCGGTTTGGTCGCGGTCGCCCTTGCGGCACAGGCGGATTCGGGAACTTTCGCGGACGCGACCGCGCTGCTGGACAGCTTGGCCGCGCTGCTCGGCCGCCATGTCGACGAGCTGCGCGGCGGCAAGTGCCCGGCCTGATCAGCCGGGCGTGACCAGCCCGGATTCGTAGGCGAGCACGACGGCCTGCGCGCGGTCGCGCAGGTTCAGCTTCGAGAAGACCTTGGAGACATGAGTTTTCACGGTCTGCTCGGCCACGAACAGCGCCTCGGCGATCTCGGTGTTGGACATGCCCTTCGCGATCAACTCCAGCACCTCCCGCTCCCGCGGGGTGAGGGCGGCCAGCTGCGGTGCGGGTTTCACCCGCGCGGCGGCTCGGCGGCTGGTGACATCCGCGATGAGCCTGCGGGTGACGGTCGGCGCGAGCAGTGCCTGCCCCTCGGCGACCACCCGCACCGCGCGCACCAACTCCTCGGCGGGCGCGTCCTTGAGCAGGAATCCGCTGGCGCCGAGGCTGAGCGCCTCGTACACGTAGTCGTCGATGTCGAAGGTGGTCAGCATCAGCACCCGCACGGGCGGGTCGAAGCCCGCCGCGAGGATCGCGCGCGCCGCGTCCAAGCCGTTCATCTCGGGCATGCGCACGTCCATCAGCACGACGTCCGGGCGCAGCCGCTTGGCCTCGGCCACCGCGACCTTGCCGTCGGGGGCGTCGCCGACGACGCTGATGTCCGGTTGGGCGGCGAGCAGCGCGCCGAACCCCTGGCGCACCATCGCCTGGTCGTCGGCGATCAAAACCGTTATTGCCACGCGCTCACCCTAATTGCCACACCCGCGGCCGTCCGATCGCGGCGGAGGTACGCCGCATCGCGCATGGCCGGAGCGAAGGCGGAGATACGCCTACTGCACCGTCGGCGTCGCGACCGGCACCGCGGCGGGCGTCGCGAGTACCGCTCCCAACGGGAGCCGGGCCTGCACCTCGAACCCGCCGTCGTCGCTGGGACCGGCCGTCACCTCGCCGCCCGCGGCCAACGCCCTGGCCCGCATCCCCGCGATGCCGTGCCCGCCGTTGCCGACCGGCCGCGCGGGCGCGGCGCCCGGCCCGTTGACCACCCGCAGGTGCAGCTCCAACCCGCAGACGATCGCCACCCGCACCGGCGCACCGGGCGCGTGCCGTGACGCGTTCGACAGCGACTCCTGCGCGATCCGGTACAGCGCGAGCCCGGTGGTCTCGGGGACCGAGCGCAGGTCGCCCTCGATGGTCCAGTCGATCGGGACGCCCGCCCGCCGGGCGCCGTCGAACAGCGTGAGCACGTCCTCGGCCTTCGGCTGGGGCGCGTGTTCGGGCAGCTGACCGTCGCTGCGCAGGACGCCGAGCATGCCGCGGATCTCGTTGAGCGCCTCGCGAGCGGTGGCGCCGATCGATTCGAACTCGGCGCGTGCGGCCGGTGTCACGCCCTCGACGCGGTAGGGCGCGGTCTGCGCCTGCACCACGACCAGGGACATGTGGTGGGCCACGACGTCGTGCAGGTCGCGGGCGATGCGCGCCTTCTCCTCGAGAATGGCGCGACGGGCCCGTTCGAGCTCGTTCTCCTCCTCTTGGCGCACCAGTTCCCGGCGCGAGAGCACCAGCCACCGGACCAGCAGGGCGAACAGCACCACCGCCGCCAGCGCGATGGGCCAGCCCCATGCCGCGTTGGCGAACGCCTCGCCCTCACCGGGCATGGTTGTGCCGAACAGCAGCGAGGTCGCTCCCCACGCGATGGCCACGGTCTGCACGGGTGCGCGCAAGCCGACCGCGAACAGCAGCGCGATCAGCGCGATCACCTGCACTACCTGGAACGGCAGATCGTTGTTCGGCTGGTGCGGGATGGCCAGCGCGATGAGCAGCGCCGAGCCCGCGGAGATGGCCCAGCCCAGCGCCGGATTGACCCGCACGAGCAGGATCGGGAACGCGGCGAACGCGGCGATGAACGGCTGTGCCCCCGGGGAAACGGCGTGCGTCACGTGCAGCGTCGGCCACGCGACCGAGTAGAGGATGAGCGCGGTGAGCACGACGGACGCGTCGAACCAGCCGCGCGCGTCCATCCGCTTCGCCAGGTCACGGGTCTTCTCCTTCATAGCTACGACCCTAGGAACCCCGGCCCGGCCCGTGCCTCATACCCACGGGTGAATTCCCACCCCGTACCCCGGGGTGAGCCGACCCGGCCGATCCCCCGGCAGCACGGCGGCGCAAACCCCACCTCGGCGGGAGGCCGGTGAGCGTGTGCCGTTCTTAGCGTCGAGGCCCATGAGGACCGAGACCATCGCCGCCACCGACCGCCACCCGACCGCACCCCTGGGGTTGCGCCGGGTCGCGGCGCTGACGGCCGCGGCGCTGACCACGATGTCGGCCACCGTCGCCATGGCCCCCGCCGCCCAGGCGGCCACCGTCGGGCCGCCCGTCGTCGAGAACGTCGCGGCCGCCACCGCGGTCGCCGTGTTGACCGCACATGAGACCGCCTCTGCCGCAAGCATTCCCGACGATTTCATCACCGTGCTCGGTTATCGACCGGTCCCGGTGCACGGCCTGCTGACCAACCCCGGCGGCGACTGCTCCTCCCCCGTCCCGCTGCCCGCCGAATTCGAGACCGCCTGCAAGGCCCACGATCTCGGCTACGACCTGCTGCGCTATGCGGATCGGCGCGGCGAACCGCTTGGCCCGTGGGCGCGCCAGGCCGTGGACGCGGCCCTGGACCGCCGGATGCGGGAAGCGTGCGACGCGCGCACCGAGTCGTGGGGCCGTGCCAGGTGCTACACGATGGCCGATATCGCCGACACCGTGGTCGATTTGAACTCACGCCGCCAGCACTACGGCGCTCCGGTCGTCGAGACGATGCTCGGCGCGGGCGTCACGGCGTCCGGATGGAGTGGTTGGCTGGTCGGTCTCGCCGGACTCGGCGCGCTCGGACTCGGCACGCTGCTCGCGCTCGTCCTCGGTGCGCTTCGTCGCGCGTCCGGCGATCGGTCCGCGGGTGCCGGGTCCATCTCCAGCGGCGTCGCAAACGCATCGGCGACCCGAAATGCTTGCACACCAAGCACTTCGAGTCGCGATCTGACGACGCTGGCCAGTTCGGCGCCCATCTGGCACAACGCTTTCACCGCGGGAGTTTCGGCATGACCACGACGACGCAGCGACTCTCCGAAAGCCCTCGCCCCGTCCCCACGACACCGCTCCCGAAGCGCCGGAGCCGGGCAGCCATCGCCGCGCCGCGCATCGGGACGACACTGGCAGTCGGTGCGGGAACACTTCTCTCGCTCGCGCCGGGTCTGCTGCCCCGTACGCCCGGTGCGCAAGCCGTGCTCACCGCCCTGCTGATCTGCGGTGCGCTCGGGTTCGCCGGTGCGCTGCGATTCTCGCTCGGCCGCTGGGACTTCGACGTCGACCGACGCTTCGCTCGCTACCGCCTGCCGCTGCTGGGAGTGGTCGGCTTGGCCGTGACGATCACCGCTTGGCGCGCCGGGCACTGGCAGAACGATCTGCGTGCCGCCATGGGGACCCCGCCGATCGGCCCCGGCTACTGGCTGCACTGCGCGCTGGCCACCGCGCTGCTCACCGGCGTCGTCGTCGGGATCACCAAGGCGCTCGGCTGGGCGCTGCGCACACTCGGCCTGCTCCGCGGTCTGGTGTTGGGAGTGGTCACCGCGGCGGTGGGCTACCTGGTGCTGACGCCCGCGGTGGTGGGATGGCGGCAGCAGGTGTACGCGGCGGCCAACGTCGCGATGGATCCCGCTCTGACGCAACCCGTTTCGCACACCAGATCGGGCAGCGCCGGGTCGGCGGTCAGCTGGCCTTCGCTGGGAGCTCAGGGGCGCAAGTTCGTCAGCGGAACGCCGGAGGGGCCGGTGCGGGTGTACGTCGGCGTGGATTCCGCGCCGGATCTCGATTCCCGAGTGGCACTGGCCATCCGGGAGTTGGAGCGCTCGGGCGGGCTGTACCGGTCGAATATCGTGGTCGCCTTGCCGACTGGGTCCGGCTGGATCGACGCCAACGCGGTGACCGGATTCGCCGAACGCTTCGGCGGTGACGTGGCGGTGGTCGGTCTCCAGTACTCCTACGCGCCGAGCTGGGTGACATTCGTCTTCGGCCGCGCCGACGCGGTGCGGGCCGCCCGCGCCCTCTTCGACGCCGTGGAGCAACGCCTGAGCGCCATGGCCGAGCCGCCGCGGCTGTTCGTCTACGGCCAGAGCCTCGGCGCGCTCGGCGGCAGCGCGATCTTCGCCGACGACGCCGAGCAGGACCGCCGCACCTGCGCCGCGCTCTGGGCCGGTCCGCCCGCGGGCGGCGTGCACCGCGCGGGCGCGACCGTGCTGGCCAACAGCTCCGATCCGGTCGTGCACTGGTCGCCCGCCCTACTGTGGCGCGCGCCCGATCTGGCCGGCGTGCGCGTGGACGCCCCCGTCCCGCGCTGGCTGCCGGTGGTGAGCTTCCTACAGACCACCGCGGACCTGCTCGCCGCATTGGACGCGCCGCCAGGCCACGGCCATCGCTACGGCACCGACCAGGGCACAGCGCTGGGCTCGTGTTGAGTCCGCCGCGCGGCGCCGGGCTCGTGTTGAGTTCGCCGCGCGGCGCCGGGCTCCAGTTGAGAGCGCCGGTCAGCACCGGGCACCCGCCGAGCCCGCCGGTCAGCACCGGGCACCCGCCGAGCCCGCCGGTCAGCACCGGGCACCCGCCGAGCCCGCCGGTCAGCACCGGGCACCCGCCAAGTCCGCCCCGGGCTCGTGTTCAGCCTGCCGCTCGGCCCCGGGCTCCAGTTGAGGATGCCGCCCAGCACCGGGCTCTCGCCGACGCACCGGCCAGCGCCGGAACCCCGCTGAGCTCGCTCATCGGCGCGGGATTTACGCTGAGCGAGCCGTTCATTGACGCGACAGTAGAACTTGTTCTAATTTGCTCCCATGGGCTTTGTCATCGACGTGGCCGTGTACATCGACGCACCGGCCGACCTGGTGTGGCAAGTGATCACGGACCTCCCCCGCTACGGCGAGTGGAATCCCTTCGTCACCGAATGCGAGAGCACGCTCACGCCCGGCGACCCGATCGACATGCTCGTGCAAGTCTACGGCTCCAGCCCGCGGCGGCAGCGCGAATGGATTCGCAGCCACACCCCGGGTCGTGAGCTCAGCTACTCGATGAAGCCGGTGCCGCTCGGCGCGCTGCACAGCCTGCGCTCGCACACCGTCACCGCGGTGAGTCCCGAACGCACGCGCTACGAATCGCATTTCGAGCTCGGCGGCTGGTTCCACCCCGTGGTGGCCGCGGCGCTCGGCGCGAACCTGCGCCGCGGCTTCGAAGGCATGACCGCGGGGGTCCAGCGCCGCGCCGAGCTGTTGCGCACCACCTGAATCCGGGCCGGGAATCGACCCGGCGCTTTCGTGGTTGTGCCGTCCTGTTCGGCGCTTCGCCGAGTTCGACCACGAGAGAACGGATTCCGTCGTGCGCACCGTCCGTGCCCTGCTAGCCCTGCTGCTGATCCTGCTACCGTTCACCGCCGCGGGCGCGGCGGCCCGTCCAGCGGATCCGCCGGGCTGGACCACGGCGTGGGCGACCTCACCGCACCCGCCGAGTCGCGCGTTCGTCGCCAACTGGGCCCAGCAAGGCTTCGCGAATCAGACTCTGCGCCAAGTGGTCCGGGTCAGCGAGGGCGGACTCACCACCCGCGTCCGGCTGACCAACCGCTACGGCGCCGCCCCGCTGACGATCACCGGCGCGACCATCGCGCGCACCGCGGGCGCGGGCGCGATCAGGCCCGAGACGCTGTCGCCGCTGACCGCCGGGCTGTCACCCACCTTCGAGATCGCGCCGGGCGCCGACCTCGTCACCGATCCGGTCGCGTTGCCGCTCAACGCTTTCGACTCGATCACCATCACGCTGTACTTCGCCGCGCCGACCGGCCCCGCCACGCAACACGCGCAGGCCGTCGCCACCACTTACCGCGCCGTGGGCGATCACCGCGCCGACCCGACCGCCGCCGCGTTCACCGAGACCACCCCGACCTGGTACTACCTGGCGGGCGTCGAGGTGGCCGATCTCCTGCCGAACCCGCCCGCCATCGTGGCCTTCGGCGACTCCATCACCGACGGCGTCGGCTCGACCACCGACGCGGACAACCGCTTCCCCGACGAGCTCGCCGAACGCCTCGCCGCGGCTGGCGCCCCGCGCGCGGTGCTGAACCAGGGCATCGGCGGCAACCGGGTGACGGTCGACTCCGACTGGCTCGGCGAGAGCGCGCTGCACCGCTTCCAGCGCGACGTCCTCGACCAGCCTGGAGTCGGCACGGTGATCATCCTGGAGGGCGCCAACGACATCGGTCTCAGCGCGGGCGCGCCCAACCTCGGCGAACCGCCGGTGCCGGTCTCCGCGGACCAGCTGATCGCCGCGCACCGCGAGCTGATCGCCCGGGCCAGGGCCGCCGGACTTCGCGTCATCGGCGCGACCATCCTGCCCTTCGGCGATTCGCCGTACGATTCGCCGGAGGCCGAGGCCAAGCGCTTGGCCGTCAACGAGTGGATCCGCACCTCCGGCGAGTACGACGCGGTCGTCGACACCGCCGCCGTGCTCGCCGATCCGGCGGACCCGAGCCGGTTGAACCCGGCATTCGACAGCGGAGATCGCTTGCACCCCAACGACGCGGGCTTCCGCGCGATGGCGCAAGCCGTGGATCTCGCCGATCTGCGCTGAGGACAACCCACCGAAAACGCCGAGCGGGCCGGGGCATCACGCCCCGGCCCGCTCGCCGTTGTCCGGTCCGTCAGGCGACGGGTCCGCGGGCGGTCTCGTAGGCCGCGCCCACCCGGTACAGGCGGTCGTCGGCCAGCGCGGGCGCCATGATCTGCAAGCCGACCGGCATGCCGTCGTCCTTGCTCAGCCCCGAGGGCACCGACATGGCCGGGTGGCCCGCCAGGTTGGTCGGCAGCGTGCACAAATCCGACAGGTACATGGCCAGCGGATCGTCGACCTTCTCGCCCAGCTTCCACGGGGTGAACGGGCTGGTCGGCGAGACGAGCACGTCGACCTTCTCGTAGGCGGCGTCGAAATCGCGCGCGATCAGGGTGCGGACCTTGAGCGCCTGACCGTAGTACTCGTCGTAGTAACCCGCCGAGAGCGCGTAGGTGCCGATCATGATGCGGCGCTTGACCTCGGGGCCGAAGCCCGCGGCGCGGGTCATCGCCATGACCTGCTCGGCGCTGTGCGTGCCGTCGTCGCCGACGCGCAGGCCGTAGCGCATGGCGTCGAAGCGCGCCAGGTTCGACGACACCTCCGAGGGCATCACCAGGTAGTAGGACGGCAAGCCGTACTCGAAGTGCGGACACGACACCTCGACGACCTCGGCGCCCAGCTCCTTCAGCACGCCGACCGCGGCGTCGAAGGAGGCGAGCACGCCCGGCTGGTAGCTGTCGGAGTGCAGCTCCTTGACCACGCCGATCTTCACCCCGCGCAGATCGCCCTCGGCGCCCGCGCGCGCGGCGGCCACCACCGGCGGCACCGGCACGTCGCGGGAGGTGGAGTCGCGCGGGTCGTAACCGGCGATCACCTCGTGCAGCAGCGCGGTGTCGAGCACCGTGCGGCCGCAGGGGCCGCCCTGATCCAGCGAGGACGCGCAGGCGACGAGGCCGAAGCGGGAGACCGTGCCGTAGGTCGGCTTGGTGCCGACGGTCGCGGTCACCGCCGCGGGCTGCCGGATCGAGCCGCCGGTGTCGGTGCCGATGGCCAGCGGCGCCTGGTACGAGGCCAGCGCGGCCGCCGAGCCGCCGCCGGAGCCGCCCGGGATGCGGGTGGTGTCCCACGGGTTGCGGGTCGGGCCGTAGGCGGAGTTCTCGGTGGACGAGCCCATGGCGAACTCGTCCATGTTGGTCTTACCGAGGATCGGGATGCCTGCCGCGCGCAGCTTGCTGGTCAGCGTCGCGTCGTATGGCGACATCCAGCCCTCGAGGATCTTCGAGGCGCAGGTGGTCGGCATGTCCGTCGTGGTGAAGACGTCCTTGAGCGCCAACGGAACTCCGGCCAGCGGCGAGGCGGGCGCGTGCCCGTCGGCCAGCGCCGCGTCCACCGCGTCCGCGGCGGCGAGCGCCTGCTCGCCCGCGACGTGCAGGAACGCGTTGAACTCGCCGTCCACCTCGGCGATCCGATCCAGGTGCGCCTGGGTGACCTCGGCCGAGGACACCTCGCGGGCGTGGATCTTCGCGGCCAGCTCGGCCGCGCTGAGCGTGGTCAGCTCTGTCATTCGCCCTCTCCCAGAATCTGCGGCACCATGAACCGCTGCTCCTCGACCGCCGGTGCGGCCGCCAGCGCCTCGTGCGGCGTCAGGCCGGGCACGAGTTCGTCGGGGCGCGTCACGTTGGTCACCGGATTCGGCGAGGCTGTGGCCGGGACGTCGGCGGCGGCGACCTCGGAGATGGTCCGCACGTGGCTCAGGATCGAATCCAGCTGACCGGCGAACTGATCCAGTTCGGCGTCGGTCAGCGCGAGCCGGGACAGCCGGGCGAGGTGTGCGACCTCGTCGCGGGAGATGGCGGGCACCGCGGGACCCCTTTCGGCATGGTTGTGCATGGGTGGCCGTGCACGACGACCGCGCTGGCGCTCGGCTCACATCGTGCACGGCAGATGTTAGTCCGCGACCGGGATCGCTCCGCCCACCCGGTCGCTGCCGGGGCTGCGGTGGACAGACAAACACTACGCCGCGCGACGCACCGCCCGTCCGAGAGCAAGAACCGCGACGACACACCACGGCATCTAGAGCGACACGCCGAGATGGCGCGAAATTGCCGCGTGGCGTTCGTCACTGGCAGCGCTTCGAGTCGATAACAGGCCGCAAGGGGTGTAAGTATTGCCTGACCCGGGTATCCGACCACCAGGCTCGGCCGGCCAGAGGAAAGGAACGCGCGTGTCATACCTGCTCCGCGTGCAACTTCCGGATCGCCCGGGAAGCCTCGGCGCACTCGCGCTCGCATTGGGTTCCGTCGGCGCCGACATCCTCTCGCTGGATGTGGTCGAACGAGGGGCAGGCTTCGCCGTGGACGATCTCGTCGTGGAAGTTCCACCCAACGCGCTCCCGGACACGCTCATCACCGCGGCGGAATCGATCGGCGACGTGCACGTGGACTCGATCCGCCCCTATTCGGGCGTGCTGGACACGCACCGCGAGCTCGAGCTCATCGACCAAGTGGCCAGCGCCCGCGACGACCGGCTGCAAGTGCTCGTCGACGGCGTCCCCCGGGTGCTGCGCGTCGGCTGGAGCACGGTGATCGATCTGGGCCCGCACGGCGCCTATCGGCTCGTCGGCAGCCAGAGCGCGCCGCAGACCCAGGCCGGTTCGGCGCCGTGGATGCCGCTGGAGAAGCCCGCGGTGCTCGATCCGGAGGCCGAGTGGGTGCCGCAGATCTGGCGCGACATGGACACCAAGCTGGCGGCGGCGCCGCTGGGCAACACCGGCAAGGTGCTGCTGCTCGGCAGGCCGGGCGGCCCGGACTTCCGGCCGTCGGAGGTGGCGCGGCTCGGCTACCTGGCCGGAATCGTCGCGACCGTGCTCGGCTGAACCCGAACCGCGCCGGAGGGAACTGCTCTTGGCGCGCAGTCGGATTCGCGCGAACGGTGTCAGCGTGGAGGTAGCGGTAGCCGCAGCACGGTGAGCAGCTCGCCCGCCTGCGTCGTCCAATCCCGTTCCGGCACGGCGACGAAACCGAAGCGGTCGTAGATGCGGCGGGCGTCGACCATCGCGGACATGGTGGTCAGCGCGACCGCCTCGCACTTTTGCACGCTCGCCATCTCTATCACGGTGCGCACCAACGCCGTTCCCGCACCGAGCCCGCGGGCCCGCTTGGCGACCGCGAGCATGCGGAACTCCAGTTCGCCGGGCCGCGCGATCTCCGCATAAGGGGTGCCGTAGCGGGCGACGGTGAGCGAGCCGATCAAGCGGTCGTCGTGCACGGCGACCAACACCTCCGCAGCGGCGGCGGCCCTGCGTTCGGTGTCGGCCAGCTCGGCGACGTACGGACTGCCCGGCCGGACATAGCCCTCGCCCACGTACACGTCGACGGTCAGCTCACCGACCGCGGCGTATTCCTCCGGGATCGCCGTCCGGATGACCAGCTCGCTCGCGCCCATACCGGCATCCTGCCACCGCCGCGCGCGACCTAGACATCCGACCAGTTCAGGAACCCAGGCTCGGACGGCCGCCGGGGTGCTGGATCTGCCACCGGTCCGGCTTGCCCGGCGGGTACACCACGGGGATGTAGTCGCCGATCGCGGGCCACTGGTTCACGTCCCAGGCGAAGCGTCCGTAGACCACGGTCCCCGGTACCGAGGGGCCGGTCAGGTTGCCGGTGATCGTGACGTATTGCTCGCCCACGGCGTCCGGGCGCGGGCTCACGCCGGTCACGTACAGGGTGCCGGATTCCGGTTCGGCCAGCTGGAAGCCCTTTCGCCCCCGGCGGTAGGACACCAGCAGCGCGACGAGCAGGGTGACCATGATCACCAGCATTGCGAGTTCCAGCATGGGTCCATCGTATGGGGCAACGGTGGGGTCAGAGCGCGGCCAGCTCGCTCGTCCCGCGCTCCGTGCGCCGGACCTGCCAGACCGCCGTGCGGGTGCGTTGCGAACGCCCGTTGCCCCGGTCGATCAGCGAGCGGTTGTCGGTGGTGAAAACGAGTTGGGCGCCATGGGCATTGGTCTCCGGGTTCTGGAACAGCTGGATCAGCCGGTCGGCCTGTTCGGCGGGCAGGTGCGCGCCGATGTCGTCGACCGCGAGTACCCGGCCGTTGTCGAGCGCGTCGAGCATGGTGGGCAGCAGGCGCAGCAGCGAGAGGGTCGCGGCGGATTCGTCGGTGATGTCGAACGGGGCGTCGATGCCCGCGTGCACGAGGCTCAGGCCGACCCCGCGCCGACCCACCATGCGGGTGTAGAGCGCGTCGCGGGCGGCGCGCAGGTTGGTCAGCTCCCGTTCCAGCAGCAGCGGTGTGAGCCCGGTGTCCTGTAGTAGTCGGTCGGCGTGCGCGGGCGAGGTGGCGCACAGCTCGACCTGTTTGGCGGCGCCCTCGATATCGGCGTCGAGTTCGCGCAGGTAGTCGGCGTAGAGCGGGTCGTTCTCGGCGATCAGCAGATCCGTGATGCCCAGTTCGGCGGCGCGCAGCAACAGCAGCAGTCGGGCCGCGTTGTCCGGGGAGCGAGAGATGTGGCCGCCCAACCGGTGCGCGATCTCGTTCGGCTCGGCGGCGCCGCGCTGTACCTCCAGCATCGAGGAGAACCAGCGGTAGGCGGGGACCAGCGCCTCGGCGTACATCTGCCCGGCGAGGCTGAGCAGCAACGCGTTCGGGCGCACCAGCGGCACCAGCGCGGCGATGCCGTAGCGGGCGGCCTCGAACATGGGCCCGATCTTGATCTGTTCGCCGTTGCGCTCGAATACGATTCGCTTGCGCGAGCGCGGATGGCTGTACAACCATTCGGCCGTCACCTCGGCGTTGTCCAACCGGAAGCCGTAGGTGAACGGGCAGCCCTCCGCGACGAACCCCGCGACGAACTCCGACGGCCGATCCGGAAAACCCAAGTGCGGCGCGCGAACCGGGCCCGCGTAGGGATCCCACCCCGTGACCGAGCGCAGCACCGCGTCGCGCATGTGCCCGAGCGCGTCGACCAGGCTCGTCTTCCCCGCCGCCGTCCCGCCGTGCACCGCGGTCACCGGCACCGCCACCGGCCCGCTCCCCTTGGTCAGCCGCAACTCCTGCCGTTCGGCCAGCGATCTGTGGTTGGTCACCTGAAAACTCCGCAGCATGCCGCCATACTTCCGTCCCACCCACCTCGAGGCGACACCAACCCGCGTCGGTGCACGAACCAGCACACGGCGCCCGCCGAGTCCGTAGTTGTGGATAAGTTCGATTTCCTCACCGCTACCTGGCCCGATGCGACGCGCTTCCGCCCTCACCTCGAGCACGGCACGGTAGGCTTGGCTTCATGACCGAGGCCTCGATCGCCTACCGCTGGAGCCGCGACGAGTTCTTGCGCGCGTGGCAAGCGGGCGCGTTCGACCATCGGGTCGAACTCGTGGAGGGGGAGGTCTGGTCGGTGGTCATCGGAGACTGGCACGGGCCAGCCGTATTCCGCGTCGGACTGGCATTGGAGTCGGACGGGTTCGAGGTCAGCGGAACAACGCTGCCGACCGAGGATTCTCTTCCCGACCCGGACTGCTGGGTCCGACGGCTCGATTCCGAGCCGATCGGTGTCGTCGGGCGGAAGATCTCGGTGTGGGCCCCGGACGATATCCCGCTGGTCGTCGAGGTTTCCGACGAGACGGTCGTGCCAGACCTCACTATCAAGGCCAACCTTTACAGCCGGGGCGGGTATCCGGTGTATTGGGTCGTCACAAGGGAACTGATCTACGAACATACCGAGCCCACTCCCGTCGGCTATGCCAACGTGCGCAAATTCCGTCCTGGCGAACTCATTCCGCTGCACTTCGCCGACACCGCCGTCGCGGTCGACGACATCCTCTTCCCGAAAAACCGGCGGCCGACAGCTGACGGACGGGGGGACAGGTCGGCCGATCGGGGTTAGCATGCTGGCGCTAGGTCCTGTGCGGGGCGTGGCTGTCGGAACGTCTCCCAGGGATGAGGTGCAGCGATGACACGGATACTTCGTCGGCTCGTGATCCGCGGTGCGGTGATCGGGGCGGTCGCCGCGGGAGCGGTGGTCGCGGTGCCGCAGACGGCGATCGCGGAGGCGCCGTGCCAGGACGGTACCGCGCGGGTGTTCCTGAACAACGCCACCAATCTGTGTCAGAGCGGCAGCGCGACCTACACCGCGTACCCCGCGGTGACCAAGGTGTGTTCGACCAGCGGTACCAAGGTCGTCGTCGACACCACCGGCCCGCGCCGGGTCAACCGTCGGCACGTCGAACTCGATCCGGGCGGGCACTGCGCGCGCTTCGAGATCGAGGGCCAGGAGAGCGCGACCGTGCTGGTCACGGCCGCCTGACAAGCACACCGCCGGAAAGACGTTCGGATTGACAGTCTTGCGGCGCAGCACGTTTCACCTCGCCCGACGGGCGCAGCCGGACGGAGTCGCCCCGTAAGCCGCGCACGGCCGTGGGCTGGACGGCGCGCCGGTGGCGTTCGTCCACCAGACCCGCGACCCGCTGGTCCCTGACCAGGCGGCCGGACTTCGTCCCGAGCCAACCCGCGCACCCGGCGGTGAATCGGTATCGCGCGATCCGGCAGTTCGAAGGTCGGCGCCCACGCGAACGCGGAGGTACGACCTAGTCGCGGTCGTCGCCGCGGAAAAGCAGTGCGCTGTCGCCGAATTCGTGCCACAGGTAGCCGGTGTCGAGCGCCTCGGCGTAGGCGCGGCGCACGGTGGTCTCCCCCGCGACCGCGACGAGCAGATCGAGGTGGGAGGCGCCGGGGGCGTGCCAGCCGGTGATCAGCCCGTCGACCACGCGGGCGGGGTGGTCCGCGCCGAGCACCAGTTCGGTCCACCCGCTCACGGGCCGTAACCGACCATCCTTGTCGGCGGCGGATTCGAGGGCCCTGGTGACCGTGGTGCCGACCGCGACGATCCGCCCGCCCGCGCCTTTGGTGTCGTTCACCAGCCGGGCCGTCGCGGCGGGCACCGCCAAACGCTCCGGGCTCGGCGGCTCCCCGGCTTCCGGTGACGAGACGCCGGTGTGCAGCGTGATCGGCGCGAGGGAGACACCCGAGCTCACCAGATCCAGCACCACGTCGTGTGTGAAGGGCCTTGCGGCGCTGGGCATTTCCGCGCTGCCCGGAATCCGTCCGAACACCGTGGTGTAGTACGACGGCGACCATCGCCGCGGCACGTAGGAGTAGGTGATCGGTCGTCCGTGCTCCCTCATGAGAACCCGCGGATCCACGGTGACGTCGGCGATCCACAACCTGCGCGCCCCCGGCAACCAGGGCTCGCGCAGCGTCGCGCGCGCTCCGCCCGCCAGCTCGAGCACAGCGCCCGCACGCAGTTCGCCGTCGTGCAGCGGGGTGCGCTCGCGGGTGCGCGCCTCGACCACCCAACCGCCGTCGTCCAACCAGGTGGCGAAGTGCAGGGTGATCGGCAGATCGGCGAGTGTGCCGTCGACCGCCGCCGAGGTCGTAGCCGAGTTGTTCACCACCACTAGGTCGCCCGGTCGCAGATACCGCGGCAGTTCGCGGAACCGCGCGTGCGTCGACCGGTCTCCCGCGACCAACAGCCGGACTTCGTCCCGCGCCAACCCACGCGCCTCCGGCGGTGCATCGGCATTGCGCCGATCCGGCAGTTCGAAGGTCCGCGCCCACGCGGCGAAAGGCGTTGCCGCCCGGATGTTTCCGTGCTTCGACAACGAGCGGTGCCGCGCGGACGGCACGATGCCTTTCGCAGATCGGCGCGACGCCCCGCCACTCATCGCGCCACCGCGAAATCCGCCGCGGTGTAACGGCCGTTCCTCGGGCGTTCGTCGAGGAGCCGCAGCAGCGCGGGCACGACGCTCTCCGGCTCCGGCCGATCGGAGATGTCCTCGCCGGGGAACGCGGCCTGATGCATCTCGGTGCGCATATCGCCCGGATCGAAGGAGTAGACGGCCAGCTCCGGATGCTCGGCCGCGAGGATCGCGGTGAGCTGGTCCAGCGCCGCCTTGGCCGAACCGTACCCACCCCATCCCGGATACGGCTCCACGGCGGCATCGGAGCTGATGTCGACGATCACCCCGCCGGGACCGAGCAGGGGCAGCGTGGCTTGCAGAACGGCCAGCGGCGCCACCACGTTCGTGCGATACACGGCCTCGAGCTCGTCGAGCGGGTAGTCGGCCAGCCGCGGCAGCGGGCTCGGGCCGAGCCTGCTGGCGTTGTTCACCACGAGGTCGAGAGGTCCGGCGCCATCGGCGATTTCGGCCAGCCGCGCGCGGTGCGCCGGATCGGTGACATCGCCGGTGACGGCGACGAATGCGACGCCGAGCTCGGCGCGGACCTCGTCGAGCCGATCACCACGACGGGCGGTGCCGATCACCCGCCAGCCGCGCCCGGTCAACGCGCGTGCCAGCGCGCGGCCGAGCCCGGCGGACGCGCCGGTGATGAGGGCGGTGGGACGGTGAGTCATGATGACCTCCTCCTAGTTGCCTGGTAGGCGCTGTCGGACTCGATCCCTCCGAAGACCACCCACGGCCGAAGCGACTACGGAGGTACGCCGCGCACGCTCGGAGCGACTGCGGAGATACGCCGTCGCATGGCCGGAGCGACTGCCGAGGTAGCCGCGCATGGAGCGAATGCGGAGGTACGCCTACCCACCGATCGTCATACCTGAAGCAAGGTTCAGGTCAAGTGCCGTTCGCAGACGGCGCACATGCCGACCGCCGCGGGGCCTACTCCTCGACGTTTCCCTCGGCGCCGGACGCCGCCGGTGTCACCGCCTCCGGCCCACCCGCCAACAGCAATCGGAATCCGTCCTCGTCCAGAATCGGCACACCGAGCTCCTCGGCCTTGGCCGCCTTCGAACCGGGCGACTCGCCGATCACCACGAACGCCGTCTTCTTGGAGACCGAACCCGCCGCCTTACCGCCGCGCATCAGAATGGCCTCCTTGGCGCCGTCGCGCGAAAAGCCTTGCAGCGAACCGGTGACGACGATCGAGAGGCCCTCCAGCGTGCGCTCGATCGACTCGTCGCGTTCGTCCTCCATCCGCACACCGGCCGCGCGCCACTTGTCGACGATCGCCCGGTGCCAGTCGACGGTGAACCATTCGGCCGCCGCCGCGGCGATGGTCGGGCCGACGCCGTCGGCGGCGCCGAGTTCCTCGGCCGTGGCCGACTCGATCCGCTCCATGCTGCCGAACTCGGCGGCCAGCGCCCTGGCCGCGGTGGGGCCGACGTGCCGAATCGACAGGCCGACGAGCACCCGCCACAGCGGACGGTCCTTGGCGGAGTCCAGATTGTCCAGCAGCCGTTTGCCATTCGCCGAGAGGGTGCCGCTCTTGTTGGCGAACAGCGAGGTGGTGAGCAGGCGCGGCTCGTCGAGGTCGAACAGATCGCCCTCGTCGGCGATGGCGCCGGACTTCAGCAGGTCGACGGCGGCCTCGTAGCCGAGCGCCTCGATGTCGAAGGCGTTGCGGCTGGCCACGTGATACACCCGCTCCCGCAGCTGCGCGGGACAGGAACGCTGGTTCGGGCAGCGGATGTCGGCGTCGCCCTCCTTCTCCGGCGCGAGCTCGGTGCCGCACTCCGGACAGTGCGTCGGCATGACGAACTCGCGCTCCTCGCCGGTGCGCGCGTCCACCACCGGGCCGAGCACCTCGGGAATCACGTCGCCCGCCTTGCGGATCGTGACGGTGTCGCCGATGAGCACGCCCTTGCGCTTGACCTCCGACGCGTTGTGCAGCGTCGCCATCGCGACAGTCGAGCCCGCGACGGACACGGGCTCCATCACCGCGAACGGCGTGACGCGGCCGGTGCGTCCCACGTTGACCTGGATGTCGCGCAGCTTGGTGGTGGCCTCCTCGGGCGGGTACTTGTAGGCGATCGCCCAGCGCGGCGCGCGCGAGGTGGAACCGAGGCGACGTTGCAGCGACGTCTCGTCGATCTTGATGACTTGGCCGTCGATCTCGTGCTCGATGTCGTGGCGGTGCTCGCCCCAGTAGGCCACCCGCTCGATCACCGCCTCGACGCCCTGCACCCGCCGGGTGTGCTCGGAGACCGGCAGGCCCCAGGCGGCCAGCGCGCGGTACGCCTCGTACTGCGAGGACGGCATGTAGCCCTCGATGCGGCCGAAACCGTGACAGATCATCCGCAGCCGCCTGCGCGCGGTGACCGACGGGTCCTTCTGCCGCAGCGAACCGGCCGCGGTGTTGCGCGGGTTGGCGTAGGGCGGCTTGCCCTCGGCGACGATGGACGCGTTGAGGGTCTCGAAGTCCGCCAACCGCATGTACACCTCGCCGCGCACCTCGAGCAGGTCGGGAATCGGGAACTCGTCTGCGGCGGCCAGCTCGACCGGGATGTCGTCGATGGTGCGCGCGTTGAGCGTGACGTCCTCCCCGGTGCGGCCGTCACCACGGGTCGCGGCGCGCACCAGCCTGCCCTTCTCGTAGACCAGGTTGAGCGCGACGCCGTCGATCTTCACCTCGCACAGGTAGTGCAGGTTCGGGCCGGTCTCGGCCTCCACCCGCGCGGCCCATGTGCGCAGTTCGTCATAGCTGAACACGTTGTCCAGCGAGAGCATCCGCTCCAGATGGTCGACCGCGGTGAAGTCGGTCGCGAAGCCGCCGCCGACGAGCTGGGTCGGCGAATCGGGCGTCCGTAGATCCGGATGCTCGTCCTCCATGGCTTGCAGCCGCCGCAGCAGCTCGTCGAACTCGCCGTCGGAGATGATCGGCGCGTCGCGCACGTAGTAGCGGAACTGGTGTTCGCGAACCTCGTCCGCGAGCCGCTGCCACTCCACCCGCTGCTCTGCCGTCGCCGGAATCGCCACACTCTCGCTCTCGCTCACGAAAGGCAGAGTAGTCGAGGCCACCGACACATTCCCGCACGTCCGAGCCCTGCCGCGGGGTCCGGACCGGTCAGGAGAAGGTCAGCGACTCCGGGTCCTCGGCGAAGGCGCGGGCCACCTCGTTCGCCAGATTCAGCGCGCGCCGGGCCCAGGACAGCGGCGCGCCCGCGAGCCCGCACGCCGGTGCGACGAGCACGCGGTCGGCGAGCGTGGCGCGCGGAAAGCCGAGGCGATCGATGAGACGCACGCCCGGTTCCGCTATCTCACGCCAGGTGACCGGTGCCTGCGGCGTGGTCGCCGTCGCGGCGGCTCTGATCGCCGGGTCGGTGGTTGGCACCAGCCCGAGCACCAGCCGTTTACCTGCGTCGAGCGTCTCGCCGATGCTGTCGAGATCGCGGGTGTGGATCGTCGCGAGGTCGAAGCCGACCGCGGCGGCCTGGCTGCGGCGCAGAAAGGCCAGCGCGGGCGGCCCGGCGCAGCTGTGCACCAGCACCGGCGCGGCCTGCGCCTCGATGACGGCGTCGAGGACCGCGAGCGCCTCCGGATCCGGCATCGCGCGCACGGTGTCCAGCACGCTGACGCCGCGCAGCGAACCGTTCAGCACGTCGGTCAGCGACGGCTCGTCGAGTTGCAGCACGACCCGCGCGCCGAGCCGTTTGCCGACCTCGGCGACGTGCTGGGCAAGGCCCTCCGCGAGGGATTCCGAAAGATCGCGCAGCGCACCGGAATCGGTGAGCGCGCGGTGCCCGCCGGGCAGCTCGACCTCGGCGGCCAGCGTGAGCGGACCGGCGGCCTGCACCTTGACGACGCGTCCCGTATCCGCCGAACCCGTTGTCTCCCATGCCTCTTCGAGCGCGTCCAGGTCGGCGCGCAGCAGGTCGCGGGCGCGGCGGGAGACCGCGCCGGGACGCGCGGCGAGCCGGTAGCCGCGGGTGCTGGTGTCGAAGCGCATGTCCACGAGCAGGGCCGAGACGCGGCCGATCATGTCGGATCCGAGACCGCGGCCCGGTAGCTCGGGCAGGTGGGTCAGCTCGGCCAGCTCCCCAAGCACGGTGTTCGCGGCTTCGCGCGGATCGGTGCCCGGCCAGGAGCCGACGGCCGTCGCGATACCGCCGGGCAACGGGTCGGACGCGCCGGGGTCGGCGGAATCCGCAGCGTCAGTACCGGTTTCGCTCACCACGTCCTACCCATGTCGATGTGTGATGGATGCCGCCGCGTGCGCCGGTGGCTCGACGCCTGATGCCGAGATCCGTCCCAGTCCGCCCGGCCGCGGCATCGTGACATTACCCCGCACCGCAGCCGGGGCGATCATGGCGTATGCCTGTCGGACTCGCGGCCTGCTCCTCGGTGCGCCAGCGGGTACGACGGCCGATCAAGACGACGATCAGCTTCTCTACCGCACCTCGGTGCGCCAGCGGGTACGACGGCCAATCAGGGACGATCGACTTCTCTACCGCGCCCCGGTGCGCCAGCGGGTACGACGGCCGATCGGGACAGGCGATCGACTTCTACCGCGCCCCGGTGCGCCAGTGGGTACGTCGGCCGATCGGCTCCTCTACCGCGCCCCGGTACTGCAACGGGTACATCGACCGATAAGGACGGACGATCGGCTCCTCTACCGCGCCTCGACGCGCGCCGCGTCGTCGGCCGAGTGCGGCTCGCGCGAGGTGTCGCTGATGGTCCCGCTGCCGATCACCTCGTCGCCCGCCGCGTCGGGCCGGTACAGCACGACGGCCTGTCCGCGCGCGACGCCGGTCAACGGCTCGCGCAGCCGCACCTCGAGCCCGTCGCCCACCGCCTCGGCGACCGCGGGCGCGGTGCCGCCGTGCGCGCGCACCTGCGCGACGCACTCGATCGGCCCCTCCGGCGTCGTGCCCGAGGTCCAGATCGCCCGCTCGGCGCGCACCGTCCAGACCCGCAGGTCCTCGGCCGAGCCGACGCGCACGGTGCCGGAGTCGGGATCGATGTCGGTGACGTAGCGCGGCTTGCCGTCGGCCGCGGGGCCCGCGAGCCCGAGGCCCTTGCGCTGGCCGATGGTGAAGCCGTGCACGCCCTCGTGCTTCGCGAGCACCTGGCCGTCGGCGTCCACGACCGCGCCCGGCCGGACGCCGATCTTCGCGCCGAGGAAGGCGCGAGTGTCACCGGAGGGGATGAAGCAGATGTCGTGGCTGTCGGGCTTGTTCGCCACCGCGAGTCCACGCTCGGCGGCCTCGGCCCTGATCTGCGGCTTCGGGGTGTCGCCCACCGGGAACATGGCGCGGGACAGCTGCTCGGCGGTGAGCACGGCGAGGACATAGGACTGGTCCTTGTCCGCGTCCACCGCGCGGCGCAGCACACCGTCCTCCAGCCGGGCGTAGTGGCCGGTGACGACGGCGTCGAAGCCGAGCGCCACCGCGCGGTCGGCCAGCGCCGAGAACTTGATCTTCTCGTTGCAGCGCAGGCACGGGTTGGGCGTCTCGCCCGCCGCGTAGGCCGCGACGAAGTCGTCGATCACGTCTTCCTTGAAGCGGTCCGCGAAATCCCAGACATAGAAAGGGATTCCGAGCACATCCGCCGCGCGGCGGGCATCACCCGCGTCTTCCTTCGAGCAGCAGCCGCGCGAACCGGTGCGCAGCGTGCCGGGCGTGGCCGAGAGCGCGAGGTGCACGCCGACCACCTCGTGCCCGGCGTCGACGGCGCGCGCCGCCGCGACGGCGGAATCGACACCACCGCTCATCGCCGCGAGTACCCGCATCACACACCACCTTTCGCACCGGCAAGACCAGCGGCCCTGGCCCGCTCCACCACCTGGGGCAAGACATCGAGGAGGGCGTCCACGTCGGCGCGGGTCGACGTGTGCCCCAAGGAGAATCGCAACGAGCCGCGCGCCACCCATGGTTCGACACCCATGGCGATCAGCACGTGACTCGGCGTGGCCACGCCCGCGTTGCAGGCGGAGCCGGTCGAGCATTCGATCCCCGCCGCATCCAGCAGCATCAGCAGCGAATCGCCTTCGCAACCGGGGAACGTGAAGTGCGCGTTGCCCGGCAAGCGCTGCGCGCCGACCGGACCGTTGAGCACGGCGTGCGGCACCGCCGCCGTGACGCCCGCGATGAGCGCGTCCCGCAAGGCGATCAATTCGGCTGTGCGCGTGGGCAATTCGGCGACCGTGGCGTCGAGCGCGGTGGCAAGGCCGACCGCGGCCGCGGTATCCGAGGTGCCGGAGCGCAGGTCGCGCTCGTGCCCGCCGCCGTGCAACAGCGGCACACACCCGACCTGCCTGCCGAGCAACAGCACGCCGACACCGTGCGGTCCGCCGACCTTGTGCCCGGCGAAACTCGCCGCGGACAGCCCGCTCGCGGCGAAATCGATGGGCAGCTGGGCCGCCGCCTGGATCGCGTCGCTGTGCATGGGAACGCCGAATTCCTGTGCCACCGCGGCGAGTTCGGCGATCGGCTGGATCGCGCCTACCTCGTTGTTCGCCCACATGACGGTGACGAGGGCGACCTCGTCGGGGTGCTCGGCCAGCGCCGCCCGCAGCGAGCGCGGCGACACCACGCCGTCGGCGTCGACCGGCAGCCAGGTGGCCTGCGCGCCCTCGTGCCGCTCGAGCCATTCCACCGTGTCGATGACCGCGTGGTGCTCGATCGAGCTGGCGATGATCCTGGTGCGGCGCGGGTCGGCGTCCCTGCGCGCCCAGTAGATGCCCTTGACCGCGAGATTGTCGCTCTCGGTTCCGCCGGAGGTGAAGATCACCTCGGACGGCCGGGCGCCCAGATCAGCGGCGATCGACTCGCGCGCCTCCTCCAGCAACCGGCGCGCGGCCCGCCCGGATCCGTGCACCGACGAGGCGTTCCCCGGCCGCGCCATGGCAGCCGTCATCGCCTCGATCGCCGCAGGCAGCATCGGTGTGGTCGCCGCATGATCGAGGTAGACCGTCTGGGGCGCAGCACCGGTGACCGGACCCGAAAAAGCCGACTTCATGACCGACAAAGCCTATACCACCGCTGACCTGGGCATTTTTCGGGTCCACCCCTGCTTTCTACGATTTTTCTACGATTCACCCAGGATCCTCAACACGTGTAGCACTAGTCGGTATTCCCGGATCGACGGACAGTACGTTTCCGCGCAGTGTCCGACCACGTCGACCCCCGCGAGTGCCGCGTCGGCGGCCGCGGGATCGTCGAGTCCGCGAATCGGCCGGGAAGGTCGAGCTCGTTTGCGAGTGCTTGCACCGCTCGCCTGTTGCGCCCGGCATCCAGGATCGTGTCGCCGCTGCGCGGAGCCGGATTCGACTCGGAAGGCGGTACTCGACTTTCGGCCGCAGATCGAGAGCGCGGCGAATCGGCCGTGCTCGCGCGTTCGAAGGAAGTTCGCGTCAGTCGGGCTGTGCGGGAACGTCGAATTGTTCGGCGATGACCGTTCGGGCGAAGCCGAGCATGCGGCGCTGGGAGAAGATCTCGGGTTCGGACAGCAGCAGGCGGCCTGCCTCCCAGGCGAGAGCGAAGATGACGCGGGCGGTCATCTCGACATCGGTGCCGGGTGGAACGGGTGTGCGCCGCAGGTAGTCCTCCAGGAGCGCGGTGGCGGCTTTGCGTTGTCTGTCGACACGGCGGCGGAATTTCGGGGTGGCGCTGTCGACGAGGCTGAAGGCGGCGCGCCATCGGTCGGGGGCTTTCTGGATCTCGGTGAGGAAGCCGTCGAGAAATTCGAGCAAGGCGGCGGCCGGGTCGTCGGAGGCCAGCGCCGCGCTCATCAGTGGCGTCACCTGGGCGAGCGCGGCAGCCTGCTCGCGATCGAGTGAGGCGCGCAGCATGTCGTCGCTGTCGGAGAAGACGCTGTAGACCACCGGGCGGGTGACGCCGACCTCGCGGGCGACGGTGTCCATCGACACCTTGTGAACACCCTGTTCGACGATGATTTTCAGGACCGCGTCCAGCAGTTGCGCGCGGCGTTCCTCCAGGGGCATTCGGGGCGCGTATGCCTTTCCGCGTCGTGCCGGGGCGCTGGTCACGCACCCACCTCCTTCGGTATCGCTGCCTCGTGGCAGGCCACTGTCTTGACAGATCGTTCTTCGTACGCAAATACTACACTCAATGTAGCTACAGCGGTTGTAGCTTTCGAGGAGGTCTTCATGACGCGCCGGTACTGCATCATCGGGGCGGGATACACCGGTCTCGCGGTGGCGAAGGCGTACACGGATCTGGGTCTGGACTACGACCACATCGAGGCCACCGGCTCGATCGGCGGCAACTGGTCGCACGGGGTCTACGACTCGACGTATCTGATCAGCGCCAAGGACGTCACCGGCTACCCGGACTATCCGATGCCCGACCACTACCCGGATTTCCCGAGCGCCGCGCAGATGCGCGACTATCTGCGCGCCTTCGCGGCCGAATTCGGTTTGACCCGCCGGATCGAGTTCAACACCTTGGTGACCGATGTTGCGCCGCTGGATGATTCGGGCCTGGCCGGGTGGCGGGTGGAGTTCGCCGACGGTGTCGTGCGGCAGTACGCCGGTGTCGTGGTGGCCAACGGGCACTACTGGGACATCAATGTGCCGTCCTATCCGGGCGAATTCACCGGCAAGCAGATCCATTCCAAGAACTACAAGCGGCCCGCCGATCTGGCTGGTTCGCGGGTGCTGGTGGTCGGGGCCGGCAACTCCGGCTGCGACCTCGCGGTCGAGGCCGCGACCGTGTTCGGGACCTCGGAGATCTCACTGCGCCGCGGCTACTGGTTCGTGCCCAAGTATGTCCTCGGCGTGCCGAGCAGCCGATTCGACGTCGGGTCGGTGCCGGTGCCGAAGTTGGTGCAGGAGGCCGTCTTCCGGCTGATCGTCGCCGTCGGCATGGGCAGCTACCATAGTTTCGGGCTGGCCAAGCCCGAGCACCGGATCTTCGATCAGGACCTGGTGGTCAACCAGCAGCTGCCGTACTTCCTCAAGCACGGACGCATCACCGTACGTCCGGAGATCGCGCGATTCGACGGGCCTACGGTGCATTTCACCGATGGCTCCAGCGGCGAGTACGACACCATCGTCTGGGCGACCGGATTCAAGACGACGTTCCCGTTTCTGCGTGAGGGCCTGCTCGACTGGGAGAAGGGCCAGCCGCGGCTCATCTCCCACACTTTCGCGCCCGGGCTGGCCAATCTCTGGTTCGCCGGGCTCGTCGCCCCGCGTTCCGGTGCGGGCATGCTGCTGATGAACTCCTCCCGGCTGCTGGCCGAGGCGGCGCTGTTACAGCAGCGAGTGCGCACCCCGATCGGCGACCTCTACACGCTTGTGTCGAAGCCCTCGGCCGAAATCCTGGCGGGCGGACCGGAACTGCGCTGGGAGGTGGTGCGCGGCCGCTTGATGGTGCGTGCGATGGCCCGGCTCTCTGTTCTGTGGTCGATGCTGTCGAGGCGGCGGGGCAACACGATCGACAGCGATGTCCCTGACGCCCAGTGGGACCCCTCCAGCACCCTGAACCACACCCTGTTGCGTCCGATCTTCGCCGCCGCACGTCGCATCGCTTGATCCCAAACCTGCCACCACCCTAGGAGTCTCGTTCGTGTCACCCAAGAACCGCTCGCCCCGCCTCGTCGCCGTCGGCAGTCCACTGCCGTTGCCGTGCGGGGTGACCCTGCCCAACCGTCTGGCCAAAGCCGCCATGAGCGAGCAGCTCGGCCAGATCGACGGCGCGCCCAGCCAGACCCTCACCCGGCTCTACAGCGCCTGGGGGCGCGGGGGCGCGGGCCTGCTCATCACCGGCAACGTGATGATCGACCGCCGCGCCTACGTCGAACCGCGCAATGTCACCCTCGAAGACGACCGGCACCTCGAGGCGGTGCGTAATTGGGCCCGCGCCGGCTCCCGCGAGGGCGCGGTGATGGTCATGCAGATCAACCATCCCGGACGTGTCGCGGTCGGTCCGCTGCACCGACGTCCGGTCGGACCGTCGGCGCTGCGCCCGCAGGTGATCGGCTACAACCTGCGCAAGCCACGGGCGCTCTCGATCTCCGACATCGCCGATCTGCGCAGCCGCTACGCCCGCACCGCGGAACTGGCCATGGCCGCCGGGTTCGCGGGGGTGCAGGTGCACGCCGCGCACGGCTATCTGCTCTCGCAATTCCTGTCCCCGCTCGCCAACCAGCGCACCGACCAGTATGGCGGCAGCCCGCAGAACCGCCGCCGACTTTTGCTCGAGGTGGTCGCGGACGTGCGAGAGGCCGTCGGCCCCAACGCGATCCTGTCGGTCAAGCTGAACTCGGCCGACTTCCAGCACCGCGGACTGGAGGAAAACGAGTCCCTCGACGTCGCGCTCGCACTGGAGTCCGCGGGCATCGACCTGCTCGAGATCTCCGGCGGCAACTACGAGGCTCCCGCCATGACCGGCGTGGTGCAGGACAGCACCCGCGAACGCGAGGCGTACTTCCTGCGCTACGCCCGGGAGCTGCGCGCCCGCTCGGGTATGCCGCTCATGCTCACCGGCGGCATCCGCACTCTCGATTTCATGAACGAGGTGCTCGCCCAGAGCGCCGTCGATGTGATCGGGCTGGGCCGTCCCTTCGCGGTCCGGCCCGATCTCGCGGCCGAATTGCTGGCGGGCACGTGGGATTCGCGGGAGCTGCCCTGCGCGCCCCGGATCCCCGGCCGTGGCCTGGATCCGGTCAACTCCTATCTCCAACTCGCCTGGCACGCCGCCAATTTCCGCGGCATCGCGGCCGGGGAGAAACGGCTGCGCGGGCCGGGCGCGGTGCGCACCCTGGCCGCCGCCGGGGCCACCATGACCGTCCGCGCTCTCACCCAGTTCTGAACATCGAGGAGCTTCCATGAGCCTGCCCACACCCACCCCGACGAGCCGAGCCGTCGTCACCGGAGCTTCCTCCGGCATCGGCGCCGCTTTGGCCGAAGGTCTCGCCCGGCGCGGGTACTCGCTGATCCTGGTCGCCCGCCGCGAAGACCGGCTGCGTGAGCTGGCCGATCGCCTGGCCGCCGATTACGGGGTCACGGCGGAGATCCGCGCCGTCGATCTGTCCGATCGCGCCGAACGCGCCAAGCTCGGTGACGAACTCGCCGCCCGCGAGATCGCGGTGTTGTGCAACAACGCCGGTTTCGCCAGCTACGGCGAACTGGCGAGCGCCGATCCCGCCCGGGAACGCCGACAGGTCGAATTGAATGCCGTCGCGGTGCACGACCTCACCCTCGCGGTCCTGCCGGGCATGCTGGAACGGCGCGCGGGCGCGATCCTGATCACCGGGTCCACGGCGGGTAACCAGCCCGGCCCGAACAACGCAACCTACGCCGCGTCCAAGGCGTTCGCCAACACCCTGGCCGAATCGCTGCACGGCGAACTGGCCGGAACCGGCCTGCAGTGCACGCTGCTCGCCCCCGGCCCGGTGCGCACCGAATACGCCGAGGCAGCGGGAGTGTCGAACCTGGATCGGCTGGTACCGGCACCGCTGTGGATCAGCGCCGAAGAGGCTGCGACGCAAGCGATCACGGGCATGGCAGCCGGTCGCCGACGGGTCGTGCCAGGAGTCTTCGCCAAGGTGCAGACCGTGAGCGGCCAGTACACCCCGCGCGGTCTGGTCGGCCCGATCCTGCGCACCGTCTACCGGAAGGTGAAATGAGATGGGTTGGGAACCCGTGGCCCGCACCGTGGGCCGTTCGTTCGGATCGGATCTGCGCCGGGCGCTGACACTCGCGGATCCCCGCAAGAGCCTCTACCGCGACGCCCACTACTTCACCGCCACCGTGGAAATCGACCCCTCGCGCATGCAGCAGTGGCTGCCCGCCGGGGTGCGCCTGGCCGAACCGGCCCGCGCGGAGCTGTTCACCGCCTGGTTCCCGGACTGCAACTACGGCTCGGTCTATCACGAAGCCGGACTGTTCGTGCACATCAAGACCGTGCAGGGCACCGGAATCCACTGCCCTTGGATGATCCTGGACGACGATGTCGCCCTGATCCTCGGCCGTGAGATGCTCGGCTATCCGAAGAAGCTCGGCGAAATCACCTGGACGCTGAGCGATTCCGAGATCCAGGCCACCGCTAGCCGGCGCGGGCGCAAGCTGCTCGGCATGAGCGGGCGGCTCGGCGCGGTCATGCCCGACGCGCCGCCGATCCTGGCCCGCCCGCACCGTAACGTCACCGGCCTGACCGGACTGTTCCCCTCCTGGCTGATCGCCTTCACCCCGCGGGAGAAGGTGATCGAAGTCCGCAGCGTCGAGGACTTCACGCTGGAAGTCCAAGGCTCCGAACGTGATCCGATCGACCAGATGGGTATCGGCCGCGTCGTCCAAGCGCGCCTGCACCGCGTCGACCTCTACGGCGGCTGGGTGCCGCCGCTCCCGCTGCGACCGCTGACCCCCCTGTTCACCACGGCCCGCATGCGGCCCCGCGTCCTGTGAACGCCGGGACCGCCCCTTTCCTCAGGAGGCTCCTATGAGCATCGCCGAACGCCTCGCCACCGAGCCGGTCGCCATTCCGCGGCCGACGACCACCGCGCCGTTCGTCCGCATCGACACCTTCGACAAGGCGCTCACCGCGCCCGGCGGCTTCGGCGCACGTCTGCGCGCCGCACGCACGGCCGCACTGGATTTCCGCCGCGAATTCGCCGCCACCGGGACGCCGGACTCGGTGCGCACCCACGATCTGATCTCGCTGCCCTATCCGACGAGCTACGGGCTCTTCCGCGCGGCGGTCACCCCCACACCGTTCCTCACCATCGTCAACCGCATGCTCATCGTGCGCTGGACCGAGACCGACGGCACCGCGCGCACCCTGCTGTTCGAGCCCAGTGATCACGAACTCGACGCCTACACACCGTATTTCGCCGAACTCAATCGCTACGCACCCGGTCGGCTGCGGAATCTGTTCGTGCGCGAACACACCGATGTGCTCTCGGCCTGCCGTGCGGCCGGGGTCGATCCGGCCGAGGTGGATTATCTCGCCTTCGACCATCTGCATACCCAGGACGTCCGGCGGTGGCTCGGCACCCTGCGCCCACAGGCCGACATCAGTCCGAACGCCCCGGTGACAGCGGCCTTCGCCAACGCCAGACTGCTGGCCCAGCGCGACGAGCTCGACGCCATGGCGGATCTGCACCCGTTGCAGCGGCCCTGGTATCAGCCCGCCACCTTCGTCGACATCCCACCGGAGAAGATCCTCCCGCTCGACGGCAGCGTGCTGCTCGGCCCCGGCATCGCCCTGCTCGCCACCCCCGGCCACGCCATGGGAAATCAATCCCTCGTGCTCAATACCGACACCGGTATCTGGGCGATCAGCGAAAACGCCATCGCCGCCGAATGTCTGGTCCCCGAGCACTCGCGCATCCTCGGGCTGGCCCGCTCGGCGCGCTCCGGGGGCCACGAGGTGATCCTCAACGCCAACACCCTCGAGACCACCTACGAGCAGTACAACTCCCTGGTCATCGAGAAGACCCTCGTCGATGTCTCCCAACAGGACGCACGCTTTCCCCAGTTCTTCCCCTCCAGCGAGCTGACCGGCGCGCGCCTCAACCCCGGCACCTCCCCGACCTTCACCCACCGCGCCATCCACCACGGCGCGCCCCCAGCCACACGGTGACCACCGCACCCGCTTCCGAATTCTTCGCCGACCTCCTGAACCCGGCCCGACGCGAAGACCCTTACCCCCTCTGCGCCCGCATCCGTGAACGAGGACCCTCCGCCTCAGTCCGGCGCCGGTAATCGTGCTCTCCTCTCACCAGCACTGCACAACCATCCTGCGGCACCGCCCTGGCGCCTACCACCGTCATTACGCATCGATACCAACCCACAGCAGGTCCACGAGGTGCCAGTAGGAGGCCCCGCTGTCGAACTGCCGGAACGTGGCCGTGCCTGCTCGCAGGGATCGGCGCATCGCGAGCAGCGCTGCGAGTCCGATGAGGACGTGGATGAGATGGATGCCGGTCAACATGAATTAGAGCTGGAAGAACTGATCGGTGGACGGCCCGTGGCCGGCGGCTGGCCAGGACGTCCGGTCTTCAGTCCGTCAACGGCCGCGTGCCACAGCCTCGACAGTGCTCCGGCTGGGCGACCCGTACAGGTGGCGGAGCGAGTGAAAGCCCATCTGCTGGCGCATCTTTCCCAGCGCCGACTTTCAATGAGCCCGTTCAGACCTCGTCCTACCGCCGGCCCGGCGATGAGCACAGTTCAGTCGCTACCGAACTCGCCTGCCGTGGGAGGTCATTCGCTGATGCCGACCCGGAATGGGTGGTTTGCTCGAGGGTGCGGAGCCGGAGTCGGCGGCGTCTATCGACCGGCGACCGAGGTAGACGAGTCGGACCGGGTGGCGAGCCGGGCGACGAAAACCTGTTCCAGCAGTGCGCACAGACGGTCTCGGTCCTGGTCGCTGAGCCTGTCCAGGCCGTCTCGGGTGGCGCACATTTTCGCCCGGATCGTCTCGGTCACCTGCCACCCCTCGGGCGTGATGACGAGATTGGTGACGCGCCGGTCGGATGCGCTGGCCTCCCGGCGCACGAGGCCACGCTTCTCCAGCCGGTTGATGATCCCGGTCACGTTGGAGGCATCGCAGGCCATGGTCTCGGCCAGGGCGCGCATCGCGACGGGCCCCCGGCGCAGCACGCTCAGCGTCCTGGCCTGGCTCGCGGTGAGGTTCTCGCTCGCCGCCGCGGCTGTGAAGTCGCTGTAGTAGGTGCCGAGCGACACCGAGAGCAGCTCCATGAGCTGGGCCGTGTCGACGCGGGGAGCTTCTGCCATACGAACCACCCTATCCGCAGAAACTTGACCATCTCAAATACTTAGCTCTACGGTGGCTGCGTTGTTTGAAGTTCTCAACCATCGACTTCCTCAAGTAACTACTAGGAGCATCCAGTTGATCGATACCGCGTCCAAGGCCTCCCGCACGGCCGAGATCCTGTCCCGGCCGGTCACGCTGAACGGCCTGACCGTCCCGAACCGCATCGTGATGGCGCCGATGACGCGCATGTTCTCCCCCGGCGGCATTCCCGGTGACGACGTGCGTTCGTACTACGCCCGGCGCGCCGCCGCCGGCGTGGGCCTGATCGTCACCGAGGGGACCTACATCGGCCACGAGTCGGCGGGGCAGAGCGATCGCGTGCCGCGGTTCCACGGCGAGGAGCAGTTGGCGGGGTGGGCGCGGGTCGCCGCGGACGTCCACGCGGCGGGCGGCAAGATCGTGCCGCAGCTGTGGCACATCGGCATGGTCCGCAACCAGGGCGACGCGCCCTACCCTGACGCACCCGCTGTCGGCCCCTCCGGTATTCGTGTCGACGGCACCGAGGGTGGCAAGGCGATGACCCAGGGTGATCTGGACGACGTCATCGGCGCCTTCGCCGAGGCCGCGGCCGACGCCGAGCGCATCGGCTTCGACGGCGTCGAATTGCACGGTGCGCACGGCTATCTCCTCGACCAGTTCTTGTGGGGACGCACCAACCGCCGTGCGGATGTCTACGGCGGTGACCCCGTGGGCCGTACGAAGTTCGCGGCCGAGGTCGTCGCCGCGGTTCGCGCCGCCGTCTCGCCCGGCTTCCCGGTGATCTTCCGTTACTCGCAGTGGAAGCAGGAGGCCTACGACACGCGACTCGCCGAGTCCCCGCGGGAGCTGGAGGCGATCCTGACTCCGCTCGCCGCGGCAGGCGTGGACGCCTTCCACGCCTCCACCCGTCGCTACTGGCTCCCGGAATTCGACGACTCGGACCTGAACCTCGCCGGCTGGACCAAGAAGCTCACCGGCAAGCCCACCATCACCGTCGGCTCGGTCGGCCTCGACGGCGATTTCCTCCGTGCGTTCACGGGCCAGGGCGCCGAACTCGGCAGCCTCGACAACCTCCTCGATCGTCTGGAGCGCGACGAATTCGACTTGGTCGCTGTCGGTCGCGCCCTGCTCCAGGACCCGGAGTGGGCGTCCAAGGTCCTGGCGGGGCGGATCGACGAGCTGAAGCCGTACGACGCGGCGGCATTGAAGACGCTCAGCTAGGCCGGGCGGAAGCGCCTCGACGGCAGTGTCGGTGGGTATCGGTAGCCTCCCGTGCTGTGGAAACCGGTGAACGTATCCAAGAGCTCGCGGACCGCATCGTGGCGCTGCGCGACGCCTACTACCAGGGCTCGCCGCTGGTCGCGGACGCCGAGTACGACGCGCTCGAGGACGAGCTTCGTGCCCTGATCGGGGCGCACCCCGACCTCACGCCCGACCCGAATCCGCTGGAGCAGGTCGGCGCGCCCGCGGTGCTGCACGCGCCGGTGCGGCACTCGCGTCCGATGCTGTCGCTCGAGAAGGCGACCAAGCCGGAGCAGGTCGCGGCGTTCTTCGAACGTTTTCCCGGCCAGCCGGTGGTGGTGATGCCGAAGCTCGACGGCTTGTCCCTGGCCCTTGTCTTCGAGGACGGGCGGTTGGTGCGTGCCGTGACCCGGGGTGATGGCACCACCGGCGACGACGTCACCATGCTGGTTCGCGCGCTGGTCGACGGCGTTCCCGAGCGGATCGGCCTCTCGGGGCGGGTGGAGGTTCGTGGCGAGGCGGTGATGCTGCGTTCGACCTTCCTCGCCTACAACACCGCGCATCCGGACAAGCCGCTGATCAATCCACGCAACGCCGCCGCGGGCACATTGCGGGCGAAGGACCCGGCCACGGTCGCCGGCCGGCGCTTGCAGTTCTTCGGATTCGACCTGGACACCCCCGCCGACGCCGCCGCGGTCGACCTCGTGGAGGGGTTGGCGGCACTGGGCATCATGGGCGCGCAGATGCGGCACTGCGCCGACGCCGAGCAGGCGCAAGCCGCGATCACCGCGATCGAGCGAAGCCGCAACGAACTCGACTACGACCTCGACGGCGCGGTGCTGCGACTGGCCGACCGCGATGCCTACGCAGCGGCCGGGACGCGGTCGAACTCCCCGCGCGGCGCGCTGGCGTTCAAGTTCGCCGCCGAGGAGAAGACCACGCTGCTGGCCGAGGTGGTCTGGGACGTCGGCAAGACGGGCAAGATCGTCCCGGTCGCGTGGCTGGAGCCGGTGTTCGTGGGCGGCACGACAGTCACGAAAGCCACGCTGGCAAACCAAGAGGTGATCCGCGCCCGCGACATCAAAATCGGTGACACCGTACTGGTGCGCCGCGCGGGCGACGTGATCCCGTTCGTAGCGGGCGTGCTCGACGCCTCCAAGCGCACGGGCGAGGAACGCGAGATCGTGCCGCCCACCGCCTGTCCCTCGTGCGCGCAGCCGGTGACCGAACAGGGCAACAGCCGAGAACTGTTCTGCACCAACGCCTCCTGCCCCGCCCAGACGGTGCGCAGGCTGATCCATTGGGCGTCGCGGGCGGCGGCCGACATCGACGCCATCGGACCGGTGTGGATCGAACGCCTGGCCGAGGCGGGCATTCTGGAGAGTCCCGCGGACTTCTACACGCTGACCAAGGAGCGTCTGCTCGAGTTCGACCGCATCGGCGAGGTCTCGGCCGCGCGCATGATCGACTCGATCGATGCCAGCCGCCAGGTCGGCCTGCGTCGCGCGCTGATCGGCCTGGCGATCCCGATGGCCTCCGATGGCACCGCCGCGCGCCTGGCCCGAGCGGGATTCGGCTCCCTGGAGGAGGTCGCCGACGCGGGCGAGGAACGGCTCGTGGCGGTGGAGGATATCGGACCGAAGGTCGCCGCCTCCCTGGTCGAGCATCTCACTCGCCTGCGCCCGGAATTGGAGCGGCTGCGCGCCGCGGGTGTCTGTCTGGATGTGCGCGAAGAGGACCTGCCCCCGGTCGTCGCGGCGGGCGCGCCCCTGGCGGGCAAGGCGGTGGTGATCACCGGCGCCATCAGCGACCCGCGCTCCGGCGAAAAGGTCGCCCGGCCGACATTCCAACGCCTGTGTGAGAAGGCGGGCGCGACGGTGGCGTCCTCGGTGTCGGCGAACACCGACCTGCTCGTCACCGGCGCGGGAGTCGGTGAGAGCAAGCTGGCCAAGGCGGAGAAACTCGGCGTCGAGGTCATCGACCAGGGCGAGATCTGGCAGCGGCTGATCGACGCCAAGGTCGTCTAGGCCCGACCCGGGGGCAATGCGCGTACGCTTGTCTTCTACACCGATCAGTAGGGTGTGCCACCGGTTAGCCGGGAGGCCGAGATGCTTAGCACCACCGAGCAGTTCAGCACCGAACGCGCCCCATGCGGGAAACTGCGGGGCGGGGCTCGCCACCGGGAAAACGACGACGCGGGCCTGGTCATCGATGACCTGCGTTACGACTGCGGCTGCCGCAGGATTCGACACGAATTCCACGACGGCAGCGTTCGGATCAAAACCGTCCGCCACGACGGCAAGGTCCTGATGGACGAGCACAGCGCCGACTTCGAGGCCTGACCGACGACGCCCGGGTGGTGCCACCATGACCGCTTCGCACGATGTAGTGATCGTTGGCGGGGGCGGCGCGGGCCTGCGTGCGGCCATCGCCATCGCGCAAGACAACCCCCGGTTGAGTATCGCGATCGTTTCCAAGGTCTATCCGATGCGCAGCCACACCGTCTCCGCCGAGGGTGGCGCGGCCGCTGTCGCTGATCCCGGCGACAGCCTCGACGAGCACGCACACGACACGGTCTCCGGCAGCGATTGGCTCTGTGACCAAGACGCTGTCGAGGCCTTCGTCCAGGAAGCACCGCGCGAGCTGCTCCAGCTGGAACATTGGGGCTGTCCATGGAGCCGCAAGCCGGATGGGCGCATCGCGGTACGCGCGTTCGGCGGCATGACGAACAACCGCACCTGGTTCGCGGCCGACAAGACCGGCTTCCACATGCTGCACACGCTGTTCCAGACCGCACTGTCGTATCGAGACATCGTCAGGTACGACGAGTGGTTCGCCACGACATTGCTCGTCGACGAGGGCAAGGTGTGCGGCATCGTCGCCATCGAACTGGCCACCGGACGCGTCGAAACCATTCTCGCCAGCGCTGTCATCGTGTGCACCGGCGGCTGCGGCCGGGTGTATCCGTTCACCACCAACGCCAATATCAACACCGGCGACGGTATGGCCTTGGCCTACCGGGCGGGAGCGCCGCTCAAGGACATGGAGTTCGTCCAGTACCACCCGACCGGGCTTCCATTCACGGGCATCTTGATCACCGAAGCGGCGCGCGCGGAGGGCGGCTGGCTGCTCAACAAGGACGGTTACCGCTACCTGCAGGATTACGACCTCGGGACGCCCGCACCGAAGCCGGTGATGCGAAGCATGGAACTCGGGCCGCGTGACCGGCTGTCGCAGGCCTTCGTGCACGAGCTGGACAAGGGCCGGACCATCGGCACGCCGTACGGACACGTCGTCCACCTCGACCTACGCCACCTCGGCGCGGCTCTCATCGACACGAAACTGCCGTTCGTGCGCGAGCTGTGCTCGAAGTACCAGAACATCGATCCGGTCCGGGAGCTGATCCCGGTTCGCCCGGTCGTCCATTACATGATGGGCGGCATCCATACCGACATCCACGGCGCGACACCCCTGGACGGCTTGTACGCCGTAGGTGAGACCGCCTGCGTCAGCATCAACGGCGCCAATCGGCTCGGGTCGAATTCCCTGCCCGAGTTGCTGGTCTTCGGCGCGCGAGCCGGTCACGCCGCCGCCGAGTACGCGAGCTCCGCCAAGACCCGCGAGACACCGGCGGTCGTGGCGCGCGGACGCACCGAACAGGACCGGCTGGAACAGCGACTGGCCCAGCATGCCGAGGGATCCGAACGCATCGCCCAAATCCGCACCGAGATGCAAGAGACGCTGGAGACCGGTGCCGGGATCTACCGGGACGGCGCCTCCCTCACCGCGGCGGCCGACAAGGTGCGCGAGCTTCGCGAACGGTTCGGCAGCGCGCACCTCGACGACCACAGCCGGGCGTTCAACACCGAACTGGTGGCGATGCTGGAGCTGTCCTGCATGCTCGACGTGGCGGAATGCATCGTCGCATGCGCGCTGGCGCGGGAGGAATCCCGTGGCGCGCACCAACGGACCGATTTCCCCGCCAGGGACGACCAGCGATTCCTGGCCCATTCGCTGATCCATCGGCAGCCGGACGGTCCTGGCCGCGTCTCGTACCTGCCGGTGACGATTACCCGCTGGCCTCCGGCCGAACGCGTATATGGGAGGTGATGGCGATGGCGGACCGGATAACCCTGCAGGTCGCGCGCTACCGACCGGATCGAGACGACGAACCGGTCCCGCAGTCGTACGAGGTTCCGCTGCGCAAGGAATGGACGGTGCTCGACGGCCTCAACTACATCAAGGACGACCTCGACGGGACGGTGTCGTACCGGTGGTCGTGCCGGATGGGCATCTGCGGTAGTTGCGGCATGACCGTCAACGGCGAGCCACAGCTGAGTTGCGCCACTTTCCTCACCGACTACGCGCCCGGGCCCGTGCGGGTCGAGCCATTGCGCAACTTCCCGGTGATCCGGGATCTCGTCGTGGAGATCAGCGACTTCATGCAGAAGCTGACGGCGGTAGAGCCATGGCTGATCAGGGAGGAACACCGGCCGCCCGAGGACGGCGAGTACCTGCAAACACCGTCCGAAATGGACGATTACAGCAAATACAGCATGTGTATCAACTGCATGCTCTGCTACTCGGCCTGTCCCGTCTACGCGCTCGAGCCCGAGTTCCTCGGTCCGGCGGCGATCGCGCTGGCCCAGCGCTACAACCTCGACTCGCGTGACGAGGGAGCCGCGGATCGGCGGGACGTGCTCTCTTCTCCGGAGGGAGTATGGTCCTGCACCTTGGTCGGCGAGTGCAGCACTGCCTGCCCCAAGGGGGTCGACCCGGCCGGGGCGATCCAACGCTACAAACTGACCGCGGCCACGCAATCGCTGCGCGATCTCCTCATGCCTTGGCGGGCCCGATGACCACGGCGCCGCAGTTGTACCGAAAGCCGGTCCCCACGTTCTGGTGGGTGCGACGCCGCTCGTACCTGCTCTTCGTTCTGCGCGAACTCAGCAGCGTGTTCGTCGCCTGGTTCGTGGTGTATCTGCTGCTCCTCGTCCACGCGGTCAGTTCGGGAAGCGCGGAGTATCAACGGTTTCTGAGCTGGAGCTCCGGAGGGTGGGTGGTCGCGCTGAACACGATCGCCCTGCTGTTCGTGCTACTGCACACGGTCACCTGGTTCGGCCTCGCGCCCAAGGCGATGGTCGTGCGGGTTCGGAACCGGCGCGTCGCACCGGCCGCGATCGTTGGGGCGCACTATCTGCTGTGGGGTCTGCTGACGGCGATCGTGCTGTGGGTGGTGCTGCGATGACGAACAGAAGATCCCCGGAACCGTTGGCGTGGTTGCTGTTCAGCGCCGGCGGGATGGCCGCCGCGCTGCTCGTGCCGGTGCTGCTGTTCCTGTTCGGCCTCGCCTTTCCCCTGGACTGGCTGCCCGCGCCGGACCACGCAGACCTGCTCTCGGTGTTGCGTCATCCCGTCACCCGGCTGGTCCTTTTCGGCCTCTGCGCGCTGGCTCTGTTCCATTGGGCACACCGCTTCCGGTACACGCTGACACACGGCTTGCGGCTCGAGCGGTTCAGCGCGTTGATCATCGCGGTCTGCTACGGCGGCGCCGTCATCGGCTCGGTAGTCGCCGCGTACTTGCTGCTGCGCGCCTAGACACCCCCGGACGTCGATCGACATCGGTGAATTACCGCCGTGCCATGCTGGGAATGGCGGGGCGGCGCCTCGAACCGAGTTCACCGTCAGACCAGCTTCCAAAAGTTGTGGCGGGCAAAGCATTGTCGACTGGCAGCGAGCCGAACAGCGCAGCAGATTGTCGGTGCCCGACCCTACAGTGCCTGGACATGACAGCTCGCGACGGCGAATCGGCGTTCGGCAACCATTTCCAGGACGGATATCTCGTGAGCCCGGGCCCCGGCTCCTCCCCGTCCTTCCAGCAGTACGTGGCGGCGGCCCGGAGCGGCGCACTCGAGGACCTGCTCTCGTTCGACTCGACGGACGACGACGCGGACTGCCTGGACGAACTGGCCTACAAACTGCTCAGTGTCGCAGTGGATTTCGGCCACACCGAGGCCGAGGACCTCATCGACGACCTCCTGTTCGGCTCCTCCCTCGCCTACGACGACGACCGATTCGCGCAGGGCAACGCCCACTTCGAACTCGGCCTCGCCTACCTCGTCGGAACAGACGGCCTCCCAGCGGATCTCGACAAGGGCAGAGCCCACCTCGAGAAGTCACACGCATGCCAGTGGCCACGGCACGTGCAGCAGGGAGAGGTGCTGCTGGACGAGGCCCGCGCCATCCTGTCCGCTCCCCAGCTCGCAGTGTTCGACGAGGTGTATCGCCCGCAGGTGAATCCGTCCCGGGACGGGCTACCTCCCCGAAACTAGCCTCGGGTACCCGGTCGCTGGACTGCACGCGGCCGGGGCCGGAAGCCGCTACGTCGCGCCGCATGGAAATCGACGGGACCTACAGGCAGGAATCGTCCACGAGATCCCGCGCTTGCGCTTCCCCCAGCGACAGCCCGGTAGATGAGCCGAAGTTCTTGGCCGCCTGGACAATTGGCCCGCCGAGGCACCGTTCACGTCGGTCCGTCTGCGGAAGCCGCGGCGGTGCCGGTGCCGAGCAAGACGAAGCCGGTGCCGCTCAGCAAACGTTCGTCGAGCAGATTTCGGGTATCCACGATCACGGCACGGTCGACATCGGCGGCGAGCCTGGTCCAGTCGAGCGAACGGAATTCGGGCCACTCGGTGAGGATGACGATCGCACCGGCGCGTTTCGCCACCAGGTACGGATCGTCCACCACGCGAATGCCGTCGAGGTCGGCGGCGACCGACCGAGGCACACACGGGTCGTAGGCGGTGACCGCGGCGTCGTGATGGGACAGTTGCCGCGCGATCGCGACGGCGGGGGAATCACGCAGGTCTCCCGTCCCGGCCTTGAACGCGAGGCCGAGCACGCCGATCCGGGTCCCCGACAGCGAGCCGTCGACGGCACCGGTGACCGCGCGGCGGATCTTGCGCATCACCATCGCGTGCTGATGGTCGTTGGCGCGCAACGCGTCCCGGACCACGGCGAAGTCCACGCCCGCTGCCTCCGCGGCCCGCAGGAGCGCGCGTGTGTCCTTGGGCAGGCACGAGCCGCCCCAGCCGGGACCAGGCGCGAGGAACGCCGGACCGATCCGGTCGTCCATGCCCATCGCGTCGGTGACCTTGGTGATGTCGGCGCCGACCCGCTCGCACAGTTCGGCGAGCGTGTTCACGAACGAGAGCTTGACCGCGAGAAACGCGTTGCTCGCGTACTTGGCGAGTTCCGCGCTGGCCGTATCCGATCGCAGCACCGGCGCGTCCGTTCCGGCGTACAGCGCCGCGACACGGTCGGCCGATTCGCGGTCCCGCTCCTCCACACCGATGAGGACGCGGTCGGGATGCAGGAAGTCGTGCACCGCGTGGCCCTCACGGAGGAATTCGGGATTGCTGACAACCGCGGGCAGACCGAACAGCGCCGGAATCCGAGCCGCCGTCCCCACCGGAACGGTGGACTTGGTGACGAGCACGCAATCCGGCGGCAGGACCGCGGTCAGGGTCTCGAGCGCGTCCTCGACCACGCCGAGGTCGGCCGTACCGGCGGTGCCCATGGGAGTCGGTAGGCACAGCAGGACCACTTCGCATTCGTGCAGCGCCCCCGGATCCGAGGTGAAGAAGAGCCGGTTCTCTGCGAGCCCCTCCCGCACCAGTTCGGGCAGGTCGGGCTCGACGATCGAGACCGTCCCCGCGCGCAGCGCCGCGATCTTGGACTCGTCGTTGTCGACGCAGACCACGTGATGTCCCAGATGCGCTAGGCACGCGGCACTGGTGAGTCCCACGTACCCGGCGCCGACGACTCCGACGCGACTACCCATGGCGCACCTTCTCTCCGAGCAATCCGGCCGCGGCCGCGAGCACCTGTTCGGGTCGCAGCATGAGCAGTCCGGGGTCCGGGCGGTCGGCGTGCGGATCGCCGATGTCCCCGGCCCATAGCGCCACATGATCTTTCGCGGTGAGCGGCGGCCCCCACCGGTTCGGCGGTGTCGGGCCGAACAGCAGGACCGACGGTGTGCCGAAGGCGGTGGCGAGATGGCCCACGCCGGTGTCGCCGCACACCACCAGCGCCGCGTCGGCCACCAGCGCGGCGAGTCGCGCGAGGTCGGTGCGTCCGGCGTACACCGCCGAGGGCGGTAGGCCCGCTTGCTCGGCGACCGAGCTCGCCAAGGGGAGCTCGGCGGGCGTCCCGGTGATCACCACCCGGTGGCCGTCTGCGCCGAGTTCCCGAGCCACGCGCGCGAAACGTTCGGCGGGCCAGCGACGGGCGGGATAGGCCGCGCCGGGATGGATCACGACCACGTCCGACTCGGGGGCTTGCTGTCGTGGCGCGGGTAACCGCAGCGCGGCGGGATCGGCGTCGATCCGCGCGGACTCCAGCAGTCGGCACCAGCGATCCACCTCGTGCATGTCGTCGCGCCACTCGGGGCCGGGCAGGTCGGGGAAATCCGGATGACGATGGCTCAGCAGGATGTCCGCATTTGTCGCGAGCAGATCGCGGATGCTCTCCGGCCCGCTGCCGTGCAGGTTGACCGCCAGCCTCGGCGGCGCTCCCGGCCAGCGGAGCGCACCGAGTCCCGCTGTCGGCAGCAGTTCGTCGACCGCGTCGACGAGATCGACCAGATCGCACAGGGACTCCGGCGCGGCAAGTACCACGCGGTCGTCCGGGAAGGCGTCGCGCAATCCGCGCAGGGCGGGCACCACGGTCAACAGATCGCCGAGGCCCAGTGCGCGCAGCACGAGGATCGAGCCGGTCAAGGCCACGATCCCTCGAACAGCGCGCCGGTCACGGCACACCCGCCAGCGCCAGCCGAACGGCCTCGGCCAGGTCTCGCGCCACGGTCGCTTCGTGCCGCGCGCGGTGCACTTCTTCGGGAAGGGTTCGCGCTGTCGGCACCAGGATCGCGCGGGCGCCCGCGGTCGTCGCGGCGGCGACATCCGCGCCGGTGTCGCCGATGACCACGCACCTGCCGACGTCGACGCCGAGCTCCGCCGCGGCCCGTCTGATCAGGCCGGGCTCGGGTTTGCGGCACGCGCAGCCGTCTCCTTCGCCGTGCACGCAGACTTGCCACGTGGCGAACGGCCCGAGCAGTTCCTCGACGCGGGAGTTCACCGCGGCCAGCTGTTCGTGGCTGATCAATCCCCGCGCGACGCCGGACTGGTTGCTGACGATGCCGAGCGGGATGCCCGCCGCGCGCACCATCCGCAGCGCGTCGACGGCGCCGGGTACCGGACGGACCTCGGTGGGGTCGCCGAGATAGGGCACATCGACGATGAGGGTGTCGTCCCTGTCGAACAGCAGCGCCAGCGGCGAAGCGTGGGTCACGTGCCGGTGGCGCAGCTCGCCGCGCAGCCGGTGCCAGCACGCGGCCGGTGGAATCAGCGCGCTGCTCAACGCCATTCGGCCGATCTCGGCGGGCGTGCGCGGCCCGGATGCGATCCGGCGCGCGGCGAATACGCCGGTCAGCGTCGCCCAGAGCGCCGCGGACGCCAAAGCCGCGCGTTCGCGTCCGGCGACGCCGAGCGCCAAGGCGGCCACACCCGTGGCCGTGGTGAGCGCGTGGCGAGGCATTGATCCCTTGTCCTCGCCCACGCGCTGACGCCACTGGGGGCCGAACTTGCGCCGCATCAACGCGTTGTCGGCGTTGCCGCGTTGCGCTCGCACACTGGCCATGAGCCCCGACTGACGCACCGGGTGGTGCGTGACCCGCTGCCCATTGGCGATGACGTACCCGGCGAGACAAATCCGCAGCGCCAGATCGGCGTCCTCCCGAAATGCCCTCGGGAACCGTTCGTCGAAGCCGCCGACCGCGAGCAGCGCGGTCCGGCGGTAGGCCATGTCCGCCGTGATCCACCGCGCGGTGGCCAGCCGGGCGACGCCCCGTTCCTCGTCGGTCGGTCGGCGGTGCTTCGGCAGCGGAACCTCGATGCGGGCCGTGGACGCCGCTGTTCTCTCATCGAGGTCGTGCAGGTCGTCGGCCAAGCGGGCGGGCCAGTCCGGCGCGGGGCGCACGTCGTCGTCGAGGAAGGCGATCCACTCGCCCGACGCGTGTTGCCAACCGGCGTTCCGCGCCGCGGCGGGTCCGTGGCCACCCGAGCGGACGACCCGTACCGGAGACAGCATCTCGGGCAGCGGTAGTTCCCCGCCGTTGGGCCGGTCGTCGACCACGACGATTTCCCGCGGCTTCGGGCCGGTCGCGTTGTCGAGCGACTCGAGCAGCGTCCGAAGACTCTCTCGGCCCACGGTCGGAATCACGACGCTGTAGTCGACGGTATTCATGCGCGACGCACCAGGAACGAGCCGATGGCGAGCAGATCGATCGGCGCGGAACCGAAGCACTCGAGCGCATCACGTGGTGAATCGACCATCGGCCTGCCCGCGGTGTTGAGGCTCGTGTTGACCACCACGGGCAGACCCGTGAACCTGTCGAACTCCGCCAGCATCCGCGCCACGACGGGGCTGTCCGCGGGATCGACGGTCTGCACCCGCGCGGTGCCGTCCACATGCGTGACGGCGGGGATCCTGGCCCGCCACTCGGGCGCGACATCGTGGACGAACAACATGTACGGGCTCGGCAACGGTCCGCGTCCGAAGATCTCGGCCGCGCGGTCGGCGAGCACCATCGGCGCGAGCGGGCGGAACTGTTCGCGCCCCTTCACCTCGTTGAGGCGTTCGAGATTCTCGGCCCGACCGGGATGCGCGAGCAGCGAACGGTGCCCGAGCGCGCGCGGGCCGAACTCCGCGCGGCCCTGGAACCAGGCCACCACCTCGTCCGCCGCCAGCGCCCGCGCCACGTCCGCCGCGACGTCGTCGGACTTCGTGTACGCGACCTTCGCCGTGCGGAGAATCGCTTCCAGCTCCGAGTCGGTCCACTCACGACCCAGACCGGCCGCCCGCATCGGGGTGGCACGTTCACCGAACTCGGCCGCCAGTTGCAGCGCGGCGCCCAGGGCGGTGCCCGCGTCACCGGCCGCGGGCTGCACCCAGATCCGTTCGAAGGGACCTTCGGCGTGCAACCGGGTGTTGGCGACGCAGTTCAACGCGATCCCACCGGCCAGCGTGAGGTCACGCTGACCGGTCTGACCGTGCAGCCAGGAAATCGACTCGAGCAACACGTCCCCGAGTCGACGTTGGACGCTCGCGGCGAGGTCGGCGTGGTCGAGGCGAAACGCACCGTCGATCACGGCGGGCGCGAAAGAATCCCAGTCCACGGGTTCGGTTCGGAAACCGCCGTCACCGGTGCAATACACCAGCTCGCGGAACCGATCGAGGAACCGGGGCGTGCCGTAGGAGGCGAGGGCCATCACCTTGTATTCGTCGCTGGAGCGGGCGAATCCGAGGTGTTCGGTGAGGTCCTCGTACATCAGCCCGAGCGAGTGCGGCAGCCGCTGCGAGGCCAGCTCGACGAATTTGCCGTCCCGGTATTCGCCGGCCAGAGAGGAATGGCTTTCGCCGCGTCCATCGGCCACCAGAACGGCCGAGTCGCCGAACGGCGCGGCCAGCGCGGCGGACGCGGCGTGTGCCAGGTGATGTCGCACGAAACGCACCCTCATAGGATCGAGGCCGGGCAACGCGGCCGCGAGGAATGCGGGCGCTCGGAAGGCGTAGTCCGTGCGGGTCTCTTCGCTTCCGGGATCGAGGCCGTCGAGCGAGTGATCGACCAGCTTCGGGTCGTACGAGTAGCCGACCGCGTCGAGCTGATCGGGGCGTATCCCGGCTTTGTCCAAACACCATTTGGCCGCTTGCTCGGGCAGCTCCCACGCGGAGAACGGCACCGGCCGCTTGCCGTGTTTGCGTCGGCTGAACCGCTCTTCTTCGGCGGCCGCGACGATTTCGCCGTCCACGATCAGGGCGGCGGCAGGATCGTGGAATATCGCGTTGATTCCCAGAATGCGCACGTGCCGCCTTTCTGTTCGAGACGGATGCGGGGCCCATCGGCCGACCGCTGGCATTTATCGGGCGCTACCCTCGGCGGTCGCCACTAAACCGACGCGCCGATCAGCGCACCGGCTCCTCGGCGGGCACGGTCGGGCGCCCCGCGAACCAGTCGATCGTGCGGCGCAGCCCATCGTCCCTGGTCACCGACGGCCACCAGCCCAGTTCACGCCGCGCGAGTGAGATGTCCGGGCAGCGGCGCCGCGGATCATCGATCGCGCCGTCGACGTACCGCACGATGGACCGGCTTCCGCTCAACGAGCGGATCTCCTCGGCCAGGCTGCGCACCGAGACCTCGTCCGGATTCCCGATGTTCACCGGTCCCGGGTGATCGCTGGCCGCCAACGCGATCAAGCCACGCACCGTGTCCTCGACGTAGCACAGCGAGCGGGTCTGCTCGCCGGTTCCCGCGATGGTGAGCGGGGCGTCCGCCAGCGCCTCGGCGATGAACGTAGGCACCATGCGGCCGTCGTCGGTGCGCATCCAGGGTCCGTAAGTGTTGAAAATACGGGCGATGCCGGTGTTCACGCGCCGCTCCCGGCGAAATGCCATGGTCAACGCCTCGGCATAACGTTTCGCCTCGTCGTAGACGCTGCGCGGACCGACCGGATTGACGTGACCCCAGTAGTCCTCGCGCTGCGGGTGGACCGCCGGGTCGCCGTAGACCTCGCTGGTCGAGGCGAGCACGAAGCGAGCCCGATTCCGCTCGGCCAGCCCGAGGGCGTTGCCGGTCCCGGCCGAACCGGCTCGTAGCGTCTCGATCGGCAGCCGCAGATAGTCCGGGGGCGACGCGGCCGACGCGAGGTGGAAGACGACATCGAAGGAACCCACCGCGGGAAACGACTCGGTGACATCATGCTGGACGAGGTCGAAGCCGGGTCGGTCCAGCAGCCGGGCGACATTGTCCGGTGTGGAGGTGGCGAAGTTGTCCAGTGCGACCACCGCGGCGCCCGCGTCGAGCAACCGCTCGCACAGGTGCGACCCGACGAATCCGCAACCGCCGGTGACCAATACGCGTTTCGCCTTCATCCGGTGACCTCCGAAAGTAGAGAATCCCACCGACGCAGAAAGGCGTCGAGGCCGTAATGCTCCAGCGCGAACTGCCGTCCGGCCTTGCCCGCTAGCACCGCGAGATCGGGTTCGTGCAGGAATTCGTGGAATTTCGCGGTGAGCGACGCGACATCACACGAGAGCGCGCCCGCTTCCGGCGGCACCGCGCACCCGGCCTCGGTGGTGGCCAGGGCGATCACCGGCATCGCCAGGTGCATGGCTTCCAGGAGCGACAAGCCGAGCGAGGTCCACCGCGCGGTGTGCAGGTATATCCGTCGCCGCGCCATTTCCCGGTGCAATGCGTGCTGTGCGAAATCGCCGATGCCGCGAATCGGATGTCGGGTGGGTCTGTGCGTCGTGAAGTCGTCCGCGCCGATGCCGTACAGATCGATGGGTCCCGCCATCGCGAGGTCGGGCAACAGATCGCTGCCCGTGATCCGGCCGCGCCGCATCGGTTCGTTGATCAGCGCCACGCCGTGCGGCAGCTCCCCGGTGTAGAGCGCGCCGGGGTCCACGATGCCGTGCGGCACGACACGGGTCGGCGCGATTCCGTTGTCCCACATCAGCTCGTTGAAATGCGTCACGTGCACGAGCGCGATGTCGGCGCGATCCGCCAGCGGATGCCTGGTGGTGGCCGGGCTGGGGCGCGGCGTGTTGTGCTCGACGTAGACCGCCGGAATGTCCGCGCCGGGGCGCCTGCCCAGCCAGCGCTCGGTGAGCTCGATCTCCTCCGGGCGTTGCAGAACGACCACGTCCGGCTGGGTCTCGCGCAACTCGCCCGCGAGCACCTCCGTTGCGGACGGCCAGTCCCGACCGCAGAGCCCACGCCCCCACGGCCCACCGCCTTGCACCACGGGGACCAGATAACGGTGCGGCCCTTGGACGAACGATGTCGTCCACGAGCCGTGCACATGCCACAGCAGCACGGTGCGCCGTTCGACAGTCGCGGCCACGTCGATAGCTGTTGCCTGTCGGCATCGAATCAAACCCGGCCCCGCACGGTACGGCAGCACCGGCGCCACTGGTTTGAACAGCGGGCGGCAGGCAACGCCCGCGGTATGACCGGACCGAGAGCTGTCACGTTTCCCACCGAAGACCGGGCGGACGAAACGATCGAGATCCTCGATCCCGCCACCGGCGCCACCGTCGGCAAGGTGTCCATGACGAGCCTCGCGGAGATCGATCAGCGGATGGAGCTGGCCAGCCGTGTCCAGTCCACGTGGGCGCGCACCTCGGCGGCCGAACGGGCGGCCGCGCTCCGCGCCTGCGCCGCCTCGCTCCGCGAGCGCGCCGACGATCTCGCCGAGCTCAACCGCCGCGAAACCGGACGCCCTCGGCCGGAGGGCGAGGAAGGTGTGTCGGCCGGGGCGGCGACGTTGGAGCAATACGCCGAACTGGGCCCGGTGCACCGGGGTAAGAGCTTGCAGGGCGACTTCGACGCGACCGACCTCATGGTGTGGGAACCGCGCGGCGTCGTCGTCGCGCTGACGCCGTGGAACGACCCCGTCGCGGTGTCCTGCGGTCTGCTCGGCGCGGCGCTGGTCACCGGAAACACGGTCGTGCACAAGCCGAGCGAGCGCGCGCCGCACACCGGCGGGCTACTCGGGGAGCTGTTCACCAGCGCGTTCCCCGAAGGCGTTGTGCAAACGGTGCAGGGCGATGGGCGGGTGGGCGCGCTGCTCGCCGCACGCACCGACGTGGATGTCGTCGCGCACGTCGGCAGCACGAGCACCGGACGGTCGATCGCGAAAAGCGTTGCGGCCACGGGCGCCAAGGCCCTGCTGGAGAACGGCGGCAACGACGCGCTCGTCGTCGACACCGGTGTGGATCCGGTGTGGGCCGCCGGGCAGGCGGCGCTCGGCGCGTTCGCCAACGCCGGTCAGATCTGCGTGTCCGTCGAGCGGATCTTCGTGCACCGGGATGTCGCGGAGGCGTTTCTCGCGGCGCTGGTCGCCGAGGCCGAGTCCTGGCGGGCGGCGCCGTTGGTCGACCGCCGCCATCGCGATGGGGTCCACGCCCACGTGCGCGACGCGGTCCGCGACGGAGCCGATCTGCTGACCGGCGGAACGGTGCCGGACGGCGCCGGTGCGTGGTATCCGGCCACCGTGCTGACCCGCTGCGAGCCGACCATGCGAATCATGCGCGAGGAGACGTTCGGTCCGGTCGCGCCGGTACGGGTGGTGGACTCGTTCGACCAGGGTCTCGCCGAGGCCGCGAACGACGACTACGGCCTCGCGGCGACCGTGCTCACTCCCTCGATCGCCAACGCTCAGCGCGCCTGGCGGGAGCTGCCGGTCGGCACGGTGAAGATCAACGCGGTGTTCGGCGGAGCGCCGGGCGGCGCGGCGCATCCGCGGCGGGCCAGCGGAACCGGCTTCGGTTACGGACCGGAACTGCTCGACGAGATGACCCAGACGAAGGTCGTGCACCTGCGTCCGGCTCCCAGCTAGCACGCAGTGCGCCACCTGTGTCAGGCGCGTGCGCTGTCGGATGCCGTTTCGGTGCGCGGCGCGTGCTCCGGTGCACGTCCCCGACCGCGGAAGACCGCGACCGCGCGGCTGCGCAGCCCGCGCCGATCCACGCCGCTGTGCGTGACCGCGGCAGGCGCCGTCGGTTCGGCGGGCGCGGGGTCCTCCACCCGAGTCGCGGTGGCCTCGATCCACCGGGTGTCGTTCAGTCCGTGCCGGGAGAGTTCGTCGCCGCGCACGGCCAGCTCGCAACGCCGGGCGAGATCCTTGCGGTCCAGGCCCGGGTACTCCGGCGGCTCGAGGACGATCTCGGCGATCATGCCGCGGGAGCGCAACACGCGCAGGGCCGAGTCGCCGAAGGAGTCCTCGCCGACGAAGCCGGGGACGGTGCAGCGGTCGTCGTGCCCGTCCAAGTAGCGCAGGCGCACGGGCTGCACGAAGGTGCCGGTGTCGATCGCGGCCTGGAACAGTGCGGGCCGCATGGTGCCGTAGGCGCGGCCGCACCACGTGGTGCCTTCCGGGAAGACCGCGACGCGCTCGCCCGCGGCGAGACGCGCCCCGAGCTGGGCGACGATGTCGGGCAGCTGGCGCAGCCGCTCGCGTTCGATCGGGATGACGCGCATCAGCTTCGCCAGCTCGCCGAGCAGCGGCCAGTCGATCAGATCGGCTCGCGCGACGAACCCGAGCGGCTGCACGGCGGCCAGCGCGACGACGTCGGTCCAGCCGATGTGCCCGGTCACCACGAGCACGCCGGTGCCGCGATCGGCGTAGCGGACGTCTGCGCTGGCGGCCGCGGACGCGGCGCGTTCGGCGCCGACCCGGGAGGCGATCGCGCGCTCGGCGGGCACCGGATCGGTGGGAATCCGCTTGTCCACCACCCGCAGTCGCATGCCGAGACAGCGCAGCAGCATCCGCGCGTATCCGCGCTGGAGGTCTTCGCGCCGTCCCGCGGGCGTCGCGAGGTGGCACATCGGATAGGTCAGCAGCAGCCCGGCGACGCCGAGCGCGCGGGCGACCACCCGCGCCGTGCCGATCTCACCGATCGGCTCGATGCAGCCGGGCCCGCAGGGGCTCGACGGCATCCACGCGTGCACGGCCTGTGCGGGCGGCGCCTCGAAGACCACGGTCCTCACCGCCCCCCGTCGAGGGCCGCGGCAGCGCCCTGTAGTCGGTCCAGGTATCGCGTGTTGATGGTGTCCAGGCCGAGCAGCGCGACGAAGTCGGCGACCGCGAAGTCGGGATCGTGCGCGGGCTCGCCGCAGATCTGCGCGCCGAGGCGCAGGTAGCCGCGCAGCAGCGGAGGCAGCTTGGGGCGCGAGGGCGGGGTCAGCTCGTCGAGCGTCTTACCGTCGACGACCACCGGGCGGTGCGGGTGCACCCGCCGCTCCGGATCGGAGGCGTGCCGCCCGAGCAGCATGTCCCGCACGCCGCGCACGTTGACGCCCACCGGGTCCGCCGGGGAGTCCTGCATCGGCACCGACACGCAACCCATCACCCACTCGTATCCGGTGAGCTGGATGTAGTGCAGGATGCCCGCCCACATGAGGGTGAGCACCGAGCCGTTGCGGTGGTCGGGCACCACGCAGGCCCGGCCCATCTCGACGATCCGCTGACCCTCGGGATCCAGCTGGGCGAGGTCGAATTCGGTGGCGGTGTAGTACCCGCCCGCCGCGGCGACCTTGTCCGGCGGCAGCATCCGGTAGCAGCCGACGAACTGCTCGGTGATGTCGTCGCGCACCAGCAGGTGGTCGCAGTGCTCGTCGAAGCGATCGGCGTCCAGCCCGGTGCCGTTGTCGGGGATGTGGAAGCCCGGCTCGTTGGCGAAGACGCCGTAGCGCAGCCGCTGCGCCGCCTCCCTGTGCTCGGCGTCGGACGAGACGACCAGGGAATAACGCGACCGTTCCACCCCCGAGTCCGTCGGAGCCGGGGCTGTCAGCACGGACGAAATAGTCATATCCGTGATGAAGCCAGTCCGACACTGCGCCGGGGCAACCTCGAAGTTGCGTGTCGATGCAGGCTAGGTTAACGAGACGCCGGTCACACCCAAGGTTCACCGACCCGACGCGCGGCGTTAGCATCGACGCGTCGTGGAGTCGCCTTTTCCCTGCTCGAGCAACCGTTCAGTGCCCGAAAACGGCAATCGCACCGATGCGCGGGCATCGGTGCGATTCGTGCGGGTGCGCTCAGGCGGCGACGCGTTCCGGTGCGCGGGCTTGCGCCGGGGTCGATTCCACCTCGTCGAAACCGGGGCGGCCGCTGCCGATGAAGGCGACCAGCCACGAAGCCACCGCCGCGAAGCGGTTGCGGAAGCCCACCAGGTACAGCAGGTGCACCGCGAGCCACATGACCCAGGCGATCACGCCGCGGAAGGTGATCTTCTCGTTGAGCTTCACCACCGCGCTGAACCGGCTGATCACCGCCATGCTGCCCTTGTCCCAGTACTTGAACGGGGTGCCGGGCTGCTTTTTGCGGCGGATGATGTCGGCGGCGTGCCTGCCCTCCTGCATGGCCACCGGCGACTGACCGGGGTAGCCGTTGAGCGAGGTCATATCGCCGATGGCGTAGATGTCGGCGTAGCCCGCGACGGTGAGATCGGGGTTGATCAGCAGCCGTCCGGCGCGGTCGGTCTCGACGCCGGTGGCCTCGGCCAGGATCTTGGCGAACCCGCCCGCCTGCACACCCGCCGACCAGACCACGGTCTCGGCGCCGATCTTGCGCTCCACACCCGCCTTGTCCTTGACGGTCACCTTGCCCGGCTCGATGTCGGTGACGAACGTGTCGACGAGCACCTCGACGCCGCTTCCGGTCAACGACTTCTTCGCGTACTCCGAGAGCCCACCGCCGAAGGGCGGCAACACCTCTCCGGCGCCCTCCACCAGGGTGACCGAAACCTCCTGGTGGTAGTACCTTTTCGCGAGCTCCTTCAGCTGACCGGCGACTTCCACGCCGGTCGCGCCCGCGCCGACCACCACGAAGCTGAGCAGCCTGCTCTTGGTCTCGGGGTCCGCGGTCGCGGCCTCGGCGAAGACCCGTTCGATCTGGGCGCGAAGCAGTTTCGCGTCGTCGATGGTCTTGAGGGCGAAGGTCTTCTCGGCGAAATCGTCACGGCCGAAATAGGACTGCGAGGCGCCGGTGGCCGCGATCAGCGAGCCGTACCGAATCTCGTGGCGCACACCGTCGTTCTCGTAGGTGACGATCGCCTGATCCGGATCGATGCCGACCACCTTGCCGAGGCGCACATCGGCTTCCTTGTGCCTGCGCAGCACCGACTTGATGGGCGGCGCGATCTCGTGCGACGCCAGCACACCCGTCGCGACCTGATAGAGCAACGGCTGGAACAGGTGTTCCGGCGTGCTCGAAATGAGTACGAAGTCGATACCCGACTTGGCGAGTTGTTTGGCGGCGGCCAGCCCCCCGAATCCCGATCCGACGACGACCACATCTGCGTGTTCCATGACAGCCTCCTTCTCTCATTACCAACCGTCATCGGGAACGCAGATATTTCAGCCGTTACGGCGCATAATGAAGATGACTCTTATCTGGATTGCTCATGAATAGGAGCTTGTCGTGGAGCTTCGGCAGCTGGCGTACTTCGTCGCGGTCTGCGAAGAACTGAGCTTCAGCAGGGCCGCGGCCCGATGTTTCATCTCGCAGTCGGCGATCAGCCACCAGATCGCGCGGCTCGAACGCGACCTCGGTGTGCCGCTGTTCGAGCGCTCTACCAGGGCCGTCGTCCCCACCGACGCGACCACCCGGCTACTTCCCCTGGCCAAACAGATGCTGAGCCTGGAATCCGCCATCCGCGCGGCGGTTCGGGCCTCCGGGCCGCGAATCCGGCTGGCGGCCAACATGTCCTTCGCGAGCCGCTCGCTGTCGGCCATCGCGGCCGCGCGCGCCGCGCACCCGGACGCGGAAATCGAATTCGTGATCAAGCCCTTCCGCCAACGCATCACGGCCGTCGCGGACGGCGACTGCGATCTCGCGCTGATCCGCGGGCGCGTCGACCAGCCAGGCCTGATGGTGGAACAACTCTGGGTCGAAGACCTCGTGATCGCGACTTCGAGCGGTCACCCGCTGGCCACCCGCGACACCGTCACCCTCAACGACCTCAGCTCCTACCCGCTGCTGCTGCCGCCCGAACAGGAACAGGTGCTGCTGCACAACATCATTCGCAGCGCCTTCGCCGATCTGCCCGTCGGACCCACGTTCGGCCCGCCGATTCCTCCCGACCACACCGCCACCATGGAGCTGATCAACCGCCCCGAGGCGTGGACCGTCCTCTACGCCCAGAGCCCCACTGAAGGACTCGTCGTCCTGCAACTCGCCGAACACCGCCTGCGCATCCCCGTCTCCGCCGTCCTCCGCGACGACGCCCGCCGCTCCCCCATCCTCACCACCCTGCTGGCCACCCTCCACCGCAGCTGAGGCACCGCAGACCACCCTCGGTCTCACAAACGAGGCGAAAGCCGCCGGTCCACAGTGATTTCGCCGGTCAATCGCCAGGCCCCACGTTCGAACGACAAGTCTCCGGCTACGACAATCGGCCTCTTGGACTGGTGTGCCGCGGCTCATCGCGGAGCCCAGGTACCGGCATCGAAGCTGAAACAGGAACGACCCCGGCTGTTTCCAGCCGGGGTCGTTCAAGTTGGCTACGCGCCGAGGGGTCTCAGCCCTTGTGGGTCTTGACCGCTTCGGTGAGCTGCGGGGCGACGTTGAACAGGTCGCCGACGATGCCGTAGTCCGCGATCTCGAAGATCGGGGCTTCTTCGTCCTTGTTGACCGCGACGATGGTCTTCGAGGTCTGCATACCGGCGCGGTGCTGGATGGCGCCGGAGATGCCGAGGGCGATGTACAGCTGCGGGGAGACCGTCTTACCGGTCTGACCGACCTGGAACTGGCCCGGGTAGTAGCCCGAGTCGACGGCGGCGCGCGAGGCGCCGACGGCCGCGCCGAGCGAGTCGGCCAGCGCCTCGACGACCGCGAAGTTGTCGGCCGAGCCGACACCGCGACCACCGGAGACGACGATGTTCGCCTCGGTGAGCTCCGGACGGTCACCGGCGACGACCGGCTCGCGCGAGGTCACCTTGACGACGCCCTCTTCCTGCGCGGGGACCTCGACGGTCACCTTCTCGCCGGCACCGGCCTGCGCCGCGGCCTCGACCGCACCCGGGCGGACCGAGATGACCGGCACGTCGCCGGTGGCCTTGGCGTCGACGGTGAAGGCGCCACCGAAGATGGAGTGCACGACGGAGCCGTCCTCGTTGACGCCGATGACGTCCACCAGCAGGCCGGAGCCGATGCGGGCGGCGAGGCGACCCGACACCTCCTTGCCTTCGGCGGAGGCGGACACGATCACGGCGGCCGGGGACACCGACTCCACCAGACCGGCCAGCACGTCGACCTTCGGGGTCACCAGGAAGTTGTCCACATCGTCGGACTCGGCGATGTAGATCTTCTCGGCGCCCGCGGCGGCCAGCGCGTCGGCCAGCTTCTCGCCGGTGCCCGCGGCGCCGAGCACGACGGCGGCCGGGGTGCCCAGGGTGCGGGCGGCGGTGAGCAGTTCGGTGCTGACCTTCTTGATCGCACCGTCGGCGTGCTCGACGAGCACAAGTACTTCAGCCATTTGTGTTCTCTCCTAGGAAGTCTCGTCAGCCGGCCGGATCAGATGATCTTCTGACCGATGAGGTACTGGGCGATCTTGGTGCCGCCGTCGCCCTCGTCCGCGATCTTCTCGCCCGCGGTGCGCGGGGGCTTCGGGGTGGACGCGGTGACGGTGGTGCCCGCGTTGGCGACACCCACGGTCGACGGGTCGACGCCCAGATCGGCCAGCGTGAAGACCTGAACTTCCTTCTTCTTGGCCGCCATGATGCCCTTGAAGGACGGGAAGCGCGGCTCGTTGATCTTCTCGGTGACCGAGACGATGGCCGGGAGGGTGGCCTCCAGCTTGAAGACGCCTTCGTCGGTCTCGCGCTCGCCGGTGATCTTGTCGCCGTCGACGGTCAGCTTGCGCAGGTGGGTCAGCTGCGGCAGACCCAGGTACTCCGCGATGATCGCGGGCACCGCACCGGCGCGGCCGTCGGTCGCCTCGTTACCGGCGATGACCAGCTCGACACCCTCGACCTGGCCGAGCGCGCTGGCCAGCACCCACGCGGTCTGCACGGCGTCGGAGCCGTGGATCGCCGGGTCGTTGATGTGGATGGCCTTGTCGGCGCCCATGGAAAGCGCCTTGCGGATGGCCTCGGTGGCGCGGTCCGGACCGGCGGCCAGCACGGTGACCTCACCGCCCTGGGCTTCCTTGATCAGCAGCGCCTCTTCGACGGCGCGCTCGTTGATCTCGTCGAGGACGGCGTCCGCGGCCTCACGGTCCAGGGTGTAGTCACCATCGGACAGCTTGCGCTCGGACCAGGTGTCAGGGACCTGCTTGATGAGTACGACGATGTTCGGCATCGGTCTTCGTCGACCTCCTGTTCTGGGGGCGTTATCTGGTGGTCGCACGAGCTGGGCCGTACGTCCTGTTGAGGTAGCTCAGGGCGTGACACTACCCTACGTTAAGTTACTCGTGGGTAACTTAGTGGCTTCTCTCTCAATACACCGGTCCGGGCGATATCGTGCGCGACCCTTACCAGTAACGTCGGTGTGATGAGCGAGGCTGTGATCCCTGCCGCAGTGGGCGACCCGAGGGTCATAACTGCGGAAAACGCCGGTGCCGACGAACCATTGCCGCTGACCGGCGAGCGCACCGTCCCCGGCATCGCCGAGGAGAACTACTGGTTCCGCAGGCACGAGATCGTCTACGCCCGGCTGCTCGACCGGTGCGCCGGAAAGACCGTGCTGGAGGCCGGTTCCGGCGAAGGTTACGGCGCCGACATGATCGCCGGAGTGGCCGCCAAGGTGATCGGCCTCGACTACGACGCGAGCGCGGTCGCGCACGTACGCGCGCGCTACCCGCGCGTGGAGATGATCCAGGGCAACCTCGCCGCCCTGCCGCTCGACGACGCCTCGGTCGATGTCGTGGTGAATTTCCAAGTCATCGAACACCTTTGGGACCAGAGCCAGTTCCTGCGGGAATGCCATCGAGTGCTGCGCTCCGGCGGCGAGCTGCTGATCAGCACGCCCAACCGGATCACCTTCTCCCCCGGCCGCGACACCCCGCTCAACCCGTTCCACACCCGCGAACTCAACGCGGACGAACTGACCGAGCTGATCGTCGAGGCCGGTTTCGAAGTCGCGCTGATGACCGGCGTACACCACGGCGCGACGCTGAAAGCGTTGGACGCCAAGCACGGTGGCTCGTTCATCGACGCGCAGATCGAACGGGCGCTCGCGGGCGAGCCGTGGCCCGCCGAACTGACCGCCGACGTCGCCGCGGTCTCCATCGACGACTTCGACCTGATCACCGAGGACATCGACGCCAGTCTCGACCTCGTGGCCATCGCGGTGAAGCGTTGACCGACAACGCGGTACCCGGCCAGTTCACCCTGGTCCTGCACTCCCATCTGCCGTGGCTGGCCCACCACGGCCGCTGGCCGGTCGGCGAGGAATGGCTCTACCAGTCCTGGGCCGCGTCCTACCTTCCGGTCGTCGAGGTGCTGAGAACCCTTGCGTCGGAAGGGCGTTCGCATCTGCTCAGCCTCGGCATCACGCCGGTGCTCGCGGCCCAGCTGGACGACCCGCATTGCCTGGCGGGCATGCACCATTGGCTCGGCAACTGGCAGCTGCGCGCCGACGAGGCCGCCATGGCGGGCAATCTCGCGCTGGGCGGACACGAGCACCGGCTCGCCGCCGCCGCGCTCACCGAGTTCGAGCTGCGCTGGCGGCACGGCGCCGCGCCGGTCTGGCGCGAACTCGCGGACGCGCAGACGATCGAACTGCTCGGCGGGCCGCTGGCGCACCCGTTCCAGCCGCTGCTGGACCCCCGGCTGCGCGCCTTCCAGCTGCGCGAAGGCCTCGCCGACGCCCGCCAGCGCTGGGGGCACACCCCGACCGGCATCTGGGCGCCGGAGTGCGGATACACGCCGGGCATGGAGATCGGCTACGCCGAGGCTGGTGTGACGCATTTCATGGTCGACGGGCCCGCGCTGCGCGGCGACAGCAGCCTCGGCCGCCCGGTGCGCGACTCCGACGTGGTGGCGTTCGGGCGCGATTTGCAGGTGAGCTACCGGGTCTGGTCGCCGAAGTCCGGGTATCCCGGCCAGGCGGCGTACCGTGACTTTCATCACTACGACCACGCTACGGGTCTCAAACCCGCCCGGGTCACCGGCAAGACCGTCGCCGGGCCCGACAAGGCCCCGTACGACCCGGAGCTGGCGGCCGCGGCGGTGGTCCGCGACGTCGACGACTTCGTGCGCACCGTGCGCGATCGACTCGTGGCCGAATCCGAACGCATCGGCCGCCCCGCGCTCGTCGTCGCCGCCTTCGACACCGAGCTGTTCGGGCACTGGTGGCACGAGGGCCCGCAGTGGCTGGCCCAGGTCCTGCGCGCGCTGCCCGAGGCGGGTGTCACCGTCGGCACCCTGGCCGACGCGCGCGAACGCGGCTTCGTGGGTGAGCCCGTGCAGCTGACCGATTCGTCCTGGGGATCCGGCAAGGACTGGCGGGTCTGGGCCGGTGATCAGGTGCGGGATCTGGTCGAACTCAACGACGAAGTCGTGCGGTTGGCGCTGGACACCCTGGACAAGATGCGCGCGGGATCCACGTCCCCGCTGCGCGATCCGGTCGCGGATCAGTTGCTGCGCGAGGCGATCCTGACAGTGTCCAGCGACTGGGCGTTCATGGTCAGCAAGGACTCCGCGGCGGGTTACGCGCGGGAGCGGGCCCACCAGCACGCGCATGCCGTGCGGGAGATCGCGGCGGCGGTCGGCGCGGGTCAAGTCGCCAAAGCGCGGCAGTTGGCGGCAGGATGGTACGCGGCCGACGGATTCTTCCCCGGATTGGATGCGCGACGGCTCCCCAGTGCCGATCCCACCGGGAACCTGGGCCGGGGCCCGCAAGGCCCGGCCGCGGACGGCCCTGCCTATGAAGGACATGCATGAAGATCTTGATGGTGTCGTGGGAATACCCGCCGGTTGTGGTCGGTGGGTTGGGTCGGCACGTGCATCACCTCGCCACCGAGCTCGCCGCGGCGGGCCACGAGGTGGTCGTCCTGTCCCGCCGCCCGTCCGGCACCGATTCCGCCACCCACCCGACGCATTCGTTCATCGAGGACGGCGTACTGGTGGTCGCCGTCGCCGAGGATCCGCCCTGCTTCGACTTCGGCGAGGACATGCTGGCCTGGACGCTGGCCATGGGCCACGCGATGGTGCGCGCGGGCGTCGCGCTCGGTAAGCCGGGCATCGGCGACGGCTGGACGCCCGACGTCGTGCACGCGCACGACTGGCTGGTCGCCCATCCCGGCATCGCCCTCGCCGAGTACTACGACGTGCCGCTGGTCTCGACCATCCACGCCACCGAGGCGGGTCGCCACAGCGGCTGGGTCGCGGGCAAGGTCAACAAGCAGGTCCACTCGGTCGAATGGTGGCTCGCCAACGAATCCGACGCGCTGATCACCTGCTCGACCTCGATGCAGGACGAGGTGCAGCGCCTCTACGGTCCCGAGCGCATCCCGATGACCGTCATCCGCAACGGCATCGACGTGGGCGCGTGGACCTTCCGGCCGCGCGCGCCACGCTCCGGCCCGCCGCGGCTGCTGTACGTCGGCAGGCTGGAATACGAGAAGGGCGTGCAGGACGCCATCGCCGCCCTGCCCCGCATCCGCCGCGCCCACCCCGGCACCACGCTGACCGTCGCCGGCGTCGGCACCCAGTTCGAATGGCTGCGGGAACGGGCTCGGGTGCACCGCGTCGCGCGCGCGGTGACCTTCGCCGGTCAGCTCGGTCACCAGGAGCTGCTCGGCTGGCTGCACGGCGCCGACGCCATCGTGCTGCCGAGCCGCTACGAGCCGTTCGGCATCGTCGCGCTGGAGGCGGCCGCCGCGGGCACCCCGCTGATCACCTCCACCGCGGGCGGGCTCGGCGAAGCGGTCATCGACGGCGTCACCGGCGCCTCCTTCGAACCCGCCGACGTGGACGGTCTGGTGGAGGCGGTGCGCGCCACGCTGGACGATCCCGTCGCCACGCAAGACCGCGCCTACGCCGCGCGGGAGCGTCTGACCGCGGACTTCGCCTGGGACGTGGTCGCCGCGGAGACCGCGCAGGTGTACTCGGAAGCCAAACGCCGGGTGCGCAACCCGCTCGGCAGGCCGGTCATCGTGGAACGTCCGCTGCCGGAACGGGATCCGAACAACCCGATCTGATCGGCGCTGCCGGACGCAGTCCGGCCGAAGACCGCGCACGGCCGGAGCGGATACGGAGCTGCGCCTACTCCGGCTTGAAAACGAAGACCTCGCCGATTCGCGTGGCCAGCACCACCTCGCCCTCGGCGCCGACCGAGGTGCCGGTGGTGCTGCCCTTCGCGCCGGGCAGCACGTCGGCATCGATGGTGTCGCCGCTGCCGGTGTCGAAGGTGATCAGGCTCAGGCCCTCGCGGATCGCCGCCACGGTGTAGCCGGTACCGCCCGCGGTCTGCACCGGCACGCCACGCAGCGCGAGATCCTTGCGCTCCCAGACCGTTTCGGCGGTCTCACCGGTGTCGCGCAGGGCGAGCAGGTAACCCTCGTCGCCCGCCGGGATGATCAGACCGTCGGCGGAGACCGAGATTCCGCCGGTCGGTGTGAATCCCAGCGGCCGCACCCACTTGGTGCGACCGTCGGCGGTGTCGACGGCGATCAGCCGCTCGGTGTTGTCGCCGACGTAGACCGTGCCGCCGTCGGCGGAGAGCGCGGGACCGGTGGCGCTGCCGTCGGTCAGTATCTCCGCGCGCCACTCCTGCTGAATCTTGTTGTCGGCGTAGCGCAGAGCCACCAGCGCCGCGTTCGGCGAACCCGGCTGCCACACGGTGACGTAGAAACGACCGGTGGACTCCTCGATCGCCGAGATGTTCGCGACCGGGCATTGCGGGCCGCCGGTGGCGCAGTCGTCGAGACCCTGGCCCGAAGCCGGGCGGGTCAGGTCGGGGTGCTCCATGAAGTCGGGCTCGCCGAGCAGCTGAAGGGTCGGCACGGTCCGCAGGCCGGTCTGCCGGTCGAGCACGTCCACCTGGCCGGACTGGGTGATGGTGAGCAGCCTGCTGTCACCGGTGAACTGCACCGAAACCGGCACGCCCGCAACGGCTGTGCGCCAGCGCGGCTGACCGAGGTAGTTGTAGGAGTTCACCGCGCCGTCGTCGCCGACGTAGACGTTGCTCACGCCGTCCACGGCAGTGGGCGACGAGATCGCGTTGGGGCCGAGCACATCACAGAAACGCTTGCGGCCGGTCGGCATCTGGAACGACAGGATGGCGCATCCGTTGGGGGTGCGGGTGGTCAGGAACAGCTGGCCTTCGGCGCCGATGGTGACCGGCTGCTCGATGGGACCGGCGGCGGGCCTCGACCAGCTCAGCGTCAGCGAGCGCGCGCCGGTCACGGGGCTGACGCCGCTGTTGCGACCGTCGTGGTGCGCGGCGGGCCAACCCTTCCCGGGGCCGACCGTGATGTCGTCGACGTCGGTGCCGCAGGCGGTCAGCGCGAGCGCGCCCATGGCGGCCAGCGCGGCCACCGCACGCACCCGGGATCGCGGCTGTGTGGCGACAGCCCGCACGCTACCGGTTCGCACCTGCTGTTCTCCCCTCTGGTCGGTGGCCGCTCGCAAGACTAGCCTGCGCCCGATCGGCCGCGCCTCCGGCACGGCGTGTTCGCGGCCCCCTGGTGTCTCGCGCTCGAGCGACCGCTGCTGGCGACGGTGTCGCGTGCGCAGCGGCCGCTCGAGCGCGAGACGGGCCGCGAACGGCGCTCGTAAGACTCGCGCGGGGTGGCCGACTTGCGAGGCGCAGGTTGCTTCTCGGTGAACAGGTCGGCTGACGGACGTCTCGCGGGCGAACGTGAGGGTAGAGCAGGCGGTGATGCGGCGCGAAAGTACGCTGTGTAGCCAAAGACACCCCTCGGGTCGCCGGCCCCGGGGAACACGACGGGAGAACGGTTCGTGACGAGCATGTGGGGCGCACCGTTGCGCTCGCGGTGGCGGGGTTCGCGCCGCCGGGATCCGCAGCAGGCGCGATTTCTGACCATGGCGTCGCTGCGCTGGGTGCTCGCCAACCGCGCCTACACGCCCTGGTATCTGGTCCGCTACTACCGGCTGTTCAAGTTCAAGCTGACGAACCCGCACATCGTGCTGCGCGGCATGGTGTTCCTCGGCCGCCGGGTCGAGATCCACGCGACCCCCGAGCTGAGCCGGATGGAGATCGGTCGCTGGGTGCACATCGGCGACGGCAACGCCATCCGCTGCCACGAGGGCTCGCTGCGCATCGGCGACAAGGTGGTGTTCGGCAAGGACAACGTCGTCAACACCTACCTCGACATCGAGATCGGCGAATCGACCCTGGTCGCCGACTGGTGCTACATCTGCGACTTCGACCACAAGATGGACGACATCACGCTGCCCATCAAGGACCAGGGCATCGTGAAGAGCCCCGTCCGCATCGGCCCCGACACCTGGATCGCCGCCAAGGTGACCGTGCTGCGCGAGACCCGGGTCGGCCGCGGCTGCGTGCTCGGCGCGCACGCGGTGGTCAAGGGCGAGATCCCGGACTACAGCATCGCCGTCGGCGCACCGGCCAAGGTGGTCAAGAACCGCAAGGCCACCTGGGAGGCGGGTGCCGAGGAGCGGGCGAAGTACATCGCCGCGCTGGAGGACATCGAACGCAAGAAGAACGGCGCCACCCAGCAGGTGTAGTTCGACGCGAGTCGTCGGTCCGCTCGAGTACGGTCGTCGGCATGAACAGGTACGCGGCGCTGCTGCGCGGGATCATGCCGACCAACCCGAACATGCGCAACGAGAAGTTGCGCGCGGTGTTCGAAGGACTCGGCTTCGAGAAGGTCGCGACGATCCTCTCCAGCGGCAACGTGGTGTTCCGCTGCGCCGACACCGACGCGGCGGCGCTGGAGGACCGGATCCAAGAAGCCTTGAACCGGGAACTGGGGATTCCGGGCGGGACCATCGTGCGCAGCTACGAGGAACTGCGCGAGTTGCTCGATCGCGACCCGTTCGAGGGCCTCACCCACGAGCGGGGCTCGTACCTCACGGTGACTTTCTTCAAGGACCAGAGCCCGAAAGTCGAGCACCCCGACACCGGCGACGCGCTGACCCGAATCATCGGCTACGACGCCGAGGCGCGCGCGTTCCTCACGGTCATCGACAACAGCACGCCGAAGACCCCGGACTTCATGGCCTGGCTGGACAAGACCTACGGCAAGGACATCACCACCCGCACCTGGCTGACGGTGCAGCGGATCGTGAAGAAACTGGAGTCGTAGGACTACGGAATTCCCGCTCGTCAGGTTGCGGCGTGCGCCGTACACAGGAACACCGTGGCGGCGCGACCGATTCGGGTGATCACCAAGGTATAGGACACGCTGCCCTCGAGCTTGAGACGTTTGCGCAGCGCGTCCGGGTCGACGTCCACGCCGCGCACCAGAATTTCCAGCGCTCCGCAGTCGCGGCGGGCCAGCTCTCGGCGCAGTGTCTTCTCACGCAGTTCGAGCCGGTCCTCGATACGGAAGCCGCGGACACCCGCGGGGACAGTTTCGCCCGTGAGGTAGGCGATGTGTGGATCCAGCTGCCACAGACCGTGTCTCGCGGCGTAGTGCCGTACCAGCCCGGCGCGGACGATCGCGCCGTCTGGGTCGATGATCCACTCGCCGGGCGGTCGATCGGGTAGTTCGTCCGGCTCGGCGTCGGTGACGACCTCCGGCGCGCGGCGTGAGCTCAGCACCGTGGCGCGGCGGGTGACGCCGGATTCGGCCAGGCCCGCCGACCACAGGCACGCCTCGCGCACCGCGCCGTCCAGCGAGACCACCTCGATCTCGCCGGACCAGTCGAGCCGGTCGAAATCCAGTCCGGGCGCGCACTTCACGGCGATGTCGCGACCCGCGTAGGCGTCGAGCAGATCGGGCAGCGGAGGTTGCAGCTTGGCCGGGTCGTGGGTGCGGCGACCGTCCGAGCGGCGTGCCGGATCGGCGATGACCACCGTGCCGGTACTGCTCGGCACGACGGCATCGGCCTTGGCCAGCAACACATTTCCGGTACCGGAGAGCGGCCACCAGCGGGCGCCGAGGTTGTGCGCGGCGATCGCCAGCCGCACCTCGTCCAGGTCGCTGCCGACGACGGCGGGGCACACCTCGGCCAGCTCGACGAGTTCGGCGCCGATGGAACAGGTGACGTCGTGCACGGCCCGCCCCGCCAGCCGGGCCGCCCGGTGCCGGGCGACCGTGGTCGGCGTCGCCTGCTGGAGCGCGTCGTCGGTGAAGAGCCACTCCCCCGCGCCGTGCAGTTTGGCGGCGGCCTTCCGGCGCAGCCGCACGGTCTCCACGAGAGCGGCGGCGTTCTCCCCGTGGTCGCGACGCACCCGCTCCAGATCGCGCAGGTGCGTCGCGGGAGACAGTTCCAGCCGGTCCGCCTCGGCCAGCGCGGCACGCCCTGTCGCGGAGGCGAGGAAGGCGATGTCCGCGCGACCGAAGCGGTAGCCCACTACTTGGCGGACGCGCCCGGCTTCACGCCGGTGATCATGGCGTTGTAGAAGAACTGGCGCGGCACCACGCGGCGCATGATGTTCTCGTCCACCCAGCTCAGTCCGAGCCAGGCGCGGTACATCGCCATCCGGTAGCCCATACCGAGCTTCTCGGCGGGCACGGCCGCCTCGAAGGTGCGCACCGGCCAGCCCCACAGCGCGGCGGCGAATTCCTCGGTGCTCGCCTTGACCTCGACCGCGCCCGCGGACCGCGCCATCGACTCGAGGTCGCGGGGATCGAAGGTGTGCAGGTCGACGACCGCCTCCAGCGCCGCGGCGCGCGAGGACTCGTCGAGCTCCTCCTGCGGACGCCGCCAGCCCGCCAGCGCGGGCAGCTTGGTGACCGAGGTGGTGGCCTTCCAGGTGATGCGGCCGAGCCAGCGGGCGTAGAAGTTGCCCACGGTGGTCGGCTCACCGGCGAAGACGAAGCGACCACCGGGCTTGAGCACCCGCAGGCACTCCTTCAGCGCCAACTCCACATCCGGGATGTGGTGCAGCACAGCGTGACCGACGACCAGGTCGAAGGTGTCGTCGTCGTAGGGGATGGTCTCGGCGTCGGCGACTCGGCCGTCCACGTCCAGACCCAGGTTCTCCGCGTTGCGCAGCGCCACCTTCACCATGCCGGGCGAGAGGTCGGTGACCGAGCCGGACTCGGCGACGCCGCCCTGCATCAGGTTCAGCAGGAAGAACCCGGTGCCGCAGCCGAGCTCGAGCGCCTTCCCGTAGGGCAGCGGCGCGGGGCCCACCGCGGCGTCGAAGCGGCCGCGGGCGTATTCGATGCAGCGCTCGTCATAGGAGATGGACCATTTGTCGTCGTAGGTCTCCGCTTCCCAGTCGTGGTAGAGCACCTGGGCGAGCTTCGTATCCTTGAGCGCTGCTTCGACCTCGGCCTCGGTGGCATGCGGGTTCGGCGCGGGGTCGTCGGGACGTACCGTCATGGTCGCCTAGCCTACATAAATCCCCAGATGAAGCCCGCTATCGGCCCGGGCTTCTTGCGGAGTGCTGGACCGAGGGTCGAAGGAGAACCTGTTCCCATCAGGGCAATCCCCTGGCACACCCCTTTCGGACCGATCGGTATGTGTGCGGGCGGCTGCCTTCAGCGACCGACGAAGGCCGCGGAACCCGGCCCGTCGGCGACGTAGGACTCCGTGCCGATCCGGCGGTCCTCTGTGGCGAACAGACCGGTCCACTCGCCCCGCGCGCGGTCCAAACCGTGCGGACCGGCCTCGAATACCGCCTTGGCCGCGGCCAGCGCGCGGCCGGGGCCGTCGGTGAAGCGTTCGGCCCAGCGCAGCGCGGCGGCGAAGACGTCGTCGGGCGCGACGACTTCGTCGACCAAGCCGAGCGCGCGCGCCTCGTCCGGCTCCACGAAACGCCCGGTGTAGACGAGGTCCTTGGCCGGCCCGGGACCGATCAGCAGCGAGAGCCGCCGGATACCCGCGAGCGGGATGAGTCCCGCGTGGATCTGCGGCAGGCCGAGCTTGACGTTGTCGCCGATGACGCGACGATCGGCGCCGAGGGCGAGCTCCAGCCCGGCGCCGAGGCAATACCCGCTGATCGCGGCGACGGTCGGCTGCGGAACCTTGGCCAGGCACCCCAGCGCGGACTGCACGTCGGCGGCCATCGCCTCGGCCTGGTCGGCGTCCAGGGCGGCCAGCTCCGCCACGTCGTCACCCGCGGAGAACACCCGCTCGTCCCCGTACACCACGAGGGCCGCGACCCGCGGATGCGCCGCCACCGCCGCCGCGGCCTCGGCCACCTCCCGCACCACCTGAACGTTGAGCAGGTTCATCGGCGGACGAGCGATCCGCAGGACGGCGACGCCCCGCGCGCCATCCCCTTCCGGCAGCTCCAAGGTCACGAATTCGGCCATGGCACGCACGCTACCTTCCACCCCTGCCGCACCCCGCATCTCCGCGGGCCTCGCTCGGCTACCGACGGGCGGAACCTTTGAGCTTGCCCGCTTCGGGAAGGTCCGCGAAGTAGCGGTCGTTGCCGGGGAAGCTCAGCATCTTGGTGCCGTTGGTATCGGTGAACTCCGGCATGATCGCGTCGATAACCGGCTCGGCCGCGAAGATCTCCGCCGTGGAACCGAACCGGCCGAGGGCGTCCAGCTGGGACCAGGTCGGCGGGAGCAGGATGTCGGTGCCCGCGCGCCAGCGGTCCAGCGCCTCGGCCGGGGTGCTCCACTGGACCTCGGCGGCCTCGGAGGTCGCGCCGTCGGCCAGCTGGCCCTGCGGCAGGACAGCGACGAAGAAGTGGGTGTCGTAGCGGCGCGGCTCGATGACCGGGGTGATCCAATTCGCCCACGGGCGCAGCAGATCCGCGCGCAGCACCAGCTTCTCCTCGGCGAGGAAGGTGGCGAGGGAGAGTTCGCGGCGCTCGAGCTTGCCGCGGGCCTCGCGGTACGGGGCGGTGTCCTCGACGACGGTGTCGGCAGTCGGGCCCGCGAGCAACACGCCGCATTCCTCGAAGGTCTCCCGGACCGCCGCGCACACCAGCGCCTTCGCGCGGGGCTCGGTGCTCGCGAACCGCTCGGCCCACCAGGCCGGATCCGGACCCGCCCAGTCGATCTCGATGGTGCTGTCGGCGGGATCGACGCCCCCGCCCGGGAACACCGTCATGCCCGCGGCGAAAGCCATCGCCCCGACTCGTCGCTGCAGGAACACCTCGGGACCGTTCGCCCCGTCGCGCACCAGCATCACCGTGGACGCGTCCTTCGGGGCCGGGGGTTCCTGCGGCTGCGCGTCAGCCGACGTCGTTGTCTCACTCACACCTGCACCCTAACGCGCGCTTGGTTCGCGTCTACCGCCACAGCCGCCGCAGGACCAGCGACCACGCTACGCCGACGTGCGCTCCCGCCGCGCCGCATGACCGCAGCGCAGGCTGAGGGGGCTCGAGGCGCGTTTGGCTTTCCAGACCCCAGTCGGCGCGCGGTCTGCGACCGGGCACACGCAGGCCGCACGTGCGCTGTCCACCGGCCCGTCGCGAGGCCAGCTGCGCTCGTGTGCTGCCTAGCGGGAGCGGTGTTTTCCCGCGCGGCGGGCGCGGCGGGCGAAGTAGCGGCCGTCGACGCGGTCGAGGGCGATGGATTGGCGGAAGGCGTCGCTGAGGTTCTCCGAGGTGAGCACGTCGGTGAGCAGGCCCTGCGCGACCACCTCGCCCTCGTTGAGCAGCAGGCCGTGGGTGAAGCCGGGCGGGATCTCCTCCACGTGGTGGGTGACCAGCACCATGGCGGGCGCCTCGGGGTCCGCGGCGAGATCGCCGAGGCGCTCGACGAGTTCCTCGCGACCGCCCAGGTCGAGACCGGCCGCCGGTTCGTCGAGCAGCAGCAGTTCCGGGTCGGGCATCAGGGCGCGGGCGATGAGCACCCGCTTGCGCTCGCCTTCGGACAGGGTGCCGTAGGTGCGGTCGGAAAGGTGTTCGGCGCCCAGGCTTTCCAGCATGTCGATGGCGCGGTCGGTGTCGACGTCGTCGTAGCGTTCACGCCAGCGGCCGAGCACGGCGTACCCCGCGGACACCACGAGGTCGCTGACCTTCTCGTCCAGCGGCACGCGATTGGCCAGCGCCGCCGAGGAGAGGCCGATGCGCGGCCGCAGCTCGTTGACGTCGACCTTGCCGATCACCTCACCGAGCAGGTGGGCGATGCCCGAGGTCGGGTGCATTTCGGCGGCGGCCATGCGCAGCAGGGAGGTCTTGCCCGCGCCGTTCGGGCCGAGCACGACCCAGCGTTCGTCGAGCTCGACCTGCCAGGTGACCGGACCGACGAGGGTGTGCCCCGAGCGTCGGACGGTCACGTCGGTGAAATCAATGAGCAGATCGGGATCCGGTTGCGGCACGCGCTCCATCTTGGCCCACATGCGCCGGGTTTGTCCGACCGACCCACAACGCTCGCACGGAACCGGGCATCCGGTCGGCCACGCGAGCCACCAAGGCGCGCCGCCTGGCTCGGGCGGGGCGCGGTCGATCCGACGGCGGCCCACCGATCGGCCGGAACATCCTGGCGACGATGAGGGCCAGCGGTAACGAAAGCAGCACCCATCCGGCGAGAATCCACAGCAGCGTCGTCATGACAACCTCCGGAGACAGCGGGGGCGCGGTCCTGTTCCGTCACTGATACCCAAATACCCACCGCTCACACCTGAGTGCGGCGGCAGCGGCCGGTCCGGCGAGCGGATCACCAGGCCTCGGGCGGCACCGCGATCACCGTCAGCGAACCCGGAGCGATCTCGGTGAAGCCCGCGTCTCGCACGGCCACCGCGCCGCCCGCGCGCACCAGGTCGCTCAGCGCCTGCCATCGCGCGGGGTCGGCTTCGCGCACCGCGCAATGGTATTCGCGCCGAGACCACCGGTAGGCGTCCTCGGGACGCAGCGCGGCCGCCAGCAGCATACTGGCATGGCCGACCTGCGCCGCGCTCTTGCCGAGCGTCATGCGGAGCGCCGAGTTCACCCACAGCACAGGAAGATTCGGGTCCGCGATCCCCGGGTCGTCGTGATCGAGGTCGGTGCCGCCGATCTGGAGCTTCTTGATCCGCGGGTCCACCTCGCCGACCGCGCTCGGCACGAAGGCCCGCGCCTGCGCGCCGCCGATCTCCACGGTGACGCCGTCGACCTCGTTCGCCGCCAGCCACTGCGCACCGCGGGCGCGACGCGCCACCTTGCGGATGCGGGAGCGCTTCCACGCGAGATACCGCTGCGCCCAAGGGCCGTCCGGTCCGACCCGTTCGTCCAGGCACAGCGCGACCGCCGAGGCCGCGGCGGCGGCGAGCAACGCGCTGCGCGCGGGCGGATCGGCTTTGGGCAGGTGCAGCACCATCTGCATCGCCTGCACCTGATCGGGGTCGTCGGGATCGCCCGCGCCGCCGTAGCCGAGCGCGAGTTCCGCGTGCCGGATGCGGAATCCCTCTTCCCCCGTGGACAATTCGTCCACGATGCCGCTCTCCGGACTGCTCATTCACTCCACCTCGACCCTCAACGTGAACTTCTGCGCGGGCTCGACACCGTGCTCCCACGGGCGCGCGTACTCCAGTGCAAGCTCGGTGACACCCGCGGCATTCCCGACGAACGTCCACACCGCGGTGCCGCCGGAACCCGGCGCGATCGGCCGGTCGGCATCCGGCCGGTAATCCGGCTCGCCTTCGGGACGCAGCACGTTCTGGTCCAGCGCGGCGAGCCGCCAGCCGTACCCGGTCGACGGGTTGGCGGGCAATGTCACGACCAACCGCTGCCCGGTGCGCAGCTCGCGATTCTGCCCGCTGTCGGCCTCGGTCACGTCCATGGCATCTCCCGAACGCTGGGTGGTCGCGGACGCGGTGGACGTCGCGGGCGTGTGCCCTTCGTGATCATCGGTGCCGCACCCGGCGAGCACGACGCCGAACAGCAGCACAACCAGGCACTTCCGCACCGCATTCTCCGATCGCCGAATGATCACCGTCCGCAATCAGCGTACGTGCCTGCCGGCCGCACCCGACCGGAGCGAAGGCGCAGGCCCGCTCACCGAACCAGCGGCACCCGGCGCATCAACCCGTCGCGCGCGTCGGCGGCCTCCACCTCGTGCCGGGTGACGCCGAGGATGAACAGCACCGCGTCCAGATACGGGTGCGACAGCGCCGTATCGGCGACCTCGCGCAGCGCGGGCTTGGCGTTGAACGCGACACCGAGCCCGGCGGCGTTGAGCATGTCGATGTCGTTGGCGCCGTCGCCGACCGCGACGGTCTGCTCCATGGGCACCCCGGCCTCGGCGGCGAACTTGCGCAGCGCGGTCGCCTTGGCGGCGCGGTCGACGATGTCGCCGACGACCCGGCCGGTCAGCTTGCCGTTCTTGATCTCCAGCGTGTTCGCCTGCACGAAGTCGAGTTCGAGCTCGTGCGCGAGCGGTTCGATGACCTGGCGGAAACCGCCGGACACCACGCCGCAGCGGAAGCCGATGCGGCGCAGGGTTCGGATGGTGGTGCGCGCGCCGGGGGTCAGCTCGATCCGGTCGGCGACCTCCTCGATGACCGATTCGTCGAGCCCCTCCAGGGTCGCGACGCGCTGGCGCAGCGATTCGGCGAAGTCGATCTCGCCGCGCATGGCGGCCTCGGTGACCTGGCGGACCTGCTCCTCGACACCGGCGTGCGCGGCGAGCATCTCGATGACCTCGCCCTGGATCAGGGTCGAGTCGACGTCGAACACGATGAGCCGCTTGGCCCGACGCGCCAGCCCGGCCCGCTCCACCGCGACGTCGACCTCCTCGGCGACCGCGACCTCGGCCAGCGCCGTGCGCAGCCTGGAGTCGGTGTCCGCGCCGGTATCCGTCGCGGTGACCAGCAGCTCCATCCCGGTGACGGGGTAGTCGGCGATGCCGCGGATGGTGTCGATGTTCGCGCCGAGCACGGCGAGCTCCCGCGACACCGCGCTGAACGCCCGCGCGGTGACCGGCGCGCCGAGGATGACCACCGCGTGCGTGGACATCGGCGCACGCCCGATGGCGGCGCCCACCTCCACGTCGACACTCATGCCGACGGTGTTCATCGCTTCTTCGAGCTCTTCCTGGAGCTCTTCCGGGTCGTTCGGACAGGTGACCAGCACACCGAGGGTGAGTCGGCCGCGGATGACGACCTGCTCCACATCCAGCAGGCTCACCTGGTGCCGCGACATCGCCGCGAGCAGCACGGACGTCACACCGGGGCGGTCGGGTCCGGTGACGGTGACGAGAACGGTGGTGTCGGCCAAGTCTGTGTGCTCCAAGTCTGTGTTCGATTGCCGCTGAGCTCTACCGTATTGGACGCCGACGCCCCGCGGCAGCGGCAGCGTGCGCAACGGCCCGTCAGCCGGGAGCCGTCGACGCACTACACCGGGTAAACACACATGCACCCGCTGGAACCAGCGGGTGCATGCGCGTTGTGTTGCGAACTAGTGCTTCGCCAGCTCGCCCTCGTGGACGGCGGTGGCGTGCTTGCCCGAGCCCCAGCCCACGTGCGCCTCGGCGCGCATGCGCTCGACCATGTGCGGGTAGTGCAGCTCGAACGCGGGACGCTCGGAACGGATGCGCGGCAGTTCGTAGAAGTTGTGCCGCGGCGGCGGGCAGGTGGTGGCCCACTCCAGCGAGTTGCCGTAGCCCCACGGGTCGTCCACCGTCACGACCTCGCCGTAGCGGTAGCTCTTGAAGATGTTCCAGATGAACGGCAGCATCGAGGCGCCGAGGACGAACGCGCCGATGGTCGAGATGGTGTTCAGCGTGGTGAAACCGTCCGTCGGCAGGTAGTCGGCGTAACGACGCGGCATGCCCTCGTTACCGAGCCAGTGCTGCACGAGGAAGGTGGTGTGGAAGCCGACGAAGGTCGCCCAGAAGTGCCACTTGGCCAGGCGCTCGTCCACCATGCGGCCGGTCATCTTCGGGAACCAGAAGTAGATGCCCGCGAAGGTGGCGAACACGATGGTGCCGAAGAGCACGTAGTGGAAGTGCGCGACCACGAAGTAGGTGTCGGACACGTGGAAGTCCATGGGCGGCGAGGCCAGGATGACACCCGAGAGACCACCGAAGAGGAAGGTCACGAGGAAGCCGAGCGACCACAGCATCGGCGATTCGAAGGTCAGCTGACCGCGCCACATGGTGCCGATCCAGTTGAAGAACTTCACGCCGGTGGGCACCGCGATGAGGAAGGTCATGAAGGAGAAGTACGGCAGCAGCACGGCGCCGGTCGCGTACATGTGGTGCGCCCACACCGCGATGGACAGCGCGGCGATGCCGAGCGTCGCGTAGACCAGCGTGGTGTAACCGAAGATCGGCTTGCGGCTGAAGACCGGGAAGATCTCCGAGACGATGCCGAAGAACGGCAGCGCGATGATGTACACCTCGGGATGGCCGAAGAACCAGAACAGGTGCTGGTAGAGCAGGATGCCGCCGGTGGCCGGGTCGTAGATGTGGCCACCCAGGTGGCGGTCGTAGGCCAGGCCGAACAGCGCCGCGGTGAGCAGCGGGAAGGCGAGCAGCACCAGGACGCTGGTGACGGCGATGTTCCAGGTGAAGATCGGCATCCGGAACATGGTCATGCCGGGGGCGCGCAGGCAGACCACGGTGGTCAGCATGTTCACGCCACCGAGGATGGTGCCGAGGCCGGAGACGGCGAGGCCGAGGATCCACAGGTCGGTGCCGACGCCGGGCGAGTGCAGGATGTCGGTCAGCGGGACGTACGCGGTCCAGCCGAAGTCGGCGGCGCCGCCCGGGGTGACGAAGCCCGCGGTCGCCATCGAGCCGCCGAACAGGTACAGCCAGTAGCTGAACGCGTTCAGACGCGGGAAGGCGACGTCAGGGGCGCCGATCTGCAACGGCAGGATGATGTTGGCGAAGCCGAACACGATCGCGGTCGCGTAGAACAGCAGCATGATCGTGCCGTGCATGGTGAACAGCTGGTTGAACTGTTCCGGCGAGAGGAACTGCAGGCCGGGGCGCGCCAGCTCGGCACGCATCAGCAGCGCCATCAGACCGCCGACCATGAAGAAGCTGATCGCCGTCACCAGGTACATGGTGCCGAGCACCTTGGGGTCCGTGGTGGTGACCATCTTGTAGAGGAAAGAACCCTTGGGTCCGGTCCGAGCCGGATACGGTCGAGTCGCTTCCAACTGAGGGACTGGTCTGGGCTCTACCGCAGTCACTGATCCTCCTGAAGATGCCTTTAGGTCGCTCCGCGAGCTCCGCTGCTCGCCTTCATCCCGTTCCCGAGACAGCGGACAGTTCGCTTGCGCTCCTGAGATCGTAAACGGTGCCGTCACGGCCGACAGCACGGGTCCTACTCTGCGTCGTATTTCGTTGTTCGCCGGTCGTCCGCGGGATGTCCCACGGCCTACGCCGATGAGTTCGCGACGCCGCGGTCGTCTCTATCCATGACAACCCTTCGTCACCTGCGAGGAGACCGCTGATGACCACCCCGAAGCCGGGCGACCCTGTCTGGGTCGACCTCTACACCGCCGATCCCGAGCGCAGCATCGCCTTCTACGGCGACCTGTTCGGCTGGACCGTCGACCGCGCCGACGCGGAATTCGGCGGCTACCTGACCTTCCGCAAGGACGGCAAGGCCGTCGCGGGCGGGATGGGCCGGACGGACGACGACGGCGACACCGGACCGGATCGGTGGACCGTCTATCTGTCGGCGCCGGACGCCAGGGCCGCCGCCGAGGCCGCGAGCGCGCACGGCGGGTCCGTGATCGTCGAGCCGATGGACGTCGGCGATCTCGGCGCGATGGCGGTGCTCGGTGATCCGGGCGGCGCGGGCGTCGGCGTCTGGCAGGCGGGCTCGTTCGGCGGATTCGAGACCGCGGCCATCGTCGAGGGCGGCAAGTGGCGCGACCACGCGGGCGCACCGTCCTGGTTCGAGCTGCACACCCGCTCCTACGAGAACTCGCTGGCGTTCTACCGCGAGGTGTTCGGCTGGTCCGACACCTTCGAGATGCCCGGCGCACCGGAGTTCCGCTACACCACCATCCACTCGACCAGTCCGATGCTCGGCGGCGTGATGGACGCCTCGGACTTCCTGCCGCCCGGCGCGCCCGCGGGATGGACCGTGTACTTCGGCGCCGACGACGTGGACAAGGCGGTCGCCCAGGTCGTCGCGCTCGGCGGCAAGGTCGTCTCGGCCGCGCAGGACTCCCCGTACGGGCGGATGGCCACCGTCGCCGATCCGACCGGCGCGATCTTCAACCTCGGCGGTGACGTCGCCTGAGAGCTCGCTCGCCGAGGCGCGGGCCGCCCCCGCGCCTCGGTCGCGTCGCCGGACGCCTGTACCCTCTCCGGCATGCCGGTGAGCGCACTCGTACGCACCCGAAATCGCGTTGTCGCCGCCCGTTACGGCGCTGTCGTCCGTAACGGCACTGTCGCCGTCGCGGCCGTCTGCGCCGCGGTGCTGGTCGGCTGCGGTAACCAGACCGACGACGCGAGTTCGATCATCCGCACCACCACCAACATCGCGGGCGCGGGCGTCGTCGGCCTGGAGCGCGACACGACCAAGGCCTGCGCCCTGCCCAGCGCGCCCGATCAGGCCTCGGGCACCCGCAGCGTCACGCACGCCGCCGGGGTCTCGGAGGTGCCCGCCGATCCGCAGCGCATCGTCGTGCTGACCACCTCCGCGCTGGACGCCACCTGCGCCCTCGGCCTGTGGGAGCGTGTCGTCGGCGCGGTGACCGTGGACGGCGAACGTCCGCAGCCCGAATTCCTCGGCACCGGCGTACTGAAGATCCCGAGCGTCGGCACCGCCGCCGCACCCGACCTGGCCAAGATCGCGGAACTGCGTCCCGACGTCATCATCGGCGAACAGCCCTCGGGCGCGGCCACTTTCGACGCGTTGCGAGCCATCGCACCGACCGTGCTGGTCGGAACATCGAACAGCTGGCAGGCCGAATTCAGCGCCTTCGCAGCGGGTTTGGACCGAAGCGGCGCGGCGAACACGGCCGTGGAGAACTACCGCACCGAAGCCGCCGACATCGGAAACGCCATCGCCGCCAACCAGAGTCAAGCCTCGGTCGTCCGGTTCACCGGCGACGCCGTCCAAGTTCAGGGCGGTGACAGTTTCGCGGGCAGGGTCTTGGCGGACGCGGGCGTCCAGCGCCCCACCGCCCAGCGCGGCGCGTCCTTCGACGTTTCCACCGGCGACCTCGACACCAAGGTCGAAGGCGACATCATCTACGTCGTGCTCGCCGGTGAATCCGGTAAAGCGCAGGGCGAGAAGGTGATGCGCGGCGACGAATGGAAGGAACTGGGCGCCGCGAGCGACCGTCGCGTCTTCGCCGTCGAGGACAGCGTGTGGCACGGCGACGGACTCACCGCCGCCCGCGCACTGCTCAGCGATCTGCAGAAGACGCTGAACGGATACGTCACCGACTGATCGCACAGCCGCTCCCCTGAACTCACCGCGCGCGGAACCGCGAAGTCCACACCCTCACAGCGAACTCCCAGCGATGTCCCAGTCGGGTCCGAGCAGGGCCTCATACCTTCGCTGTCGACGCGGAACGAGCGGAGGAGGAATGTGGTGGACAGGAATGGTGGGGTGCACGAGCACGATCTCGGTCTGGCGCACGACCTGCGGGTCATGTCGCGGCGGCGAGCGCTGACCTTTCTCGGGATCGCCGGGGCGGCGACGGCGGCGACCGCTTGCGCGACGGCCACGACCACCGGCACGTCGAGCGCTACGAGCACGACCACGAGCGCGGCGGCGAGCGACACGGGCGCGGTGAGCGCGGCGCCGCAGGAGACGGCGGGACCGTACCCGGGTGACGGCTCCAACGGGCCCAATGTGCTCATCGAATCCGGGGTGGTCCGCTCCGACATCACCACCAGCTTCGGCTCGTATTCCGGTGTGGCGGAAGGCGTGCCGATGACACTGCGGCTCTCGCTGCGCGATCTCGCGAACGGCGCCGCGGGCGCGGGCATGGCCGTCTACGTCTGGCATTGCGACCGATCCGGCGCGTACTCGCTCTACAGCCCGGGCGTGACCGACCAGAACTACCTGCGCGGCGTGCAAGTCGCCGACGAGACCGGCGCGGTGACGTTCACCTCGATCTTCCCTGCCTGCTATTCGGGCCGCTGGCCGCACATCCACTTCGAGGTCTACGACTCCTTGGAAACCGCGGTCGCGGGCAGCAACGCCCGCCTCACCTCGCAGATCGCGCTCCCCCAGGACGCGTGCGAGGCGGTCTTCGCGCAGGACTCCGGTTACGCACAGAGCATCCGCAACATGTCCGACGTCTCGCTCGCCTCGGACAACGTGTTCGGCGACGGCTGGGACGCCGAGCTGGCCACCGTCACCGGAACACCCGCCTCCGGCCTCACGGTCGCGCTGACCATCGGCGTCGCCGCGAGATCCGAGAACTCCTCTCCCGAAGAGGGTTTCGGTAAACCCGGCGGCCCGCCGTCCGGCCGCCCCGGCGGTCCGCCACCCGGCCGCTGAACTCGGGAAACCCGCTCAGCCGTGTGAGACCGGAACCCGCTGAGCGGCAAACCCGAAAAACCTGAGCGGCATAAAGACGGGGCCCCGCATCGGCGGGGCCCCGGCTTCACGCGTGGACGCTCAGAACTCCCAGTCCTCGTCCTCGGTGTTGACCGCCTTGCCGATCACGTACGACGATCCGGAGCCGGAGAAGAAGTCGTGGTTCTCGTCCGCGTTCGGCGAAAGCGCCGAGAGGATGGCCGGATTCACGTCGGTCTCGTCCTTCGGGAACAGCCCCTCGTAGCCGAGGTTCATCAGCGCCTTGTTGGCGTTGTAGCGCAGGAACTTCTTGACGTCCTCGGTGAGGCCGACCTCGTCGTAGAGGTCCTGGGTGTATTCGACCTCGTTGTCGTAGAGCTCGAAGAGCAGCTCGAAGGTGTAGTTCTTCAGCTCGTCGCGCTCGGCCTGGGAGACCAGCTCGAGGCCCTTCTGGTACTTGTAGCCGATGTAGTACCCGTGCACGGCCTCGTCGCGGATGATCAGGCGGATCATGTCGGCGGTGTTGGTCAGCTTGGCCCGCGAGGACCAGTGCATCGGCAGGTAGAAGCCGGAGTAGAACAGGAAGCTCTCCAGCAGCGTGGAGGCCACCTTGCGCTTGAGCGGATCCTCACCGTTGTAGTAGGCCAGCACGATCTCGGCCTTGCGCTGCAGGTTCCGGTTCTCCTCGGACCAGCGGAACGCCTCGTCGATCTCCTTGGTGGAGCACAGCGTGGAGAAGATGGAGCTGTAGCTCTTCGCGTGCACCGACTCCATGAACGCGATGTTGGTGAGCACCGCCTCCTCGTGCGGGGTCAGCGCGTCCGGGATCAGGCTCACCGCGCCGACGGTGCCCTGGATGGTGTCGAGCAGGGTCAGGCCGGTGAAGACCCGCATGGTCAGCTGCTTCTCGTCGGCGGTCAGCGTGTTCCACGAGGGGATGTCGTTGGACACCGGAACCTTCTCCGGCAGCCAGAAGTTGCCGGTCAGCCGGTCCCAGACCTCGGCATCCTTCTCGTCGGGCACCCGATTCCAATTGATGGCGCTTACCCGATCGATCAGCTTCATCCTGCCTCCACACCTTTCCCGAGCACGCTGCCGTCACAGAGTTCCTACCACCGAACACTACTCCTAGTGGCTCAGAACTCCATGCAGCACAACACCTTGTGTCGCTGCGGCGCACGTCACGGACAACCGTTTCGCCGTGGGACCACCGCGCGCGGCACCCATTCTGCGGTACCCGTCCGCGCGCGACCGCAGCGGTCCTCGGCCAGCGGGGATCGATCGCCAGCAGTTAGCCATCGCCAGCAGTTAGCCGGAAGAACTCGCCCGCGTCCGGTCCGTGGTCCACCCATCGGCGGCCGTTTGCCGGGACCGAATCGGTCCCGCGACCCGCCGAGACGGCCGGGAAACACCCCAATCACCGACTCCACACACCTCAGGTGGAACCCCGCCGCCGCCACCTGGACCGTTTGGCCCGCACCGCATAGTTGGGGCAGAGTGCTGTACCAGAAGTCGCGCACTCGATGCGCCGCACAAGGGGGGTTCGCTGTATTGCGCAGGTTCGCGCAGGCCGTAGTTGCCCTCGCCCTCGTCGCGATATCGGCGGGATGCCTGGAGGAAATGCCTGCCTCGCCGAAAAGCGACATGTTCTGGTCCACGGTGCCCGAGACCGACGAACAGCGCTGGGAGGTGTTGCGGCGGGTTCGCGCGGTCGATCCGTGTGCGTTGATTCCCCGCGCGGACCTGAGCCGATTCGGGTCGGTGGTGCGGGTCGAGGCGCGCAGGCCGGAATGGTGCAGCACCGTCATGGAAGCGACCGGACGCACCAAGATCGACTGGTCGCTGTTGTTCGCACCCAACGGACTCCACATCGGAGAGGGCGCCCGGGCGACCACCGTGGGCGCAGCAAAGGTCACCATGCTCGCCGACGTCGATGCCGATCCCAGCAAGAAGGACGAACTCGTCGAGCGGAAATGCACCGCCACGGTCACCTTGCCCTCGACCGTAGCGGTCATGCTTTTCGTCACTACCCCCCTGGGCACCGAACCCTGCTCCGTCGTCGAGGAGGTGGTGCCCGCGCTGCTGGCCAATCTGAACCGTGCCCCCGGGCAGGGCACCTCACCCGATACCCCGAAGACCGTTCTGCACGGCACCGATCCGTGCCGGGTGGCGCGCGGTTTCGGCGCCACGCCGTCCATCGAGGCGCAGCAAGTATGGAAGTGCGTCTTCACCTACCGTGGCGACACCGTCCTGGTCGAATACACCTATGACCAGGAGAAGCTTTTCGCCGAGGGCGAGCCGCTCATCGTGAACGGGCGTCGCGTCTATCGCAAGGATCTGGACGAGGCCCGGGCATCCACGGCGCTCGTCGGCCCGGAAATATTCACCGCGGAGCCCGCCTTCATGGGACCTCGCTTTCCGGTCGTCACCGTCCTGGGCAAGGACGCCGCCACAGTGGAAGAGGTTGTGCGCCAAGTAGCCTCGTACTTCCCCGCGGCGTGAGCGGCCGCCTCGGGTCAGCGGCGACGGCAGTCGAACGTGCATCGACCGACGGAATACCCGACCACTCACCGGCGCCACGCCGCGGCTGTTTGCGACGCGCGCCGACGAGCGGGCAGACTGCTGCACCAGGAACGCGCGCACTCGGCGCGCCGCACAAGGGGGGTCACTGTGCTACGCAGATTCGCGATGGTCGCCGCAGCCGCTGTTGTCCTGCTGGGTGTCACGTCCTGTCAAGACGACCTGCCACCCACACCCACCGGTTCCAGCGGATACTGGTCCACCGCCCCGCAGACCGACGAACAGCGTTGGGAACTGCTGCGCAAGATTCGCGCGATCGACCCGTGCGCGCTCATCCCACGCAGTGAACTGACGAAGATCGATACCGTGCGCTGGGTGGATGTCCGCAGGCCCGATTGGTGCGAAGCGCGGATGGGGTCGACCGAAGCCGGGAAAGGAACCGAGCTGAGCTGGTCGCTGTTGGTCGCACCGAACGGCATCAAACAGTCGGAACCCGGTCGCACAACGACGATCGGCGCTGTCACGGTCGGCACGTTGAGCGATCTCGACGCCAACCCCGACCTCCAGGACCAGCTGGTCCAGCGCAATTGCACCGCGAGCGCGAGCTTCCCCTCGACCGCGGCCGTGATGATCTTCGTCACGACCCCCCTCGGCACGGAACCGTGCCCGGTCGCCGAAGCCGTAATACCGACCATCCTCGCCCAGCTCGACAAGGAACCCGCGCACGGCACCTCGCCGGATACACCGCTGACCGCCCTGCTCGGCCGCGATCCCTGCGCGGTCGCGAACGAACTCGGCGTCCCTCTGGCGGTAGCGGACCAGCGCGAGTGGAAGTGCTCCTTCCCGTACCGCGGCGACGACATCGAGGTTCAGTACACCTATGACAAGGAAGCGCTGGTCGTCAAGGGCGAACCGATCTTCACCATAAATGGGCATCTCGGATACGGCGATCCGGACGCCACCGAGCTCCATTCGTACAACGCGATAGTGGGACCGGTAGTGCCGTCGGCCCAACCCGAGTCCTTCCTGGGACCAAAGCTCCCGGTCGTGAACGTGTACGGCCGCGACGGGGCCGTGGTGGAAGAGGTCCTGCGCCGGGCGACCGCGCTGTTCCCCGCCGCCTGACACGCGGGGGCTGTCTCCACCCAGCCGGGAGAACCCGCGAGGACGACGATCCGCCCTGGCCTGGGGAATGTACGCATCTCGCTCCCGGCCAATGCAATCCCCGTTTTGCGAGACGGCGGCACTACGGGCAGACTCGGCGGCGATGGTTCGCGGGAGTTCGAGCCATCTCGGATCCGTTGCGATGAAGGGGGACTCGATGCTGCGTCGACTACTACTGGCAGGCGCGATCGCCCTGACCGCCGCCGGATGTCAGTCCGAACCGGCGACGAACTCGGCGTCGGCCACGGAATCCGTTGTGGCAGCGGAGTTCTGGTCCAAGATCCCGGAGAACGACCAGCAGCGTGACGAGGTGCTGCGGCACACCCGCCGGATCGATGTGTGCGCGCTGCTTCCGCGCGAGACGCTCGGCCAACTCAGCGAATTCGGCGCGGTGCGCGCCGTGGAGAACGATCAGCCGACCTCGTGCAAGGCATCGCTGGGCCCTGCGGGCTACCTCGAGGGCACCAAGCTGAAGTGGTCGACGAACGCGCTGCCGGATCAGTTTCCGCAGGACCGCGGTACGGTGCGCCAGCTCGGCGACATCACGACCTGGACCGTCGCTTCGGAGCGGCGGTGCAGCGTGACCGCCAGGTTCCCGGCGGGCGTCGGCGTGTATCTCGACATCGAGACCAAAACGTCGACCGATCTGTGCGCGACGATCGAAGGCTTGGTCCCGGGGATGCTCGACAGGTGGCGCTCGGGGCCGCAGCAAGGCACCTCGCCCGACACCGCGCCCACCGTCCTGCACGGCGCCGACCCATGCGCGGTGCGCGGCAAGTTGACCGGCACCGTCGAGTTCGGCGTCAAACGAACGCTGAACGGCTGCGGTTTCACCTACCGGGACGAGGAGGTGATCCTGACCTACGAGAACAGATACCGGCGTGTGCTCACCGCCGCCGCCACGGCTGTCACGATCGACGGTCACGACGTCTACCGGTCCAACCTGTCCGGCGACAACGACCCGATCCGCACCTACAACGCGCCGGTCGGCCCCGACCTGCCGCAGGCCGAGCCGTCGGAGACGTTCGGCCCGTCCGTGCCGATCGTCAGCGTCCATGCCGAATCCGACGATGTCGCGAAAGAAGTCGTGCGGCAAGCGCTTTCGCTCTTCTCCTGAACCGGCCACGGTGGATCCCGGCGCCGACATCCGCGCGGACACCGACGAGGTCGCCCAGAAGGTGACGAGTCAGTGGCGGCCGCCTGATCCCGGTGACGACGGTGATGTTTGCGCGGGGATTGCTCGAACGGCAGACTCGATAGGCGAGCACTCGATCGGGCACGGCCATCGCGGACGGAGGATCCGATGCACCGCATACTCGTCCTGACCGCCGCCGCGCTGCTCGTCGCGGCGGGCTGCGGCGGTTCGAGCGAGGAAGCCGCCCCGGTCCAGCCCGCGCATCCCCCGGAATTCTGGTCACAGCCCGCGCACACCGAACAGCAACGCCAGGAGGTCGCCTCGGGCGCCCGTCAGATCGACGTGTGCGCTCTGCTTCCCCGCGACGTCCTCGCCGATCTGGGCGAGGTGCGCAGGGTGACGACCGACCTGTACTCCTGCACCGCCGAGGTCGAGCGCGAAGAGCAGGCGGACGTCGTCATCGCGTACTGGTCACCGACGCTACTGGCCGAACTGACCGGCGCGACCAAGCCGATCGGCGACGTGAGCGTGCGCGTCGTTCCCGACCGCGAGACCGGACCGGCGACAGCGTGCGGAACCACCTCCCGATTTCCGGCGGGCGCGGCCATCTATCTCGGCGTCACCGCGAACGATCCCTGCGCGCTCGCCGAGCGGCTCACCCCCGGGGTGCTGGACAGGTGGCGTGCGGGTCCGGTCCAGGGCACGTCACCCGACACCGTGCGCACCGTCCTGCTCGGCGCCGACCCCTGCGCGGTGCGCGCCCGGCTGTCCGGCACCGCCGATACCGGCGAACCGCGCCTGACCGCGTGCCGGTTCCGCTACCGGGACGAGGTCGTCACCGTCGGCTACGAATACCGGATCCCCGACTACCTCGCCGAGCAGGGCACCGAGGTGCGCATCGACGGGCGCCCCGTCCGTCGTTCGGTCTCGGTGTACGACAACACCATTCCGATCTTCACCGCCCAAGTCGGCCCCGAGCTGCCCTCGGGAAGCACCGCCCACGGTCCGCGGGTACCTGTCGTCGAGGTCACCTCGGCGTCCGACGAGGTGGCCGCCGAGGTCGCGGCCCAGGTGCTCGCCCTGTTCCCCGAGCGGTAGCGGCTTAGATGCCGAGGACCAGCTTCGCCGTCGTGAAGTAGATGATCAGACCGGTGGCGTCCACCAGCGTCGTCACCATCGGCGCCGACACCACCGCCGGGTCGATGCGCAGCTTCTTGGCCAGCAACGGCATGGTGCCCCCTATGGTGGCGGCCCACGCGCAGATCAGCACCAGGGTGATCGCCACCACCACCGCGATGCGCGGACCGACGAACAGCCCGCCGATCACCAAACCCGCGGTGGCCAAAAGGGATCCGAGCACCAGACCGACCCGGCATTCGCGCCAGATCACCTTGAACAGGTCCGAGACCCGCACCTCGCCGACGGCGAGCGCGCGCACACACGCGGTGGCCGCCTGGGCGCCCGCGTTGCCGCCCGCGCCGATCAGCAGCGGAATGAACAGCGCGAGGTGCGCGGCCTGCTCCAGGGTGCCCTCGAAGAAATCGGTGACGCTGACCGTGAGCGTCGCCGCGAAGAGCAGCAGCATCAGCCACAGCGCGCGGTAGCGGGCCAGCTGGAAGACGCCCGCCGCCATGTAGTGGCCCTCCCACGGCGCCGAACCGGCCTGGCGGGCGACGTCCTCGCTGTCGGCGGCCTCGATGACCTCCACTGCGTCGTCGATGGTGAGCAGGCCGACGAGGCGGTCCTCGCTGTCCACCACCGGCAGGTTGATGTCGTTGGTCTCGCGCATCAGGCGGGCGGCCTTCTCGGCGGAGTCGGTCGCGCGGGCGAACGCGGGCTCGGTGACGACCAGCTCGGACACCATGGTGTCGGGTCGGGCCAGCACCAGTTCCCGCAGCTCGACGACGCCGGTGAGCCGACGGCCCGCGTCGACGACGGGCAGCGTGTACACCGTTTCCGCGCCCGTGCCCTTGGCGCGCACCGTGGCCAGCGCCTCCGCGACGGTCAGGTTGCGCGGCAACGCGACCACCTCGGGCGTCATGTACTGGCCCGCGGAGCCCTCGGGATAGCCGAGCAGGGCGGCGGTCATCCGCCGCTCGCGCGGGCTCAGACCGGCGAGCACCTTCTTGGCGACCTTGGCGGGCGCCTCGCGCAACATGCGCGCACGGTCGTCCGGGGCCATGCCCTCGACCAGCTCACGGAAGCTCTGATCACGCAGGCCCTGCAGGATCTGCTGCTGGTCGACCGGCTCGAGCTCCTCGAAGACGGCCAGCGCCAGATCCTTGTCCAGCAGCCGGAACGCCATGCCAGCCTGGACGGCGTCCATCCTGGCCAGCTGGTCGGCGATGAAGTGCGGCGGGTGGTTGTCGAGCCAGTCGAGGGCGGCGTCGACACGGTGCTCGGCGACGAAGTCCGGCAGGGACTCGGTCGTAACCGGGCGTGCTTCGATGAGATCGATCTGCGACATGGGAGGTCCTCAGCACAGCGTGGGGTGAAAAGTGCACGAAGTTTCACACCGCGAGGCGCCCACCCGGGCGACGCAGACCTACCAGGTATGCGAAGGGGCGGCGCCGCGCGGCCTTCGACTGGGAGGTTCACTGCGCATGGCAACCCACCTCCTGATCGTCCCCGCCGCGACCGATCGGTCGCGCGCCGTTTACCTGGTCAACAGAATTCGAACGCGAATGCGTCCCCGTGAAGGATACATGTTTCAACCCCATGTTTCACGGCGAGCGGCGTGTCGTCACCCTTCCGCGGGTCGCGGCGTGATCGAAGCCACCACAGCGGGTTCCGCATCGTCCCAGGTCAGCACATGTTCGACCCACTCCGGGATCGGGCCGGATTGCACGCCGAAAAGATAGAGATGCGGCACCAGACCGCGCAGCGCCCGGTGCACGTCCAGACGGTCGTCGATCATGTGCGTGATGCCGAGCTCGGCGCAGTGAATCGCCTTGTCGGCGCGTTCCCGGCAGAAGCGGAGGTTGCCGCGCGGAAGTCCGGTCCGCTCGTAGAAGTCGTGGTGGTCGAGCCACCGCTGGGTGCGTTCTTCCACGCGCGGACCGCATTTGGAGATGATCCAGGCGCGCCGCTCGAACAGCGCGACCAAGCGCGCGAGGACCTCGAAAGCGTTGGGGCTCGGTGGAGTTCGCATGGCGTCCGTGTCGCCGCCGCCGAGGAAGACGGTGTCGGCGTCGCCGGAAGGCAGCGCGGCGCCCTGGATGACCCGGCCGAAGTCCACGCCGAGTCGATACTGTCGTTCGTTGTTCATCGCACCAAGCATGACCTCGGCCGAGCTGACCGGCCACCGAATTTCGTTCCAGCGCCGGGCTTTCCCACGTTCCCCGTTACCAGGAGACGGTCTTGCGCCACGGGTCAGGCGCCTGGTCGACCTTCTCGCGGGAACGGACCATCATCCGCTCCAGCATCGCCAGCCGCTTACGTTGCGCGATCACCTCGTGCAGTGCCGCGTTCACCGTTTCCTCGGTGTCCGTCGTGCCGAGCAGCACACCGACCACCGCCAGGGCGGCATCATCCACATCGATCGATGTCTGCGACATGCGCACCTCCCACAAATCGGCCCCTCTTCGAATCGTAGGCCGAATTTCCGCGCCGTGGACAGTGGTATTCGCGGTGGTCCGGGTTGTGGGGGACCCGGGGGGACCTTATAGTCGGGCGGGGTTCTGGCGAAACACGTTGTGCTCGTTGGGGACACGTCACAAGGGGGAGCTGTGAACGAGACGATCGATGCTGTCGCGGCGCTGCTGTGGCCGTTGCTCGCGGCGGCCGCGCTGTGTATGTTCCGCGGTCCGTTGGCGCGGGTGATCAGCTCGGCGGCGCGCAGGCAGTTCACCTTGCGCATCGGCGGGCAAGAGCTGGACATGAAGCAGGTCAGCGAGCAGCAGGAAAACATGATCGAGGATCTTCAGGTCCAGGTCCGCAGACTGCGCGAGCAGGTCGATCAGCTCACCGCCGAACGTGCGCTCGACCCCGGCGCGGGACAGGTCCGCGGCCTGCCCGGCACCGGAGACGACACCCGATCCGGCGCCGCGGAGGACGTCGGCAGCTCCTTGGACCTCGGCACGGCCCCGCCTCATCCGGAGTCCCCTGTCGCGAGCGCGATCCTGTGGGTGGACGACCACCCTTCCAACAACGCCTTCCTCATCGACCGATTGGAACGCAACGGAATTCGCGTCGACACCGCACTGACCACCGCCGCCGCCACCGACCTGCTGTCCACCCGCCGCTACGGCGCGATCATCACCGACATGAACCGCACCGAAAATGGCTCCGCCGTCCCCGACGCGGGCCTGCGCCTCACCGAAACCGTCCGTGCCCGCGGCCTCACCACCCCCGTCCTCGTCTTCACCAGCGCCCACACCGCCTGCTGCGACACCAGCGACCAGGCCATCGCCGCAGGCGCCCGCACCGTCACCTCCTCCCCCACCGACCTCACCGGCGAGCTAGCCACCCTCGGCCTCCTCCCCAGATAGTCGCCCCACCGCGGCAGTGGCAGTACGAAGTGAGCGCGAGCGGCCGCATCTGGTACTGCCCCGACTCGGAACGACGAATCGTCTGGGTGGTGCCGGCCCGCTCGGGCCATCCCAAGCAGACCGGCTGAGCCGGTAGAACGCGCCGCGAATCGGCGGACCTCGGCTCCCGCTCGGCGGGAGTTCGGCGCGGGGCGCGTGGAATGGTTGATGTCGAGGTGGGGAGTGGGCAGGGTGGGGCGGGTTCGCGGCAGGATGGCCGGGACAGGTCTCGCTCGGATATGCGAAGGAGAAGTCTGTGCGCTTCGGATTGTTCGTCCCACAGGGCTGGCGGTTGGATCTGGTGAGGATCGAGCCCGCCGCGCAGTGGGAGGTGATGCGGAATCTGGCGCAGCGCGCCGACGCGAACGACGCGTGGGAGTCGATCTGGGTCTACGACCATTTCCACACGGTCCCGGTCCCCACCGAGGAGGCCACGCACGAGGCGTGGACACTGATGTCGGCGTTCGCGGCGAGCACCTCGCGGGTGCGGCTCGGCCAGATGTGTACCGCGATCAGCTACCGCAATCCGGCCTACCTGGCGAAGGTCGCCGCGACGGTGGACGTGATCTCGGGCGGCCGGGTCGAGATGGGCATCGGCGGCGGGTGGTACGAGCACGAGTGGCGCGCCTACGGCTACGGCTTCCCCTCGGCGGGCGTGCGCCTTGGCCGCCTCGACGAGGGCGTGCAGATCTTCCGGCAGGCGTGGACCGCGGGCAAGGCCACCCTGGACGGCAAGCACTACCAGGTCGACGGCGCGATCGTCCGTCCGCTTCCGTTGCAGGAGGGCGGGATTCCGCTGTGGATCGCGGGCGGCGGTGAGCAGAAGACGCTGCGCATCGCGGCGAAGTTCGCGAACTACACCAACTTCAGCGGCAATCCCGACGAGTTCGCGCGCAAGTCGGAGATCCTGCGCGGACACTGCGCCGAGGTCGGCACCGACTTCGACGCCATCGTCCGCTCCTCGAACTTCAACGTCGCGATCGGCGCCACCGAGTCCGAGGTGGAGGACCGCCTCGCCGCCCTGCGCGATCGGCTGATCCCGTTCGTGGGCGCCGAACAGGCCGCCAAGCAGGTCGACGACCTGTTCCGCGGCACCGCCGCCGTCGGCACCCCGGAGCAGATCGTCGAAAACCTCTCCAAGATCCGCGATCTCGGCTTGGGCTACACGATCCTCAACTTCCCCGAGTCCGCCTACGACACCTCGGGCATCGAGCTCTTCGAGCGCGAGGTCATCCCGGCGCTGTCCTGATTCGACTGCGGACCGAGTCCCGTCACGACGTCGGCTCACCCGGCCCCCAGCGCAACCCGCACACGAAAGGGGCGGCCTCCCAACGGAAGCCGCCCCTTTCATCGAGCCATAAGCCTCACAACATGCAGCTCACGCAGCCCTCGACCTCTGTCCCCTCCAGCGCCATCTGCCGCAGCCGGATGTAGTACAGCGTCTTGATTCCCTTGCGCCAGGCGTAGATCTGCGCCTTGTTCAGGTCACGAGTGGTGGCCGTGTCCTTGAAGAAGAGGGTCAGCGACAGGCCCTGGTCCACATGCTGGGTGGCCGCGGCGTAGGTGTCGATGATCTTCTCGTAGCCGATCTCGTAGGCGTCCTCGTAGTACTCGAGGTTGTCGTTGTCCATGTAGGGCGCCGGGTAGTAGACGCGCCCGATCTTGCCTTCCTTGCGGATCTCGATCTTCGACGCCACCGGGTGGATCGAGCTGGTGGAGTGGTTGATGTAGGAGATCGAGCCGGTCGGCGGCACCGCCTGCAGGTTCTGGTTGTAGATGCCGTGCTCCATGACCGAGGCCTTCAGCTCGCGCCAGTCGTCCTGGGTCGGGATGTGCACGCCCGCGTCGTCGAACAGCTGACGCACCCGGTCGGTCTTCGGCTCCCACGCCTGGTCGGTGTACTTGTCGAAGTACTCGCCGCTGGCGTACTTGGATTCCGGGAAGCCGCCGAACCAGGCGCCGCGCTCGATGGCGATCCGGTTCGACGCCCGGATCGCGTGGTAGACCACGGTGTAGAAGTAGATGTTGGTGAAATCGATGCCCTCTTCGGATCCGTAGTGGACCCGCTCGCGCGCCAGGTACCCGTGCAGGTTCATCTGCCCGAGCCCGATCGCGTGGGACTCGTTGTTGCCCTGCTCGATCGACGGCACCGAGTAGATGTGCGTCTGGTCCGACACCGCGGTCAACGCGCGGATGGCCACCTCGATGGTCTGCGCGAAGTCCGGCGAGTCCATCGCCTTGGCGATGTTCAGCGAACCCAGGTTGCAGGAGATGTCCTTGCCGACCTTCTTGTAGGACAGGTCGTCGTTGAACTCCGACGCGGTGGAGACCTGCAGAATCTCCGAGCACAGGTTGGAGTGGGTGATCTTGCCCGCGATCGGGTTGGCCCTGTTCACCGTGTCCTCGAACATGATGTACGGGTAGCCCGATTCGAACTGCAGCTCGGCGATGGTCTGGAAGAACTCGCGCGCCTTGATCTTCGACTTGCGGATCCGCTTGTCGTCGACCATCTCGTAGTACTTCTCGGTGACGTCGATGTCGGCGAACGGCTTGCCGTAGATGCGCTCCACGTCGTACGGCGAGAACAGGTACATGTCCTCGTTCTTCTTCGCCAGTTCGAAGGTGATGTCGGGGATCACCACGCCGAGCGAGAGCGTCTTGATGCGGATCTTCTCGTCCGCGTTCTCCCGCTTGGTGTCCAGGAAGCGGTAGATGTCCGGGTGGTGCGCGTGCAGGTACACCGCGCCCGCGCCCTGCCGCGCGCCGAGCTGGTTGGCGTAGGAGAACGAGTCCTCGAGCAGCTTCATGATCGGGATGACGCCGGAGCTCTGGTTCTCGATCTTCTTGATCGGCGCGCCGTGCTCGCGAATGTTACTGAGCAGCAGGGCGACACCGCCGCCGCGCTTGGACAGTTGCAGCGCCGAGTTGATGGAGCGCCCGATGGACTCCATGTTGTCCTCGATGCGCAGCAGGAAGCACGACACCGGCTCGCCGCGCTGCTTCTTGCCCGAGTTCAGGAAGGTCGGGGTGGCCGGCTGGAAGCGGCCGCCGATGATCTCGTCGACCAGCTGACGCGCCAGGGTCTCGTCGCCGGCGGCCAGGGTGAGCGCCACCATGCACACACGGTCCTCGAAGCGCTCCAGGTAGCGCTTTCCGTCGAAGGTCTTGAGCGTGTACGAGGTGTAGTACTTGAACGCGCCGAGGAAGGTCGGGAACCGGAACTTGTGCGCGTAGGCCTGCTTGAACAGACTCTTGATGAACGCCCTGCTGTACTGGTCGAGAACCTCTGCCTCGTAGTAGTTCTCGTCGACCAGGTAGTCCAGCTTCTCGTCCAGGTTGTGGAAGAAGACGGTGTTCTGGTTGACGTGCTGCAGGAAGTACTGGTGGGCGGCCTCGCGGTCCTTGTCGAACTGAATCTCGCCATTCGGTCCGTACAAGTTCAGCATCGCGTTGAGGGCGTGGTAGTCGAGTACCTCGCCCGCGGCGTCGGCGCCGCGCACCGGGGGCTGCTCTAAGCGAGCTGTCTTTCCGGCGGGCGCTGTCGTTGCTGTTGCCAAAACAATCCCAATCCCTCTCGGACGCGGTCGACGTCCTCAGCGGTTCCCATGAGTTCGAAGCGATACAGATACGGCACCCCGCACTTGCGCGAGATCACCTCTCCCGCAAAGCAATAGGTATCGCCGAAGTTCGTGTTTCCCGCCGCGACGACGCCGCGCAGCAGGGCGCGGTTGTGCGGATCGTTGAGGAACTTGGCGACCTGCCGCGGCACGAAGTCCTTGTCGGACCTGTTACCCCCCAGAACGTGCCGACCGCCCCCGTAGGTGGGGACGATCAGCACGTAGGGTTCGTCGACGCGCAGCGAATCGGCGGTGTGCAGTGGTATGCGAGTGGCTGGGAGTCCCAGCTTCTCGACGAAACGATGTGTGTTCTCCGAGGCACTGGAGAAGTAGACCAGCGCGGTCCCCGTGGACATCGCTTCTCCTCTCCCATCGGACGAACGCCGAAGATGTGGCGCCGATCAGGCCGCCGCGACCGCCAGGGCCTTGATGCGGTCGGGGCGGAAGCCGGACCAGTGGTCCTCACCCGCGACGACGACCGGAGCCTGGAGGTAACCGAGGGCCATGACGTAGTCACGCGCCTCGTCGTTCTCGGAGATGTCGATGACCTCGTAGTCCACCCCGGCCTTGTCGAGGGCCTTGTAGGTGGCATTGCACTGGACGCAAGCGGGCTTGGTGTACACGGTGATGGTCATTGATGTCCCTCTCTCCTGTGCCTAATCCGCGATGTTCGCGGCCTGGTTACGCGGGCTTCCGCCTCCGGGCCCGAGCTCACATCGCGAGCCTGATCCACAGCCGGTGATCCGTATGCAGTGCGTGATCCGACGTACGCTGCGCAAACTCCTGGATCCGGTCTCGAAACCCCTGCTAGCGCCGCTGCGGACGATAGCTCCTCGCGGTGGGTCTCGCACCGCCTTCCAGCACCGAAGACACTACACCTAGTGGCCGACAGAAAGAAACGACACGACATGTTGCGAGTCGCATAGGTGTAATTCCACCGCGAGAAGTACCAGGACGCTCGATTCGCAACCCGACACGTCCGTGGTGCAGATCACAATTCCGTACCGTAGCGCTCTCTCAGCAAACTCTTGTGTCACACCTGTCACCGCCGCATCGTCTACCCCTTGTGCACTACCCCGACACATCGGAAACACAAGTCCGCCCCCGCCTCGAAGAGAGCGGGGGCGGCACCGAGGGCCGGCGCTGCGTCGGACGCCGGACGGCTCAGGCGGATACCAGCTGACCGCGCGCGGCGTCCACCAGCTCGTGCAGCGTCGCGCCGAGCTGGGTGAGCGCCTCGGCGTCCTGGCGCGGATGCGCGGCGCCGAAGCGCTCGCCGATCACACCGAAGTGCGCGTGCGCCGCCTCGACGACCTTGCCGCCCGCGACGCCAATGGCCTTGACCGCGTCGCCGTGCGCCCACCGCGCCGCGTTCGGGCTGATCGAGGCGCTGATGACGGCGACGGACTTGTCCTTCAACGCGCCCGCACCGTAGGGCCGCGAGGTCCAGTCGATGGCGTTCTTCAGCACGGCGGACAGGGTGCCGTTGTATTCCGGGGTCACCAGGAGGACACCGTCGGCGGCGGCGACAGCGTCGCGCAACCGCTGCGCGGCGGCGGGCACGGCGCCGGGGACGTCGATGTCCTCGTTGTAGAACGGGATGTCGGCGAGGCCCTCGTAAATGGTCACCTCGACACCGTCCGGCGCGGTCTGCACAGCCGCTTCGGCGAGCTGGCGGTTGATCGAGGCAACACGCAGGCTTCCCACGAGAGCGAGGATCTGGGTCTGGCTCCTGCCTTCGGCATTCGCCAGGGGCACTGTGTTGATGATTCGCTCACTACGCTCGCTCATGGCAACTCCCTGGTGTACTGAAGATGGTGTCCGACTGACACAAGACACTAACCGGACTGCGGTCCGATTACTTCCCACGAGACCGTGAGAGGGCTGTGAACTACCCCACACCGCCGGCAGGCGAACCGCCGCGCGAGCGACCCGTGCTGCGCATCGGCGCCTCTCTGCCCGGCATCGCCGAGCCCACCGAGCGCGCCGACGCGGCGCGCAATCGACAGCTGCTGCTGGACGCGGCGCAGGATCTGGTCCGCGAACACGGCGTCGACAGCCTGACGATGGACGAACTCGCCAAGCGGGCCGGCGTCGGCAAAGGCACCGTGTTCCGCCGCTTCGGCAACCGCTCCGGCCTGATGCGCGCGCTGCTCGACCACTCCGAGCAGAAGTATCAAGGGGCCTTCATGTTCGGGCCGCCACCGCTCGGACCCGGCGCGCCTCCGGTGGACCGGCTCGTCGCGTTCGGGCGCGCACGGATACTCGACATCGAGGTCGAGGGCGAGCTGTACCGGGCCGCCGAGGTCAGCGAAGCCGAGAATCGCTATACCGGCAGGCCGTACAGCCTGCTCAAGACGCACGTGGCGATGCTGTTGCGGCAGGCGGGCACGCCGGGCGAGATTCCCTTGCTCGCCGACGGTCTGCTCGCCGCACTCGCCGCGCCCCTGGTGATGTACCAGCTGAATGTCCTCCGATACGACGGGAAGCGGATCGGGGACAACTGGGAAGCCTTCGTTCGCCGGGTGGTCCCGGCCACCGCGCCAGTAGAGTGAGGAGCCATGGCTAGTCTGCGCGAACAGATCATCAGCGAATTGGGTGTCCAGCCGACGATCGAGCCGAAGCTCGAGGTGCGCCGCCGGGTCGATTTCCTCAAGGAGTATCTGCGCGCAACGCCCGCAAAGGGTTTCGTGCTCGGCATCAGCGGCGGCCAGGACAGCGCGCTGGCGGGGCGGTTGTGCCAGCTCGCCGCGGAGGAGCTGCGGGCGGAGGGCTTCGAAGCGATCTTCGTCGCGGTGCGTCTCCCCTACGGCGTGCAGTCCGACGAGGCCGACGCCAGGATCTCGATGACCTTCGTCGCACCGGACCGTTCCGTCGTGGTCAACGTACGCCCCGGCGCCAACGCGGTGGCCGCCGAGACCGCGTCCGGGCTGAAGGTGAGCAAGCTGAGCGATTTCGTCCGCGGCAACATCAAGGCCCGCGAGCGCATGGTGATCCAGTACGCCATCGCCGGTCAGGAGAACCTGCTCGTGGTCGGCACCGACCATGCCGCCGAGGCGGTCACCGGGTTCTTCACCAAGTACGGCGACGGCGGCGTCGACATGACCCCGCTCACCGGTCTCACCAAGCGCCAAGGCGCGGCGCTGCTCCAGGAACTCGGCGCGCCCGCCAGCGTCTGGTCGAAGGTACCGACCGCGGATCTCGAGGACGACCGGCCCGCGCTGCCCGACGAAGAGGCGCTCGGCCTGCGCTACAGCGAGATCGACGACTACCTCGAGGGCAAGGACGTCACACCCGAGGTGGCCGACCGAGTGGAGAGCATCTTCCGCAACACCAGGCACAAGCGCACCGTCCCGGTGACGCCGCTCGATACTTGGTGGCGCTGAAGATACGGGTCACGCGGCCGGGGTTTACTCGGCCGCCTCGACTTCGGCGAGCCGCCGCGCCAGAAACCGCCGGACCTGCTCGTTTTCCGCGATGTCGAGGGCGGCCCGGTAGCTCTCGGCGGCCTCGGGTTTCCGTCCGGCTCGGCGCAAGAGATCGGCGCGGGTGGCCGGGACCAGGTGGGTCCCGGCCAAGCGCGGCTCGTCGGCCACCTCGTCCAGTGCGGCGAGCCCGGCGTCGAATCCGCGCGAGAAGCCCACGGCGACGGCACGATTCACTCGGACAGCGGGCGAGGCGGAGTAGCGCAGCAGCTCGTCGTAGCTCGCGACGATGGCATGCCAATCGGTCTCGTCCCAACTAGGGGCCGTCGCGTGCGCCGCTGCGATGCGGGCCTGCGCCAGATACGGCCCGTCGCCGTCGGCCGCAGCGGACTCGAGGCACGCCAGACCGGCCCGGATGGCCTCGCGATTCCAGGCCGACCGGTCCTGCTCCTCCAACGGAATCAAGTCGCCTTCGGCAGACCGGCCCCGTTCGGCGCCGTGCGTCCCTTCCGCATCGGAACTCCTTGCGGCGCCGCGCCGTTGCCCGCGCCTGCTGTCCTGCAACAGCATCAACGCCAGCAGCGCCCGCGCCTCCGGCTCCTCCGGCAGCAACCCGCACAGCAGCCGACCGAGCCGAATCGCCTCGTCGCACAACTCGTCCCGCATGGCCGACGGTCCGGAGGTCGCGAAATACCCTTCGGTGAACACCAGATACACACACGCCAGCACGACCGGCAACCGCTCCGGCAGCAGGTGCGCCGGAGGCACCCGCAACGGAATACCGGCCTGCCGGATCTTCGCCTTGGCGCGGGAGAGACGTTGCGCCACGGTGTGTTCCGGTTGCAGAAAGGCTCTGGCGATCTCCACCGTTCGCATGCCGCACACCAGCCGCAGCGTCAACGCGACCTGCGACTGCGGCGACAGCGCCGGGTGGCAGCAGGTGAAGATCATCCGCAGCTGGTCGTCCGCCACCGGCGACACCTCGACCTCCTCGATCGGCGCACGCGCCACGACGGCGTCGTATTCCTTGACCGCTCTTGCCGATTCGCGCCGCAGCCGGTCCAGGGCCCGGTGCCGGGCCGCGGTGGTGATCCAGGCGCCCGGATTCGCGGGCTCGCCGCGCTCGGGCCAAGTGCGCAACGCGTCGGCGAACGCCTCCTGCACCGCGTCCTCGGCGAGGGCGATGTCGCCGACCATCCCGGCCACGGTCGCGACGGCCCGGCCGAACTCGGCGCGATAGACAGCGTCGATTCCCGCGGCCGGGCCGGTGGTCACCGTCAGGCGCCCAGGTCGACGACCTGACGCACCTCGGTGCGCCCGCGCTCGCCGAGGGGAATCGCGGCCGCGATCTCCGCCGCCTCCGCCCGGCTCGCCGCCGCGAACAGGTACAAACCGTCGACCACCTCCGCGAACTCCGTGAACGGTCCGTCGGTGAGCAGCAGTTCGCCGTCACGGACCCGCAGCGTGGTCGCCGACGACGGCGGTTGCAGCGCGCCGCCGCCCCGGATAGCCGACGCGTACTTCGCGCCGAAGCGCTCGTGCTCGGCCAGCCCCGCGTCCCACTCGGGCGTGCCAGGCGCGATCACCGCGTCCGGCGCTTCCCACAACAGCGCGAGCCACCAGTCCGCGCGTGGCGTCTCGTGCGGCGACCACATGACCATCGGCCGCAGTTCGATCGTGCCGTCCTGCGCGGCGGGCAGCTGGCGCGCGAGCTCGATCGCCGCGTCCAGATCGGGCGCGTCGAACACGTAGAACCCGCCGACGACCTCCGCCTGCTCGGCGAACGGGCCGTCGGTGACCAGAGTCCGTCCGCCATCACGCCGGACGTGCATCGCCTCGGCGGAGGGGAACAGCGCGACCCCGCCCGCCACCGCGTCGGCCGCCCGCTCCTCGAACGCCGCGTACTTCGCCACTTCGGCGTCGAACTCGGGCGTCCCGGGATCGACGCCCGGCTCCTCGCGTCCCACCAATGTCGCCAGATAGTGCATCGCGTCATCCTTCCTCGTCTCGAGGGGCCCGATACCCCTGCTACTCGGACGACGAACGGCGCGCCGGTTTCTCTACATCGCCGCGGCGAGATCTTTCGGCGCGCTCAGTAGACGAGTCCGCCTTCCGTGGCCGCCGTCGCCCGCAGCAGATCGCGGACCAAGTCGAAGTCGATCAGCTCCGGCTTGCGGAAGCGCAGGCAGCCCTTGCCCATGTCGTGGTCCGCCAGCCGCTCGGCGAACGCCGCGCGCACGTCGGTGCGCAGTAGATAGAAGGAGATGTACTGCTTCTGGTTGGCGAACGCGATCTCGCCGACGCCGTCGCGTTCGTAGCAGGGCATACCGTAGGCCATGACCTCGGTGAAACCCGTCAATTCCGCCCGGCACAGGTCGCGCATCCGGGTCACCGCCGCGCGGCGGGCCTCCGGCACCTCGGCCAGGTAGCCGTCCACATCGCTCGCCTTGCTCCGCACCACGGCTCGACTGTAGCCGGACACGGCGTCGGGCGGCGCCGCCTGAGGTAGTCCGTCCACAGCCCCGCGCACGACCGGAGCGGCGGCGCCTATCCCCCCGCGAACGGCGGAAGCACGTCGACGCGCCCGCTGAGTGCCGCGGACGGGTCGCGGGTGAGTTCGTCACCGATGAGGTAGGCGCAGACCGCCAGCATCTTGTCCAGGTCGGGACCGTACGCGGCGGCCAGGCTGGTGCGCAGATCAGCGACCGTGGCGTCGGCGGGCAGGTCGAGGCGCTCGGAGTCCTTGCCGACGGCGTCCGCGATGGCGGCGAAATAGCGGACCTCAACCACCGATGGCTCCCATCGTGCGTTCCGGCGGCACGAAGTCCGCGGCGTCGATGCCGTGTCCCGCCCACTTGTTCCACATCGCGCCGCGCCAGATGGTGGCCAGTTCGTCGTCGTCGGCGCCGGATCGGATGGCCTGGCGCAGATCGAACTCCTGATCGCTGAACAGGCAAGAGCGCAGCATGCCGTCGGCGGTCAGCCGGGTGCGGTCGCAGGTGTCGCAGAACTTGCGCGTCACCGTGGCGATGATGCCGACCGTGGCCGGGCCACCGTCGACGAGCCACTTCTCGGCGGGCGCGGACGGGTCGGAGCGACCGGCTTCGGTGAGGGTGAACCGGGCGCCGAGCACGTCGAGCAGTTCGGCGGCGGTCACCATGTTGGCGCGCGCCCACTCGTGGTCGGCGTCCAGCGGCATCTCCTCGATGAACCGCAGCTCGCACTCCTCGGCGAGGCACCACTGGAGCAGATCAGCCGCGCCGGAGAGGGTTTCGCGCATCAGCACCGCGTTCACCTTGAGCGGCGCCAGGCCCGCGGCGCGGGCGGCGCGGATACCGGCGAGCACCGATTCGAGGCGGTCGCGGCGGGTGAGCTTGGCGAAACCGTTGCGGTCCACGGTGTCCAGCGAGACGTTCACCCGGCTCAGCCCGGCGGCGGCGAGCCCGCGGGCGCGATGCTCGAGGCCGACGCCGTTGGTGGTCATGGCCAGCGGAATGCCGGGCAGTCGTTCGTGGCAGCCCGCGATGATCTGCTCCAGGTCCCGGCGCATCAGCGGTTCGCCGCCGGTGAACCGGACCTCGCGCACACCGAGCTGCTCGACGGCGAGCGCCACCAGCCGCACGATCTCGGCGACGGTCAGCAGCTCGTCCTTCGGAATCGGCGGCAGCCCCTCTTCCGGCATGCAGTACGTGCAGCGCAGCGAACACTTCTCGGTGATCGAGACCCGCAGATCGCGGGCCACCCGCCCGAAGCGGTCGACCAGCAGAGGCGTGTCGGGGCGTCCGTCGAGCGAGGGGCGCCCTGATCGCACGGCGGGTATGCCCATCTCGACCAACGTCACCCTTCCAGTATGACGCGTCGTCTACCCCGCATCACGGGCAGCGCCCGGTTCGGTCGATCTCACAAACACCCATGTCAGGCCGTGAGATCAGGCTCGACCACTATGCTTTCCGCTATGAATTCTCGGCCAGCCGGCGCTACGGCCAGGACCGTCGACGACTACCGCGACAGCATCGAACAGCTGCTGCGCCCCCTCGCGGCACGCCCGGTCGAGTCCGTCGCGGTGCCCGCCGCGCTGGGCCGCAAGCTGGCCGCCGACGTCCGCTCGCCGATCGATCTGCCGGTGTTCCGCAACTCGGCGATGGACGGCTACGCGGTGCGCGCCGACGATGTGGCGGTCGCCCCGGTGACGCTGCCGCTGGCCGGTGTGGTCGCCGCGGGACAGCCGGGCCGGGCCCCCTTGCCCGTCGGAGCGGCGCTGAAGGTGATGACCGGCGCGCCGATCCCGCCGGGCGCGGACTGCGTCGTCCCGGTGGAGGACACGCGCGCCGACGGCCGCGCCGTGATCGTCGAACGCGGCCGTGCCGCAGGCGAATTCGTGCGCGAGCCGGGCACCGACGTGCGCGCGGGCGCGCTGCTCGTGCCCGCGGGCGTCGCGCTGACGCCGCGGCACATCGCCGCGCTCGCTGCCGTCGGGGTGCCGACGGTGCCGGTCTTCCACCCGGTGCGGGCGGCGGTGATCACCACCGGCGACGAACTGGTCCCCGCGGGCCGACCGCTGCGCCCCGGACAGATCTACAACTCCAACGGCATCGCCCTCGCGGCCGCGCTGGCGGCCAACGGCGCGACGGTCGTCTCGGTCGAGCACAGCACCGACGATCCCGCGGTGTTCCGCCGACTGCTCTCCTCCGCAACGCGTTCGGCGGATCTGGTGTTCACCTCCGGCGGCGTGTCCAAGGGCGATTTCGAGGTGGTCAAGGACGTGCTCGCCGCGCAGGGCGGGGTGTTCGGCTCGGTCGCGGTGCAGCCCGGCGGGCCGCAGGGGCTGACGGTGCTGGACGGCGTCCCGGTGCTCAGCTTCCCGGGCAACCCGGTGAGCACGATGGTGTCGTTCGAGGTGTTCGCCAGGCCGATCCTGCGCCACCTGTCCGGGTTGCCGCCGGTGCGCACCAGCGAGGTTCCGTTGCTCGAGGCGGTGCGGTCCCCCGCGGGGCGGCGGCAGTTCCTGCGCGGACGACTCACCGAGAACGGCGTCGAACCGTTCTCCGGTGCGGGTTCGCACCTGATCGCGGGGATGGCGTGGGCCGACGTGCTGATCGACATTCCCGCCGACACGACCGAGCTGACCGCGGGCACACCGGTGCTCGTCCACGAACTGTGAGCGGATGCGCGCCGCGCCGCGACACTGTGCCAGGCTGGTTCTCATGACCGAGTTGTCCCATGTCGACCAGGAAGGTCGCGCCCGCATGGTCGATGTGAGCGCGAAGGCCGACACCACCCGCGTCGCCGTGGCGGCCGGTGCGCTGCACACCACCGCGGAGGTCGTCGCGCTGGTCCGCGCCGACGACCTGCCCAAGGCCGATGTGCTGTCCACCGCGCGGATCGCCGGGATCGCGGGCGCCAAGAAGACCTCCGAGCTGATTCCGCTGTGCCATCAGCTGGCGCTGTCCTCGGTGAAGGTCGAATTCGGCTTCACCGAAACGGCCATCACCATCGAGGCGACCGCCAAGACGAAGGGACCGACGGGTGTGGAGATGGAGGCGCTTACCGCGGTCGCCGTCGCCGGACTCACCCTGCACGACATGGTCAAGGCGGTCGACCCGGCGGCCACGCTCGACGGTGTCCGGCTGCTCACCAAGGAGGGCGGCAAACGCGGTCACTGGCAGCGGCCCGGCGAATCGACAGCGGACGCCGAGACCACCGTTCCCGTGGTGGAACAGGACGAAAACCCCGATGACGCGGATCGATCCGCGGTCGTGCTCGTCGCCTCGACGGGCGTGGCCGCGGGCACCAGGGTGGACACCACCGGTCCCGTGCTCGTCGAATGGCTGGCCGGACTCGGCTTCTCGGTGCGCGGCCCGCTCGTCTACGCCGACGCCGAGATCGCTGTCGGCTTGGCCGACGCCCTGCGGTTCGCGCCCGCGCTGGTGATCAGCACCGGCGGCACCGGCGCGTCACCCACCGACGCCACGCCCGAGGCGACGCTGGCCGTGTTGGACCGCGAGCTGCCCGGCGTGGCCGAGGCGATCCGGCAGCGCGGCACCGCGAAGTTCCCGCTGGCGGTGCTCAGCCGCGGGGTCGCCGGACTCGCCGGTCGGTCGGTCATCGTGAACCTGCCCGGTTCGCCGGGCGGGGTGAAGGACGGTATCGCGGTGCTCGAACCGCTCCTCGATCATCTGCTCGCGCAAGTAGCCGGAGGCGGCGCTCATGACAACACCTGAGACCACGGTGCGGGTAGCCCGCATCAGCGACCAACCGCTCGACCCCGCCGAAGTAGAGGCAGCGGTCACCGGTCCCGAACACGGCGCGGTGGTGGTCTTCACCGGCAAAGTCCGCAACCACGACGGCGGTCAGGCCGTTTCCGCGCTGGAGTACTCGGCCCATCCGCAGGCCGAACGCTTCCTGCGCGAGTGCTGCGCCGCAGCCACCGCGTCAACCGGGCTTCCGGTGGCAGCGGTGCACCGGATCGGCGCGCTGACCATCGGCGATCTCGCCATCGTGGTCGCGGTGGCCGCCCCGCACCGAGCCGAAGCCTTCACTGCCTGCGCGGAATTGGTGGACCGGATCAAACACGAGGTGCCGATCTGGAAACGGCAGCTCTTCGCCGACGGCATGTCGGAGTGGGTCAACGCCTGCGGTTGACCATCTCGTGATGTGAATCGGATGACGGATCAATCACCGCGCCGTTAGCGTTCTCGCCCAGAGTGTTCATCCGGATGTGGGGCAGGGAGGACGCGTGGGTACCGACCAGGTTTTGCTGCACCGTTTCGTCATCTCGCAGCTCACCGCTGCGGGAGCGGATCGGGACAAGCTGATACGGGAGACCGGGTTACCGGAGTGGACGATGGCGGGCGACGACATGCACCTGCCGAGCCACACTTTCTCCCGGCTCTGGGAAATCGGCGCGCACGCGCTCGGCGACCCCGCCGTCGCGTTGCAGGTGGCCAGCCGCTACGAGCTGACGAGTCTCGGGTTGTACGACTACCTGTTCTCGACCGCGCCCACCCTCGGCGCCGGTTTGGCGACCTGCGGACCGTATGTCGCCGCGGTCACCACCAATCACCGCTTCGACCTGATCGCCGAGAACGAACGGGAGACGACGCTCTACCTCGAGATCATCGACGGCGAGGGCGTGGGACGGGACCTGACCCAGCTCTGGGGATTGAGCGCGGTGCTGAGCCGGGCCCGACGCGTGGTCAGCGAACCGCTCGTGCCGCTCCGTGTCACGCTGCGCCAGCAGGCGCCCGCCGATCACCGCGCCTTCGTCGAGGTGTTCGGCACGGCCGCCATCGAATTCGGCGCGTCGGCCGACTCGATGACCTTCCGCGCCACCGATATGGATATCCCGCTGACCACCGCCGACCCGGTGCTGGCGAAGATCTTGCGCCCCTTGGCCGACGCTCTGCCGCCGCCACCGCCGCTGCCCTCGGCGTGGCCGCGGCGCGTCGCCGAGGCGCTGGCGGAGGCGCTGGACGCGGGCGACGCCTCGCTGCACCGCGTCGCCCGGCGATTGACGACCAGCCCGCGCACCTTGCAGCGCAGGCTGATGGAGGCGGGCACGACGTGGCGCAAGGAACTGGACCGGGCGCGCGATGCCCGTTTGCGGCAGGCGGCGTCGGCGGGCTCGCTGACCCGGGCACGGCAGGCGCAGCTGCTCGGTTACGCCGACGCCGGTTCGATGCGCCGTGCGGCGCGGCGCTGGAGCATCGCCGAACACGCGCACCGATGTGAGCGGTTCGACTGACACCTCACACCCGCAGGAAGCTGGCCGCGATGCGCCAGAAGGTGGCGTCCTCGATGGCCCGGAAATCCCAGCCTTCGGCGATGTCTCTGGTGGCGGCGACGATCGCGGGTACGTCGAAATCATCGCGGGTGGCGGTCCCCTTGGCCTCCAGCGCGTTGATCACGTAAGCGGTGGCGCTCTCCCACGTCTCGGACACCGAACTCTCCCATCGGTCGCACAACATCGATACGGTCGATCACGGTCATCGACCGACGCCGCGCGCGGCGCAGAGCGCCGTCCCCGAACACGGCGGGCGTGCAGCCAGTGTCACCACAACTCGGCCGCGTGGGAAGCGCCGAACGCGCCAGCTCGCGGTAAAACGCGCCAATCCCTGACGCGCTCAGTGCGGGGTGTAGCGCCACACGCCGAGCATCGCTTGCTCGTCCAGGAAATCGTCGGCGTTGTGCACGGTTTCGCGCAAGCGGGAGAGCGTGGGCTCGGACGGCATGCCCGCACCGATCAGCACCAGCTGGCTGGTGCGCGGTTCGCCGCGCCGCCACGCGCCGGGCTCGAAGACGATGTGCCTGCCGACCATGTGCAGCAAGAACTTCCGGCGCTCGGCCGCGACGCCGAACGCCGCGAAGCCCTTGGCGCGGAACAGCCCGGGCGGCGGGTCCTCCAGGAAGTCGATCAGCCTGCGCGGATCCAGTTCTCGTTCGCTGGTGAAGGAGACGCTGGTGTAGTCGTCGTGCAGGTGCCGGTGGTCGTCGTGGTGCTCGTGGTCGTGCTCGGCGAGCAGTTCGTCGAAACTGAGCTGCTCGGCGACGCGCCGGGTCGCCCGCAGCGGCTCGTCGAACAGCAGGCCTGGATCGATGCGTCCGCGGGTGGTCGCGTAGACCGGGACCGTGCCGACCAGGTCGGCGATCTCGCCGCGCAGCGTCTCCAGTTCGTCCGCACCGACCCGGTCGGCCTTGTTGACCACCACCAGATCCGCCAGCCGCAGGTGGGTCAGCAGTTCGGGGTGGCGCTCGCGGGTGGCCGGGAACTGTTCTGCGTCGACCACTTCCACCAGACCGCCGTAGCGGATGCGCGGGTTGTCGCTGCCGACCACCATGCGGATGAGATTGCGCGGCTCGGCGAGACCGCTGGCCTCCACCACGATCACATCGATGTTCGCCCTCGGCTGCGCCAGCCGGGTGAACAGGTCGTCCAGCTCGGTGACGTCGACCGCGCAGCAGACGCAGCCGTTGCCGAGCGAGACCATCGCGTCCACCTGCCCGGCGACCAGCATGGAATCGATGTTGATCGCCCCGAAGTCGTTGACGACCACGCCGATTCGGGTGCCCCGATTGTTGCGTAGCAGGTGGTTGAGCAGGGTGGTCTTCCCCGAGCCGAGAAAGCCGGCGACGATCAGCACAGGAATCCGGTCAGCCACCCGGACCACCATAGTCGGCGCGCGAAGGCCGTCGGAACGGCCGAACGCCACCCGACGGATCGGGTGGCGTTCGGTGGCGGATGCGATTACTTCGCGGGTCCGAACAGGGTGCTGGCCAGGGTGTAGGCCAGGTTGATCAGCTCCGCGGTGATCATCGTGTCGTCCATGCCGAGCGTCCGTGCCAGTGGCATGAGCAGCTCCAGCACGTCGTTCGCGAGGATGCCGAGGGTGCCGGTTTCCGAATTCGACCGGTAGTCCGGCGTCGACTGAGTGCCGGGTGTCGACTGGCTGCCGGGGGTCGACGGGCTACCGGGCAGTGCGTAGGTTCCGGGTGTCGACGGGCTGTTCGGTGTCAACCGGCTGGGGTTCGTCTGGATGGTGTCCTGGCCGGAGCCCGGGATCGGCTGGCTGCCCGGCGTCGTGCCCGGCAGGGTCTGCGACTGCGGCGCCGCGCCGTCCTGCGTCGCACCGTTGGCCGGTGTCGAGCCGTTCGGATCGAACTGCGCGGGGACCGATTGCGCTGGCACCGCCTGCGCGGGCGCCTCCGCTGGAATCGCCTGCTCTGACTGCGCGGGCGCCGAGGCGGGTAGGTCGGTGGCCGATCCGTTCGTCGCGGGCGAAGTGCCGAGCAGGTAGCTCACCAGTCCAGTGGTGACCGCGATGGCGTGTTTCAGCTGACCTTCGGGACTCTCCAGCAGCGCGGCGTCCTCCGCGTTGGCGCCGTTGCCCATCTCGAGGAACACGTTCGGCACCGCGGTCAGCGCGGGGCCCGCGATGTCGGAGCGCGTCTGCAAACCGTCCTGCACCCCGGCGTACGTGGCGGCCGGGAATCCGGCTTGCAGGTATGCGTCGCGCACCGCCTTCGTCACGGTCAGGCCGGGCCCGGACTGGACCTGGCCGACCTTGGCGTCGGACACGGGCAGCGCCGGGACGATCAGGTGGAAGCCGCGGAGATTGGGCGGCGCGCTGTCGGCGTGGATGCTCACCGCCACGTCGGCGCCGGATTCGTTGGCCGCTCGCGCCCGTTCGTCGACGCAGCCGCCCCAGCCGCTGTCGTCCTGGCGACTGAGCACGACCCGCGCGCCGATGCTTTCCAGCGAGGTCTTGATCAGCTGGGCGACGTTCCAGTTGATGGTGTGTTCGGGTACGCCGTTGACGGAGGTCATGCCGGTGGTCTGGCAGTCCTTGGTGCCGCCCCGGCCGTTGTTCACCTGTCTGCCCAGGTTCTCGGAGTGGTTCGACCCCTGGTGGCCGGGGTCGAGGAAAACCGTTTTGCCTGCGAGCTTGCCCGCCATCTCCGGCGCGACCGGGGCGGCCGTCGCGGCGACCGGGAACAGCCCGGCGAGAGTGGCGGTCACCGCGGCCGTGACGGTGGTGGAGATACCGGCCTTGATGATGCTTGGCTTCATGTTCGGTCGGCGCCCCGGGACGGAGCACCCCTCCCTTCCCACTAGTAACACCAAACCCAGTGGTTCACTCTTGCAACGCAGCGCACGGCGAAGCAAGTCCAGTTACCGAACTGTTACCAACACAGTCGGCGACATAGCGGCTGGTCAGAGGCACTGAAACCACCACGAGAAAGGGGCGTTGAGCGGGAGTGGCTTACAGCGGGCAGCGCCCGTCAGGCGGTCACGATGCGGTCGCCGTCGACCCGCACGGCCCGCGGCGCGAGCGGTCGTTCGGCGGGCCCGGTGGCTACCGTGCCGTCGAATCGGAACGCGCTGCCGTGGCAGCGGCAGACGATGGTCTCGCGCTGGATCTTCGACACCGTGCAGCCGAGGTGCGTGCAGGCGGCCGAAAAGCCTTGGAAGACACCGGCTTGCGGTTGGGTCACGACGGTGCCACCGGCGATCACGGCGCCGCCGACCGGCACGTCGGCCACCTTCGCGACCTCGGTGCCCGGCGCGACCTCGCGCGCGGACGGTTCGGCGGACGCGCAGGCGGCCACCGTCACCGCAGCGGCGGCCACCCCGGCGCCCGCCAGCGCGGTCCGTCGGTCGATTCGCAGGTCACCGCGGTCTTCGGTCGGCATCGGTCAACTCCGGCTTGGTTCGGACACTGCCGACCACGGTAAGGGGGCCTCTCGCTCGATCGCGAACCGGATCGCCGGGATCAGGCGCCGGACGGCAGTTGCCGCAGCGAGCGCAGCGCGTAGTGCACGCGGGTTTTCACGGTGCCGACCGGGACACCGAAGTCCGCAGCCACCTCGCGGTAGGCGCGGTCGCGCAGGATCACCTCGACGACCGCCTCGCGCTGGGCCGAGGGCAGCCGGGACAGCAATTCGGCGACCAGCAGGCCGTCGATCAGCCTGTCGGCGAAGTCGGGGTGGGCGATCGGGCTCTCGTCGGCGGCGTCGCCGATCTCGTCCCATGCCGTGTCGAACGGCCGCGCCGCGCGGGCGCGCGCGATGTCGATGATGACGTTGCGCTCGATGGCGAGCAGCCAGGTGCGCACGCTGCCGCGGCGCGGGTCGAACAGGCAACAGGAGCGCCAGGCCCGTAGCAACGTCTCCTGCACCGCGTGCTCGGCCAGGCCCGCGTCCCCGAGGCCGCGTCGCGCGCGCCAGTGCAGCAAACCCCCATCGGCGGCCAGTACTCGGGCCAAACCCTCTTCGGTGCACAAGCCTGCGCAGTGGGCACTACACGTACGCCGCTGCTCCGTGAGCGCACCCAATGGCCGAATACCTCTCACACCATCGATATCGCGGCGACTCAGGACGATGACACCACCGACCCGCGACAACGGCGAATTCGTGCGAACGCGGTGTGCATGTGACAGAAATCTCTCGAATACCCCCACTTCCGCGGACGACTCTGGTAGATCTGGGCCGCGGAGATGTGGGGATCTCCGCAGGTCATCCGCCCAGTTATGGGCGCGAACATCGAGGAGACAGAGCGCATGCGCATGCTCGTGATCGCGGGGGCGATGGCGTCCGCCGCGACCTTGTTCGGAGGCGGAACCGCGGCCGCCGAGCCCGCGAATTTCATGCCGGGCGACGGCCTCTACATGGTCGGCGTCGACATCCACCCCGGTATCTGGGAAGCGCCGGGAACTCCCGACCCTCTTTACGGCTGCGACTGGCGCAGGCTGTGGAAAGTGGAGGGCGACAATACGAACATGCAGTACATCATCGGCAACAACTTCACCCGGCTCGGCCCGGTCCGCGTGGAGATCAAGCCGACCGACGTCGCCTTCAAGACCGTGAACTGCGGCGCGTGGCGGATGGTGGGGTCGACGCCACCCACCGGTTCGTCCGGCTTCTGATCAGCCGTGTGCCGCCGCGTCTGTGGAGCGCGGTGGCCACCCGATCGGGCCGAGTTCGCGCCGTCCGCCTCCGGGCGCGGCGACCTCACCCGGTGACGCGCGGATTCCCGCCAACCGCACGCTGATCGACGCCGATTACCTCCGGGGTAATCGACCGGCGCGCCACCGGACGGCAGCATGGTCGGCATGATCGACGAGACCGGCACCAAGCTCTTCCACCAGTCCATGCCGTTCACCGAGCGGCTCGGCGTCGAGGTGCTCGAGCACGGCCCCGAGCTGGTGCGCAGCCGGATCGCCTGGGACGAGTCGCTGTGCACGCTCGGCGGCATGCTGCACGGCGGCGTCCTGATGTCGCTCGCCGACGCGACCGGCGCGGTGTGCGCCTTCCTCAATCTGCCCGAGGGCAAGCAGGGCACCACGACGGTGGAGTCGAAGTCCAACTTCCTGCGCGCCGTGCGCTCCGGCCACGCCGTCGCCAGCGCCCGGCCCTTGCACGCGGGACGCTCGTTCATCGTCGTCGAGACCGAGATTCGCGACGACGCCGACAAGCTCGTCGCGAAGGTCACCCAGACGCAGGCCGTGCTCTGAGACCGGCTTCACCCGTCGTGCGTCGCACGACGTCAGCGTGCCTGCCTCGGAACCGCGTCGCACGGTCGGTCGGGTACTTCGGGTAGCGCGGGGGGAATATTGTTCCGGCGCGGGTCGTTGAGGCAGTGGCAGGCGATCGTCTGCAAGCATCCGATCCGCGGCGACGGCTTTCGATTGGAACGATCGACGAAACGCCGCGTGCCGCGCTGGGCGTCAGCCCGACTCCCGCACTGTGGCACCGCCATCAGTAGTCCGCCGCGCGGAAATCATTGCGCCGCAACAGTAATCGACGTCTATCGGCTGCGGCTCGCTCGTTGTCCGTGCTGCGACGGTAGCCGATGTCGATCGGCACCGTCGAGGGGCCGAGTAACCAGCCCGAACTGCGACGCGGCGCACGCTCGACAGGTTTCACCCTTGCGCGAATCGATTCGCGGCGGGTAGCCTCGGTGCTGTCGGTGGTTGTAGACGACGTCTCCCACGGACAGACTCGGATCCCCCCTTTTCCGCGATATCGGATTCGCGATGAATGGGACCCGCTCACCCGCACCCGCGACGCATCGCGCCGATTCCGGGTCGCGGTCACGAGATCTCTACCGCATGGCCCTCGCCATCTCCCACACACTGCCTTCAGTAAGGAAACATCATGAAAGACAACAATTCTCAGCATTCGGAAGCGCACGACGACCAGGTCGAACGGCCGGTCTCCGGCATCCTCGATATCGTCGGCAACACCGCGAGCTTGCGCGTCGATGGATACTTTTCCGGCGACAACGACCTGCACGTCGCGCCCCGCTTGGTCCGCGAGAACCATTTGCGCCGAGGTGATTTCGTCACCGGCGTGGCACGATCCGCGCAGCGCGACGCGCAACCGACGGAGCGAGATGCGCAATCGACCGAACCCACAGCGCAATCGACCCGGCGTAACGCCCAATCGACCCGGCGCGACGCGCGATCACCCCAGCGCGGCGCGAAACTCGACTCGCTCCTCCGCGTCGACACTGTCAACGGCCAGCCCCCGGAGCACGCGGGCAAACGACCCATCTTCGAGAACCTCATCCCCCTCTACCCCAACCAGCGCCTGCGTCTGGAAACCGAGCCGCACGAGCTGACCACCCGCGTCACCGACCTCGTCATGCCGATCGGCAAGGGCCAGCGTGCACTGGTCGTCGCCCCACCCAAAGCGGGCAAAACCTCTGTGCTGCAAGCCATCGCGCACGGCATCGCCAAGAACCACCCCGAATGCGAGCTGATGCTCGTGCTCGTCGGCGAGCGCCCCGAAGAGGTCACCGACCTGACGCGCAGTGTCCCCGCCGACGTCGCCGCCGCCACCTTCGACCGCTCACCGCGCGATCAGATCGCGCTCGCCGAACTCGCCATCGAACGCGCCAAACGCCTGGCCGAAACCGGCCGCGACGTGGTGGTCCTGCTCGACTCGCTGACCCGCCTCGCCCGCGCCTACAACAACGCCGCGCCCACCTCGGGCCGCGTTCTCTCCGGCGGCGTCGACGCCGCGGCACTCGCCTCGCCCAAGCGCTTCCTCGGCGCCGCGCGCAACTTCGAGAACGGCGGCTCGCTCACCATCGTCGCCACCACCCTGGTCGAAACCGGCTCGCTGGCCGACACGGTGATCTTCGAGGAGTACAAGGGCACCGGCAACGCCGAACTCAAACTCGACCGCGCCACCGCCGCCCGCCGCGTCTTCCCCGCCGTCGACATCGCCCAATCCAGCACCCGCAAGGACGAACTCCTGCTCACCTCCGCCGAACTCGCCGCGACCCACCACCTGCGCCGCACCCTCACCGCCGTCGACGCCCAGCACGCCACCGAACTCCTCCTGGAGGGCTTGCGCCAGACCGCGACCAACGCCGAATTCCTCACCCAGCTCCCCAAACCACACCCCTGATCGCCTTTAAGCCCTCCTTAAGCCCCTGTCAAGACCCCCAAGGCATTGTTTATTTCAGCCCGGCCGGGCCTGTCCCAGGAGGGGGGGACAGGGTCGGCCGGGCGCTTTCGATAGCTGGCATCACCGCGGACCGCATCCGCACCCACGCGCGAGACAGCTCACGTAGTTGCCGCAGATCGGCATCGAAGTCCCGCGCGGACAGCCCGAGCGGCTCTGCGCTCCTGCGATTTTCCGGTGGCGCTCCCGCCTTGCGCGCCGCGGTGGCCAGTGCGAGCCGGTGCGCGAATCGATCGATTTCGCCCGGACCTTCGCCCAGCCTGTCGTAAACCGGCGGCAAGTACGGCCCGAGGTGAAGGATGGCATCCCGGATCTCCACGGTCATCCGGAACAACCGGCCGTCGCTGCCGCTGTCGGCGTCCGGGGTCATCACGATTTCCGGTACCGCTTCGGTCAAGTCGCGCCACAGCACGTGCAGCCGCCGACAAGAGCGGCTCGCGGAATCCAACCCGGCCGCGTCGATCAACGCGGCGGCGAGGGGCAGTGTCACCAGCAGACCGTCGGCGGCGACGCAGACGGTGAAGATCCATTCGATCCGTGGCAGATGGGGCCCCAGCTCGGGTCGCCCGAACATCAGCTCCGAGGCCGACAGCAGCTGGTTCGTCCAGATGAAGAGGTTCACCGCAAGCAGCCCGAAAGCGACCAGCTTCTCGACTGCTCTCGAGCTCCGCAGCTCCCGCAACCCGCGCATCGCGAACAGGGCCATGATGACGGCGACCGGACCACCGATGGCGAGAGCGAGAAGCCAGCCCTGCCAACCGATTCCGAAATCCAACGGCAGTCCCTTCGCGTCGGCCGACCACCCGGCGAAGAGAATCACCGCCGTCGACGCGAGTGCGATCGAGCAGTGGCGCCGTTCACGTCGCCGGACCCGCCCCATCTCCTCGTGCGGCCCTTCGACGCGAGCGATGCCGAGGAAATAGGTGGTCGACAGCACCACACAGCCGATCGCGAGCAGTTCCACCACACCGGCGAACGGGCCCGCCTCCGGCCAGCGGTACAGCAGCAGTCCGAACAGGCTGCACAGCAGCAACCGATTCACCAGGTAGTCGACGACGGTCTCCCGGACGAGGAGGAATCTTCCGGCGAGCACCAGCGACAGTGCGCCGACGATCGCCCAGGCGACACCGTCGGGAACCGTGAAGGACATCGCTACATCCTCTCCGGTGTCGCTCGAACCTCGTCCGGCCGGTTCCGACGAATCCGCGGCGACCGGCGCCGTGGCGCAGCAGCGCATGCGCGCTAGCCGGCGATCACCAGGGCGGTCGCGCCGAGGAACACCACCTGCAACACGGTGCGCAGCGGGAGCGGCATCGTCTTGATGCCCACGCCTTTTCGCACCGCCCAGACGTTGGCGGGGAACATCACGACGAGCAGTGCGGCGAGGCCCGCCGCCGCGAGGGCCGCGGTGGCCGGAATCAACAGGCCGACCGCGCCCGCGACTTCGAGCACGCCGGTCAGCGCGACCAGTGCGGGTGCGGCGGGCAGTCGCGGCGGCACCATCTCGATCAGCGCCGAGCGTCGTGGTTGGAGGAAATGCGCGCTCGCGGTCGACGCGAACATGGCGGCGAGGCCGAAACGAATTGCGTCCGACCACGAATCGAGCCAGGACAGATCGACGAACCAGCCGAGCAGGCGGGCGAGCGCGGTGACGGCGGCGAGGATGACGAAGGGGGCCATGACTATCTCCCGAGGTGTGGCACGAACCAATCTTGACACTGGAAAGATTAGGGACAGCCCCGCGAACTTGTCAATGACAAGATTCTCGGCCACTATCGGAGGCATGGCGAAGAGCGGTTACCACCACGGCGATCTACGCACCGCGATGCTGACCGCGGCGGCCGAGCAGATCGCCGCCGACGGCGTCGACGCGATCTCCCTGCGCGGGCTCGCGCGGCGCGCGGGCGTCTCCCACGCGGCGCCCGCCCACCATTTCGGCGATCGCGCCGGTCTCCTCACCGCGCTGGCCATCGAGGGCTACGACCTGCTCGGCGCGGAACTCGACAGCGCGGGACCGGACTTCCGCGACGTCGCGGTCGCCTATGTCCGCTTCGCGCTGAACCATCCCGGACACTTCGACGTGATGTTCCGTCGCGACCTGCTGCACGCCGACGACGCGGACCTGCGCGCCGCGCGGACGCGCTCCGGAGCCGCGCTGCGCGCCGGCGTCGCCGACCTGCGCCTCGAACGCACCGACCGACGGGAACGCGCCACCCAGCTGGCCGCTTGGTCGCTGGTGCACGGCTTCGCTGCCCTGTGGCGAGAGGGGGCGCTGACGGATTCGGCGCTGGCCGACACGACGGACCCGGAAGAACTGGCCCGCGCCATGCTGGCCACGGTCCAGTTCGACTGAGACAGTCACCACACCGCGTGCGGCGTATCTTCTTGCACAGCAACGACGAAAGGAGCAGGCGGTCGATCGCCGGTCGATCCCGCCAACGCACCATGGAAGTCCACGCCTACCCCACCTCGGCGACCACGCCGGTGGATCTCGCTGCGGCGCAACAGATCGCCGCGCGGTACTTGTCCGTCACGGACCAACTCGACGGCGGAATCGCACAACTGGTCACCGAATTCGATGGCGGCTTCGTCGTCGTCGCGGTCCGCGGGCCGGTGCCGGAAGGCGATTCGCCACTACCGCCGCCGGTGATCGGCGGTTCGGTCGGCGTCATCGACAAGGCCACCGGAGCCGTCTCGTACTGGCCGACCTACCCGGCCGCGCTGATCGCCGAGCAGTACGACGAGATGTTGCGCACCGGTCGGCTGATCGTCGCCGACGACTGGCCGACCGAAGACGAGCTCGAGGAGGAATAGCTCCCCGCTACGGGTTCCGGCGTCGAGCCGACGTTCCCGTCTTCCCTGCCACGCTCGGACCGAGAGCACCGCCGCTTCGACCGACCTCCCCCGGGCGCTGCGGCAGTGAGCCGACGCCATCGCGGTGCGCCACAGACGCAAACCCCGGACGCTTCTGCCGCGTGACAGCGTCCGTGGAAGGCGTGAACCGGCCGAGTCAGATCGCGGGTTGCGCCACCCCGGGGAGCGGTGCACCGTCGGCGTCGGGCACCTTGGTACCGCGCAGCGAGGTGCCCGCGGTCTCGCGCAGGTAGGCCCAGGCGACCAGGCCGATGAGGGAGGCGCCGACCATGTACGCGGCGGGAAACAGCGTCCACCCGGTCGAGTCGATCACGGCTTCGTTCACCAGCGGCGCGGTGCCGCCGAACATCGCGGTGGAGACGTTGTAGGCGAAGGCGAAGCCGGCGTAGCGCACGTGCGTCGGGAAGATCGCCGGGAACGTGGAGCTGATGGTGGACAACTGCGGCACGTACAGCAGGCCGAGCACGATGAAGCCGATGATCGCCCACGCGGTGCCCTGCCCCATCAGCCAGTACATCGGCACCGCGAGCACCGCGAGACCGATCAGCGAGAACAGCCACATCGGCCGCCTGCCGACCCGATCGGAGAACATGCCGAACAGCGGCAGCACCAGCATCATCACCAGCTGACCGGTCAGCATCATGGCGGTGGTGGCCGACTCCGACATTCCGATGGTCTTCTGCAGGTAGGTCGGCTGATAGGTGAGCAGCGTGTAGTTCACCACGTTGAGCGCGATCACCAGGCCGCCGAGGGTGAGGATCTCGCGCCGGTAGCCGGTCAGCAGCTCGCGCAACCCGGTCGGCGGGTGCGGGTTCTCGGCGACCTCCTGGAACACCGGCGACTCGTCGAGCCTGGCGCGCAGGTACCAGCCGGTCAGACCGAGCGGGACGGCGAGCAGGAACGGAATGCGCCAGCCCCAGTCGTGCATGGCGTCCGAACCGAGCGCCAGCTGACAGGCGAGCACCACGGCCGAACCGCCGACGAAACCGGCCAGCGTGCCGAACTCCAGGAAGCTGCCGAGGAAGCCACGCCGACGATCAGTCGCGCATTCCGCCAAATACGTTGCCGCGCCGCCGTATTCGCCACCGGTCGAGAAGCCTTGCAGCACACGGAGCGCGATGAGCAGCACCGGAGCGAGCACGCCGACGGAGGCGTGCGTCGGCAACAGGCCGATCGCACCGGTCGCGGCCGACATCAGCAGGATCGTGGTGGCCAGCACGACCTTTCGGCCGAGGCGGTCGCCGAGCGGACCCCACACCATGCCGCCGAGCGGGCGAAGCACGAACGAGATGGCGAAGCCGAGCATGGTGCCGAGCGTGCCGAGTTCGCCGGGAAAGAACGCGTCGGTGAGATAGGTCGCCGTCGCCGCGTACACGCCGTAGTCGAACCATTCGGTGGCGTTGCCCATGGCCGACGCGGCCACCGAACGCCGTAGTCGCGTCGGGTCCTGTCCACGATCGGTGGTCACGCCCGCCTCCTCACCGGCCCGTCCCCACGGGCCTCGATTCGTCTGTCCGGCCCCACTCGAAAACGGGGGCCGGGCACGGAACAAACCGATACCCAGGTTTCACGACGACCAAACAGCGGCGGACCCGCACCACGGGACAGCGCACACCCGGCTACCTGCACGACAATCAGCGAATGTGATTGTCGTCACAGAGATTCGAGATCGACGGATTGCCCGGACGGGCTCGCACGACCCGTCCGGGTGGCTGGAACGCCTCAGATCGGCGTGACGTAGGCCCCGGAGATGCCGCCGTCGACGAGGAACTGCGAGGCGGTGACGAACGAGGCGTCATCGCTGGCGAGGAAGGCGACGGCGGCCGCGATCTCCTCCGGCTCGGCGAAGCGACCCAGCGGGATGTGCACCAGGCGGCGCGCGGCCCGCTCCGGGTCCTTGGCGAACAACTCCTGAAGCAGCGGGGTGTTCACCGGCCCCGGGCACAGCGCGTTCACCCGGATGCCCTGCCTGGCGAACTGCACGCCGAGCTCCCGGCTCATGGACAGCACGCCGCCCTTGGAGGCGGTATAGGAGATCTGCGAGGTGGCCGCGCCGAGCACCGCGACGAAGGAGGCGGTGTTGATGATCGAGCCCTTGCCGCGCACCAGCATGTGCTCGATGGCGTACTTGCTGCACAGGTACACCGAGGTCAGGTTCACCTCCTGCACCCGGCGCCACGCCTCGATGCCGGTGGTCAGGATCGAATCGTCTTCCGGCGGTGAGATTCCCGCGTTGTTGAAGGCGATGTCGAGCCCGCCGTACGCCGCGACCGCGGCCTCGAACATGTCCCGGACCTGCGTCTCGTCGGTGACGTCCACCTTCACGAACAGTCCATCGACCTCCGCCGCGGCGGCCTCGCCCGCGGCGGCATCGATGTCGGCGACGACGACTTTGGCGCCCTCGGCCGCGAACCGGCGCACCGTGGCGAGTCCGATCCCGCTGCCGCCGCCGGTGACGACGGCTACTCGATCCTGTAAGCGCTGCAACGCATCTCCTTCTCGGTGCGGTGAATCACTTGGTTCGATGAATCACTGGGTGGCGATGAAGACGTTCTTGGTCTCGGTGAAGGCCAGCGCGGCGTCCGGTCCGAGTTCGCGACCGAGGCCGGACTGCTTGAATCCGCCGAACGGTGTCCAGTACCGCACCGAGGAGTGCGAGTTCACCGACAGGTTTCCGGCCTCGACACCACGGGAGACCCGCAGCGCCCTGCCGAGGTCGTTGGTCCAGATGGAACCGGACAGGCCGTATTCGGTGTCGTTGGCGATGCGCACCGCCTCGGCCTCGTCGTCGAACGGAAGCACCGCGACCACCGGACCGAACACCTCCTCGGTGAGCACCCGATCGGTCGGCGCGGTGGGCAGCACGACCGTCGGCGGATACCAGAACCCCGGTCCCTCCGGACGGTGGCCGGTGAAGGCCACTTTCGTCGACGGCTCCACGAACCCGGCGACCCGCTCGCGATGCGCGGCCGAGATGAGCGGGCCCATCTCGGTGTCCTCCGCACCGGGATCGCCGACCCGCACGCCGCGCACCGCGGGCTCCAGCAGTTCGAGGAACCGATCGAACACGCTCCGCTGCACCAGGATTCGCGAGCGCGCGCAACAGTCCTGCCCCGCGTTGTCGAACACGCCGTACGGCGCGGTGGCGGCCGCCCGCTCCAGGTCGGCGTCGGCGAACACGATGTTCGCGCTCTTGCCGCCCAGCTCGAGCGTCACCCGCTTCACCTGCTCGGCGCAGCCCGCCATGATCTGCTTGCCGACCTCCGTCGACCCGGTGAACACCACCTTGCGCACCGCCGGATGGGTGACGAACCGCTGCCCGACCACCGAACCCTTGCCGGGCAGCACCTGGAACACGTGCTCGGGCAGGCCCGCTTCCCTGGCCAGCTCCCCCAGCCGCAACGCGGTCAGCGGCGTCAGCTCGGCGGGCTTGATCACCACCGCGTTCCCCGCGGCGAGCGCGGGCGCGAATCCCCATGCCGCGATGGGCATCGGGAAGTTCCACGGCACGATGACACCGACCACGCCGAGCGGCTCCTGAAACGTGACGTTCAGGCCGCCCGCCACCGGAATCTGCTTGCCGGACAGACGCTCCGGCATGCCGGCCGCGAAATGCAGTACGTCGCGGACGTTTCCGGCCTCCCAGCGGGCATTGCCGATGGTGTGCCCGGCGTTGTCGACCTCCAGCCGCGCCAGCCGCTCCAGATCGGCGTCGACCGCTTCGGCGAAGCGGCGCAGCAGCCGGGCCCGGCCGCCGGGCGCGACCTCTCGCCACTGCTCAGCCGCCCGCCGCGCGCGCTCGATGGCGGCGTCGGTCGCCGCCGCGTCCGTCGGTTCCACCGTCGCCACGACCTGCTCGGTCGCGGGGTTCACCACCTGGGTCGCCGCCATGTCGTCCGCTCCTCTCACCCGACTCGTTTCCGCCGATAGGCCGCGGCCGCGGCCACCAGCGCCCGCATCAGACGATCATCTGCCCGATTGGCCTCGGGATGCCACTGCACGCCGATCAGGAACGGCTCGCCGGGCAGTTCCGCGGCCTCGATCGACCCGTCGCCCGAGCGCGCGCTCACCACGAGTCCGGGCGCGAGGTGGTCGATCGCCTGGTGATGATGGCAGTGCGCCTCCAGCCGCGGACCGGCCAGCGCGGCCAGCTGGGTGCCCGGTTCGGTCAGCACCTCGTTGACGTCGAACGAGCCGCTCCCGCCCGAGTGCCCCTCGTGTCCGACCACGTCGGGCAGGTGCTGGATCAAGGTGCCGCCGAGCGCCACGTTCACCAGTTGCAGCCCGCGGCACACCGCCAGAATCGGCACCCCTGCCGCGCGAGCCAGCGTGAACAGGCCGAACTCGGATTCGTCGCGGTCCGGCCGCGTGTAGCCGAGGGCGGCGTCGTTCAGGCGCGCGCCGTAGCGGGCCGGGTTGATGTCCGCCCCGCCGGTGAGCACCAGGCCGTCGAGCCGGGCGATCAGTTCGGGTCGCGGGGCTCCGACGGGTGGCAGCAGCACGGGGATGCCGCCCGCCCGGTCGACCATGTCGAGGTAGTCGTATTGCAGCACCGCGCTTCGGGTATCCCAGGTGCTGAAACGCGCCTGCTCCACGTAGGTCGGCAGCCCGATGACGGGGCGCGGGGCAGCGGGGTCAGAGTCGTTCGAATCCACGGGTTCGCTCCCAATCGGTGACAGCGGCGTCGAAGGCGTCCAGCTCCACCTGCGCCGCGTTCCGATAGTGTTCCACCACTTCCGCGCCGAACGCGGTGCGGGCCACGGTGCTTTCGCCGAACAGCCGCGCCGCCTCCCGCAGGGTCGTCGGCACTCGAGGACGCTGCGAGCGATAGGCGTTGCCGTGGAACTCCGGCTCCAGCGGCAGCCGCCGCTCGATGCCGTGCAACCCGGCCGCGATCGAAGCCGCGACGGCGAGATAGGGATTCACGTCGCCACCGGGAATTCGGTTCTCCACCCGCAGCGAGGCGCCCGTGCCGACCACTCGTAGCGCGCAGGTGCGATTGTCCCTGCCCCAGGCCAGGGCGGTGGGCGCGAAGCTGCCCGAGACGAAACGCTTGTAGGAGTTGATGTTCGGGGCGAGGAAGTAGGTGAACTCGCGCAGGCAATCGAGCTGGCCCGCCAGGAAGTGCCGCATCAGCGCGGAGGCGCCGCCCTCGCCGTCACCCGCGAACACCGGCTCGCCCGCCTCGTTCCGCAGGCTCAGGTGAATGTGGCACGAGTTGCCCTCGCGCTCGTTGTATTTCGCCATGAAGGTGAGGCTGCGGCCGTCCTGCGCCGCGATCTCCTTGGCGCCCGTCTTGTAGATGCTGTGGTTGTCGCAGGTCACCATGGCTTCGTCGAAGCGGAAGGCGATCTCGTGCTGGCCCGGATTGCATTCGCCCTTGGCCGACTCGACATACATTCCGGCCCCGGCCATCTCGTTGCGGATGCGACGTAGCAGCGGCTCGATCCTGGAGGTGCCGAGCATCGAGTAGTCGACGTTGTACTGGTTGGCGGGGCGCAGGTCGCGATAGCCGCGCTCCCAGGCGGATTCGTAGCTGTCGTCGAAGACCAAGAATTCGAGTTCGGTGCCGACATAGGCGCGCAGCCCGTGTTCGGCGAGCCGGTCCAGCTGCTTGCGCAGCACTTGGCGCGGCGAGGCGGCCACCGGCGCGCCCTCCGGATGCACCTGCTCGACATCGCAGAGCACCAGCGCGGTCCCCGGCAGCCACGGCACCAACCGCAGCGTGCTCAGGTCCGGGCGCAGCACGAAGTCTCCGTAGCCGTTGTCCCAGGACGACATCGCGTACCCGTCCACGGTCGTCATCTCGACGTCGACCGCGAGCAGATAGTTGCATGCCTCGGTCGCGTGGTCGATCACCTCGTCCACGAAATATCGTGCCGCGCAACGTTTCCCCTGCAACCGGCCCTGCATGTCGGTCATCGCGACCAGCACCGTGTCGAGCTCACCGGACTCGACCCGCTCCCGCAACTCCGCCAGCCCCAGCATCCCCGTTCGCATCCCACGGCCCCTCTCGGCGTCGACCGTGCCCACGCTAGATCAAAAACCGACCGCGCGTGGCAGGGACACGCAAACGCAGGGGCGCGGCTACTCCTCCGGCGGACGGAAGAGGGCCAACGCGGCCGGGCGGCTGGTGAAGACGAAATCCTTTCCGCGCGAATCCACTTCGCCGTCCGTGGCGAGGGAGACAGAGGCCTCGGTGACGCGGACCTCGAGGCGGGGAACTTCTTTGCGGACGTAGGTGGCCGAGTTGCCGAGGGTGCCGGTGAGGGTGGCCCAGATCAGCCGGGTGCGGGAGAAGTGGACGTCGGCGCGCAGGTAGCGGACGTCGAGGGTGCCACGGTGCAACTCGGGCCGCGACATCGGGATCTGGTCGGCCGGGTGGTAGCGGCCGTTGCCGACGAACAACATCCAGATGGCCATCGGTGCGCCGTCGATCACGGTGTGCAGCGGCTGCGCGCCGAGCAGGACCCGGATCATCGCGATGCCCGCCGCGGGCCATTTGCCCAGCCGCGGCTCCCACCGCTCCCGCAGCCGGACGAAGTCGGGGTAGCCGCCGAGGCTGGCGGTGTTCACGAAGACGCGGGACCCGTCCTCGTCGAACCGCACGTCCGCGGCGTCGACCCGGACGACCGTGCCCTGGTCGAGCGCGGCGAGCGTGTGCTCGGCCTGGTCGACGCCCGCGTCCCTGGCGAAGTGGTTGAGGGTGCCGTCGGCGAAGACGGCCAGCGGCACCCCGCGCCGGACCGCGATCTCGGCCACCGAGGAGACCGTGCCGTCGCCGCCGGAGACGCCGAGCGCGGTCACGTCCGCGCGGTCGAGCCGTTCGCCGAGCTGGGCGTCGAGGTCGCGCTCGGGATCGATCCGCACGATGTGCGCCGCGGGCAGCCCGGCGCGCAGCTGCGCCGAGGCGAGCGCACCGTTGCCGCTTCCCGCGAGCGGGTTGGTCACCAGCAGCAAGCCGCGCCCGTGGTGCACCGGGTCGACCTGCTCGGCGTGACCGAGCAGCGCGGGTTCGTCGGCGCGCACCGCCCACCACCGATGCGTGACCAGCGCGACCCCCGTGCCGAGCAGCGCGCCCGCGACCACGTCGGAGGGCCAGTGCACGCCGATGTGCACCCGGGAGTAGGCGACGGCCGCGGCGACCGGCGCAATCGCGGCGGCCGCCGCCGGGCTCTCCAGCGCGACGCCGGCGGCGAAGGCGGCCGCCGAGGCGGCGTGGCCGGAGGGAAACGACGAGGACACCGGCGGCCGGACCAGCCGACGGACGAACGGCACCGATTCGTCGGGCGGACGGCGGCGCGGGAACAGCGGCTTGGCGATGCCGTTGGCGATACCGCTGGCCAGTCCGAGCGCGAGCAGTCCGCGCGCGCCCGCGCGGCGCAGCGGCCGGTTGCCGAGCAGGACCAGCCCGGCGCCGACCCCGATCCAGAGCCGGTTGTGGTTGGCGCTCATGCTGAGATTGCGCAGCACCCGGTCGGCGGGCGTCGGGCGGACCCGCGCGCTCCGGCCGACCAGCCAGACGTCGAGACTGCTGGCCAATCCTGGCGGTGGCATCGGTGTGCGAATCCGAGGCAGTCGCATCGTTCCAGCCTAGTGACAACCGGCTCACCCGACGATCAATACGACCTTGCCGGGTCGGCGGCCGTGCTCCATCTCCCGCTGCGCCGCGGCGGCCTCGGCCAGCGGAAAGGCGCGCGCAGTGCCGGGCAGGCGGAATTCGCCGCGCGCGAGGCGTTGCGCCACGTCGCCCAGCAGGTCCGTGGATCGCGGGCCGGGCCCGGTGGAGAACTCGATGCCGAGGTCGACGGCCGCGCCGTCGGCGATGGTGACGATGCGATCCGTGCCGCCGCGCAGTTCGATCGCGGCGGGCAGCACACCGTGCCCCGCGGCGTCGAACACCGCGTCGACACCGTCCGGCGCCAGTGCGCGCACCCGCTCGACCAGCCCGTCGCCGTACGGTGTCGGCGTCGCGCCGAGCGCACGCACCAGGTCCTGGTTGGCGGGCGCGGCCGTGCCGATGACGGTGACGCCCTCGGCCCGAGCCAGTTGCACGGCCATCGAGCCGACCGCCCCCGACGCGCCGTTGACCAGCAGGGTCTCGCCCGCCCGCGGTCGCAGCAGAGCCAGCACCTTCGCCGCGGTGCTCACCGCGACCGGAAGTGCGGCGGCATCGGCCCAGGCGAGTTCCTCGGGCTTGGCCGCCACCTCGGCGCTCAGCGCGTACTCGGCGTAGCCGCCGCGCGTCCAAGCGATCACCTCGTCGCCGACGGCGACGCCTGCCGCCTCCGGCCCGACCGCGTCCACCACACCCGCGACCTCGGCGCCCGGGAACTGCGGGAAGCTCGGCTCACCGAAAACCAAGGCGCCCGAACGGATTTTCCAGTCGGCCGGGTTGACTCCGGCGGCACGCACCGCGATTCGCACCTGCGCGCCGGTCGGCTCGGGGACCGGTACGTCGACGACCCGCAGCACCTCCGGTTCGCCGAACTCGTAGAACGCGATGGCGCGCATCCGGCCTGCCTTCCCCGGCCCGATGCGGCCGCGGTCGATGGAGTCCAACAGGCGACAGGATATGCCCGCGCCGGGCGGCGATTCGCGACACGGTGGCGGCGACGGGTGTCGATCGGCGGGAACGGGGAAATCCTCGTGCACAGGCTTCATCTCGAGACCGGATCGAGCGTGGTCCGGCCCGCCCGCGAGTCGTCCGAGTGAATCGAGCGTGCGCGCCGCGCACGACGGGAGGTGCGATGTCGTTCTCGGCCCGGCCCTTCCGGCGAATACTGCTCGTGATCGCCTTGGGCGCGGTGCTGGCGTTGGTGACGGCGGTGGCGCTGGTGGTGGTGCGCGAGGAGGCCGAACGGCCGGACTCGGCGTGCCCGGGCGTCGCGGAGACCGCCGGGTGGTCGCCGTCGAACACCGATGTCGACGCCCAGATCGACGGTCATCCCTTCGTCGGCAACGGCTACCTCGGGCTGCGCGTTCCGCCGCGCGGGACGGGCTACCTCGGCACCGACGAACCCACCGGCTGGCCGCTGTACACCCGGCCTACGACGGCGCGTTCGTCGCCGGTCTGTACGGGCACAGCCCGGGCGTCGCCGACGACCGCGAGGTGGCGGCGGCCATCCCGAACTGGTCGGGCCTGCTGGTCGGCGTCGGCGACGAGACGTACTCCCCCGCCACACCCGCCGCGCGGATCACCGACTTCGAACAGACCCTGCACCTGCGCTGCGGGCTGGTCCGCACCAAGGCGACCTGGACGACCGCGGACGGACGAACCACCGACCTGGTGTACGACGTGTTCGCGGCCCGCTCCGATCAGCACGTCGGCGCGGTGCGCCTCAGCCTGCGTCCGCGCTGGTCCGGCGAGCTGGTGCTGACCGATCTGCTCGACGGCGCTGGCGCCCGCCGTGTCGTGCCGACCGGCGCGGGGCAGCGCGGCGAGGCCACAGTCGGCGTCGGATTCCGCACGGCGGGAACGGAAGTCGCCGGTTCGATCGTCTCCGTCCTGGATGCCGGTTCCGGAGCGACGATCACGCCGTCGCCATCGCACAACGACCTGACGGCGAGCCAGCAGGCCCGGATTTCGGTGCGGGAAGGCGAGTCCTACACCGCCACCAAGTTCGTCGGTGTCGACACCGCACGCACCTCCGCCGATCCGGCCGCCTCCGCGCTGGCGGCCGCACGGCGTGCCGCGGGCGCGGGCTGGGCCGCGCTGCTGGCGGACACCACCGCGGTCTGGACAGGTCTGTGGCGCGGCGAGGTCGAGATCCCCGGCGAACCCGACGTGCGGTCCTGGGCACGCGGCGCGCTGTATTCGCTGTATTCGGCGAGCAATCCCGCTCAGGACAACAGTCTCTCGCCGGTCGGGCTCAGCAGCGACAACTACGCGGGGGCGGTGTTCTGGGACGCCGACATCTGGATGTTCCCCGCCCTCCTGCATTTCGCGCCGGACCTGGCGAAAACCGTTGTCGAGTACCGGTACAAGACGTTGCCCGCCGCGAAGGCCAACGCCCAGCGCCTCGGCTTCCCCGGCGCCTTCTATCCCTGGACCAGCGCGACGGACGGCGACCTCGACGAATGCCACAGCTGGGATCCGCCGCACTGCCTGAACCAGATTCATTTGCAGGGCGACATCTCACTGGCAGCTTGGCAGTACTACCTGGCCACCGGCGACACCGGATATCTGCGCGACCGGGTGTGGCCCATCATGAGCGCGCTCGCCGAATTCTGGGCCGCGCGCGTGACGCCGAACCCGGACGGCAGCTTCTCGCTGCGCGATATCGCGGGCCCCGACGAGTACAGCAACAACGTCGACGACGGCGTCTACACCAACGCGGTCGCGGCGCTCGCGCTGCGCCACGCGGTGCGCGCCGCCGAAATCCTCGGCACGCCGCACCCGGCCGAGTGGACCACCATCGCCGATGGCCTGCGCATGCCGTTCGACGCGGCGAACGGCGTCTTCGCCCAATTCGACGGCTACACCGGCACTCCCATCAAACAGGCCGACACCGTGCTGCTCATCTATCCGCTGGAATGGCCGATGCCGACCGACGTCGCCGCCCGAGTGCTCGAATACTATTCCGCGCGAACCGATCCCGACGGCCCGGCGATGACCGACTCGGTGCACGCCATCGACGCCGCGCACCTCGGCAGGCCCGGCTGCGCGACCAACACCTTCCTGGACCGCGCCGCCCGTCCGTTCGTGCGGGCGCCGTTCGCGCAGTTCGCCGAGGCGCGCGGCGCGAAGGCGGGCGCGCGCGACCCGCTGGCGGGCGCGCCCGCGTTCACGTTCGCCACCGCGGCGGGCGGCTTCCTGCAATCGCTCACCAGCGGCCTGCTCGGGCTGCGGCTGCGCGGCGACGCCGTCGAGGTGGACCCGACACTGCCGCCGCAATTCGAACGAGGCATGACCATTCGCGGGATGCACTGGCAGGGACGCACTTTCGACGCGGAGATCGGCGCGGAACGCACGACGGTGACGGTGACCGGCGGTGCGCCGATGCCCCTGCGGACCCCGACCGGTACGCACACCGTCGTACCCGGCGCGCCCGTGACGATGGACACCCGCCGTCCCGATCTCGCACCCACCGGCAACCTCGCCCGCTGCCGTCCCGCCACGAGCAGTTCCACCGAACCCGGCCGGTATCCGGACGCCGCGGTCGACGGCAGCACCGCGACCGGATGGGCGCCCGAGGGCGCGCACGGCAGCCTCACCGTCGATCTGGGCACGCCCGCGCGCGTCGAGCGGGTGCTGCCCCGGTGGGGTGAGCCCGCGCCGGTCGCGTCGTCGGTCGCGGTGTCCGAGAACGGGCGGGAGTGGGCCACCGTCGCCGCCGATCCCGCGAGCGGGACGCTCACCGAACCGGTCTCGGCGCGATACGTCCGGCTGGAGGTGACCGGCGCGGATCCGGCCGCGTCGCCGGGGGTCCGGGAATTGGAGGTCTCCGGTTCCCGCGACTGAGCCGCGGCTCAGGCCTCCGTGAGCGCGGCGGGCTCGACGGTCTCCTCCCGGCGGATCCTGCGGCTGATCGCCGAACCCGCCACGTAGGCGATGGGCAGCATGACGATGCCGTAGACGCCCGCGGGCACCGCCATCCGGATGTCGCCGAGCACACTGATGGCGATGGTCATCGCCAACGCGCTGTTGTGGATTCCGACCTCCATCGAGCACGCGATGGCCTGGCTGCGGGTGACGCCGAACGCCTTCGGCACGAAGTAGCCGACACCCAGGCTGGTCACGCACAGCAGCGCGACCACGAGGCCGACGGCGGCCAGATAGCCGAGCACGTTCCCGCGTTCGGCCACCAGCGCCGCGAAGGTGACCACCGCCAGGAACGCCACCGACACGATCCGCACCGGCCGGTCCATGCGGTCGGCGAAACCGGGCCGCAGCCGCCTGGTCACCATGCCCGCCGCGACCGGAATCAGCACCAACGCGAAGACCTGCGCCACCTTGCCGAATTGCAGGCCGATGCCGTCGGCGCCGGGCGGCGCGAAATAGCCGAGCGCGAAGTTGGTCACCAACGGCAGTGTGACCACCGAGAGCACCGAATTCACGGCCGTGAGCGTCACATTCAGCGCCACGTCGCCGCGGAACAGGTGGCTGAGCAGGTTCGCCGTCGCACCGCCCGGCGAGGCCATCAGCAGCATCACCCCGACCGCCGGGGCCGGATCGAGTCCCACCGCGACCACCAGCCCGAACGCTATCGCGGGCAGCACCACGAGCTGACAGGTCAGCGCGACGACCACCGCGCGCGGATACCGCACCACCCTGGTGAAATCGTCCGCCGTCAGCGCGAGCCCGAGCCCGAACATGATGAGCGCCAAGACCATCGGCAACGCGACGGTGACCGGCCAGCTGTCCACGAACACCTCGTCATGTCGATGCGGCCCAACATCCCCGCCGGCCACCGAACCTGTGTAGCACGATGCTACGTGCCGGTCTCGGCGATTCGCGCACCACTTCGACCCTGGTTGGCGGCTCGGCTGCCCCCAATACCTGGGTCACCATTACGGAGCGAGGTGAATCCGTGTTAACTTAAACAAGAATGTGAGTTAACTTAGTCGATCGGAGACAGCTATGAGGTCCGCCGTCGTCGTGGACGTCGTCCGCACCCCCTCGGGCAAGGGCAAGCCGGGCGGAGGTCTGTCGGAGGTGCACCCCGCGACACTGCTCGCGGGCGTGCTCGCCGAGCTCGTCTCGCGCAACGATCTGGATCCGGCGCTGGTCGACGACGTGGTGGGCGGTTGCGTCACCCAGTCCGGCGAGCAGGCGTTCAACATCTCGCGCACCGCCGTGCTCGCCGCGGGCTTCCCGGAGTCGGTGCCCGCCACCACCGTGGACCGCCAGTGCGGCTCCTCGCAGCAGGCCGCGCACTTCGCCGCACAGGGCGTCATCGCGGGCGCCTACGACGTCGCCATCGCCTGCGGCGTGGAGTCGATGAGCAGGGCGCCGATGTTCTCCAACGCGCAGGGCAAGGACGCCAATCGCGGCCCGATCGCCCATCGCTATCCGGAAGGCCTTGTCCAGCAGGGCATTTCCGCCGAGGTGATCGCGGCGCGGTGGAAGTTCGACCGCGCCGCGCTGGACGAGTTCGCCGCGCGTTCGCACCGGCTGGCCGCCGAGATTGCCGCCGCGGGCGGATTCGACAACGAGCTGGTCGCGGCGGGCACGCTGACCGCCGACGAGACCATTCGCGCCACCACCACCGCCGAGGGCCTGGCCGGATTGCGTCCCGCCTTCGTCGACGAGCAGTACAAGGCGCGCTTCCCTGAGATCGAATGGTCGATCACTCCGGGCAATTCGTCTCCGCTGACCGACGGCGCCTCGGCCGCGTTGATCATGAGCGAGGAGACCGCGACGAAGCTCGGCCTGCGCCCGCGCGCCCGGTTCCACTCCTTCGCTGTGCTCGGTGACGATCCGCTGCTGATGCTCACCGCCGTCGTCCCGGCCACCCGCAAGGTGCTCGACCGCGCGGGGCTCGGCATCGATGACATCGACGCCTACGAGGTGAACGAGGCGTTCGCGCCGGTGCCGCTGGTCTGGCAGCACGAACTCGGCGCCGACGCCGCCAAGCTGAACCCGCGCGGCGGTGCGATCGCCCTCGGCCACCCCCTCGGCGCGTCCGGAACCCGGATCCTGGCCACTCTGGTCAACCACCTCGAGCAGACTCGGGGGCGCTACGGCCTGATGACCATGTGCGAGGCGGGCGGGCTGGCCAACGCGACCATTGTCGAGCGCCTCGGATGACGCGCAGCGCGCTGATCACCGGCGGTTCTCGCGGCATCGGCGCCGAGATCGCCCGGCGTCTGGCGGGCGAGGGCTATCACCTGACCCTCGCCGCCAGAAACGCCGACACCCTCACCGAGACCGCGCGACGCCTGCGCGACGAGTCCGGCGTCGAGGTGAATCCCGTTGTGGCGCAGATGAACGACCTCGATCAGGTGCGAAACCTGGTGCGCGAGCACGAGGATCGGTTCGGCGGGCTGAACGCACTCGTGCTCAGCGCGGGCACCGGAACGGCGGGCCGGGTGGCGGACATGCCCGCCACGACCTACGAGCGGATGCTGGACGTCAACTTCCGTGCGCCGATCACGCTGATCCAGGCGGCGCTGCCGCTGCTGCGCAAGAGCGCCGCCGACGACCCGGCGCGCGGGGCGAAGATCGTCGCGCTCGCCTCGATCACCGGGGTCGCGGGCGAGGCCGGGCTGGCCGCCTACGGCGCGACCAAGGCCGCGCTCATCTCGCTGTGCGAGACCGTCTCGCTCGAGGAATCCGCCAACGGCGTCAGCGCGACAGCAATCTCCCCCGGCTACGTCGACACCGACATGACGGCGTGGAAGCGCGACGAGCTGGACCGCACGGCCATGCTCAGCACCGGCGACATCGCCGAGATGGTCCTGGCCGTCACCCGGCTGTCGCGCAACGCGGTGATCCCCAACATCGTGCTGACCCGCGCGGGCGACGGCATCTGGCGGGCGTGAAGCCGCGCGATCGAGATCCCCGAGGAGAGCGCGCGACTGGCGGTGCGAGTGAATCCTCAGTGGCCGCGGAGAATTCGATGGAACCGATGTCGCGCTTGTAGCGTCCTACCACTGACGCGACAACTTCGGATCTGAGGACTCGGTGTGAATTCCTTCGAGCAGGAGCAACTCCGCGCGCGCACTGACGCGCTGCAGGGCCAGGTCGACAACGTGCTTGCCACCTACGAACAACAGCTGCGGGGTATCGCGAAGGCGCGAGATGTGCTCGCCGCCTCGACTGCCCAGGGCTGGTCCGACGACAACATGGTCCGGGTGACCACGAACGCGGCCGGTATTCCGGTCGACGTGTGGGTCGACCCGGCTGCCTTCAAGCGCTCCGCGCCGGAGAAGCTGGCGGCCTCGTTCCTGCAGGCGGCCCAGTTCGCGGCGCGCTCGGCCAAATCCGAGATGGACGCGCTGTTGGCGCCGATCACCGCGGCGGCCGCGGATTTCGCTCCACAGGAACAGGTGTACGAGGACTTGCCCTTCATCGGTAAGCAGGTCGGCGACATTCTGCCCGCCCCGCCCGAACCCGAGGCATCGGCGCACGCTCCGGAACCGGCGCCGCCCGCCGACGACGAAGACGAGGACGAAGGACCGCATTGGAAGGGACTGGGGGCCAAACATGGCTGGTAACAGCAACTTCCATATCGATCCCGACGCTGTCAAGGCGCAGGCGCCGAAGCTCGCCGAGCTGGCGTCCGAGCTCTCCAGCGGGCTGTCATCGCTGAAGTCCGGACTCGACAGCATCGGCCAGGCGTGGGGCGACGACGAATTCGGCGATCGGTTCGCACAGAACTACACCGGCAAGGCAGAAGAGGCGTTGACGGCCATCGATGGGGCCGTGCAGTTGCTTCAGTTCCTCGGCCGGGGCGTCGAGGCGACAGGGACGACGTTCCAGAACCTCGATCAGGACTTCAAGGACGCCCTGACCAAGGTCACCGAATACCTGGATGGCGAGGGCTGAGCGACCGTGGGACTTCAGATACCCGATGCTCTGAAACCGGTTGCCGCCGTTGTCGTCTACAAATGGCCGGAAACCGACGAGACCGGTCTCCGGGCGGCGGCCGATCGATGGGATCAGATCGCCGACCTCCTGGACCAGGTGAACGATCTCGGCGACGACGTCGTCAAGGTCGTGCTGGCGAACACCGAAGGCGACACCCACGACGCTATCGACGCCTTCTGGAAGAACGTCGGCGGCGACGGCGGAACGCTGCAGAGTACCGCCGAATTCTGCAGGGAGCTGGCTTTCGTCCTCCGGGTGATGGCGATGCTGGTCCTCGCGGTGAAGCTGTACATCATCTCGATGCTGGTGTTCCTCGCGATCCAGCTGGCGGCGGCAGCAGCGGCGGCGGCCCCGACGTTGGGAGCGAGCCTGGCCGAGGGCGCCGCGGTCCAGGTCGCGGTCCGCACGGCGATCACGCAGGCGCTGAAGAAACTCATCCAAGAAATCGGCGTACGCACGATCGTCCAGGGCGCTGTGCTGGGGGCGGGCGTCAAAGGGGGAATGGAAGTCGGATTCCAATCGCTGGAGATCAAGCTCGGAGTCCGCGATGGTTACGACGGCTTCTCCATCGCCTCGAAGAGCATCTACGGCGCGATCTCCGGCGCCGTCGCGGCCCCGGTCAGCAAGTTACTGAACGACAAGGGTGTCAGTCTCACCGGTAATTCCGTGAGCGACTGGACGGTGAACTACCTGATCGGCAAGAAGGTCGGCAATACAGTTGCCGACATGACGTGGGGCGAGCAGGAAAGCATCACGGAGCGGGCAACGAACGACGCGATCGACTACACCCGGAATCAGATCGTCGAGTCGCTGACGGAACCGTCGAACGATTCGCCGCCCGGCAACGGACAGAACCCGACCTCCCCGAAACCCTCGACCGCCGATCAGGGCTCGAGCCTCGATCTGCCTGTTCAGTAGATCGTGTATGGGCTCGGTGGGTGCTCGACGTCACGCGATTGAGGTCGCCGGGACCGGGTATGCGGCCTGTGTCAGCCGACAACCGATATTCGGAGGTAGACATCGTGTCGAAGCACGAAAGCGGTCCCCGCGAGGGTGTCAAGGGCGTCGTCGAGGACGTCAAGGGCAAGGCCAAGGAGGCCGCGGGCATCGTCACCGGCAACGAGAACCTGGAGAAGGAAGGCCGTGTCCAGCAGGACAAGGCCGAATCCCAGCGTGAGGCCGCACAGAAGGAAGCCGCCGCCGAGAAGGCACGGGCGGAAGCCAACGTCGACGAGGCGCGCCAGCAGGCGTACCAGCGCGGCGACTGATCGCTGACGCATCACTGGTGGGCGGGTCGCACGACCCGCCCACCAGCGCGTTCTGGGCGAGATTCGGCACATCGGACAGTGCCCGGGCGTACCGTGGCCGAAAAGGTCAGGCAGCTTGTGGACGAGAGAGGACCTCGCCATGACGACCACGACAGCACCGACCACAACCGCACCCACGAGCACGCTCGGCATCGATCTGGGCCTGCTCGTCCTGCGCCTCGCGCTCGGCCTGACGATGGCCGCGCACGGCGCGCAGAAGCTCTTCGGTTGGTTCGGCGGCAACGGCTTGGACCGCACCGCCCAGTTCTTCACCTCGGAGGGTTATCCGGGGGGCAAGGCGGCCGCGCTCGTCGCGGGCGCCTCCGAGGCTTTCGGCGGCTTGGCCCTTGCCATCGGCCTGCTCACACCACTGGCCGCGGCGGCCATCCTCGGCGTCATGGTCAACGCCATCGCCTTCAAATGGGATGCCGGGTTTTTCGGCAACAAGGGCGGCATCGAGTACGAAGTGCTGATCGCCTGTGCGGCCGCCGCCATCGCACTGACCGGTCCCGGCCGGTTCGCCGTCGACAGCGCACTACCGGCCCTGCGGAACTATCGCGTCGCGTACGGCTTCGCCGCGATAGCCCTCGGCATGATCTCGGCGGGCATCGTGCTGCTGGCACGCAACTGATCCGGCACCCACCGCAACGAAAACGCCCGGCGCACAAGGCCGCACGCACCGAACGACGCCCCTCGCTGTAATACAGCTGTACCGGAACCGGTGCGGCGACCACGTCGATCACCCGTGACCGTAGAATCGCCGCCACCGAAGCAGGCACGACGAGGCGAGGGCACATGGTTGATCCGCGGGCGACCAACGAGGATCTGACCGCGAAGGCGCGGATCAGGAACGCGGCCATGGACCTGTACGCCCAGTACGGCGCGGAGCGGGTGTCGTTGCGCGCGGTGGCGGCCGAGGCGGGCGTCACGCTCGGACTCGTTCAGCACCACTTCAAGACGAAGGCGGGCTTGGAGGCGGCGGTCGACCAGCTGATCGTCGACTATTTCGCGCACACGGTGGCGGCGGTGCCGGTAGCGGGCGACGCCGCACAGGTCGCCGCTGCCCGGGACGAAGCGGTGCATCGGATGCTCGCGGCCAACCCCGCGGTGGTGAACTACCTGCGGCGCGCGGTACTCGAACCTTCCGGGACCCGGATCGAGCTGCTCGAGTCGCTGATCGAGCTGACTCGCCGCGAAGTGATCGGGCTGCGTGAGGCCGGTGTCGCCTCCATCGACCGCCGCGAGTCGACGCAGGTCGTCTCGGTGCTGGTCAAGCAGCTCGGCGAGCTGCTGCTCGCGCCGCTGGTCGAGGCGGTGTGGGAGCGGGTCGCCACGCCGGACCAGACCGAGCGGCCCCGGTTGAGCATCACCGTGCACACCTGAGAACTCATCCCCATCACCTACGATGCGACCATGTCGCGCAGCACGTCGACCGACACGGAGCTGGAGCGGTTGGCCGAGGTGCTGGCCGATCGCCGGGTCGCGGTGCTGACGGGCGCCGGCGTCTCCACCGACAGCGGCATCCCGGACTATCGCGGCCCCGATTCGCCGCCCCGCAATCCCATGACCTACCAGCAGTTCGTCGGCGATGCCGCCTTCCGCCAACGCTATTGGGCGCGCAATCACGTCGGCTGGCGACGGATGGACGCCGCCCGGCCCAACGCGGGGCACCGGGCGCTCGCCCTCCTGGAACGTCTCGGCGTCGTCACCGGGTTGATCACCCAGAACGTCGACCTGCTGCACACCAAGGCGGGTCACCGCACAGTGATCGACCTGCACGGCACCTATGCCCGCGTGCGCTGCCTCGGATGTTCCGCGCTGATCTCCCGAATGACGCTCGCCGATCGGCTGGAGGCGGCCAATCCGGGCTTCGCCGCGGCCGCCACCGCCACCGGCATCGAGGTCGCGCCGGACGCCGATGCCGTGGTCACCGACACCGAGAGTTTCCGCATGGTCGACTGCGCCCAATGCGGCGGCATGCTCAAGCCGGACATCGTCTACTTCGGCGAGAACGTGCCGAAGGATCGGGTCGCCGCCGCCTTCGACCTCGTCGACGAGGCCGACGCACTGCTTGTCGCGGGCTCCTCGCTCACCGTCATGTCCGGCCTGCGCTTCGTCCGCCGCGCCGCGAAGAACGGCTCTCCGGTGGTGATCGTCAACCGCGGCCGAACCCGCGGCGACGAAATCGCCGCCCTCGCCCTCGACACCGGCTGCTCCGAAGCCCTCCAATCCCTCGCCCGGCACTGCGCGAGCACGGCGCGAACGGCCACCTTCGGATAGAAGTTGTTGTGGCGCTGCCGGTTCGGCGACGTATCCGGCGCGCCTCTCTGGCGAATCACTCCGCGTACCTGGTGCCGCACTCGACGGTCGCCGGGATGGCTAACCCGCGGTGGAAAGTTTTGTCGCCGAGGATGTTTCGGCCTTCGGTCCCATGACACGCTCGGCGAGCCAACGCAAGACGCGGACGGGCAGGGTCCACCGGGCCGGGTGGCGGACCGAGCCGGTGAGAGCACGTTCGGCGCGGTCGAAGCAGTCCTCGAGGCAGGCGTCGTGCATCCAGCGGTAGGCCAGCGGCCAGGTGAGGCGGGCGGGCCCGCGGGCGTGCATGGCGAGCAGGTGGATCAGATCGGCGCCGCCGTCGGCGGTGGGCTGAACGGTGCATTCGTGGAACCCGTCGAAGCCGCGGGGACCGGTGAATCGGAAGCGCACCCAGCGCCCGGGTTCGTAGTGCTCCACCGTGTAGCGGACCGGACCGTGCCCGCCGACGGCGCCGACGCCGAGCGGACGATCGAAGAGCATCGGCGGCCAGGCCGGGGCGGGCCAGAGGCGGTCGTCCTCGCTCGCCAGCGAGTCGAGCAGCGCCCCGACCTCCGCGGCAGGGGCCGGCAAGCGCCGCACGTGAATATTGATGACGGCCATGGTTTCTCGCTCCTTCTTCAGCCGTGTACGGAGAGGCGGCGGTGGCGCCGCCAGTAATCGGCGGTGACGGCCGACAGCAGGACCGGCCACAGCGCGGCGGGCGCGTAGCAGGCGGCCATCAGCCGGGCCCAGCCGGAGTCCGGGCGATCCGCGAAACCGCTGACCCGGTCCCAGTTCCACGCGCTCATCGCGACGATGAGCAGGACCGCCGCCGCGCCCGCCGTCGCCGTGACCGCGGGCAGCGCGGGCGGCACCCGACGACCGGCGACGGACGGGAACCAGCGCGGGAACCGCTCACCCCATGGCGACACCAACGCGAAAGTCAGTGCGGCACAGACCAACGACGCCACGCTCAAACCGATGACGTACACGGTTCCGCCGCCGGGAATGTCTTGGAAAGCCAATTGCTCGTCGCTCCACCCGAGATCGACACCGACTCCGACGAGCACCCGCCACACCGCCGAGGGCGCGACGGCCGCGACGGTTCCCCACGCCGCCCATCGCGCCCACGCGGGCGGCTCGATCCCGGCGTCCATCCGATCCACCTCCATTTTAGAGAACTACCTCTAAAACAGAATTAGAGCATATCCTCCAATACATGGGAAGACCCCCGAAGCACGACGTCGATCGGCTGCTGGACGCCGCAGCGGAACTCCTCGCCGCGGGCGGGCCCGCCGCCGTCACCATGTCGGCGGTGGCCAAGGCGGTCGGCGCGCCGAGCGGATCGGTCTACCACCGGTTTCCGGATCGGCCCGCGCTGCTCGCCGCGCTGTGGACACGGACGCTGAGCCGGTTCCGCGACGAACTGCTCACCGTATTGACCCTCGATCCGCCCGAGGAGGCGATCCGCCGCGGCGCACGCGCGACCCTCGTCTGGGCACGGCGAAGCCCCCGCGAGGCGGCCGTGCTGCTCGCGGGGGCGCGGGAATTGGGCGAACGGGAGTGGAGCGAAGCGGCGCGCGCGGACACCGCGCGGGCCAATACCGCGATACAGAACGCGCTGACCGCACTGATCGCGCGCACCGGCGACGAGGGCGCCCGAGCGACCGACCGCGTGCTGCTCGCGCTGGTCGATCTGCCCTACGCCCTGGTCAGGCGGTATCTACGCACGGGACAGGAGATTCCGGCCCACGCCGCCGATCTCGCCGAGCAGGCCGCGACGGCACTGCTCGGCGCACCGGATTAACGGCCGAGAGCGCTCTCCAGTTGCTTCTTGGTCATCTTGGAGCGGCCCTTGATGTTGCGCTTCTTGGCCTCGTTGTACAGCTGGTCCCTGGTCGGGCCCTTCGGACCGCTGCGTCCCGAACGCTGGCCGCCGCGCTGCTGCGGCGACTTGTCCTTGACCGAGGATCGGCTCGCGGTCTTGCTCTGGCCGGACTGCGCGCGGTTCTTGTTGACGGTGCGGGCCGCGATCTGCTTGGCGCGCTTGGTGCTCGCGCCGCGGTCCTGCGCCGAATCCTTGATGTGTTCGTACTGCCGTTCCTGTTTGTCGGTCCATTCCTTCGGCATGTCACACACCTCCTCATCGATCGGGTACCCGGGATACGCCGGAGAAACCGGCTCTGGCCGAGAGAAAACCGTTACTGGTAAGCGGGATACCGCTGGTCGGCGAGCAGCCGGGCGAGGTGCGCGGCGTTGCGGGCCATGGCGGCGGTGGCGCTCGCGACCGGTTCGGGCACCTCGTCGAGGTCTGTGTAATCGGTGGTCTCCATCGCGCGGCCGTTCCAGTAGGTGCAGCCCTGCGCCGGGATGGTGAAGCCGATGTCGTTGAGCGCCTGGAACATATCGGCCACGATCTTGTGCGCGCCGTCCTCGTTGCCGACGACCGCGGCCAGCCCGACCTTGCCTACCATCGCGGGCCGCCCCTGCTCATCGGTGTTGGACAGCTCGGCGTCGAGCCGCTCCAGCATCCGCTGCGCCACCGAGGACATGTGCCCGAGCCAGGTCGGGGTGGCGACGAGCAGGATGTCGGCGGCCATGATCTGTTCGCGCACTCGCGGCCACTGATCGCCCGCGCCTTCGTCGTCGGTGACGCCGGGATGGATGTCGTAGTCGACGAGCCGAAGCACCTCGCCCTTCACGTCGTGCTCGGCCAGCCGCGCCAGCGCCTGCCTGGCGATGAGCTCACTGCTGGATTCGCTCGGTGACTTCTTCAATGTGCACACCAGCGCCAGCGCGGTCGGTGCTGTCATGATCGAGCCTCCTCGGTTCGCGTTCGGTCAGCTCCTCCTTCGTGGCACTACCCGGAGATCCGCGCGGCAATCCGGTGCGCCGCCAGCGCGACCCGCCGCGCGGGCGCCCTCGTGCGAGACTGGGCCGGTGAGGCGTCAGCGAGTGGAGGGCAAGTCGTGACCGAGCCGAGCAAGCCCAGGGTGGAGACCAACACCGGCGAGAACAAGGCGCTCGAACCGCCCGAGCGCGGAGATGTGATCGGCACCGGGCTGTTCTGGCTGGCGAAATGGGCGCTGTGCGTCGTCGCGATCGCCGCGGGCGCGTGGGTGCTCGGCTGGATCATCGCGCGCCTGTGGGTGGTGATCCTGCCGATGGCGCTGGCCGTCGTCGTCGCGACCGTGCTGTGGCCGCCCACGCGCTGGCTCACCAAACACGGTCTGCGGCCTGCGCTCGCCGCGTCGCTGTCGATACTCGGCTTCCTCGGTCTGCTCGCGGGGGTCATCGCGCTGATCGTGCCCTCGGTGGTGGATCAGGCGCCGGAATTGGCCGACAAGGCGACCGAGGGCGTCAACCGGGTCCGTGACTGGTTGCAGGGCCCACCGCTGAACATCCGCGACGAGCAGCTCGATTCCGCGGTGGACGCCATCGTCTCGCGGTTGCAGTCCAGCGCCGAGCAGATCGCGACCGGCGTCTTCAGCGGCGTCACCACCGCCACCTCGGCGCTGGTCACTCTGTTCCTGGTGCTGGTCCTCGCGTTCTTCTTCGTCAAGGACGGGCCGCGCTTCATGCCCTGGCTGCACAGCGTGACCGGGACCCGCGGCGGCAGGCACTTCGAGGAAGTGCTCGGCCGGATCTGGGTCACCCTCGGCGGTTTCATCCGCACCCAGGCGCTGGTCAGCCTGATCGACGCGGTGTTGATCGGCGCGGGCCTGGTGATCCTGGGCGTCCCGCTGGCCGCGGTGCTCGCCGTGCTCACCTTCCTCGGCGGCTTCATCCCGATCGTCGGAGCGTTCGTCGCGGGCGCGCTCGCGGTCCTCGTCGCGTTGGTCGCCAACGGCGTGACGACCGCGTTGATCGTGCTCGGCATCATCCTGGCCGTGCAGCAGCTGGAAGGCAATGTGCTGCAACCGGTGTTGCAGAGCCGCAGCATGCAGCTGCACGCGGTGGTGGTGCTGCTCGCGGTGACCGCGGGCGGCTCGCTGTACGGCATCGTCGGCGCGTTCCTCGCCGTGCCGGTCGCCGCCATCGTCGCCGTGGTGCTGCGTTACGTGGGCGAGCAGATCGACGCGGCGACCGCACCGCCGCCGGAACCGGACGACGCGGCGGAGGTCGAACCCGCGCGGTGACCCCCGCTGCGCATAACGCTGTGGCAGTGTGGGTTTCATGAAGACGATCCTGATCACGGGGGCGACGTCGGGTATCGGTCTGGAAGCCGCGCGGCAACTGGGCGAAGCAGGCGATCACCTGATACTCGTCGGACGCAATCCCGAGAAGCTCGACCGTGCCGCACGACTCGTCCGGGAGGCGGGCGCGGGACAGGTGGACACGCTGGTGTGCGATTTCGCGAGCCAGTCCGCGGTGCGCGAGCTCGCCGGAAAGGTGCTCGCGAACTACGACCGCCTCGACGTGCTCGCCAACAACGCGGGCGCCTACTATCCGCAGCGCGTCGTCACCGGCGACGAGGTCGAGGCCACCTTCGCGGTCAACCATCTCGGCGGCTACCTGCTCACCGAGTTGCTGCTCGACCTGCTGCGGCGCAGCGCACCATCGCGTGTCCTGTTCACCTCGTCGGTCATGCACTACGGCGCCGACCTGGACTTGGGCGACCTGAACCTGTCGCGCGGTTACTCCGGCGAAAAGGCCTACAGCCAGTCCAAGCTGGCCAACATCCTCTACGTGCGCGCGCTGGCGCGGCGGCTGGAAGGCACCGGGGTGACCGTCAACGCCTTCCATCCCGGGGCGGTGGCGACCGGGATCTGGGACGCGATGCCGTGGTGGGGCCGGCCGTTCGCGGCGATCGCCAAGCGGGTCTTCATGATTCCGGCCGCCGAGGGCGGTCGCAGGCTCGCCTATCTCGCCGCCGCGCCGGAGCCCGCCGAGCACAGCGGACGCTATTTCCAGAACAACGCGCTCAAGACCCCGTCGCGCCGAGCCCAGGACGACGCGCTCGCCGAGGAACTCGACAAGGTGAGCGCCCGGCTGGTCGGGTTGTGAGGCGTACCTCTCGAATCCCGGATTCGCTCCGGCCGCACGGGGGCTCGGACGAAAATGGTCCGGCCAGGCGGATGGACTTCAGCGATCCGCGAGCACGGCGCTACCCAAGAATTCGTCGATGACCGCCCAGCTGGCCGCCTCCGGCCCGGCGACGAGCCCGAGGTGGCTGGCGCGCGGCACTTCGACATAGCGAGCCTCGGCCGCGCCGGTGAGCACCCGCACGCCCGGCGCGACCGTGGCGGCGGGCGCGATGTTGTCCGAGGGGCTGCCGACGAGCAGCACCCGGCAGCTCACCTTCGCCATCTCGATCACCCGGTCCGCGCCGAGCGGGACACTGCCCTTCGCCATGTGGTTGCCGACGATCATCAGCCGGTGGTTCTGCCGGTAGAGGCGGCCGGGATAGCCCGGCATCCGTCCGATGAACCGGTCGATCGCCTCCATCCGCGCCAGCGCCTCGATGCGACCCAGATTGCGGGCGATGAACCAGGGGCGCATGATCTCGCGCGGCAACGCCATGCCGCGGAACCCGAGCTGCACGGCGAACGCCGGAATACCGCCGAACAACGCGGTGGACCAGGCGACTTCGCGGCCGCCGGTGACGCGGGCGAGCAGCCGGGACGGCGCGAGCATCGGATGGCGCCGGTAATCGATCGGGGTGCCGAGCGCGGTGACCGAGGCGATCGGCAGGTCCGCGTGCTCGGCGGCGGTGAGCAGGGCCAGAGTGCCGCCGAGCGACCAGGCGACGACGTCGACCTCGGCCCCACCGTGCTCCGCGCTGACCGTGGCGATCGCGGTCGGGACGATGTCGTCGATCCACTCCTCGAAGCCGAGATTCCGGTCGGCGTAGGTGATCCGGCCGTAGTCGACGATGTAGGGGGTGCGCCCGGTGTCGAGCAGGAACTTGGCCAGGCTCTGCCCCGGGCGCAGATCGAAGCAGGAACTGTGCACCGCGAGCGGCGGCACCAACAGGACCGGATTCCCGGAACCGTGCGCGCCCTCGTAGCGGCGCAGCTGCCGGTGCGGCTCGTCGTAGAGCACCGTCGAAGGAGTCGGGGCAGGGGGTTCGACGCCACCGCCGAAGGTGAGCGCCCAGCCGTTGTCGAGCGCATGCGCCAGCTCGGTGAAGATCACGCTTTTCCTCAGTGCACGGACGGATTCGAGTCGGTCGCCGGATCGTTCCCAGCAGCACCGAGTGTAGATAACTGTTACTCGAAGTTACAATTTCGGTGGCGGATTTCACCGGCCGCTTGCGGACACGGCGATGCGCTTGCCCGGCTCTCGCATGACGCGGCAGCGGGCGACGAGCTCGACGGTGACCGCGACGGCGCACGTCTGGGCGAGCAACAGACCCGAGAGAACCAGGATCTGGACCGCGCCCGCCTGGATGGCCGAGCCGCTGGCGATCAGCACGCCGACGAAGGCGCCCGGCAGGGTGACCAATCCGACCGTGCGGGTCTGGTCGACGCCGGGCAGCAGCGCGTCGGCGGCGGTCGGGCGGATCACCTCCAGCCGGGCGTCACGTTCGGTGAAGCCCAGGCTCAGCGCGGCTTCTACCTCGCCGCGCCGCTGCTCGACCGCGTCGAGGGCGCGGCGTGCCGCCAGCGACGTCGCAGTCATGGCGCCGCCGAGGACGATCCCGCCGACCGGCACCACCGCGACGCCCGTCATCGGGACCACACCGCTGAGCAGCATGGGCGGGAGAACCGCTCCGACGCCCGCGCCCAGCGCCAGCGCCAGCCACGGCGCGGACTTCCCCGCACCCGAGCGCCGCGCCGAGGTCACCACCGCGGCGACGAACATGACGGCGAGCACCAGGATCGCCGACCACAGGTGCGCCAGCGCCGCTGCCAGCACGAGCGCCACGATCGCCAATTGCACGGCACCGCGAAGGGCCGCGCGGGGCGCGACGAACGGCGAACCGAGTCTCGACACCCGATACACCGTGGCCGCGCCGATCGCCAGCGCGAGGCACAACGCCGCCAGGCCGAGATCGGGCCGTATCGCCGCGTTCATCCGCGCTCCGCGATGGGACTCACCGTCCAACGATCACACACGACCAGGCCGCCGCCCAACCGCCGAACGGGCCGCCCGCGGCCCCTGCCACCGGCCGTCGTCGCGGATTACCATGCAGGGAGGGCTCGAAGAGGAGTCGCCTCCCACCGATCGTTCGTTCCGCTTCCGGAGGAGGACGTATGTCCTACCCGCTTCCCGCGAAGGTCTGTCTCACCGGCCAGGATTGCCGCTGCCCCTCGGTCACCCTGTTCCTCGTCGCGGAACCGCTGATGCCGGGCGGGAACATCCTGCATCTGATGGAGCAGGCGACCGTCGACGATCCCGACGCGCCGCCGCGGCCCGATGTGGCGCTGGTCGAGTCGCTGGAGACGCCGACCGTGCCCGGCCGCTCCGAACCATCGATCCACGCCGAGTTGCGCCCCTGCACCACGCACCTGCCCGACCCCGAACGGCTGCGCGCGATCCTGCACGACCACCTGATCATCGATCCCTTCGGACTCGATCTCGGCGACCGCGCGGAGGTGACCCGGCTGGCACTGCTGCCCGAACGCCGCATCGGCTTCCGCCGCAGCGAGGACTTCCAGGCCGAATCCATCCGCCAGGCCATGCTCGCGGTCTACCGGCACTTCGAGCTCGACCAGCGCGCGCCGCTCGTCTACCACGGCTTCGCGGACCCGACCACCGGCTGGTTCGCCCTGCGCACCGCGCTCGCCTGAGCCACCCGCGCGACGGACCTTCCTGAGCCACTCGCGCACCGCGGACTTGACCTTCGCACCGCGGACCTGCGGCCACCGCGCCGCCCGGCGCTTCGAACCGATCACCGGGCGCGCGTCACCGCGGGCGTGATCACGAAGTCGAGGCCGAAGTTGTTGAAGGTCAACGGAAGTGGGCTGTCCGGCGACAGCGCGGGCGTGGAGCGGAGCCGGTAGTCGGCGGCGTCCACCAGGTGGGCGAGCAGGGTGCTCGTGGTGAAGAGCACCAGGTTGCGGCCGGGGCAGACCGCCGGGCCCGCGCTGAACGGCACCAGCTGCGGGTACTGCTCCGCGAGTCCCTCCAACCAGAGGTCCGGGGCGAAGCGGTCGGCGAAGGGCAGCAGCTCGGTATCGCGATGGAACGCGGGGACCACGATCATCAGCGCGGCGCCGCCCTCGATGGTGAACCGGTCCGCGCCCGTCCGCCACTGCGTGTCCTCGGTGATGTCGCGCAGGATGACCGGCGTCGTCGGCCACAGCCGCACCGATTCCAGGACGCAGGCGCGCAGGTAGTCGCGGGTCTGCGGGGTGTGCGGGTCGGCGGCGTCGGCAGTCGCGCGGGCGTGCTGATCCGGGTGGGTGGCCAGTAGCGCCAGGGCTCGGCTCGTGGCGATGCCCGCCGCGTCGAAAGCGAAGAGCCAGTGCGGAATCTGGCCGACCGGGTCCACAGCGCCACCCGCGGCGGTCGCCGCCAGCGCGCCGACAAGGCTGTCCGGATCGGCCGCTTCCACGTAGCGGTAGAGCCGTTCGGTGAAACGATCCCGCCGCCCGCGCTGCGGTAGCGCGAGGAACGACCAGTTGGCGGCCGAGCGCAACTTCCACAGTTCGTCGGTGATCGCCTCGTCGTCGCGTCCGCGCCTGCCGAGCACCAGCCGCCGGACCAGCCGCCACCAGTCCGCGGTGAACTGGTCCGCGTTGAGGTGGCCGCGGCGCAGCGCGGACGCGGTCAGGTCGCGCGCCTCGTCGGCGATGATCTCGGCGAACGGTTCGGCGAGGCGATGCAGCGGCGCGGAGGTGTCCAGCGCCGCCTCGTTCACCGCTCGCCGCTGCGCGCGCACCGGCCCCTCCGAGAGCAGCACGCCGTGCGGCTGGAACTGGCGCAGTGCGGCGCGCTTCTCGCGATTGGCGGGATCGAACGGCCGCGGCGCGTCCGCGAGCACCCTGCCGACGTCGTCCGGGTCGAGCACGATCACGATGCGACGCCCCGGCAGCACCAATTCGACTGGGCCAGCGCCGAACTCGGCACGCAACCGACGCATGCGCGCCACCGCGCGCCGGTCGGCCTGCGTCCGTTCCAGCACCCCCATGACCGCGCGTCTGCGGGCGATCACCCCCGAGGCGATCGATGCGAAACCCAGGTCGGCCAGCGTCGCGAGCGCTCGCGCGCCCACCAGCCGGTTGCCGTGGTTGCCTGCCATACAGCCTCCTCCCGCTTCGTTGCCCTTCGTGAGGGCCGACGTCGAGCGCGTACCCGAGGCCGCACGGCCGAAACGGGCGACGCCCGCGGCGAACCTCCCGCCGCGCCGCCGCTACGCCCGCAATTCGGTGGAGATCGCGCCGACGAAATCTTTCAGATCGCCGGGCGCGCGCGAGGTGATCAGCGTCCAGCCGTTCTCGGACGAGCGCACCACCGGCTCGTCGACCCACGCTCCGCCCGCGTTGTCGACATCGGTGCGCAGCGAGTGGTACGAGGTCAGCGTCTTGCCCCGCAGCAGATCGGCCTCGACGAGCAGCCACGGCCCGTGGCAGATCGCGGCGACCGGCTTGCCCGCACCGGCGAATTCCTTGGCCAGCGCGACGGCGCGATCGTCGGCGCGCAGCTTGTCCGCGTTCACGGTGCCGCCGGGCACCACGAGCGCGTCGAAGTCGTCGATGTCCACCGCGTCCAGCGCGGCATCGGGCGAGACGACCTCGTCCTTGTCCACGTCGTGCTGAAAGGTCTGCACCGGCTCCGATTTCGGCGCCGCGTGGGTCACCCGCGCGCCGCGTTTGCGTAGTTCGTCGCGCGGCACCAGCAGCTCGTCGTGCTCGACACCGGTGTTCGAGGTCACGACCAGCACCCGCACGCCGTCCAATTCAGCCATGAGCGACTCCTCTCGATCGACCCCCTCCCCGATCGGCATGCCGCGATTCCCCGCCGCTAAACCTGGCCTCACCCCAGCGACCCGGGCTCGCTCCAGACGTCGGGTCGCACCACGCGCCTGCTGCGCCCGCGCGGATCGAGAATGTGCCCGAAGAGCTTGTCGTGGCGCAGCGTGACGGTGCGCTCCGCGACGCGCAGCGCGGGATGGGCGGCGGCCAGCCCGGCTTCCAGGCGCGGGATGTCGGCGAGACTGTGCAGGTTGGCCTGGATGAGCAGGTTGTGACCGCCGCTGATGGCGGCGCAGTTGCGGGTCTGCGGGAGCCGGACGATCGCGTCGCCGATCTCGGCGAGCCGATCCGGTGGCACGTCAAGCCACAGGGTCACCGCGACCGGCCAGCCGCCGAGCGGGCGGGCGAAATCGCAGCGGAACTGGAGCAATCCGAGCCGGGTGAGCCGATCCAGCCTGCGCTTCACCGTCGAGGCGCTGGTGCCGACGACCGTCGCCAGGTACTGGTGCGAGGCCCGCCCGTCCATGGCGAGCTGCGCGAGCATCGCGCGATCGGCGTCGTCGATGCTCACCGCGCGCACCGGCACCGACGGCCGCGGCGGCGGGATGTCCAGTTCGGCGCGTTGGTCGGGCGCGAGCGCGTCGATGCGCCAGCGGCCGCCCTCGGTGAACATGTGCGTGACGATCCTGGCCCGCACCGCCGCGACGTGCGGGATGGCGGGCAGCACGTCCAGCGTGTAGTGCGACATGGTGGCCAGGTCGCGCGCCCCGACGGTGGCCAGCAGGTTGTAGGTGCCCGCGCAGCGCTCGACGGTGACCATGTGCGGGTGCTCGCACAGGCTGCGGCTGACCGCGGCCGCGGCGTCGGCGGTGCAGCCGATCTCGACATAGGCGATGGTGATCTGGTCGAGCAGCCGCGGGCCGGGCGAAGGACTCACCCAGGCCACCCCGCGCCGGGTGAGCCGCTGCCAGCGACGGGCCACCGTCACCGGATCGACGCCGAGCGCGTGGCCCAATTCCGACCAGGAACCGCGCGGGCGGAGTTGCAGCGCATTGATCAGGGCGAGCTCGTCCTCGCTCAGGAGTGCGGCGTCATCCTGCATTCGCGGTTCCCATCGTGCCTGATTCCTGCATTCTAGTGGGAGCGAGGAACCGGACACCCATGCTTTCTCCCGGTGGCGCGGTGCGGCGCCGGAGACGAAAGGGCGACCGAATCCATGGCCTTCGCCGATTACCAGAACGAGATCTACCTGCGCGGCCTCGGCGGGGTACAGCCCGCGCTGCCGATGTCCTTCGACGAGCTGGAGGCCGCGGCGCAGGCGGCATTGCCGCCCTCGGTCTGGTCGTACGTGGCGGGCGGGGCCGGTGACGAACGCACGCAGCGCGCCAACGTGACCGCGTTCGACCAGTGGGGCCTTGTGCCGCGGATGTTCGTCGGCGCGTCCGAGCGCGACCTCACGGTGGAGCTGTTCGGGATGACCTGGCCCGCACCGGTTTTCCTCGCGCCGATCGGTGTGATCGGCCTGTGCGCCCAGGACGGGCACGGCGATCTGGCGACCGCCCGCGCCGCGGCGCGCACCGGCGTCCCGATGGTGGCATCGACTCTCTCGGTGGATCCGCTGGAGCAGGTGGCGGCCGAATTGGGTGATACGCCAGGCCTTTTCCAGCTGTACACGCCCACCGACCGCGATCTCGCCGCGAGTCTGGTGAAGCGGGCCGAGGAGGCGGGGTACAAGGGCATCGTCGTCACGCTCGACACCTGGATCACCGGCTGGCGCCCGCGCGATCTCGGCACCTCGAATTTCCCCCAACTGCGCGGGCACTGTCTGGCGAACTATTTCACCGATCCGGTGTTCCGCGCGGGTCTGCCCGGCCCGCCGGAAGAGCACCTCCAGGCCGCCGTGCTGCGCTGGGTCCAGCTCTTCGGCAATCCGCTCACCTGGGCCGACCTGCCGTGGCTGCGCGAACTCACCACGCTGCCGCTGATCGTGAAGGGCATCTGTCATCCCGACGACGCGCGCCGCGCGAAAGACGGTGGCGTGGACGGCATCTACTGCTCCAACCACGGCGGCCGCCAAGCCAACGGCGGCCTGCCCGCCCTCGACATGCTCGCCGAGGTGGTCGACGCGGCCGACGGGCTGCCGGTGCTGTTCGACTCCGGCGTTCGCGGCGGCGACGACATCGTCAAGGCGCTGGCCCTGGGTGCGGCAGCGGTCGGCATCGGCAGGCCCTACGCCTACGGTCTCGCGCTCGGCGGCGCCGACGGCATCGTGCACGTGCTGCGCGCGCTGCTCGCCGAGGCCGACCTGATCATGGCCGTCGACGGCTACCGCGACCTCTCCGAGCTGACCAGGGACGCACTGCGCCGAGTCGCGGTCTGACCCAGCCCTTGACTTCAGGTCGACCTGAACTCGCACGCTGAGGGTCGACCTGGAGGAAGGGATGAAATGACCCGGTTCGGAGAACAGGAAAGCCGCGGCTACGACCGGCGCGCCACCAAACTGCTCGGCGGGCTGTACCGGCATATCGCCGACGAGGTGGCCGCGTCCACCGGGACGGGCGAGGCGGTGCTCGACGTGGGGACCGGCCCCGGCCTGCTGCTGGCCCACCTCGCGCGCAGACGACCCGATCTGCTGTTGCACGGGGTGGACCTCTCGCCGCACATGATCGCGCACGCCCGGACCAATCTTGCCGACCACGAGGTCGAACTGTCCGTGGGTGACGTCGGCGCACTTCCCCACCCGGACAACAGTTTCGACGTCGTCGTCTCCAGCCTGAGCATGCACGAGTGGCCGGATCCGGTCGCGGCGGCGGCCGAGCTCGAGCGGGTGCTTCGTCCGCGCGGAACGCTGGCGCTCTACGACTTCCGTTTCGTCCGGGACGCGTCCATGCGCACCGCGTTGGGCGCGCGTTTCGCCGAGCCGACGGTGCGCAGGAGGGTCGTGCGCCCGCGCGGATACCCCTTCGGGCTGTACGCGCAGTGGACCGCACGCGCGGCCTGACGGGCACGGCGGTACGACACCCGTTGTCGACTTAGAGTGCTGGTATGTCCGATTCCGGATTGACGATCGGCGAGCTGGCCGCGCGGTTCGGCCTGGCCACGCACGTGCTGCGGCACTGGGAGGATCTCGGTCTGCTCGCGCCGCGCCGCGATTCCGGCGGTCGCCGGGTCTATCGCGCCGACGACGCCGAGACGGTGGCCGTCATCCTGCTCGGCAAACGGGTCGGGCTGACCTTGGCCGAGATCGCCCGGCTTTTCGAGAGTGCCGCGGACCGCGACACGCGCCGCGAGCTGCTGCGCGCGCACCGCGATCAGCTGGCCGCGCGGATCGCCGCCGCCACCGCGGCGCTGAACACGATCGACCACGCATTGGATTGCGGCGCATCGGATTTCCGCTCCTGTCCGCATTTCCGCGGCAAGGTGGACGAGGCGCTGCGGCTCGGCGTCGACGGGGTGGCGGCCCACCCCGTCGACATTCCGTTCAGCGGGCGGTGACCGTGGTCGGCAGACTGGCGAAGCCGCGGTTGTTGGAGGAGTGAATGCGACGCAGGTTCGCGGCGTCGATGTCGTAGTCGGCGATCGTGCCGATGATCTCCTCCAGCGCGACGCGCAGTTCCAGCTGGGCGAGGTTCGCGCCGAGGCAGTGGTGGCGTCCGCTGCCGAAGGACAGTGTGGCGCCCGTGTCGCGGTCCAGGTCGAAAGTGTCTGGATCGGTGAAGATCTCGGGATCGCGGTTGGCCGAGGCGGTCAGCAGCAGGATGCGCGCACCGGCCGGGATGTCGACGCCGTGCAACGAGATCGGTTCGGTGGTGCTGCGCAGCTGGGTCTGGGTGGCGGGTTCGTAGCGCATGCCCTCGGCGATCCACTCGTCGATGCGCCCGCCGAAGGCCTCGCGGCGCCGGTCGGGGTGCTGCCACGCGACGTGCCAGAGGTTGCCCAGCGTGAGCATGGTGGTCTCGATGCCCGCGCCGACCAGCAGGATCAGCACGCCCACGATCTCCTCGGGGGTCAGCCGGTCGTCGCCGTCGGCGGCGTCGAGCAGGCCGGAGAGCAGGTCGTCGCGGCGGGTCTTGCTCCGTTCGATGGTCAGCTCGGTGTAGTAGCCGACCAGGGTCCCGATGGCCTGCACCGCTTCCGGGCGCAGATCGGTGGATTCCTCGTCGGTGTACATGATCTCCATGCCCAGCTTGCGGATCATGTCGCGATCCGCTTCCGGGACGCCGACCAGTTCGGAGATCACATCGGTGGGGAACGGACCCGCGAAATCGGCCATCAGGTCGAAACTTTCGCGTTCCAGCAGTGGCTGCCACAGCCCGCGCGCGATCTCCCGTAGTCGGGGCTGCAATTCCTGCACCCGGCGATTGGTGAACGCGCGGGCCACCAGGCCGCGCAGTCGAGTGTGCTTGGGCGGGTCCATCGCGACGAAGGAGAAGAACCGTTCGGCCTGCGGTCCCCAGAACGCGGGCTCCATCCGCAGTCCGTTGACGCTGGAGAAACGGTCCGAATCACGCAGTGCCGCAACGATATCGGCGTATCGGGAGAAAGCGTAGAAATCGTCGGCCGGGTTGTGGAAGACCGGCGCCTCCGCGCGTAGCCTTGCGTAGTACGGATAGGGATCGCGGTGGACGTCGAAATCGTACGGGCTGTACTGCAACTGCATGACGGAGCCTTCCGGGGGCCGTGCGAGTTTCACCCTCGCTACCGGTTCGCAACTCGAGCTGACATGATGACCCTAGTCGAGATGAATTGAGGGCGTGGTGAACTCGGAATCGGCGGCAGCCAGGGTGGATATCAGCAAACCTCACCCCGCGCGCCGGTACGACTACTGGCTCGGCGGGAAGGACAATTTTCCGGCGGATCGAGAGTCGGCCGACGCGGTGGCCGAGGGCTTTCCGACGGTGCGGCTCGCGGCCGTGGAGAACCGCAACTTCTTGCGCCGCGCGGTGACGTACCTGGCCGCGGAGACGGGTATCCGGCAGTTCCTGGACATCGGCACCGGTCTGCCCACCGCGGGCAACGTCCACGAGATCGCGCAGGGCATCGCACCCGAATCGCGAATCGTCTACGTGGACAACGACCCGATCGTGCTCGTGCACGCCCGCACGCTGCTGAACAGCTCGCCCGAAGGCGCGACCGCCTACCTCGACGCCGACCTGCGCGACCCCGACCGGATCCTGACCCACCCGGATCTCACCGCCACCCTCGATCTCACCCAGCCGGTCGCGTTGATGCTGGTGGCCGTCATGCACTTCATCACCGACGACGAGGCGCCCTACGGCTTGGTGCGTCAGCTCTGCGAGGCGCTGCCCTCCGGCAGCTACCTGGTGATGACCCACGGCACCAACGATCACCTCACCGACGAGGATCTCGCCGAGACGAAACTGGCCAACGAGCGCAGCGGCGTTCCCTTCCAATTGCGCTCGACGGCCGAGTTCCGCCAATTCTTCACCGGTTTCGGTCTGGTGCCCCCCGGCATCGGCTCGGTGATGACCTGGCGTCCGGAAGTCTGGCGCGCGCATCCCCGCCCCGAGGCCGTCTCGATGCTCGGCGCCGTCGCTCGCATCCCCTGACGCACGCTCTGCTTTTGCGAGCCGTGCGGTGAGTTCGCGCCAGTGGACGCCGTCAGGTGGCGCGGCGGGCGCGGGCGCGGCGCTTGCCTTCGTGCATGGCTTGGACGCGGGCGATCGGGATGGTGTGGCCTTCGGCGACGAGATCTTCGGGGAGAGTTTGGGGCGCGGGCATATCCTCGGTCCACGGGTCGCGGTCGCCGAGGCGCTCGGGAGCGGTGCGCAGGGTGAAATCGGTCGGGTTCGCGTCGGCGAGGTCGGCCCAGCCGATCGGGAAGGAGACCGGGACGCCGGGGCGAATGCGGGGGCTGTAGGCCGCGACGACGGTCGCGCCGCCGGAGCGGGTGGAATCGAGGAAGACCTTCCCCTCGCGGTCCTCGCGGATGAACGCCGTGGTTGCCAGGTCGGGGTCGAGGCGCTCGGCGCGGGCCGCGATCGCCCGGGTGGCCGCGGCGGCGTCCTCGCTATCGGTGCCCGCGGCGACGGGAACGAACACGTGAACCCCCTTGGCGCCGCTGGTTTTCACCGCGCCCGCCAGGCCGTCGGCGGCCAAGGCCGCGCGGATCAGCTCGGCGCCGAGCACCGCATGGCGAAAAGTCTGCCCCGGTGAGGGGTCGAGATCGAGGACCAGGTGGGTGGGGCCGGTGGAGTGGTCGGCGAGCAGCAGCGTCGGGTGGTATTCGACGGCCCGTTGATTGCCGAACCACAGCAGGGTGCGCACGTCGTCACCGAGGGCGTAGGTGACCTCGCGGCGCGCGCTCTCGGCCCACAGCGTCACCCGCGGCACCCACTCCGGCGTGTACTTGGGCAGGTTCTTCTGCATGAACGGTTCCTGCCCCGGCCGGATCCGCACCACCGAAAGCGGGCGGTCGCGCAGCTGACGCACCAGCCGGTCGCCGACGAACTCCAGGTAGTCGATCAGATCCCGTTTGGTCGCCGACGCACCGTCGAAGAGCGGCTTGTCCAGATTCGTCAGCGTGACGCCCGCGCGCACCTCTTCGCTGCCCATCGGCCCACCTTGCCCCGCGGTCTCGGCGCGGTCAACCCCGGACTCTCGAGGTCATCATTTCTCCGAGGGGTTCGCGGGACGGCACTCGATCGATGTTCCAGAGGGCGCACGCCGACGAGGTAGTGAGCCAATTTCCTTGACAGCAAATGTCATTGAAAATGGCACATCCGCCGCCCCCATACGGGAACGGCGGATGGCAAGATCAATTACGGCAAATTCACTGCAATGAACCCCTAGGCGCCGGTACGTCGCGGCTCAAAGGGAATCAGGACCACCGAAGCAGTGATCGACCGAGATCGAATCAGGCAGCGGGCTCGGCAGGCGCGGCGGGCTGGGCCAGCTCACGAGCGCCGGTGAGCGCCTCGATGATGTTGACGATGGCAGAGGTGCCGCCGTCGAAGGCCGAGCTGCCCGAGTCGAGCATGCTCGAACCGGCGGACGAACCGGCCGAACCGGTGGACGAACCAGCGGAGCCGGACTCGGCGGAGCCGGTGGCGGAACCGGTGAAGCCGGTGGAATCGTCGGCGGAGGCGACCGCGACGGGGCCGAGGAACATGGTGGCAGCGACAGCGGCGGCACCGGCGGCGGCGAAGGTCTTGCGAGAGAACATGTGTGGGGCTTTCCTTTCACGGACTGGTTCGTCACGCCAGCGGCGCGCACCAGCAACGTTATGGAAAAGAGATCTATAAATCCAGTTTCGTGATTGTGCGAATTATCACCGTTAATAATTGGCTAACAGACTGTTTTACCAAGGTAACGCAGCCGTCCATCAACTAGAAGTCGACTCCAGCGAAAATGCGGCGATCCACTTATAGAAACGATCTTGTCAATTCTCAGAATATCGACAAATCGACCTTTCGGGGGGCGGGCGCGAATATCGACCAGATGGCGTATTGCCCAGCGGCACGGCCGATCTCGCGGTGTGGCTTCGATCCCGGCGCGGCCCGGTGCGGCGCGACCGGAGTGCGCCGACGGTCATCGACCGGTGCGCTGAGGTGCGTTCCGGCCTGATCCAAGGGCCACGGTGGCGCACGGCGCGGATGCGAGACACACTCGTGACCATGAGTTCGATGTCCTGGCGACCCAGCGCGACGGCGGGCCCGGCGTGACCGCGTTGGCCCGCGGCGAGAACCGGCCCGCACCCGGCGACCGGATGACCGTCACCGTCACCTGCACCGCGCCCGTCGACGTGTCCGCGCTGCTGCTGAACGCGGCGGGCCGGGTGCGCTCCGACGGCGATTTCGTCTTCTTCAACCAACCCGTCGGGCCTGGCGTCACCTATCGGCACGGCCGCGGCGCGGGCGACATGGTCGACGTGCAGACCTCCGCGCTGCCCGCTGACGTGGACAAAGTCGTCGTGACCGCCAGCCTGGACGGCAGCGGCCCGCCCACCTTCGCGGGGGCGGGCTCGCTCACCGCGACGATCGGATCCGATTCGGGCACGATCACTTTCCCGATGACCGGCCTCAGCACCGAGACCGCCGTGGTGTGCGTGGAGATCTACCGCCGCGGCGGCGCGTGGAAGATCCGAGCCGTCGGCCAGGGCTACGACGACGGGCTGGCCGGGATCGCCAGGGCGTTCGGTGTGAACGTCGACGACGAACCCGCACCGCCACCCGCCGCGTCCCAGGCCGCGCCGTCGCCCACCGCGCCGCAGGCCGCTCCGCCACCGGCGTATCCAGCCGCTCCCCCACCAGCATCCGGCGGCTACGGCACCCCGGCTGCGGGCACCGCGTACGGCCCGTCGACCACGCCCCCGGCGTACCCCGCCGCACCCCCACCGTCAGGTGCCTACAGCGCCCCGACCTCGGGCGCCGGATACGGTCCAACCCCGCCTCCGGCGTACCCGAACGCCCCGGCGTACGGCTCACCGCAACCCGCGAGCCCCGCTTACCCTCCGCCCGGCGCGGTACCTCCCCCGCCGATGTCGACACCCCAGCAAGGAGCGCTGCCGATGCAGAGCGATCTGTTCAACCCGAGTCACGCCGAGGTCAACGGCGTCGGCATCCAGAAGCAGGGCGGCAAGATGGTCAAGGTCGGCCTGGCGGGCGAGGTCATGGCTCGCGCCGGGTCGATGGTCGCCTATCAGGGTGACTTGCAGTTCCAGGCGCTGGGCTCCGGCGGCATCGGCCGCGCCATCCAGCAGCGGCTGACCGGTGAGGGCGTTCCGCTGATGAAGGTCTCCGGCCGCGGCGACCTGTTCCTGGCCAGCGCCGCCGCCGACGTGCACATCATCGATCTGGACGGCAGCGACGGCCTGACCATCAACGGCGCCAACGTGCTCGCCTTCGATTCGACGCTGCGCTACGACATCAAGATGGTGCAGGGCGCGGCCGGATTCGCGAGCAACGCAGGCCTTTTCAACTGCGTGTTCACCGGACGGGGCCGGATCGCCATCACCACCCACGGCACCCCGGTGGTGCTGAATGTCGACCAGCCGACCTACGCCGATCCGCAGGCGGCGGTGGCGTGGTCGTCGAGCTTGCAGACGGGTATCAAGCGCAACGACTCGTTCGGTCTGGGCAGGCTGATCGGCCGCAGCACAGGAGAAGGTCTGACGCTGGCGTTCTCGGGTCGCGGCTTCGTCATCGTGCAGCCTTCGGAACTGCCACCCGGCGGGCTGCTCGGCGGCACCGGTGGCGGGCAGCAGGCGGGACAAAGCGGCGGCATGCTGGGCGGCCTGTTCGGCTGACGGCGCACCTCCGCCTTCGCTCCGGCCACCTGGACCGCGCCTGCGTCGAGAGCCGTCAGACCCGTCGGCTCTCGGCCTCGAGCTGGACGAGAGCCTGTCGCACCTGGTCGACCTTGGACTCGATGCGTTCCAGATCCTCCGCGTCGGCACGAAAGATCCAGTGCTTGGCCCCCAGCAACAGCACGGCCTGGAAGACGAGCTGCAACCACTCGCTCTGCCAGTTCTCGAACGTGCTGGACAGGAAGTCCGACCAGAACTCGCCCCACACGAAGGGCTGCTGATGCGCCGACTGCGCGTGGCGGAAGTCGGCGAGCTGGGTGAAGAACTGCCCGAGCCAGGACCCGGCAAACAGCAGTATCAGGACGTACACCGCGCCCCACCGTCTGAAGTGCGCCATGACCCGGCGGTACCCACCGAACGCCCGAGTTAACGGCGGGCAACGGTCGGCGTAGCTCGGCCGGTCCTGGCCGCCGCGCGCATCGGACGCGAGCGCGGCGGCCCGGCGGCCGACCTCGACACGCTCACAACAGCAGCGGTCTCCGCTGCTCCGCCAGCGTCGCCCACACGACCTTGCCGACCGGCCAGCGCGGCGCGCAACCCCACGCCCGCGCCAGCGAGGCCACCACGTGCAAACCGAACCGGGCCGGATGCCCGGCGGCCGGTTCGCGCAACATCGCCTCTTGCGGATCGGCGTCGGCCACCGCGATCGTGAGCGACCCGCCCTGGCATTCCAGGCGCAGGAGCAGCTCGCCGAAGGCGTGCAGCAGCGCGTTCTCCACCAGTTCGGTGGCGACCAGCAGCGCGTCCGTGCGGACCGGGCCGACCTCCCAGCGATCGCACATGCGGGTGACGAACCGTCGGGCGTGCATCGAGGAGACCGTGCTCGGCGCCAGCTCGATCGCCGCCTCGCGCCGCGACGGCGCTTGCGGCAGGGCCCGCAGCGCGTCCTCGATGGACGGGAACGTCGGCACCCGGTGCCTGGCCGCGACGGTCGCCGTCGGGTTCGCCAGCCCGGCGGCCACCAGCACGATCGGCACGTGCGGCCAGTCGCTGACTCGCACCCGGGCGGACGCGCACGCCGTGGCCACCGCGTCCTCGACCAGATCGAGATCGTCGACCACCACGATCACCGCGCGCGGGCGGTCGACGGCGTATCGCACCAGGTCGTCGCCGAATCGGCGATATCCGTCCCAGTCCAGCACTCCGCTCGGCCGGAGCACCGTGCAACCAGCCAATTCGGAAGGGCGCCAAAGCAGTGCGCCGCGACGGAACCCGGACATTTGCCCTCCATCCGCCCCACGCCGGTCGGCGGCGCGCGGGCGGTGGCCTATCCCGCTCACGCCGTCGCCAGCTGCGCCTGCCACATCCAGTGCAGCTGCTCGAGGCGCGCGGCGATCTCGATGAACAGATCCTGGGTGACCGGATCGGCCTTCTCCGTGGCGTCGATCCGCTCGCGCAGCCGGGAGATCACCGCGGTCAGGTTGCCGACCACCGCGTCGATGACCTCGGAATCCTGCTGCCAGCCGTCGGGAAAGCCGATCGCGCCGGACTTCTCGGCTACGGTCGCCGCCCGGCCGTCCGGGCTCACCCCGACCGCGGTGGCGCGCTCGGCGGCCGAATCGGTGAACTCGCGTGCCGCGGTCACCAGTTCGTCCAGTGCCAGATGTACCGAGCGGAAGTTCCGGCCGATCACGTTCCAGTGCGCCTGCTTGGCGATCAACGAGAGGTCGATCAGATCGACCACGGTGGCGCGCAGGGTCTCGCCGGCGATGCGCTGCTGTTCCGGATCGAGGGTGCTCGTGATGGGCTGAGTCATCGCTCATGCCTTTCTCGTCGTCGGTCCGTGTCAACGACGGGCTACCCAGCTTCGCAGCGTCGAATCGGACCGGCGGCCCTCAGTCCGGCGCGATGCGTTGGTGCAACGTGAGCAACAGGTGATCGAACGCGGTCTGCACCCCGGGGCGCACCGGCGGCAGCGTGCTCAGTTCGGCCAAGAGCTGCGCGGCGAGAGTGCGTAGTTTGACGTTGGTCTCCTGGGATCGCCACCGCAAGACCCGGAAAGCCTGATCGGCGTTGATGCTGTACACGCTCATCAGGATGCCCTTGGCCTGCTCGATCACCGCGCGGGCCTCGAACAGCTCGGGCAGTGCCTCGTCCAGGGCCTCCCTGCGTTGCTCGTCGATGGCGTCGGTGAGATCGATGTAGTAGCCCGCGGTGCCGAGGGGGTGGCCCGCGTCGTCGGTCATCATGTCGCCGAGCACAAGCACGGGATGGACCCGGCCGGTCGTGTCGACGATTCTGTGTCTGCTGCAGAACGGCGCGGCGTTGCGCTGCGCGTTGGCGATGGCGTCGGCGACGAGTTCGCGGTCGGCGGGATGCTTGTGCGAGAGCAACAGCTGGGTGGTCGGCGTGACGCTGCCTGGGGTGTACCCGTACATCAGGGCAACCTCGTCGGACCACTCCCAGCGCTGGTCGGCGAACCAGAAGCGGAAAGTCCCGGCGACCTGCGGACGACCCACGCTCACCACGTGCGCGACCACGCCCGCCGGGGTCTCCGGGGTTAGTTCACCCATGTCCGTCACGGAACAAGTATGCCCTTTGCCAGGCCAACCCCGACCTCGACAGCAAACTGTTGGCATCCAGGTTTCTCGCCCGGCGGGCCGGGCACCCGTTGGGCATGGACGACAACGCGAAGCGCCCGCACACCACGGTCACAGAGAGCGATCTGCGCGAGTTGCTCGGGGCGGGCGCCGACGCCTGCCTGGTGCTGCTCGAGGGTCGCGTCGAGATAGCCGAGGGCTCCGCGCAAGGTCTGACCATCGCGACACGGGACGAGGTCGCGGGTCGCGCCGGAGCCGATCCGGACCGGACCAAGCTGGGCGAGCTGGCAGCGGAACTCTCCAGCGAGATCCGGCTCCAGGGAGCCTGAGACGCGCCCGTTTTCCGCCGAGCGCCGCGCGGTCGGCGGCGGAGAGTCGCGCCCGATCCGATGTACCGTGATTTATGGGCGTGTCTCGGCGGCAGCTGTTGCGGTTCGGCGCGGCGGGATCGGCCGCGGTACTCGTCGGCGCGTCGGCGGCCAGCAGCGGGCGGTTCCGCACACCGCGCTGGTCGGCGGATCCGTTCACGCTCGGAGTGGCTTCGGGCGATCCGACTCCGGACGGCGTCGTCCTGTGGACCCGGCTGGCGCCGGACCCGTTCGCGCCGGACGGCCACGGCGGCATGATGAATCACCCGGTGACGGTCGACTACGAGGTCGCCGACGACGAACTCTTCCACCGGGTGGTGGCCCGCGGTTCGGCCGTCGCCACCCGAGAACTCGCGCACAGTGTGCATCCGGAGATCAACGGACTCGCGCCGGATCGCTGGTACTACTACCGGTTTCGCGCCGGCTCGGTGATCTCGCCGATCGGGCGCACCCGCACCGCGCCGCCGCACGGGCAGCCGACCGCGCGCATGCGCTTCGCCTTCGCCTCCTGCCAGTCGTGGAGCTCCGGCTATTACACCGCCTACGAGCACCTCGCCCAGGAAGATCTCGACCTGGTCGTGCACCTCGGCGACTACATCTACGAGCGCGCGTGGGTGCAAGGCCGCCAAGGACTTTCGCTGGGCACGGAGTTCCAGGACGAGGCCGTCGACCTGCCGACCTATCGGCTGCGCTACGCGCTGTACAAGGCCGAGCAGCCACTGCGTGACGCGCACGCCGCGTTCCCGTGGCTGGTCACCATGGACGATCACGAGGTCGACAACAACTGGGCGGCGGGTTCTCCGGGCCTCGGCATCGACATCCATATGATTCCCGCGCTGTTCCGCCGCCGTCGCGCCGCCGCCTTCCAGGCGATGTACGAACACCAGCCGCTGCGGCTCGCGCAGCTGCCGCGCGGCTCCGGCATGCACCTGCACCGCCGCTACCGGTTCGGCGATCTCGCGGAGATCACCATGCTCGACACCAGGCAGTACCGGACGCCGCAGGCCTGCGGCGGCAACGTCACCGCGGGCTGTGCCGACCGCTTCGATCCAGACCGCACCATTCTGGGTGCCGCGCAACGTGATTGGCTGCTCGACGGCTTCGCGTCCTCGCCCGCGCGCTGGCAGATCGTCGGCAACCAGGTGGGCATGAGCCAGACCGACAGCGATCCCGGACCGGATCTGGCAGTCTCCACCGACTCGTGGGACGGCTACGTGGCCGATCGCAACACCGTGCTCGGCGCGGCGACGGACCGCGGCGTACGCAACCTGGTGGTGATCACCGGCGACCGGCACCAGAACCACGCGGCCCACCTGCGCCGCGACTACGCCGATCCCGAATCACCGGTGGTCGCTTCGGAATTCACGGGCACCTCGATCACCAGCGGGGGCGACGGCGCGGACATGAACGACACCGGACGGCGACTGCTCGCCGCCAATCCCGATCTCGAGTTCTTCAACGCGCAGCGCGGCTACGTCCGCGTCGAACTCGATCACGGTTTGTGGCGCAACGACTTCCGTGTCGTGCCGTACATCCGCCGCCAGGGCGCGACCATCCACACCCGCGCGAGTTTCGTCGTGCAGGACGGGGTGCCCGGTGTCCGGGAAGCGTGGCGGCCGGAGGCTCCTGTGGAGCCGGTGCCCGGTTCCGACATCGTCGCGGGACCTACCCGAGGAACGCGCTGAACCTCAGCGGTGCGCGGCGTCGTACCAGTGGCGCGGTATCGACCAATCCCACTGCTCCGCAACGGTGTCCGCGGCGAGCCATTCGTTGTGGCAGCGGGTGGAACCGCCGACGCTCGCGCCGTACAGCAGCAGTCCGCGCAACAGGTGCCGCGACAGGGTGGACAGGCGCCGCCGCATCGTCACCTCCTCGCTGGTGAAGGTCGGTAGGGCCGAATTCGGGCCAGAATACGTGCGGGCGTTGGCCCGCGGAGGCGAAATCGGCGATCGCGGCCGCCCGCCGATCAGCCGAGGACGAGCGCGGTGACCGGTGTCGTCGTCGGCAGCGGCGACCCGCCGGGCGGTTCGATCGTCATCGCCAGGGCGTCCGTGGGTTGGAACCGGGTGACGAACGGCGCGTCCGGTGTCGGCAGCTGCGCGAGAACCCCGACCGAGCGCGGCGGACCCTCGGGCGGCACCAGCCACAGCTGATAGGACCGCCCCTGCTCGGGCGCGGGCACCCCGTCGAAGGTCACCGTCGCGGCGCCCAGTTGCGCGGAGGTGGTCACCAGTAGCGTCCCGCCGCCCTCGACCGTCGCGGCGCGGGTCCTGGTGTCGGCTTGTTCCTGCACCAGCTGGGCCGTGATGTCGGGGCTGGTTTGGACCGTGTCACGGCCGAGCAAGACTGCCGCGCCCGCCCCCACGCCCACCGCGACGACCAGCGCGGCGGCCGCCGCCAGCCATCGCGGCCCTGTGCGGCGCAGGCCGCCTACGGCGGGACCGTCGATGGCGGCCAGGATCGTCGCCTCCAGTTCGGCGGGCGGCGCGACGCTGTCGACCACCGTCATCGCCGCCAACGTCTCGCGGACGCCGCGGACGGTGTCGTCGAAGGCCGCGGCGGTGGCCGCGTCCGCGGCGTCGACACGTTGTTCGATGATCGCGCGCTCGCGGTCGGTGACAGCGTCCATCGCATAGGGGAAAGCCAGGTCGAGCAGTTCCGGGTCGGGGGACTCGGCGTCGATCAACTGGATTCACCTCCGGTCAGGCAGGTCGCGAGTCGCCGCAGTCCGTCGCGGATGCGGCTTTTGACGGTGGGCAGTGGGACATCGAGCTGATCGGCGACCTCGCGGTAGGTGCGCCCGCTGTAGTAGGCCAGCGCGAGGGCTTCGCGCTGCATGGTCGTCAGGGTCCGCAGGCATTCGAGCACGGATTGCTCGTCCAGGCGCTGGCCGACCTCCTCGGCGACGATGTCGTGATCCCGGCCCAGGTGGCTGTGGCCGTACACGATGTCTCGATCGGCCGTGGACTGCTCGGCGCGGACGCGATCGACCGCGCGCCGGTGCGTGAGCATCATCAGCCAGCCGATGGGGCTGGCCCGATTGCGGTCGTACGTCGCGGCCGTCGACCACGCCTGGAGGTACACCTCCTGGGTGATCTCCTCGGCCGCGGCCCTGCTGCGCGCGATGCGCATCGCGAGGCCGAAGACGCGGTAGCTGGTCGAGCGGTAGAAGTCGGTGAAGGCTTCCCGGTCGCCGTCGCCCACGGCGGCCAGCAGGTCCGCGAGCCAGCGGCTGCGTTCGGCCGCCGTGTCCTGGTCGCGCGGGTAGCACTGCGGCGCCGTCCTGTTCGCCGCCGAGTACCGGCGCAACCGGATGATGCCGCGTTCGTCCGCGTCATCCGACATGCTTCGACCTTTCCCGCATAAGAGGTGCTTCGCTGCGGATCGGAATTCGGATGGGTTTTTCAGGACGGATTCCGGCCTGACTGGGTAGACTGACCTACCTAATTGGAGGTGAGGCATGGAAGCATCCGGTCAGCGGCGCCGACCGGCGCGAGAGCGTCTGCTGGAGGCGGCGGCGCGGCGCTTCTACGCCGACGGCGTGGCGGCGACCGGGATCGACACCATCACCGCCGATGCGGGCGTCGCGAAGATGAGCCTGTACAACAACTTCGCGTCGAAGGCCGAGCTCGTGCGGGCCTATCTGGACGCCCGCCACGAGGAATGGCTCGGGCTGTACCGAGCGCGGCTCGCGCGTGCCGAGGGTCCGGCCGGGGGCGTGCTGGCGATCTTCGACTCCTACGCCGATCACGCGGCCTTGGCGTACGAGAACGGCTTCCGCGGGTGCGGGCTGCTGAACGCGGCGGCGGAACTACCGGCCGGGGACGAAGGCCGTGCGGTGGTGCGCCGCCACAAGGAAGAGGTGGAGTCGCTGCTGCGGGGCCACCTCGAGCACTTGCTTCCCGGGCGTGGCGAGGACGCGCGGGTGCTGGCCGAGCACCTGTCGTTTCTGTTGGAAGGAGCGATAGCGCGAGCCGGGCTGGAAGGTGAGGGCGCTCGCTTGGACCGTGCGCGAGCGATCGCCGCCGGACTGCTGGACAAGTTGTGAATCGTGCCGAGTTGGCGGCGGTCTGTGATGAGCCGTGCCCTGGTTCGGAAGCGGGCCGCTCAGCGTGGATCGGTGCGGGTTGGCGCCGCGTGTGGGCACACCGGCATCACTGTTCGGGCGCACTCGCGGTGTCGAGCAGCGACAGCGGGGGTTGGCGGTCATGAGCCGCGCCGTGATTCGGGCGCGCGCCGCACAGCGCGGGTCGGTACAGGTGGGTGCCGTGTGCGTGCTCGCGGCGTCGCTGCTGTGGGCCACCACCGGTACGGCGGCGAGCTTCGCGCCCGGTGTGGGGCCGCTGGCCATCGGGGCGATGGCCATGGGTGTCGGCGGCCTGCTACAGGCGTTGCTGGCCGCGCGGCCGATCGCTCGCCAGGCACAACAGCTGCGCGACCGGGGTGGCACCGTGCTCGTTGGCGCGGTCTCGGTGGCTCTCTACCCTTTGGCGTTCTACAGCTCGATGCGGCTGGCCGGGGTGGCGGTGGGCACCGCGGTCTCGGTCGGCATGGCGCCGCTGGCCTCGGCCCTGATCGAGCGGGTGGCCGACCGGCGAAAGCTCACGCGCCGTTGGCAATTCGGCGCGGCACTGGGCCTGCTTGGGACGGTGTCGATCTGCGCGGCCGAAGCCACCGGGACTAGCCGCGCGGCGGGGCCGGATTCGGCCGGGGCCGCCACGCTCGGCGTCGTGCTCGGTTTGCTCGCCGCTTCGACCTACGCGGTGTACTCCTGGGCGGCCCATCGCCTGATCACCGGCGGAATCGGTGCCCGCGCGTCGATGGGCGCGGTCTTCGGCCTGGGCGGGCTGAGTTTGGTTCCCGTCCTGATCGCCACCGGCGGACCTCTCGTCGGCTCGTGGGGTAATGCCGCGGTAGGCGCGTACATGGCGGTGGTGCCGATGTTCGCCGGGTACGTCCTCTTCGGGTGGGGGCTCGCGCATGTCTCCGCGAGCACGGCGACCACCCTGTCGCTGCTCGAACCGGCCGGTGCGGCGGTGCTGGCGGTGTTGGTAGTCGGGGAACGCCTGCCTGTTCTCGGTTGGTTCGGCATCGCCCTGGTCTTGGGGTGCCTGGCCGTCCTCACCCTGCCGGTCGCATCGGCCTCCATACCCCAGAATCGGGGGCGGCAGCATTCAGGTCGTGTGAAGGACCGAATCGCCACGAATACTTCGCGCCCATGATGAGAAAGACCCTCGCAGGATTCGCCCTTGCCGCCGCGCTCGTCGTCCCGGCTGGATCGGTGTCCGCCGCATCGCATTCGGAACCCGCTTCCGTGGCGGACAGCGGCTCGGCTTCCACCGGATCGGCCACCCAGTCCCTGTGCCTGCTGCTGCGGATGTTGCGGGCGGGGTATGTCGACAGCTCCGGCGGCGGGCCTGCCTGCACGTTCCCGTGAACGGCGTTGCGTCCGCACGTCTGTTCGGCCATCGGGCAGGTTCAGTCGAGCCTGCCCGTAGCTGGGGGCGCGAGCGACATAACCCGGGCAGGTCGGCGGCCTCGGCGGTAGCCTCTGTGGTGGGCACGAAAGCGTGTTCTCGACAGTTCTTTTCGAAGTCCGGGGGATGTGCGGGGGCAGGTAGCTGTCTACATCGTCGCCTTCGGCCGCGCAGGGAGGCACCCCGTGATCGACGAGAGACCTTGCACCGCAGCGATATCCATCGATCCGCTGGTACGCGATCTCGACGGTGAGACCGAACGGCTGCGAGCCGCGGGCCCGCTCGCTCGGATCGAGCTGCTCGGCGTGCCCGCCTGGAGCGTCACGGAACACGCGGTGGCCCGCAAACTTCTCACCGACCCGCGCTTGGTCAAAGACATCGATGCGTGGTCGCTGTGGACCTCCGGAACGGTGACCAGGCAGTGGCCGCTCATCGGCATGATCGACACCGGTCGTTCGATGTTCACGGTGGACGGCGCCGAACACCGGCGGTTGCGGATCAAGACCACCCAGGCGTTGACCGCACGCCGCTTGGACGCGCTGCGGCCCGCCATCGAACGGCTCACCGAGGAACTGCTCGACGATCTGGACGCTGCCGGCCGCGACGGGGTGGTCGTCGACCTGAAGGCGCTGTTCGCGTATCCGCTGCCGATGCGCGTCATCAGCGAACTGATGGGCGTCGATCGTGCCGATCACCCGATGCTGCTCGCCTGGTACAAGGCGTTCTTCTCCCTGCTCACTCCGCAGGACGAGCGGCTGCGCGTCATCGACGAATTGGACTCCTATTTCACGGATTTGGTGCGCAACAAGACCGCGTCGCCCACCGACGACCTCACCAGCGCCTTCATCCTCGCCGACGACGGCGGCGAACCGCTCACCGAGGAAGAGGTCGTCGGCAACCTGAAGGCGCTCGTCGCCGCGGGCCACGAAACCACCGTCGGCCTGCTCTTGAATACGTTGCGAGCCTTACTGACTCACCCCGAGCACCTCAGCCGTCTCCGCGACGGCGACCTCGAATGGAAATCCGCCATCGAGGAAACCCTCCGCTGGGACACCCCGGTCACCCACTTGCTGATGCGCTTCGCCACCGAGGACATCCCCGTCGCCGACACCGTCATCCCCAAGGGCGACGGCGTCGTCCTTTCCTACCGCGCCATCGGCCGCGACACCACCCTGCACGGCCCCGACGCCGACACGTTCGACCCCACCCGCCCAACCTCCCACCGCCACACCGCTTTCGGCCACGGCCCGCACATCTGCCCCGGCGCCGCCCTCGCCCGCCTCGAAGCCACCATCGCCCTCCCCGCCCTCCTCACCCGCTTCCCCACCCTCGCCTTGGCCGTCCCGGTCGAGGAGATCCACAATCTCCCCGTCCTCACCCAAAACGACCTGGAATCCTTCCCAGTGCGCTGGTGAGCCCTTACCGCCCCGCCACCGGATTCGGCAACACCGCACGCTCGCGGCCTGACCCGGACCGCCGGTCTGCCGACCATTCGGAACGGGAAACACCTCGGCCTCCCGGTGCTGGGGCACGGGAGGCCGAGGTGGTGGGGCTGTTCAAAGGTTTCGCTAGAACCTTCCGGTTCGGCGTCCGCGGGATCCACCACTCAACACCCCGAGGACGATGCCTCCGATGAGGGCGATCGCCCCCAGGATGCCCAGGGCGATGGGGAGGGTTTGGCCGAAGAGGGTGAGTCTGTCGAGGCTCTCCTGGGTGACGGCCAGCTGGGCATCGATGGTCTTCTCGTCGAAGACGAGGTGGGACTTGAGGGCCGTGACGTCGACCTGCCCCGCGCTGCGACCGTAGAACAGGTGGATCTGCTCGCCGCCCTTGAGGACCGCGCCGGTCTTCGGCTCGACCCACACGTCGCGGGTGTTGGTGTAGAAGCGGGTCATCGTGACCGGCTCCTCGCCCTCGAGGCCCCACTTGGCGGCGGGGAGGGTGAGCTTGTTGGTCGGCGCCTGCACGACGTCCCACATGTTCGTGACCGGGATCGTCTGGCGGAAGTGATAGACCGGCACGCCCTTGATCTCGGTCTCGTCGACGTACTCGATGTCGTAGGTGGCGCGGGCGTTGAGATCGAAGTAGGGGTAGGACTTCTTCTCGGTGCCGATCGGGAAGCGGTACTGCAGACCGGCGCGCTGCGACGGGTCGGCCACCGACGCGCCCGACTTGTCGACGGAGACGGCGATGGAACCGTTGGGGGACACCGGGATCGGCTCGCCCGTCTTGCGGTCGATGGTGACGCGGTCGATCGAGGCGGTGAGCAGACCGGTGTCGCCCTCGCGGTCGTCACGACGCAGCGTCTGGCCCGCCTGCACCGTCATCTGGTCGGCGTCGGACGGCTCTTCGACGGTGAGGAAGCGCTGCGAGACGATCGGCACATTGGTGTCGACCCTGGCCGAGCCCTCGGGAGAGGTGAGCGACTTCGAGTCCAGCACAAGGCTTTCCTCGCCGGGAACGTTCTTCGCGATCGTGGTGATCCGCAGGTCCAGCGGCGTCTTGGCCACTTTGCCGACGGTGTAGTTGGGAATCATGACCGCTGCCACGAGCAGCAGCGCGCCGAGGCCGACGAGGAAGCAGGCGATGGTCCTGCGCCCGTTGCTCATCGGCTGCCGTACGGCGTGTTGGCCAGCGACGAACCGGGGTCGACGGTCGTCTCGGGCGCCGGGATCGAATTCTGTTGCACGCCAGTGGTGACGCCCAGCACGGCGACCACCCCCAAGGTCGCGCCGGTCAGCCCGCTGACCAAGCCGGAAACGGCAAACTTCATAGATCGAACTCCAATACGTTGCGTCGACTCAGGCGACGGTGAAGAACCCTAGGGTCGGCGCGAAGGTGCAGGTACGAGCGCCGGAATCGGCGGTCGTGGTGGTGAGCGAGCCGGAGATCACCGCGGCGACGCGGCCCGAGCCGGTGTCGGCGAGGGCCGACAGCGTGGCGGGACCGTCGGCGTTGAGCTCCGACTCGTTGGTGAGCGGCTGGACACCCGAACGACGGTTGTCGAGGTTGACCCACTGCACGGTCAGCGGCGGATTTTGCACGGCCGCAGGGGATTTGGTGCCCAGCGCGGTGAAGACGAAGCCGGTCTGGCCTGCCTTGGGTCCCGGCGGCGGCAGTTCGGCCGGACCGGGAACGGCCAGCGCGGCGCCGACCGAATCGGAGGTCGGTCCGATGCAGCCCTTGCCGATGGTCGGGTAGAGGAACTGGGAGATTCGCGGACCGTCCGACGGCGGGAGCTCGGGGCCACCGCCACCGCTACCGTCGAGGAAGGTGATGACCCTTTCCAGGGTCGCCTTGACCTGCGGGGGGATGCCGGGTGTCGCGAGCAGTGCGCGCGCCTGGGCGAGGATCGCGGCTTTTCCGCCGTCGGCGATGGGGGCGGGCGCGGAGATGGCGCTGACGATCGTCGGCGCCAGCGCGGCCAGCGCCTCGGAGGGAACGTTCTCTCCGATCGCCGGAACGGCCTGCTGTGCCGGGGCCGGCCGTGGCGCGGCCATGGTCGGCGTCGGTGCGACGAGTGCGGCACTCGCCGTCAATACGAGAGCAGACAGAGCGGTCCGCGATCCTCGGGTGGGCAGCATTGGTCAGCCGTCCTTCTTTCTGTGAGATAGGTGGAGCAACCCGGAAAGGTCAGTGCGATCCCGGGCCACGCGCTCCTTCGCCGAGGTGCGCGGCGGTCGAGCCGAACGGTCGACGGTTCGGCTCGATGGGTGGGACGGACGCCGCGAAAGCGAGCCCACGTCCCGCGCGGGTGAGGTGACCGGCCGTACCCGACATCGTCGACAACGGCGCGGAATCGATCGTGGACATCTGGACTTCCTTCCCGCCGCTGCTCGAGCCCCAGCGCACCATGATGAAACCGCATCCGACCCGTCTCGAGCTAGTGATTCGTGCGATCTAGAAAGCCGTTGGCAATACTTTGTGAAACGTCACAGTCGCCTCCGATCTACTGGCGGGTACGAGCCGGCACTGGTTGGTCCGGGCGTCGACAACCCCCGACCGCGCGGCGAACACCCAGCTCAACCGGCATCGCCGACGCCGTACGACCAGCGGGAACCGCACTGGGAACGTTCACAACGCCCTCGCGTCCAGCCGACGGCCGACAGCCGAGCGGACCCCGACTCGGTGACCTCGGCGACCCGCCGCCGGACGACGCGCACCGGCCGGTGTTGCCGCCAGCGCGAGCGCACCCGCGGGCGCGTGTGGCGGGCCGCGGCGTTTCCGGGAGTCGGGCGCCGCTGGCGGCGATGCGACCATTGAGCATCGTTTCGTTCGCTGTGCGAGACTGCACTGGTGGCCGAGACCGCTGATCTAGTTACCAACGTTTCCGACACCGCCCGTTGGGTGGCCGCCTTCCGAGCTGTCGAATCCGCCCGTCCCGACGCTCTTTTCCACGATCCCCTCGCCGACCGGGTCGCCGGCGAGCGGGGACGCGCCATCGCCGGCCGCACCCCGCTCTTGATGCACAACGGCTGGAATCTGGTCACCCGCACCAAACTCATCGATGACCTGATCATGAAGACCATCGAGCAGGGCTGCGATCGGGTGATCAATATGGCCGCGGGTATGGATACCCGCCCCTATCGACTGGATCTGCCCGCCGAATTCCCCTGGATAGAGGCCGATCTCCCCGGCTTGATCGAGCAGAAGAACGAGCTGCTGGCCGGAGAGTCGCCGCGCTGCGCGCTCACCCGAACGGCGGTGGACCTCGCCGATCCCGAGGCGCGGAGCAAGTTCCTCGACGAGGCGCTCGCGGGTGCGCAGCGGGCGCTGGTCCTCACCGAAGGTCTGGTCTACTACCTCACCGAAGACGACGTCACCAGCTTGGCCACCGCACTGGCTCGTCCTGAAATCGGTTGGTGGGCATTGGATGTCAACAACGAGGCGCTTGTGCAGCGGATGAGCAAGGCCACCACCGATCTGCTGGCCAACGCCCCGTGGCACTTCGGTCCGGTCGATCCGCTGCGTTTTTTCGCCGACCTCGACTGGACCGCCGACGAGGTGGAACCTTTGGTCTCGGCGGCGCACCGGTACCACCGGCTGCCCTGGTTCATGAAGCCGGTGACGCTCTTCCCGCAGCCGGATCCACGCAAGCCGCTGAAAAGCACTTGGAAGCCTTGGAGTTCGGTGGTGCGGCTCAGGCACACCCCGTCGAGCCGCTAGCTCTGGTCCTCGAGGCGCGCCACCGCGGGCACCCCGCGGTGGCGCGTATCCATGCCGTAACGAAAGGCTTACCGCCCCATGGGTAATAGCTGGCTACGTCGACTGTCCCCCTCTCCCGGGGATGGCTCGCACAAGTTGTTCTGCTTTCCGCACGCCGGCGGCTCCGCCATCTCTTTCGGACCATTGGCCAAGTGCATGGGACCGGAATACGACGTTCTCGCCGTCCAGTACCCCGGACGGCAAGACAGACGGCAGGAACCGCTCGTGGACAACATCGCGGACCTCGTCGACGGCGTGCTTCCCGAGCTGAGAGAAGCGGTCCAGGATGCGGAGACCTTCTCCATATTCGGCCACAGCATGGGATCTGTCGTTGCCTTCGAGGCTTGCAGACGGCTCGAGCGCGAATTGGGAAGGAGCCCGAGAGTCCTGTTCGCCTCCGGTCGGCGCGCCCCTTCGGCGCCGCAATCCGGGCGCACGCACCTGATGAGCGATCGAGAACTCGCCGATCACTTGGTGCGGTTCGGCGGCACACCGCCGGTATTGCTCGAGGATCCCGAGTTCCGGGAAATCGTCTTGTCGATCGTCAGAAACGACTACCGAGCCATCGAGACCTATCGGTGCGCGCCGGACGCGATAGTCGGTTGCCCCATCGTCGCGATGGTCGGCGATCGTGACCCCGATGCGAGTCTCGCCGAGATCCAGGTATGGGGCTCGCACACGTCTGGAAGCTTCTTCGCGAAATCCTTTCCGGGCGGCCATTTCTTCATCGATTCGAACGGCCGTCCGATAGCAGAGCTGATCCGCGATCATTGCGCTCGAGCGCTGTCTAGCTGATCCCGCAACGGCTCTTGTCCGCGGATGAAACGACCGGGTGGGCGAGTCGCCCACCCGGTCGTTGTTCCTAGCTCTCGAGCCAATTCTCGATCGCTTCGGCGACATCCGCCGAGCCGTCCTCCAGGATCGTGATGTGGTCGGCCTGTACCGAGACAATGGTATGCGTCGAATCCCACGGCTTCGCCTGCCAGTTCACGTGATCCGGTGAGCTTCCCAGGAAGTTCTGGGCACACTGGATGAACAACGTCGGCGTGGCGACGGAGCCGGGCACCATCTCCTTCAGGAGCTGCACATACCGGCCCATGCCGGTCAGCCGGGCCTGGTCGAAGCGACCGAACGTGGCCTCCGCCGACACCATGTGTTCGAACATCGCCCGAAGCAGCCATTCGGCATCGTCGTTCACCTTGTAGGTGTCCACCATGACCACCGCGGCGGGCGCTGGGCCGCCGGCTGCTTCCAGGTGCTCGGTGACGAGGTAGGCCAACAGGCCGCCCGAGGAGTATCCGACCAGCACGAACGGATCTCCCTGCGCCGCCTCGAGAACGGAGCGCGCCACCGCTTCCGCGGCCGCCGTCGGCGTGGTCGGCAGTGGTTCTCCCGTCCGGCAACCGATCGGCGTCAGCGCCGAAACGTCACGGGCAGTGCGCAAGTGCGAGACGATCCTGGCGTACTGGTGTGCGCCTCCGGTGGCCAGGGGCGGAGCGAGGCAGATGATGCGTGGCAGGGTGGAGCCCGCGGCGAGCCGCGTGGGCACCGGCAGTCGATCCAGTTCGTGGGCCGACGAGAACTGCTCGCGCAACTCCGCCGCCGCCCGCAACAAAGCGAAACCCTTGTCGGCCTGGCCGGACGCTACCGCGCCACGGAACATCCCGTACAACGAATCGTCTTCGGCACCGGCCTCCGCACCCCTTCGGGAGTCGCCGGCGAGCTCCTTCCGCAGGTATCGGGCCAGCGCCGCCGGCGTCTTGTGATCGAAGATCGCGGCCGTCGGCAGTGTCAGACCGGTGGAAGCGTTGAGCGTGGTTCGCAACTCCATGGCAGCCAGGGAGTCGAATCCCGATTCGAGGAAGTCCCGCTCGGGGTCCAGCGCATCGGCGCTCTCGTGCCCCAGCAATCTGGCGGCGTTCTCGAGGATATGTGTCCGCAGCCACTGTTCCTGTTCGGCCTCCGAGAGCTGTGCCAGTCGCCTGCGAACCGCACCCGCATCCTGTGTTCCGGTGCTCTGCCGCCGCCCGGCCCGCTTGGCCAAGTCACGCAGCAGCGCGGGCACCGCGTCCCGAGCACGCAGTGCGGCCAGGTCGATTTCGACCGGTACGTGCACCGGACGGTCCGAAGTCGATGCCGCATCGAACAATTCGAGCGCCTTGTCCGCGGCCAGTGGCGGCAGACCCTGACGACGCATGCGCTGCCTGTCGGCCTGGCTGAGCCATTGCGAGAGTCCGGTCTCGATGTCCCACAGACCGTAGGCGAGCGAGGTGGCAGGCAAACCTTCCGCGTGCCGGTGGGTAGCGAGCGCGTCGAGGAACACGTTGGCCGCCGCGTAGCCACCCTGCCCCGCGGGCAGTATCGACCCTGCCGCCGAGGAGATCATCACGAAGGCGGACAGCCCGGCTTCGCGGGTGAGCTCGTGCAAGTACCAAGCGGCGTCGGCCTTGGCACCGAGGGAGTAGTCGATCTGTTCCGGCGTCAAGGTGTCGACCAGCCCGTTGTGCGCGACGCCCGCTACGTGGACGATCGCGCCCAGCGGATGCTCCGCGGGTACCGACGCCAGCAGTTCTCGCAGCGCATCACGGTTTCCGACATCGCAGGCCGCTACGCGAACCTCGGCCCCGAGAGCGTCGAGTTCCTCGATGAGATCCGCGGCGGCGTCTGGTCCACGTCGGCCGGCCAGCAGCAGGTGTCGCACACCGTGCTCGCGCACCAGGTGCTCGACGAGGTGGCGACCGATCCCGCCGGTGCCGCCGGTGATCAACACGGTCCGCTCGGAATCCCAGGGTGTCGGCCGCTCCGATCCGGGTGACGCGGCACGAACGAGCCGTGGCACCCGAGTCCCCTCGCCATGGACGTCCAATTCCGGCTCGCCCGTCAGCGCCGCCGCTACCAGGTGATCCGTCGTTGTCTCCGCGGGCGCCTCGATGAGCACGATCCGACCCGGGTTCTCCGCCTGCGCCGCGCGTACCAGACCCCACACCGCCGCCGCGGCCGGGTCGGCCGTGCTGTCGGTGATCACCGCCAAAGTACTTGCGGCATAGCGTTCTTCGCTGGAGAACTGCTGGATGACACCGAGCGTGCGATGCAAAGCCGTGCGCAACCGGACCGGCATCTCGGCGCCGTCGACCGGCGGTCGGAAGAGGAATACCGAGGCCGACTCGGCCGCGCCCCACTCGGCCCAGGGAACTCCCGCTGCGGATCGCAACTCCGGACCGGTCCGCCATGTGAGTTCGTAGAGTGCGTCGTGCGACCGGGGTGCGCCCGAGAGCAGTTCGCGGGACAGCGGGCGCAACGCCAGGGACTGTACGGAAAGCAGTGGCGCGCCACCGGACTCGGCCATTGCCAGGGTGACCGTCTCCTGATTCGGCACGGTCAACCGAACCCGCACCCGCCGGGCGCCGTCGGCGTGCAAACGCACCGAAGACCAAGCGAAGGGAACGAGGGTCGGCCGCTCTCCGTGCCCGTCCACGTCCTCCGGAAGGCCGACGGACAGCGCGTGCATGGCCGAATCGAGCAGCGCCGGATGTACGCCATAGCCTTGCGCTGAGGTCTGCTCGGGTAGCGCGACTTCAGCGAAGAGATCCTCGCCGCGCCGCCACAGGGCTACCAGTCCTTGGAAGGCAGGCCCGTAGTTGTACCCGTTGTCGGCGAGTTCGTCGTAAGCGCCATCCAACGTCACCTCCGTAACACCGGCCGGTGGCCACTGAACGAAGTCGTCCCAGTCTTCCGTCCTGCCGGTCTCCCCGCCCGGACCGACAGCGCCTGCCGCATGGCGGGTCCACGGGACCGACGGATCGTCGTCGTCCTTGCGCGAGTAGATGTCGAGCCGTCGGTGACCGGTCTCGTCACCCTCACCGACGATCACCTGGATCTGGACTCCGCCCTGCCCCTGGAACACCAGCGGCGCCAGCAGAGTCAGTTCCTCCAGTTCCGGGCAGTCGACCTGGTTTCCGGCGTGCAGGGCCAGTTCGACGAATCCGGTGCCGGGCAGCAGCACGGTCCCGAGTACGTCGTGATCGGCCAGCCAGGGATGGGTGGCCGCGGACAGACGACCGGTGAATCTGACGCCCCCGCTCTCCGGCTGCGCTACCCATGCGCCCAGCATGGGGTGTTCGGTGGACCGCAGGCCGAGCGCGTGCGCCTCTCCGGTGTGCAGTGGGCCCGTGGTCCAGAAGTGGCGGTGCTGGAAGCTGTATGTCGGAAGATCGATTCTCGCGGCACCGGCGCCGTCGTAGTAGCTCGACCAATCCACCGTCGAACCCGTGACGTGCAAACGAGCCAGCCCCGTCAGCAGGGTCGCGGGGTCCGCGTTGCCTCTTCTGGTCAGAGCGATCGTGATCGCGGTGTCGAGAGTTTGGGCGATCATCGGGGTCAGCACGGCGTCGGGGCCGACCTCGGCGAATCGGGACACGCCCAGACCCGCCATCGCGACGACCGCGTCGGCGAACCGCACGGTGTCGCGGACCTGGCCGACCCAATACGACGGAACGGTCATCTCATCGGTGATCCGCGCACCGGTCACCGTCGACACCAACGGAAGGTTGGGGCGGCCGAATGCCAAACCCTCGATCACCGAAGCGAATTCGGTGAGCATCGGCTCCATCAAGGCCGAATGGAAAGCGTGCGAAACCCGCAATCGGTGCGTGCGCCAACCACGTTCCACGCAGGTGTCGACAACGGCAGCGACCGCGTCCTCGACACCGGAAAGCACCACCGACGACGGACCATTCACCGCCGCGACCGACACCCCCTCGACACCGGCCAGCAACGGCAACACATCAACCTCGGAAGCACCAACAGCCACCATCGCACCACCAGACGGCAACGCCTGCATCAACCGGCCACGCGCAGCCACCAGCACACACGCATCCGACAGCGACAACACACCCGCCACATGCGCAGCAGCCACCTCACCGATCGAATGACCGGCCACCACATCGGCCCGCACACCCCAGGATTCGAGCAGCCGGAACAACGCTACCTCGAACGCGAACAACCCCGCTTGCGCGAACACCGTCCGATCGACCAGATCCTCGCTCGCCAACGCCTCGCCCAGTGAAAACGTCTGTTCCAAAAGCGGATCCAGTTCGGCGACGATCGCGTCGAAGTGCTCGGCGAACACCGGATACGCAGCACGTAGCTCGGTAGCCATACCGGCCCACTGCGCACCCTGACCCGAGAACACCACACCCGTCGAACCCGGCACCACGCGACCGGACACCACACCGGGAGCCTGCACTCCCGTGGCCAACGCCCGCACGCCAGCGAGCAGACCATCACGACCTTCGGCCACGACTACAGCCCGGTTTTCGAAGAGGCTCCGGGTGGACGCCAGCGAGAAACCGACATCGATCGGATTCCGTTCGCCCACATGCGATGCCAAACGGTCGGCCTGACCGGCAAGCGCCTCGACACTGCGTGCCGAAACCACCCACGGCAGCACGCCGCCGACCGGAACGGTCTCCTCCACCGGTATCGGAGCCAGGTCCGCGACCGGGGCTTGCTCGATGATGACGTGGGCGTTGGTCCCGCTGATACCGAACGAGGACACACCCGCACGACGCGGCCGATCCACCTCCGGCCACGCCACCGCCTCGGTCAGCAGGCGGATATGCCCCTCGGACCAATCGACTTTGGTGCTGGGCGCATCGACATGCAGCGTCTTCGGCAACAGTCCGTGGCGCATCGCCATGACCATCTTGATCACACCACCGACACCGGCAGCGGCTTGGGCATGACCGATATTCGACTTCAACGACCCGAGCCACAACGGCCGATCCGCGGCACGACCCTGCCCGTAGGTAGCCAAAAGGGCTTGAGCCTCGATGGGATCGCCCAACGTCGTACCGGTGCCGTGGGCTTCCACCACATCGACATCGATCGGAGAAACCCCCGCGTTCGCAAGCGCTTGGCGAATCACCCGACGCTGCGACGGACCGTTCGGCGCGGTCAAACCATTCGACGCACCATCCTGATTCACCGCCGAACCCGCGAGCACCGCAAGCACCTGATGACCGTTGCGACGCGCATCGGACAGCCGCTCCAGCACCAACATCCCGGCGCCCTCGGCCCAGCCGACACCGTCGGCCGCATCCGCGAAGGACTTGCACCGGCCATCCGGCGACAACCCGCGCTGCCTGCTGAACTCCACCAGCGTCTCCGGAGTCGCCATCACCGTCACGCCGCCGGCCAAGGCGAGATCGCACTCCCCCGACCGTAGCGACTGCGCCGCCAAATGCATTGTCACCAAGGACGACGAGCACGCCGTATCCACCGACACGGCCGGGCCCTCCAACCCGAGGGTGTAGGCGATGCGACCGGACACCAGGCTGCCTGCCGCGCTGTTGCCGGTCCCCTGGGCGTAGTCGTGGTACATGACGCCGGTGAAGACGCCGGTCGAACTGCCGCGCAGCACAGCAGGATCCACACCGGCGCGCTCCAACGCCTCCCACGTGGTTTCCAGCAGTTGCCGCTGCTGCGGATCCGTCATCACGGCTTCGTTGGGACCGATACCGAAGAATTCGGCGTCGAAATCCGCTGCCGTGTGCAGGAAGCCGCCTTCACGTGTGTAGGACTTACCCGCGCGGCCGGGTTCCGGATCGTAGATGCCGTCGAGGTCCCAGCCGCGGTCGACCGGGAACGTCGATACCGCGTCCCGGCCGGTGCGCACGAGTTCCCAGAGTTCCTCCGGGGATGTCACGCCGCCGGGGTAACGGCAGGCCATGCCGACCACGGCGATCGGGTCGCCGTCGACAGCCCGGACGGCGGTGACCTCGGCATCGCGGCTCGTCCCGGCGAACTCGTCGGCCAGATACCGCGCCAAAGCCTGCGGCGAGGGGTAGTCGAACACCAAGGTCGCGGGCAGCGCAAGACCGGTGGCGGCCTTCAACGCATTGCGGAATTCGACAGCGGTGATCGAATCGAAGCCCAGCTCGTTGAAGGCCCGGTCCGCTGCCACCGCGTTCGTGTTCTCATGGCCGAGGACGGTGGCGATCTGACCGCGAACGATCTCCAGTAGCACGTCGAAACGCTCGCTGTCGGGAGCGCTCGACAGCCGAGCACGCAACGCCGCGGACGCGCCGGAGGTTGCTCGGCGGCGCTGCGGGATCAGTGCGGAAAACAGTGCGGGCCTGTCTGATCCGGCAGAGCGCATGGCATCCAGATCCACTCGGGCGAGGACGAGGGCCGCCGTGTCTGTTCCTGTCGCGGCGTCGAACAGGGCCAGACCCTGGTCCGCCGACAACGGCAGCAGACCCGAGCGGGACATCCGGCGCCGGTCGACGTCGCCGAGTTCCGCGGCCATACCCCCGTCCGTGCTCCACAGGCCCCAGGCCAGTGACATCCCGGGCAGCCCGGATGCCCTGCGGTGCGCGGCCAGCGCGTCGAGGCAGGCGTTGGCCGCGGCGTAGTTGCCCTGGCCGGGGGCACCGAACACACCGGCGACCGAGCTGAACAGCACGAACGCCTTCAAAGGCAGGTCGGCGGTCAGCTCGTGCAGATGCAGCGCGGCGTCGACCTTCGGGGTCAGCACCGCGTCCATCCGCTCCGGACTCAGCGACGCGACAGCACCGTCGTCGAGCACACCGGCGAGGTGGAACACGCCCGCAAGCGGTTGTGCGGCGGGAATACTGGTCAGCACCTCGGCCAGGGCGGCGCGGTCTGCGGCATCGCACCCGACGAACTCGACCTCGGCACCGAGTTGCCGCAACGCTTCCCGTAGTTCGGGCGCACCGGGAGCGGATTCACCGCGCCTGCTGAGCAACAGCAGACGGCGCACGCCATGGGCGTTCACCAGGTGCCGGGCAAACAGCCCACCGAGGTAGCCGCCGGCGCCGGTGATCAGAACCGTGTCATCCGGATCGAAGGAACCGGTCGCCGCAGCGGCGGTCGAGACGACTCTCCCGAGCCGCGCTCGGTAAACCTGTCCATCACGTACCGCCACCTGTGGCTCTTCCGACGTCAGAATCCCGCCGAGCAGACCGCCGAACTCGGAATCGGTATCCACCAACACGATCCGGCCGACGCCCTCGGCTTGTGCCGAACGAACCAGGCCGCCGACAGCGGCACCAGCCAGATTCGAAATGTCCTCCCCGGCAACCGAAACCGCGCCACTGGTCCGAACCACCAGCACCGACTCACCGAACCGAGGCTCGGCGAACCAGGACTGCAACACCTGCAACACACCATGAGTAGCAGTACGAACGGTGGCGGGATCATTGCCCGCCGGGCAGTCCAGCACCACCACCTGCGGGACCTGCTCACCGACCTCACCGAGATCCGGCCAGGCGACCGCGGCAATGTCGCCCTCGGTCACCGAGAACGGCGCCCAGCTCACATCGAACACCGCAGTACGAGAAATCGCAGCGCCCGCGGTGAGCTGCGCGGGATCGATCGGCCGAGACGCCAGATGTCGCACCGTCGCCACCGCGGCACCGGTCGAATCCGCAAGATCCAGCGCCACCCCACGCTCACCGACACGAGTCAGCCGAACCCGCGACGCATCGGCCCCCGCCGCATGCACCGTCACACCCGACCACTCGAACGGCAACGCCAGCCCGGTCTCCTCCGACGCCGTGTCATCGGCAAAACGCAAGGCATGCAATGCCGCATCCAGCAACGCCGGATGCACGCCGAACCGCCCTGCCTCGCCGCGCGCCGCCTCGGGCAACTCGACCTCGGCATAGAGCCCGTCGGACCAACGCCAGACCGCCCGCAGCGACTGGAACACCGGACCGTAGTGATAGCCCTGCGCATCGAGAGAGTCGTAGAGGTCCTCGACCGGGACCGCGGTGGCGTCGGCGGGCGGCCACTGCGCCAGGTCCGCCGGTGCGCCGTCGGCTCCCGGCACGAGGACGCCTTCGGCATGCAGGGTCCACGACGCCATCGAATCGGCATCGTCGTCGGGGCGAGAGAAGATCCGCACCCCCCGACGCCCCGCGTCAGCACCGCCGATCACGACCTGGACCGCGACACCACCGGACTCCGGCAACACCAGCGGGGAACGCAGGATCAGCTCGTCCAGGCTCGAACAGCCCACCCGCTCACCGGCGTGCAGGGCGAGTTCGACCAGACCGGTGCCGGGGAACAACACAGTGTCCATGACCCGGTGGTCGGCCAACCAGGGCTGGGTCTGCACCGACAATCTGCCGCTGACGGCGACCACATCGGAATCCGGTTGCGACACCACCGCCGACACCAGCGGGTGACCGGTGGCGACGAGCCCCATCGACCGGGCGTCACCCTTGCCTGCGGAACCTTCGGGTATCCAATAGCGCCGGTGCTGGAAGGCATAAGTGGGCAAGTCGATCCGCCGTGCCCCCGTCCCGGCGTAGAAACCGGCCCAATTCACCTCGGCACCGGACACGAACAATCCGGCGATCCCGGCCAGCACGGCGGACGTGTCGGCGCGGTCACGACGCGCCAACGGCACCACGACAGCGGCCTCGTCATCGAGAGTCTGCGCGACCATCGGGGTCAACACCGCATCGGGGCCGACCTCGGCGAATCGGGACACACCCATGTCCGCCATCGTGGCGACCGTGTCGGCGAACCGGACCGTGTCCCGAACCTGGCCGACCCAATACGCCGGGTCGGTCATCTCATCCGTGACGCGCGCACCGGTCACCGTCGACACCAACGGGATACTCGGCCGAGACAACGCCAAACCCTCGACCACCGACGCGAACTCGGCCAGCATCGGCTCCATCAACGCCGAATGGAAAGCATGCGAAACCCGCAACCGATGCGTGCGCCAACCACGCTCCACACAAGTATCGACAACAGCGACGACCGCGTCCTCGACACCGGAAACCACCACCGACGACGGACCATTCACCGCCGCGATCGACACCCCCTCGACACCGGCCAGCAACGGCAACACATCAGCCTCGGAAGCACCAACAGCGACCATCGCCCCACCAGCAGGCAGGGCCTGCATCAAACGACCACGCGCCGCCACCAACACACACGCATCCTCGAGCGACAACACCCCCGCCACATGCGCAGCAGCCACCTCACCAATCGAATGACCAGCCACCACATCCGCACGCACACCCCACGACTCGAGCAGCCGGAACAACGCCACCTCGAACGCGAACAACCCCGCCTGCGCGAACACAGTCCGATCGATCGAATCATCGTCCGACAGCGCCACATTCAGCGAAATCGACTGCCCCAGCAACGGATCCAACTGCGCGACAATCGCATCGAAATGCTCGGCGAACACCGGATACACAGCACGCAACTCAGCCGCCATACCGGCCCACTGCGCACCCTGACCCGAGAACACCACACCAGTCGAACCCGCCACCACACGGCCGGACACCACACCCGGAATCGTTTCGCCGCGCCCGAGCGCCTGGATTCCGGCCCGCAGGACGTCGTCCTCGGGCGAGAACGCCACGGCCCGATACTCGAACAACACTCGTGAAGCGGCGAGCGAGAATCCGATGTCGATCGAATCATGGTCGCCGACGTGGGAGGCCAGCCGCCGGGCCTGCTCGGCCAGTGCCTCGCCGCTCCGCGCAGAGATCACCCACGGCGACACCCCGCCCGTCGGAGGAGTTTTGACCACCGGAGCCGGGTCCGCCGCGGGTGCCTGTTCGAGGATGAGGTGAGCGTTCGTGCCGCTGAGGCCGAACGAGGAGACGCCCGCACGACGCGGCCGATCCACCTCCGGCCAGGCCACCGCTTCGGTCAGCAGGCTGGCATGGCCCTCGGACCAATCAACTTTCGTGCTCGGCCTATCGACGTGCAGCGTCTTGGGCAGTACGCCGTGGCGCATCGCCATGACCATCTTGATCACACCACCGACACCGGCAGCCGCCTGAGCATGACCGATATTCGACTTCAACGACCCGAGCCACAACGGCCGATCCGCAGCACGACCCTGCCCGTAGGTAGCCAAAAGGGCTTGGGCTTCGATCGGATCGCCCAACATCGTGCCCGTGCCGTGCGCCTCGACCACGTCCACCTCGGTCGGCGACACACCAGCATTGGCCAATGCCTGACGGATCACCCGACGCTGCGACGGACCGTTCGGCGCGGAGAAACCATTCGACGCACCATCTTGATTCACCGCCGAGCCAGCGATCACCGCAAGCACCTGATGACCGTTGCGACGCGCGTCCGACAACCGCTCCAGCACCAACATCCCGGCGCCCTCGGACCAGCCGACACCATCGGCCGCATCCGCGAAGGACTTGCACCGGCCATCCGGCGACAACCCGCGCTGCCTGCTGAACTCGACGAGCATCTCCGGGGTGGACATCACCGCCACACCACCGGCCAATGCCAGATCACATTCGCCCGATCGCAGCGACTGCGCCGCCAAGTGCATAGCCACCAGCGACGACGAACACGCCGTATCCACCGACACCGCAGGCCCTTCCAAGCCCAGCGTGTAGGCGATGCGACCGGAGACCAGACTACCGGCGACGCTACTGCCGGTACCGGCGCCCATCGCGTAGTCGTGGTACATCACACCGGTGAACACCCCGGTCGAACTGCCGCGCAGCACAGCAGGATCCACACCGGCCCGCTCCAACGCCTCCCACGAAATCTCGAGCAACATCCGCTGCTGCGGATCCATCACCAAAGCCTCGTTGGGGCTGATCCCGAAGAAGTCGGCGTCGAAATCGGCTGCGGAGTAGAGGAATCCCCCCTGGCGGGTGTAGGTCTTGCCCGCCTTGCCGGGTTCCGGATCGTAGATGCCCTCGATATCCCAGCCACGATCGGCGGGCAGATCACCCGTGGTGTCCACGCCCTCGGCAACCAGGCGCCACAGATCTTCGGGCGAGGCGACGCCACCGGGGTAGCGGCAGCTCATCGCCACCACCGCGATCGGATCGTCACCGGCCACCCTGCTGGCAGTGACCGCGACATCCTGGCTGGTACCGGAGAGTTGGGAATCGATGAACTCGGCGACGATCTGCGGGTTCGGATAGTCGAAGACCAGTGTCGCGGGCAGTTGCAGACCCGTCGCGGCGTTCAGCTTGTTACGGAACTCCACCGCACTCAACGAATCGAAACCGAGCTGCTGGAAAGCCTGTTGCGGCTCGACAGCATCCACCGACGCATGCCCCAGCGTCGCGGCGGCCACCGATCGGACGAGATCGAGCAACGCACGCGCACGGTCCGCTTCCGACAAACCGGCCAGCTTTCGGGCGAAAGCCTGACCCGCTGCGCCTCGATTCGTGCGCCGAACGGGGTTCGGCACGAGCGCGCGGACCAGTGCCGGGATCAGCTCGCCCCGAGTCCGGAGCACTGCCGGGTCGACCCGCAACGCCACCAGTTGCGCGGTGTCGGTGGCGATCGCCGCATCGAACAGCGCCAGACCCTCGGCCTCGGAGATCGGCGGGAAGCCCTGCCGTCGCAGCAGATCGAATTCGGTCTCGGACAGCTCGACACCGAGCCCGGTCGATCGCGCCCACAATCCGTAGTCGATAGCGGTCGCGGGCAATCCCAGGCTGTGTCTGTGCGCGGCGAGCGCATCGAGGAAGACATTCGCCGCGGCGTAGTTCGCTTGACCGGCGGCCAGCACCAGCCCGCCCGCGGACGACAACAGCACGAACAACGACAGCGACGCATCACGCGTCAGCTCGTGCAGGTGCCATGCCGCATCGACCTTCGGCCCGAACACATAATCGACCCGCTCTGCCGTAATCGATTCGACCAGACCGTTGTCCGCTGTTCCGGCCGCGTGCACCACACCCACCAGCGGATGCTGGTCCGAAATACCATCCAGCAAGGCCGCCAGCGCCGACCGATCCGACACATCACACGCCGCGATGGTCACCTGCGCGCCCAGTTCGGTCAGCTCATCGCGCAGTTCTGCCGCTCCCGGAGCATCCGGGCCACGCCGAGACGTCAAAAGCAGCTGGCGCACACCATGTTCGGCCACCAGATGACGGGCGATCACCGCACCCAAACCACCCGTACCACCGGTCACCAGCACCGTACCCGGCTCGGACAACCGAAGGTTCGCGCCAGGCGCGTGGCGACTCAAGCGCGGCACGAGCAGGGTCGCACCGCGCAGCGCAGCCTCGGGTTCCAGCGCAGCGGTCGCGGCCACAGCGGCGATGGCGAGCGCGTCGCGATCCTCATCCTGAGCCAGGTCGAGAAGCTGGAATCGGCCTGGGTGTTCGGCCTGCGCGGCACGCAGCAGGCCCCACACCGGCGCTTGGCCAAGATCGACCTGCTCCGAGTCGGTAACGGCCACCGCACCTCTGGTCAGCACCACCAAACGGGAACCGGTGAAGCGCGGTTCGGCCAGCCAGCCGCGCAGAGTGTCGAGCACACCGATCGCGATCCGGCGGGCGGTCTCCGGCGGCGCACCGTCGTGAACGGGGATTTCCCACAACACGATTTCCGGAACAACCGGATCCTCGGCCGCGTCCAACTCGGTGATCAGCGCCGCGAGATCACCATTCAGTACCGCCACCCGGCCCGGCTCGATGCTCTCCACCGACGGCGCGGCAGCGACCCACTCCACGCCGAAGAGAGCGTCATCCACCCGATCCGACTGCAGGCGATCGGCCGACACGGGCCGAGAAACCAAGGCCCCCACTGACATCACCGGCGCGCCGTGCTCGTCGGCCAGCTGGAGCGCGAACCGGGTGCCCTCGACCACGATGCGAACCCGCACGGCGCTCGCACCCGCCGCATGCAGCACCACTCGGTTCCAGGTGAACGGCAAGGCCGGGAAGCCGTCGACGCCACCGCGAAGACCATGCACGATCCCGGCGTGCAGCGCCGCGTCGAACAATGCCGGATGGATGCCGAATTCCTTGCCGTCCTGCGGATCAGGCAGCGCGACCTCGGCGAACAACTCGTCACCGCGCCGCCATGCCGCCTGCAAGCCCTGGAAGTACGGTCCGTAGCCGTACCCGATATCGAGCAGCTCGTCGTAGACGCCGTCGATGTCCAAGGATTCGGCATCCACCGGCGGCCACGCGGCGAGATCGAAATCGGCCACCACCTCGTCGGGCGCGAGCACGCCTTCGGCGTGCAGCGACCACGGCCCCTCGGCGGTCTGCCGCGAATGCACACTCAACCGACGACGGCCGGACTCGTCGGCCGCGGTCACCACGACCTGGACCGAGACGCTGCCCTCCGCCGACATGGTCAACGGAGCCTGCAGGACCAACTCGTCGAGCACGGCACAACCGAGCACACCGCCGACGTAGCTCGCCAGCTCGACGAACCCGGTGCCCGGCAGCAATACGGTACCGAGCACGCTGTGGTCGGCCAGCCATTCGACGGAGTCCACGGTCCACCGACCGGTGAAGCTGACGCCGCCCGAATCCGGATGCGGCACCACCGCACCCAGCAGCGGATGCGTGACCAGATCCAGCCCGACCGAGCTGACGCCGCCCAGTTCGGCGCCCAGCCACGACATGCCCAGCGCCTCCATCGGATCCAGCCAGAAGCGCTGATGCTGGAAGGCGTAGGTGGGCAGGTCGACGCGCTGACCTCCGGCATGGAGAGCAGCCCAATTCACCTCGGCGCCAGACACGAACAATCCGGCGATCCCACCCAACACGGCGGACGCGTCGGAACGGTCACGACGCGCCAACGCCACCACGACAGCTGCCTCGTCGGCGAGAGTCTGGGCGACCATCGGGCTCAGGACCGCGTCCGGGCCGACCTCGGCGAACCGGGACACGCCCAGACCCGCCATCGCGACGACCGCGTCGGCGAACCGCACGGTGTCGCGGACCTGGCCGACCCAATACGCCGGATCGGTCATCTCATCGGTGATCCGCGCACCGGTCACCGTCGACACCAACGGGATACTCGGCCGACCGAAGGTCAAACCCTCGACCACCGTGGCGAACTCGGTGAGCATCGGTTCCATCAGAGCCGAATGGAAAGCATGCGAGACCCGCAATCGGTGCGTGCGCCAGCCACGCTCCACACAGACCTCGACAACAGCGACGACCGCGTCCTCGACACCGGAAAGCACCACCGACGACGGACCATTCACCGCCGCGACCGACACCCCATCGACCAGCAACGGCAGCACATCAGCCTCGGAAGCACCGACCGCGACCATCGCACCACCAGCAGGCAACGCCTGCATCAACCGACCACGCGCCGCCACCAGCACACACGCATCCTCGAGCGACAACACACCAGCCACATGCGCAGCAGCGACCTCACCGATCGAATGACCGGCCACCACATCCGCACGCACACCCCAGGATTCGAGCAACCGGAACAACGCCACCTCGAACGCGAACAACCCCGCTTGCGCGAACACCGTCCGATCGACCAGATCCTCGCTCGCCAACGCCTCGCCCAGTGAAAACGTCTGCCCCAAAAGCGGATCCAGTTCGACGACGATCGCGTCGAAGTGCTCGGCGAACACCGGATACGCAGCACGCAACTCAGCCGCCATACCGGCCCACTGCGCACCCTGACCCGAGAACACCACACCCGTCGAACCCGGAACCACACGGCCGGTCACCACACCAGAAGTGGTTTCGGAACGACTCAGCGCCCGCACACCCGCAAGCAGACCCGCACGGTCCTCCGCCAGAACAACCGCACGATGGTCGAACACCGCACGCGTGGACGCCAACGAGAAACCGACATCCACCGGATCCAGGTCGTGATCCGCGACATGAGACGCCAAGCGGACGGCCTGCGCGGCCAGCGCCTCGCTACTGCGCGCCGAGACCGCCCAAGGCAACAACCCATTCGTCGGCAAGGTCTCAGGCGCCGAGGCCTGGTCCACCGCTGGTTCGGCCACGGGTGCCTGCTCGATGATGACGTGCGCGTTCGTGCCGCTGATACCGAACGACGACACACCCGCGCGACGCGGCCGATCCACCTCCGGCCACGCCGTTGGTTCGGTCAACAACCGCACATGCCCCTCGGACCAATCCACCTTGGTGCTCGGCCGATCGACGTGCAGCGTCTTGGGCAGCACGCCGTGGCGTATCGCCATGACCATCTTGATCACACCACCGACACCGGCAGCCGCCTGAGCATGGCCGATATTGGACTTCAACGATCCGAGCCACAGGGGCCGATCCGCATGGCGCTCTTGCCCGTAAGTGGCCAGCAGTGCCTGAGCCTCGATCGGATCGCCCAACGTCGTACCCGTGCCGTGGGCTTCCACCACATCGACCTCGGCCGACGAAACTCCCGCGTTCGCCAAGGCCTGGCGAATCACCCGACGCTGCGACGGACCGTTCGGCGCGGTCAAACCATTCGACGCACCATCCTGATTCACCGCCGAACCGGTCAGCACTGCGAGCACCTGATGTCCATTGCGCTGGGCGTCGGACAACCGCTCCAACACCAGCATTCCCGCGCCCTCGGACCAGCCGACACCGTCGGCCGCATCCGCGAAGGACTTACACCGCCCGTCCGGCGACAAGCCCCGCTGCCGACTGAACTCCACCAGCGTCTCCGGGGTCGCCATCACCGCCACGCCACCGGCCAACGCCAGATCACACTCACCCGACCGCAGCGAGGCGGCAGCCGAATGCATGGCCACCAGCGACGACGAACACGCCGTATCCACCGTGACCGACGGCCCCTCCAAACCGAACACATACGAAACCCGGCCCGAGGCAATAGATCCCGTATTCGCGTTGGCCGGATAATCGTGATACATCATCCCGACCCACACACCGGTCCGGCTGCCCTTCAACGACCCCGGATCCACACCCGCCCGCTCGAACGCCTCCCATGAGGTCTCCAACAGCAGGAACTGCTGCGGATCCATCAGCGCGGCTTCATTGGGGCTGATGTTGAAGAACGCGGGGTCGAATTCGCCTGCGGTATGCAGGAATCCACCTTCGCGCGTATACGCGGAGTTCGGCGTCTCACCGGTCGCGTCATACAAGCGTTCGATGTCCCAGCCGCGATTCGCCGGAAACTCAGACGTCGCGTCGGTACCCGCCGAAACCAGGTTCCACAGCTCCTCCGGCGAACCCACCCCACCCGGATACCGGCACGCCATACCCACGATCGCGATCGGCTCACGAAGCGACGATTCGAGCTTGCGGTTGCGGGCACGCAACCGCTCGGTCTCCTTCAGCGAGACACGGAGGGCCTGAGCCAGCTTCTGAGTGTTGTCATCGGGCTTGGTCATCAGTCGGTCCTTCAGTCCTCGGAGGAGTTGTTGTAGGCCAGGTCGATCAAGCCGTCGATATCGAGCTCGTCGATCGACTCGTCCGTGACGGTCTGAGCGGTGTCGTCCTGGCTGTCCTGCCCGTTCGCGAGCTTCATGAGGGCGTCCAGCAGGCCCGCTTCGCGGAGCCGGGCGAGCGGGATCGTCTGGAGGACGTTGCGAATACTGTTCTCCGACAGATCGGTTGCCGGTTCGGCATCCCGATTGCCGGTGAACTGGCCGGCCAGATATTCGGCCAGCGCCTGTGGCGACGGATAGTCGAACACCGCGGTCGCGGGCAACCGCAGACCTGTCGCGGTCGCGAGGGCATTGCGGAACTCGACGGCGGAGATCGAGTCGAAGCCCAGCTCGCTGAAGGGCCGGTCGGGTGCGATCGCATTCGCATTCCGATGACCCAGGATCGTCGCGACCTGACCGCGCACGATGTCCACCAGGACTCCGAGGCGTTCGCCCTCGGGAGTGCTCGCCAACTGCGCCCGCAGCGCCGCCGACGCACCAGAGGCCGCCTTCCGGCGCTGCGGGATCAGACCGGAAAGCAGCACGGGCACCGCGGATCCCGCGCCGCGCATGGCGTCGAGATCCAAGCGGGCGAGGACCGGGGCCGCCGTGTCCAGCCCGGTCGCCGCATCGAACAGCGCCAGGCCCTGCTCCTGCGACAGCGGCAGCATGCCGGACCGGGACATCCGGCGCCGCTCGGCATCGCCGAGTTCCGCCGCCATACCTCCGTCCATGCTCCACAGACCCCAAGCCAGCGAGGTGCCGGGAAGACCGGCTGCCCTGCGGTGCGCCGCCAGCGCGTCCAGGCAGGCGTTCGCCGCGGCGTAGTTGCCCTGGCCCGCATTGCCGAATACACCGGCCGCCGAACTGAACAGCAGGAACGCCCGCAGCGGTAGATCGGCGGTCAGCTCGTGCAGGTGCAGGGCCGCGTCGACCTTCGGCCCGAACACCGCATCCATCCGGGCCGGAGTCAGCGAAGCGATCGCACCGTCCTCGAGCACACCGGCCAGGTGGAACACGCCGGTCAGCGGGTGCTCGGCAGGCACGGCGGTCAGCACCTGCGCCAGCGCGGCACGGTCGGCGACGTCGCACGCGACGAACTCGACCTCGGCGCCGAGCTGCCGCAACTCGTCCCGCAGTTCGGTTGCGCCGGGCGCGGATTCACCGCGTCGGCTCAGCAACAACAGACGGCGAACACCGCGCGCGGCCACCAGATGTCGGGCGAACAACCCACCGAGGAAGCCACCGGCACCGGTGATCAGGACCGTTTCTTCCGGAGCGAAGGAACCGGTCGCCGAAGCGTCGGTGGAGACGACCCGGGCGAGTCGCGCGACATGCACCCGCCCGGCGCGGACGGCCACCTGCGGTTCCTCGGCGGCCAGAATCCCGCCCAGCAGACCGCCTATGGCGGAATCGCTGTCGATCAGCACGATCCGGCCGGAATTCTCGGTCTGCGCGGCACGAACCAAGCCGCCGACCGCGGCACCGGCGAGATTCGAAATGTCCTCCCCTGCCACCGATACCGCGCCGCTGGTCCGGACCACCAGCACCGACTCACCGAACCGAGGCTCGGCAATCCAGGACTGCAGCACATGCAACACGCCATGCGTAGCGGCACGAACCGACGCGGAATCATCGCCCACCGGGCAGTCCAGCACCACCACCCGCGGGACGTGCTCACCCACCGCACCCAGATCCGCCCACGCCACGGCGGCGACCTCGTTGCCGGACACAGTGATCGGTGACCAGCTCACATCGAATACAGCGGTACGAGTAATAGATGTGCCCGCGCTGAGCTGCGCGGGATCGATCGGCCGCGACGCCAAATGCCGAACCGTCGCCACCGCGGCACCGGTCGAATCCGCCAGATCCAGCGCCACTCCACTTTCACCGATACGAGTCAGCCGAACCCGCAACGCATCGGCTCCCGCCGCGTGCACAGTGACGCCCGACCACTCGAACGGCAATGCCAGGCCGGTTTCTTCCTCTGCGGTGTCATCGGCAAAACGCAAGGCGTGCAATGCCGCATCCAGCAGAGCGGGATGCATGCCGAACCGCCCCGCATCGCCTCGTACCTGCTCGGGCAATGCGACCTCGGCATAGAGCCCATCCGCTCCACGCCACACCGCTCGCAGCGCCTGGAACACCGGACCGTAGTGATAACCCTGCGCATCGAGAGAGTCGTAGACACCGTCGATATCCACCGCGACCGCGTCCGCGGGCGGCCACGACACCAGATCCACCGCGGCGCTGTCGCCTTCCGGCGCGAGCCCGCCCTCGGCGTTCAACGTCCACGACGTATCGACACCATCGTCGGGGCGGGAGAAGATCCGCACCCCGCGACGACCCGCCGCGTCCTCGGCATCGACCACGACCCGCACGGCGACCCCTGCCGAATCCGACAGCACCAGCGGCGCCCGCAGTACCAGTTCCTCCAGCACCGTGCAGCCGAGCTGTTCTCCGGCGTGCAGGGCGAGTTCGACGAGACCGGTGCCGGGGACCAACACGGTGTCCATGACCGCGTGGTCGGCCAGCCAGGGCTGCGTCCGCACCGACAGTCGGCCGCTGAGCGCGATCGCGTCGGACTCCGGCTGCGAGACCACGGCCGAGACCATGGGGTGCCCGGTGGCCGCGAAACCCATCGACCTGGCGTCACCACCGGCGGCGGACGCGGCAGCCATCCAGTAGCGCTGCCGCTGGAAGGCATAGGTGGGCAGGTCGACGCGCCGAGCGCCGGTACCGGCGTACAGGCGGGACCAATCGACGTGAGCGCCGGTGACGAACAATCCTGCCGTCCCGGCCACGACGGCGGACGCGTCCGCCCGGCCCCGCCGCGCCAGCGCCACCACCGTGGGAGGCACGGTGACCGTCAGTTCCTCGATGATCTGGTTGACCATGGGGAAGAGCACGGCGTCCGGTCCGACCTCGGCGAATCGGGACACACCCAGACCCGCCATCGCGACGACCGCGTCGGCGAACCGCACGGTGTCCCGGACCTGACCGACCCAATACGCTGGATCGGTCATCTCATCGGTGATCCGGGCACCGGTCACCGTGGACACCAACGGGATGCTGGGCTGCCCGAAGGTCAAACCCTCGATCGCCGAGGCGAACTCAGCCAGCATCGGCTCCATCAGGGCCGAATGGAACGCATGCGAGACGCGCAATCTATGTGTGCGCCACCCACGCTCGGAGCACCTCGCGACTACCGCGAGCACATCGTCTTCCATGCCGGAGAGCACCACCGATGTCGGGCCGTTGACCGCCGCGATCGACACCTCGCCGGACAGCAACGGCCGCACATCGGCTTCGGCAGCGCCGACAGCGACCATCGCACCACCAGCGGGCAGCGCCTGCATCAACCGGCCACGCGCCGCCACCAGCACACACGCATCCTCGAGCGACAACACCCCCGCCACATGCGCAGCAGCGACCTCACCAATCGAATGACCGGCAACCACATCCGCACGCACGCTCCACGATTCGAGCAGCCGGAACAACGCCACCTCGAACGCGAACAACCCCGCCTGCGCGAACATGGTCCGGTCGATCGAATCGTCCGACAGCGCCATTTCCAGTGAAATCGACTGCCCCAGACGTGGATCCAGCTGCGCGACGATCGCATCGAAGTGCTCGGCGAACACCGGATACGCCGCCCGCAACTCAGCCGCCATACCGGCCCACTGCGCACCCTGACCCGAGAACACCACACCCGTCGAACCCGCCACCACGCGGCCGGACACCACCCCCGGAAGGGATTCGTCCCGGCTCAAGGCTTGGGTTCCAGCCCGCAGCGCGTCACCTCCGGTCGCGAACACCACGGCCCGGTGGTCGAACAGCATGCGCGAATCGGCAAGTGAGAAACCGACATCGATCGGGTCGTCCTCGTGGGCGCTCACCTGGGCTGCCAGGCGGGCGGCCTGAGCGGCGAGCGCCTCTCCGCTGCGGGCGGAGAGCACCCAGGGCAGTACGCCGCCTGCCGGAGGGGTCTTGACCTCCGGAACGGGGTCCGCCGCGGGCGCCTGTTCGACGATGAGGTGCGCGTTGGTGCCGCTGAGGCCGAACGAGGACACTGCCGCACGCCGCGGCCGATCCACCTCCGGCCACGCCACCGCCTCGGTCAGCAGCCGGACATTGCCCTCGGACCAATCCACTTTCGTGGACGGCTGATCCACGTGCAGGGTCTGCGGCAACAGCCCGTGCCGCATGGCCATGACCATCTTGATCACGCCTGCCACTCCGGCGGCGGCCTGAGCGTGGCCGATGTTGGACTTCAACGACCCCAACCACAACGGCCGAGCGACATCCCGATCTCGGCCGTAGGTGGCCATCAGCGCCTGCGCCTCGATCGGGTCACCCAGTGTCGTGCCGGTGCCGTGCGCCTCCACCGCATCGACGTCGACCGCGGAAACACCGGCGTTCGCGAGCGCCTGGCGGATCACCCGTCGCTGCGACGGACCGTTCGGCGCGGCGAAACCATTCGACGCGCCATCCTGATTCACCGCGGAACCCGCGATCACCGCGAGCACCTGATGTCCGTTGCGCCGGGCATCGGACAACCGCTCCAACACCAGCACACCCGCGCCCTCGGACCATGCGACACCGTCGGCCGCGTCCGCGAAGGACTTGCAACGACCGTCCGGGGACAACCCGCGCTGGCGACTGAACTCGAGGAACATGTCCGGTGCCGACATCACGGCCACACCACCGGCCAACGCCAGATCACACTCGCCCGAGCGCAGCGACTGCGCGGCCAGATGCAGAGCGACCAGCGACGACGAGCATGCCGTATCCACCGACACGGCAGGACCTTCCAAGCCCAGCGTGTAGGCGATGCGACCGGAGACCAGGCTGCCACCCGCGTTGTTGCCGGTACCGGCGCCTTGGGCGTAGTCGTGGTACATCACGCCGGTGAACACCCCGGTCGAGCTGCCCCGCAGCACCGCCGGATCGACACCGGCGCGCTCCAGCGCCTCCCAGGAGACCTCCAGCAGCACCCGCTGCTGCGGATCCATCGCCATCGCCTCGTTCGGGCTGATCCCGAAGAAGTCGGCGTCGAAATCCGCCGCGGAATACAGGAATCCACCATGGCGCGTGTAGGTCTTACCCGCCTTGCCCGGCTCGGGATCGTAGATGCCGTCGATATCCCAGCCTCGATCGTCCGGCAGCTCTCCGATGGTCTCCCCGCCGGAGGCGACCAGCCGCCACAGATCCTCCGGCGACGCGATTCCACCCGGATAGCGGCAGCCCATCGCCACCACGGCGATCCGGTCGTCGCCGACGACTGTGCCGGTGGCGATTTCGATGTCCTGCGTCGTGCCGCTGAGCTGGGAATCGATGAAGTCGGCGACGAGCTGTGGGTTGGGGTGATCGAAGATCAGCGTGGCAGGCAGTTGCAGACCGGTCGCGGTATTGAGCTTGTTGCGGAACTCGATGGCGCCCAGCGAGTCGAACCCAAGCTGCTGGAAAGCCTGCTGGGGCTCCACGGCAGCGGCGGAGGCATGCCCGAGTGTGTCCGCGGCAGTGGCCCGGACGAGATCGAGCAGTGCGGCGGCGCGATCGGTGTCGGAGAGCCCGGCCAGCCGCTGCGCGAACGCTTGCCCAGCCGCGGTCCGAGTCGCCCGCCGAACAGGAGCGGGCGCGATCGCCCGCAACAGGGCGGGGATCTGCTCGCCCCGGGTGCGCAGCACGGCCGCGTCGACTTGCAGTGCCACCACCTGGGCCGTCTCCGTGGCGAGCGCCGCATCGAACAACGCCAGGCCCTCGGGCTCGGTCAGCGGCGGGAAGCCCAGCCTGGTCATCCGATCGAAATCGTCGTCGGACAGCTCGGCGCCGAGGCCGCTCGATCGGGCCCACAGACCGTAATCGATCGCGGTAGCGGGCAAACCGAGCTCGCGACGATGCGCCGCGAGGGCGTCGAGGAAGACGTTCGCCGCAGCGTAGTTGGCCTGACCGGCGGCCAGGACCAGCCCGCCCGCCGAGGACACCAGCACGAACAGCGACAGCGCCGCGTCGCGGGTGAGCTCGTGCAGATGCCACGCGGCATCGGCTTTGGGCCCGAAGACCTTTCCGATCCGGTCCGGCGTCATCGACTCGATCACGCCGTTGTCGGCGATTCCAGCCGCGTGCACGACACCCACCAGCGGATGCTCGGCCGAGATGCCGTCCAGCAGTGCGGCCAGCGCGGCCCGATCCGACACGTCACAGGCGGCGACACCGACCTGAGCGCCGAGCTCGACGAGCTCGTCGCGCAACTCGGGAGCGCCGGGAGCATCCAGGCCACGCCGAGACGTCAGGAGCAGGTGGCGCACACCGTGTTCGGTCACCAGATGCCGGGCGATGACCGCACCCAGACCACCGGTGCCACCGGTCACCAGCACGGTGCCCGGCTCGATCGGCCGAGCGATCGCATCGGGTGCGTGGCGGCCGAAGCGCGGCACGAGCACCGTCTGCGTACGCAGTGCGGCTTCCGGTTCCCCGGCAATCGCCGCGGTCGCGACCGAGATCGGATCGTGGTCGCCGTCCAGGTCCAGCAGCTGGAATCGACCCGGGTGCTCCGCCTGCGCGGCGCGCACCAACCCCCAGACCGGCGCCTGATCCAGCCGCACCGAATCGGAATCCGCCACGGCCACAGCGCGTCTGGTCGACACCACCAAACGCGAACCGGCGAAACGGGATTCGGCCAGCCAACCCTGAACGGTGTCCAGCACCTCGGTCGCCACCCGGCGTGCCGCTCGCGGCGGCGCATCGTCGTCGAACGAGCACTCCAACAGCACGATCTCGGGAACGACCGCGGCCGGGTTCGCGTCCAGATCGGCGATCAGCGCCGCGAGGTCTCCGTAGCTCCGCACCGCGGCGGAACTTCGGCCCCAGCCGAGCGCCGCCAGCCGCCCGGGCTCCACGGTCGCCGCGGGGAGGGCGACAGGGGCCCATTCCACGCGGAAGAGGGATTCCGCGCCATGGTCGGCGCCCAGGCGATCGGCCGAGACCGGTCGAGACACCAGCGCACCGACCGACAGCACCGGCTGCCCCTGGTCATCGGCCAGCTGCACAGCGAACGTGGCGCCGTCGACCACGATTCGGACCCGCACCGCGGCGGCGCCTGCGGAGTGCAGGACCACGCGGTTCCAGGTGAACGGCAGAGCCGGGAAATCACCGACACCGTCCCGCATACCGTGCACGATTCCCACGTGCAGAGCGGCATCGAGCAACGCCGGATGGACTCCGAAGCCGTTGCCGTCCTGCGGATTCGGCAGCGCGACCTCGGCGAACAACTCGTCACCGCGCCGCCATGCCGCCTGCAGGCCCTGGAAGAACGGGCCGTAGCCGTACCCGAGATCGAACAACTCGTCGTAGACGCCCGCGAGGGGCGTCGGCTGGGCGCCCGCGGGCGGCCACGCGGCCAGGTCGAAATCGGCCGCCGACTCGCCCGGTGCGAGAACACCTTCGGCGTGCAGCGCCCACGGCGTCTCGGCGGTCTGCCGCGAATGCACGGTCAGCCGACGGCGACCCGTCTCGTCGGCGCCGGCGACCACGACCTGTACCGCGACGCTGCCTTCGGCAGGCATCGTCAACGGGGTGTGCAGGACGAGCTCTTCCACCACCTCGCAGCCCAGAACGCCGCCCACGTAGCTCGCCAGTTCCACGTACCCGGTACCCGGTAGCAACACCACCCCGAGCACGCTGTGGTCGGCCAGCCACTCCATCGAGTCCACCGACCACCGGCCGGTGAAACTCACCTCGCCCGACTCCGGATGCGACACCATCGCACCGAGCAGCGGGTGCTCCACCTCGTCCAGCCCGACCGAGCCGACCCCGCCCAGTTCGGCGCCCAGCCACGACTTCGCCAGCACCTGCCGGGGATCGAGCCAGAACCGCTCGTGCTGGAAGGCGTAGGTGGGCAGGTCGATTCGCTGTCCTCCGGCATGGAAAGCGGCCCAGTTCACCTCGGCGCCGGAGACGAACAACCCGGCCACCCCACCCAGTACGGTGGGCGTATCGGCCCTGCCCCGACGGGCCAAGGGCACGATCGCCGGGGTCGCGTTCAGCTGCCCGGAATCGGCGATCTGCGCGATCATCGGGGTCAGCACCGCGTCCGGGCCGACCTCGGCGAACCGGGACACGCCCAGACCCGCCATCGCGACGACCGCGTCGGCGAACCGCACGGTGTCGCGGACCTGGCCGACCCAATACGCCGGATCGGTCATCTCATCGGTGATCCGCGCACCGGTCACCGTCGACACCAACGGGATACTCGGCCGACCGAAGGTCAAACCCTCGACCACCGAAGCGAATTCGGTGAGCATCGGCTCCATCAAGGCCGAATGGAAAGCGTGCGAGACCCGCAATCGGTGCGTGCGCCAACCACGTTCCACGCAGGTGTCGACAACGGCAGCGACCGCGTCCTCGACACCGGAAAACACCACCGACGACGGACCATTCACCGCCGCGATCGACACCCCCTCGACCAGCAACGGCAGCACATCAGCCTCGGAAGCACCGACCGCGACCATCGCACCACCAGCAGGCAACGCCTGCATCAACCGACCACGCGCCGCCACCAACACACACGCATCCTCGAGCGACAACACACCAGCCACATGCGCCGCAGCCACCTCACCAATCGAATGACCAGCCACCACATCCGCACGCACACCCCACGATTCGAGCAACCGGAACAACGCCACCTCGAACGCGAACAACCCCGCCTGCGCGAACACCGTCCGATCGACCAAATCACCGTCCGCCAACGCCGCACGCAACGAAACAGACTGCCCCAGCAGCGGATCCAACGTGTCCACGATGCCGTCGAAAGCCGCGGCGAAGACCGGATACACCGCACGAAGCTCGGCCGCCATACCGGCCCACTGCGCACCCTGACCGGAAAACACCAGACCCGTCGAACCCGGAACCACACGGCCGGTCACCACACCAGAAGTGGTTTCGGAACGACTCAGCGCCCCCACACCCGCAAGCAGACCCGCACGATCCTCCGCCAGAACAACCGCACGATGGTCGAACACCGCACGCGTGGACGCCAACGAGAAACCGACATCCACCGGATCGAGGTCGTGATCGGCGACATGAGACGCCAGCCGCTCGGCCTGAGCGGCAAGAGCCTGCCCGCCGCGCGCCGAGACCGCCCACGGCAGCAACCCGCCAACCGGAACAACCGCCACCGGCTCCGGCTCCACGGCCGGGGCCTGCTCGATGATGACGTGCGCGTTCGTGCCGCTGATACCGAACGAGGACACACCCGCACGACGCGGCCGATCCACCTCCGGCCACGCCGTGGGTTCGGTCAACAACCGCACATGCCCCTCGGACCAATCCACCTTCGAACTGGGCGCATCGACATGCAGCGTCTTCGGCAGCATCCCGTGCCGCATCGCCATGACCATCTTGATCACACCACCGACACCCGCCGCCGCCTGAGCGTGACCGATGTTGGACTTCAACGATCCGAGCCACAGCGGCCGATCCGCATCCCGGCCCTGCCCGTACGTAGCCAAGACGGCTTGGGCCTCGATCGGATCACCCAACGTGGTACCGGTGCCGTGGGCTTCCACCACATCCACCTCGGTCGGCGCGATCCCGGCATTGGCCAGCGCCTCACCGATCACCCGACGCTGCGAGGGACCGTTCGGCGCGGTCAAACCATTCGACGCACCATCCTGATTCACCGCCGAACCCGTCAGCACCGCGAGCACCCGATGACCGTTGCGCTGGGCGTCGGACAATCGTTCCAGCACCAGGATGCCGACACCTTCCGACCAGCCCACCCCATCGGCGGTGTCGGAGAAGGATTTACACCGCCCGTCCGCCGACAGCCCGCGCTGCCTGCTGAATTCCACGAACGTCTCCGGGGTGGCCATGACGGTGACACCACCGGCCAACGCCAGATCACACTCGCCCGACCGCAGCGAGGCGGCAGCCGAATGCATGGCCACCAGCGACGACGAGCACGCCGTATCCACCGTGACCGACGGCCCCTCCAAACCGAACACGTACGAAACGCGGCCCGAGGCAATAGATCCCGCGTTCGCGTTGGCCGGATAATCGTGATACATCATGCCGACCCACACGCCGGTCCGGCTGCCCTTCAATGCGCCGGGGTCGACACCGGCCCGCTCGAACGCCTCCCATGAGGTCTCCAAGAGCAGGAATTGCTGCGGATCCATCATTGCGGCTTCATTGGGGCTGATATTGAAGAACGCCGGATCGAATTCACCTGCGGCATGCAGGAATCCACCCTCGCGGGTGTATGTGCTGTTCGGCTTCTCCCCGGCCGCATCGTAGAGACGATCGATATCCCACCCACGGTTCACGGGGAACTGCGACGCGGCGTCCGTCCCCGTCGCGACCAGATTCCACAGCTCCTCGGGGGAACCGACCCCACCCGGATACCGGCACGCCATACCCACGATCGCAATGGGTTCGTCGAGCTGACGGTCGCGGGTCCGCAGCGTTCCGCGAACGGGCCGCTCCGACAGAGCTGCCGAGAGCTGGTGGTCGGCGAACTGCCCGGCCAGATATTCGGCCAACGCCTGAGGTGACGGATAGTCGAACACCAAAGTCGCAGGCAACCGCAGGCCCGTCGCGGTCGCGAGGGCATTACGGAACTCGACGGCGGAAATCGAATCGAAGCCCAGCTCGCTGAAAGCCCGGTCGGATGCGATCGCATTCGCGTTCCGATGTCCCAGAGTCGCCGCGACCTGACCGCGCACGGTTTCGACGAGCACATCGAGGCGCTCGCTGTCGGGAGTAGCGGCCAACCGGGCACGCAGCGCCGTAGCGCCACCCGAAACCGTCCGACGGCGAGCAGGGAGCAGGGCGGACAGCAGAGCCGTGGCAGACCCCGCCGTGCGGATGCCGTCCAGATCGAGACGGGCCAGCACGGGAGCGGCCACGTCGATTCCGGAAACGGCGTCGAACAGCGTCAGACCCTGTTCTTCCGACAGCGGCAGCAGACCCGACCGAGACATCCGGCGCCGCTCGGTGTCGCCGAGCTCCGCGCCCATGCCCCCGTCCGCGCCCCACAGACCCCACGCGAGCGACTGCCCGTGATGCCCAGAAGCCCTGCGGTGCGCCGCCACCGCATCCAAACAGGCGTTGGCCGCGGCATAGTTGCCCTGCCCTGGATTGCCGAAGGTGCCTGCCGCCGAACTGAACAGCACGAACGCACGCAACGGCAGATCGGCGGTCAGCTCGTCCAGATGCAGGGCGGCGTCGACCTTCGGCCGCAAGACCGCGTCCATCCGCTCCGGGGTGAGCGCGGCGATCGCACCGTCGTCGAGCACACCGGCCGTATGGAACACACCGGCGAGCGGACGGTCCGCCGGAATCACGGCCAGCACCGCCGCCAGCGCGGCACGGTCGGCGACGTCGCACGCGACGAACTCGACCTCGGCGCCGAGCTGCCGCAGCTCATCGCGCAGTTCGACTGCACCAGGGGCGGATTCGCCGCGCCGGCTCAACAACAACAGACGGCGAACACCGCGTGTGGCCACCAGATGCCGGGCGAACAACCCACCGAGATAGCCGCTGGCACCGGTGATCAGGACCGTTTCTTCCGGAGCGAAGGAACCGGTCGCCGAAGCGTCGGTGGCGGCGATCCGGGCCAGTCGCGCACCGAAGACCTGCCCGCCACGCACCGCCACCTGCGGTTCCTCCGACGCCAGAATCCCGCCCAGCAGACCGTCTATGCCGGAATCGCTGTCCACCAACACGATGCGGCCCCGACTCTCCGCCTGGGCCGTACGGACCAGACCGGCCACCGCGGCACCGGCCAGATTCGTAATGTCCTCCCCGGCAACCGATACCGCACCGCTGGTTCGGACCACCAACGCCGACTCGTCGAATCGCTCATCGGCAAGCCACGATTGCAACACCCGCAGCACACCGTGAGTCGCGGCCCGAACCGCGTCCGGCTCATTACCCGCCGGGCAGTCCAGCACCACCGCGGCCGGAACCTCGTCACCCAGTTCCGCCCACGACACCGCATCGATTCCGGTGCCGGACACCGAGATCGGTGTCCATTCGAGCTGGAACAGCGCGTTACGTGCGACGGACACACCGGTGGTGAGCTGCGCGGGGTCGATCGGCCGGGACGACAGCTGCCGCACCGTCGCCACCGCGGCTCCGGTCGAATCCGCCAGATCGACGGCCACGGCACGGTCACCGACCCGGGTCAACCGCACTCGCAGCGCACCGGCACCCGCCGCGTGCACCGTGACACCCGACCACTCGAACGGCAACTCCGGCCCGGCGCCCTCGGCGCGCAGGTGGCCGACCGCCCGCAGCGCGTGCAGCGCGGCATCGAGCAGCGCCGGATGCAGTCCGAAACCCTGGCCGTCCTGCGGGTCCGGGAGGGCGACTTCGGCGAACACCTCCTCGCCGCGCTGCCACGCCGCCCGCAGGCCCTGGAAGACGGGACCGTATCCGTATCCCGCATCGAGTAGTTCGTCGTAGACACCGTCGACGTCCAGCTCCTGCGCGCCGACCGGCGGCCACGCCGCGAGATCCGCGGTCGGTACGGTCGCGCTGGGCGCGAGTGCGCCTTCGGCATTCAGCAGCCACGACGCCGCGGTATCCACATCTCCGTCCGAGCTGGAGAAGATCCGTACGGCACGTCGGCCGGTCTCGTCCGCGGTATCGACCACGATGCGCACCGCGGCCCCGCCGGATTCCGACAGCACCAACGGGGCTCGCAGCACCAGATCGTCCAGCGTCGAGCAGCCGACCCGCTCCCCCGCGTACAGGGCCAGCTCGACGAATCCGGTGCCGGGGAACAAGACGGTCCCCAATACCAGGTGATCGGCCAACCACGGATGCGTCTGTACCGACAAGCGACCGGTCAGGATCATCGCCTCGGAGTCCGGCTGCGATACCACCACCGATACCAGCGGATGGGCGGTCGCCAGCAGACCCATCGCCCGGGCATCGCCGTCGCCGGCGGATCCGCCGGACATCCAGTACCGACGACGCTGGAAAGCGTAGGTGGGCAGTTCGATTCGGCGCGCACCGGTACCGGCGTACAGAGCCGCCCAGTCGAGGTCGGCGCCCGCGACGAACAATCTGGCCAGCCCGGTCGGCAGCGCGGTGGCATCGGCCTGATCCCGACGCGACAGCCCTGTCACGGTCGCGGCCGCGCCATCCCCGGTATCGAGGGTTTGCGCGATCATCAGCGTCAGTACCGCGTCGGGGCCGATCTCGGCGAACCTCGACACACCGGAACCAGCCATCGTGGTGACCGCGTCGGCGAACCGCACTGTGTCACGAACCTGGCCGACCCAATACGCCGGATCGGTCATCTCATCGGTGATCCGGGCGCCGGTCACCGTCGACACCAGCGGGATGCTGGGCTGCCCGAAGGTCAAACCCTCGATCGCCGAGGCGAACTCGGCCAGCATCGGCTCCATCAGGGCCGAATGGAACGCGTGCGAGACACGCAATCGGTGTGTGCGCCAGCCCTGTTCGGCGCACCGTTCAGCGACGGCGAGGACATCGGCTTCCACACCGGAGAGCACCGCCGACGACGGACCGTTCACCGCCGCGATCGACACCGCACTGTCCACCAGCAGCGGCAGCACATCGAGCTCGGAGGCGCCCACGGCGACCATCGCCCCACCAGAGGGCAGCGCCTGCATCAACCGACCACGCGCCGCCACCAGCACACACGCATCCTCGAGCGACAACACACCGGCCACATGCGCAGCAGCGACCTCACCGATCGAATGACCGGCCACCACATCAGCCCGCACACCCCACGACTCGAGCAGCCGGAACAACGCCACCTCGAACGCGAACAACCCCGCCTGCGCGAACACTGTCTGGTCGACCAGATCACCGTCCGCCAGCGCGGTAGTCAGCGAAACCGACTGCTCGAGCAGCGGATCAAGCTGCGCGACGATCGCATCGAAATGCTCGGCGAACACCGGATACACAGCACGCAACTCAGCCGCCATACCGGCCCACTGCGCACCCTGACCCGAGAAGACGAAACCTGTCGACCCCGCCGCGGCACGACCGGACACCACACCGGGTGCCTGCGTGCCCGCGGCCAGCGCCCGGACCCCCGCCAGCAGACCGTCACGGTCATCGGCCACGACAACCGCACGGTGCTCGAACACCGCGCGGGTGGACGCCAGGGAGAAACCGACGTCGATCGGATCGTGGTCGCCCACATGCGATGCCAGGCGGGCAGCCTGAGCCGCGAGAGCCTCACTGCTGCGGGCCGAGATCACCCACGGCCGCACAGCCGGTACCGAAGCCGGTTCCGGAGTCTGGGCCACGACCGGCGCGGTCATCGGGGCCTGCTCCACGATGAGGTGGGCATTCGTCCCGCTGATACCGAACGAGGACACACCCGCACGACGCGGCCGATCCACCTCCGGCCACGCCACCGCCTCGGTCAGCAACCGCACATGCCCCTCGGACCAATCCACCTTGGTGCTGGGGCGATCGACGTGCAGCGTGCTGGGCAGTAGGCCGTGGCGCATCGCCATGATCATCTTGATCACTCCGGCGACACCCGCGGCGGCCTGCGTGTGGCCGATGTTGGACTTCAACGACCCCAGCCACAGCGGCCGGTCCGCAGCACGCTCCTGTCCATAGGTGGCCAAGATCGCCTGAGCCTCGATCGGATCACCCAACGTCGTCCCGGTGCCGTGCGCCTCGACCACGTCCACCTCGGTCGGAGCCACACCGGCATTGGCCAATGCCTGACGGATCACCCGACGCTGCGACGGACCATTCGGCGCGGAGAAACCGTTCGACGCGCCATCCTGATTCACCGCCGAACCGGCGATCACCGCGAGCACGTCATGACCATTGCGACGCGCGTCCGACAACCGCTCCAGCACCAACACACCGGCGCCCTCGGACCAGCCGACGCCATCGGCCGTGTCGGAGAAGGACTTACACCGACCGTCCGGGGACAACCCGCGTTGCCGACCGAACTCGAGGAACATGTCCGGTGTCCCCATCACCGCCACGCCACCGGCCAGCGCCAGATCGCACTCACCGGACCGCAGCGACTGCGCGGCGAGATGCAGCGCGACCAGCGAGGACGAGCACGCGGTGTCCACGGTGACCGACGGTCCTTCCAGACCGAACACATAGGACACCCGGCCGGAAACCAAGCTGCCCGCGGCGCCGCTGCCGGTACCGGTGCGCTGGGCGTAGTCGTGGTACATCAGGCCGGTGAAGACACCGGTCGAACTACCGCGCAGCACCGCAGGGTCCACACCGGCCCGCTCCAGCGCCTCCCACGAAATCTCCAGCAGCAACCGCTGCTGCGGATCCATCATGGTGGCTTCGTTGGGGCTGATCCCGAAGAAGTCCGCGTCGAAATCGGCTGCGGAGTAGAGGAATCCACCCTGGCGGGTGTAGGTCTTGCCCGCCTTGCCGGGTTCCGGATCGTAGATGCCCTCGAGATCCCAGCCACGATCCGACGGCATCTCGCCGGTGGCGTCGGTGCCGGAAGTGACCAGGTCCCACAGGTCTTCGGGGGAAGCGACGCCACCGGGGTAGCGGCAGCTCATCGCCACCACCGCGATCGGATCGTCGCCCGTGCGCACCCGGCCGACCACGGGCTTTTCGACCGCCGCGACGCCGGTGAGCTGGGAATCGATGAACTCGGCGACGACCTGCGGGTTCGGATAGTCGAAGACCAGTGTCGCGGGCAGTTGCAGACCCGTCGCGGCGTTCAGCTTGTTACGGAACTCCACCGCACTCAACGAATCGAAACCGAGCTGCTGGAAAGCCTGTTGCGGCTCGACAGCATCCACCGACGCATGCCCCAGCGTCGCGGCCGCCACCGATCGGACGAGGTCGAGCAGAGCACGCGCACGATCCACATCCGAGAAACCGGCCAGCTCGAGCGCGAAGGCTTGGCCCGCCGCGGTCCTGGTCTGTCGGCGGACCGGGGCCGGTGCCAACGAGCGGACCAGAGCGGGGATCTGCTCGCCGCGCGTCCGGAGCACCGCGGGATCGACTCGCAGCGCCACCAGCTGCGCGGTATCGGTCGCGATCGCGGAATCGAACAGCGCCAGGCCGTCGGCCTCGGTCAGCGGGGGGAAGCCCTGGCGGCGCATCCGATCGAAGTCCTCTTCGGACAGCTCGACACCGAGCCCGGACGATCGCGCCCACAACCCGTAGTCCACGGCCGTCGCGGGCAAGCCCAGACTCCGGCGATGTGCCGCGAGCGCATCGAGGAAGACGTTCGCCGCGGCGTAGTTCGCTTGACCGGCGGCCAGCACCAATCCGCCCGCCGAGGACACCAAGACGAACAACGACAGCGAGGTGTCCCGAGTCAGCTCGTGCAGATGCCACGCCGCATCGACCTTCGGCACGAACACAGAGTCGATCCGGTCAGCTGTGATCGATTCGACGAGACCGTTGTCCGAGGTCCCGGCCGCGTGCACCACCCCGACCAAGGGGTATTCGGCCGAAATGCCGTCCAGCAACGCCGCCAGAGCCGACCTATCCGACACATCACACGCGGCAACGGTCACCTCGGCGCCGAGCTCGGTCAGCTCCGCACGCAGCTCGGCCGCCCCGGGAGCATCCGGACCACGCCGAGACGTCAGAAGCAGCTGGCGCACACCGTGTTCGGTCACCAAGTGCCGCGCGATCACCGCGCCCAGACCACCCGTACCACCGGTCACCAGCACGGTGCCCGGCTCGGACAGCCGAGCGTTCGCGCCAGGCGCGTGACGACGCAGTCGGGGCACGTACGCAGTGGCACCCCGCACCGCAGCCTCCGGCTCGGTCCCGACGGCCGCCGCCGCGGCAAGTGAATCACCGTCGGCGTCCAGATCGAGCAGCTGGAATCGGCCCGGGTGTTCCGCTTGCGCGGCACGCAGTATGCCCCACACCGGTGCTTGGCCGAGATCGACCTGCTCCGCCTCGGCAACGGCCACCGCGTGCCTGGTCAGCACCACCAAACGCGAAGCAGCGAAACGACTGTCGGCCAGCCAACACTGGACTGTCTCGAGCACGGCCATCGCGACCCGGCGGGCGGCCTCCGGTGGCGCACCCTCGTGGACGGGGGACTCGAGCAGCACGAGGTCGGGCACGACCGAATCGGGGTTCGCGTCCAGATCGGCGATCAATGCCGCGAGATCACCGTCGCCTCTGCCGAGTACCGCCACCCGGTCCGGCTCGATGCTCGCCGTGGACGGCGCGGCAGCGACCCAGTCCACGCTGAAGAGGGCATCCGATACCCCGTCCGTGCTCAGGCGATCGGCCGACACCGGCCGAGAGATCAACGCGCCCACCGACAGCACGGGTTGTCCCTGCTCGTCGGCCATCTGTACCGCGAACCGGTCCCCCTGCAGCACGATCCGCACCCGGACCGCGGCAGCGCCTGCCGCGTGCAGTACCACGCGGTTCCAACTGAACGGGAGCGCTGGGAAGCCCTCGACGCCACCACGGAGACCATGGACGATCGCGGCGTGCAGCGCCCCGTCGAACAGCGCGGGATGGATCCCGAAACCCTTGGCGTCCTCAGAATCCGGAAGGGCGACCTCGGCGAATACCTCGTCACCGCGCTGCCACGCCGCCCGCAGCCCCTGGAAGAAGGGGCCGTAGCCGTAGCCGATATCGAGCAGTTCGTCGTACGCGTCGTCGACGTCCAGCGGTTGCGCGTCGGCCGGTGGCCACGCGACGAGGTCGAAGTCGGCCTGCTCGTCCCCGGGGACGAGCACGCCTTCGGCATGGAGCACCCACGGGCCCGCGGCCGTCTGGCGAGAGTGCACGCTCAGTCGCCGTCGTCCGGCCTCGTCCGGGGCCGCCACTACGACCTGCACGGAGACGTGGCCCTCGGTCGTCAGGGTAAGCGGGGTGTGCAGAACGAGCTCGTCGACGACCTCGCAGCCCAGCAGGCCACCGACGTGACCGGCCAGTTCGACGAATCCGGTGCCCGGAAGCAAGACGGTGCCCAGCACGCTGTGGTCCGCCAGCCATTCCACCGAATCCAGCGACCACCGGCCGGTGAAGCTCACCGCACCCGAATCAGGTTGCGGCACAATGGCACCCAGCAGCGGATGCGCCGCCGCGTCCAGCCCGGCCGCGGTGACGCCGCCCAGTTCGGCACCGAGCCACGACTGCGCCAGCATCTGCTTGGCGTCGAGCCAGAACCGTTCGTGCTGGAAGGCGTACGTGGGCAGATCGATTCGCCGTGCTCCGGAACCGGCGTAGACGGCGGCCGAGTCCACCTGGGAACCGGCCACGAACAACGCGGCCACCGCCCTGGTCACGGTCACCGCGTCCGCGTGGTCGCGTCTGGTCACCGCGACCGCCGTGGCATCGCCGAGAGTCTGGGCGACCATCGGGGTCAACACCGCGTCCGGTCCGACCTCGGCGAACCGGGACACGCCCATGCCCGCCATCGTGGCAAGAGCATCGGCGAACCGGACCGTGTCCCGGACCTGACCGACCCAATACGCCGGATCACCCATCTCATCGATGACGTGGGCGCCGGTCACCGTCGACACCAACGGGGTACTCGGCCGACCGAAAGTCAAACCCTCGACCACCGAGGCGAACTCGGCCAGCATCGGCTCCATCAACGCCGAATGGAAAGCGTGCGAGACCCGCAACCGATGCGTGCGCCAACCACGCTCCACACAAGTATCGACAACAGCGACGACCGCGTCCTCGACACCGGAAAGCACCACCGACGACGGACCATTCACCGCCGCGACCGACACCCCATCGACCAGCAACGGCAGCACATCAGCCTCGGCCGCACCGACCGCGACCATCGCACCACCAGCAGGCAACGCCTGCATCAACCGGCCACGCGCCGCCACCAAAACACACGCATCCTCGAGCGACAACACACCAGCCACATGCGCAGCAGCGACCTCACCGATCGAATGACCAGCAACCACATCAGCCCGCACACCCCACGACTCGAGCAGCCGGAACAACGCCACCTCGAACGCGAACAACCCCGCCTGCGCGAACACCGTCCGATCGATCGAATCATCGTCCGACAGCGCCATTTCCAGCGAAATCGCCTGCCCCAGCAGCGGATCCAACTGCGCGACAATCGCATCGAAATGCTCGGCGAACACCGGATACACAGCACGCAACTCAGCCGCCATACCGGCCCACTGCGCACCCTGACCCGAGAACACCACACCAGTCGAACCCGCCACCACGCGCCCGGACACCACGCCGGGAGCAGGCACACCCGCGGCCAACGCCCGCACGCCCGCGAGCAGACCATCACGATCCTCGGCCACCACCACGGCCCGATGCTCGAAGACGCTGCGCGACGCCAGCGAGAAACCGACATCGATCGGATTCTGTTCGCCCACATGCGATGCCAGCCGCGCGGCCTGAGCGGCCAGAGCCTCGCCGCTGCGCGCCGACAGGATCCACGGCACCGCCGGGACGGTCCGGACCTCAGGGACCGACTCGACCGCCGCTTCCGGGGCCTGTTCGAGAATGAGATGTGCGTTGGTGCCGCTGATTCCGAACGAGGAGACACCCGCGCGACGCGGCCGATCCACCTCGGGCCAGGCCATCGGTTCGGCCAGCAACCGGACGTGGCCCTCGGACCAATCGATCTTCGTGGACGGCCGAGCCACGTGCAGGGTCTGCGGCAACAGTCCGTGCCGCATCGCCATGACCATCTTGATCACGCCACCCACACCCGCCGCCGCTTGAGCGTGACCGATGTTGGACTTCAACGACCCCAACCACAGCGGCCGATCCGCGGCGCGCTCCTGGCCGTAGGTGGCGAGCAGCGCCTGCGCTTCGATCGGATCACCCAGCGTGGTGCCCGTGCCGTGGGCCTCCACCACGTCGACATCGACCGGCGAAACCCCGGCATTGGCCAGGGCCTGACGAATGACTCGCCGCTGTGAGGGACCGTTCGGCGCGGTCAAACCATTCGACGCGCCATCCTGATTCACCGCCGAACCGGCGATCACCGCGAGCACGTCATGACCATTGCGACGCGCGTCCGACAACCGCTCCAGCACCAGCACACCGGCGCCCTCGGACCAGGCGACACCATCGGCCGTGTCGGAGAACGACTTACACCGGCCGTCCGGCGACAGTCCGCGCTGTCGGCTGAACTCCACGAAGGTCTCCGGAGTCGCCATCACCGTCACGCCGCCGGCCAAAGCCAGATCGCACTCCCCCGACCGCAGCGACTGCGCCGCCAAATGCATTGTCACCAGCGATGACGAACACGCCGTGTCCACCGTGACCGAGGGCCCCTCCAGACCCAGCACATACGAGATACGGCCGGACGCGATGGATCCCGCGTTCGAGTTGGCCGGATAGTCGTGGTACATCATGCCCGCGAAGACGCCGGTCGCACTGCCGCGCAGCACCGCCGGATCCACGCCTGCTCGCTCGAACGCCTCCCACGAGGTCTCCAACAGCAGGAACTGCTGCGGATCCATCAGCGCTGCCTCGTTCGGGCTGATGTTGAAGAACGCCGGATCGAACTCGCCCGCGGAATGCAGGAACCCGCCCGATCGCGTGTACGTGGTGTGCGGTGTCTCCCCGGTCGGGTCGTACAGCCGCTCGGTATCCCATCCGCGGTTCACCGGGAACTCCGACGTCGCGTCGGTCCCGGTCACGACCAGCTGCCACAGGTCCTCGGGCGATCGGACACCGCCCGGGTACCGACAGGCCATGCCGACGATCGCGATCGGTTCGCCGTCGAAGGCTTTGGCGGCGGTGACCGCCACGTTGCGCCCGGCGCCGGTGAGCTCGTCGGTCAGGTGTGCGGCCAGCGCCTGCGGCGTGGGGTAGTCGAAGACGACCGCGGCCGCCAGCGACAGGCCGGTGGCGGTCTTGAGCCGGTTACGCAGCTCTACCGCGCCCAGGGAATCGAAACCCAGGTCCTGGAAGGCTCGATCGGGATCGATCGCGGACGCGCCATCGTGGCCGAGGACGGCCGCGATGTGGGTGCGAACGGTATCGAGCACCGCCTGCCGCTGCCGACCGGCGTCCAGGCCCGAAAGCCGTTGCCGCAGACCAGTACCCACCGTTGCGAGACCGGCAGACCGCCGCACCGCGGGCGCCAGTGCGCGCAGCAGTGGGGGCAGCAACCCGGCCTCGGCCTGGGCGCGGATCGTGGCGGTGTCGACGGTGACGATCACTGCGTGCGCCGTGCCGCGTTCGAGCGCCGCGTCCCAACCGGCCAACGCCGGCTCGTCCGGCATAGCGGTGAATCCGGCCCGGCTCATCCGAGCCAGGTCGGCCTCCGCCAACTGCCCTGCCATACCGCCGGAGCGCGCCCACGGACCCCACGCCAGCGACTGACCGGCCAGTCCGCGGGCTCGCCGGTGGGCCACCAGACCGTCCAGGAAGGCGTTCGCGGCCGCGTAGTTGCCCTGCCCGGGACCGCCCACGGTGCCCGATATCGACGAGAACACCACGAACGCCGCGAGATCCAGGTCGGCGGTCGCCTGGTGCAGATGCCATGCGGCATCCACTTTCGGCGCCAGCACCGCGTCCACCCGCTGGGCGGTCAAGGAGGCGATCACCCCGTCGTCGAGCACACCCGCGGCGTGAATCACCCCGGTCAACGGCGACTGCGCGGGGATATCGGAGAGCAGCCCGGCCACCGCGTCGGCGTCGGTGACGTCACACGCCACCACCCGCACCTGCGCACCCGATCGCTCCAGCTCGGCGCACAACGCCGTGATGCCCTCGGCCGCAGGACCACGGCGGCTCACCAGCAGCAACGACCGTACGCCGTGCTCGGCCACCACGTGCCGGGCCACCACCGCACCCAAACCACCTGTGCCACCGGTGATCAGCACCGTTCCGGCACCGAAGGCTTCCGCGGCGGCCGATGGCGCGACGGGCGCAGGCCGGGTGAGCCGCGCGGTGTGGGTGACGCCGTCACGGAGGACCACCTGGGGTTCGCCCACAGCGACGACAGCGGCAGCTACGGACGAATCGACGCCGGAGTCGATGTCCACCAGGACGATTCGTCCCGGATCCTCGGTCTGCGCGGTCCGCACCAGGCCCCACACCGCGGCACCGGGGAGATCGGTGACGTCCTCGTCGGCCACCGCGACCGCACCGCGGGTGGCGACCAGCAGTGTGCTCGCGGCGAACCGGTCCTCGGACAGCCACGCCTGTACCACCGCGAGGACGCGCGCGACCTCGGCATGGGTAGCGGTCACCACGTCGGCGCCGGAGGTTTCGCTCCACCCGGACCCGGCCTCGACCACCACGACCGGCGGCACCGCCGCTTCCGGATCCAGCCGGTCCCACCGGACCATTGCCGAATCCACTGCGAGCGAAGGTGATTCGACCGGCGACCACACCACTTCCAGCAACGGATCGGCCACGCCGGTCGCACCCGCGGCGAGCTGCTCCAGCCGCATGGGCCGGGGCGTCACCGATCCGGACAACACCGGCTGCCCCTGCTCGTCCGCCGCCCACAGCGACACCGACGATCCAGCGGTGGTCAACCGAACGCGCAGCACCGATGCCTCGGCGGCGTGCAGCGCGACCGACTCCCACGAGAAGGGCAGCACGACTTGTCCGGCCGCCATCGTGAACGGTGAATCCGGCTGTCCCGCAGTATCGTCGACGACACCGGCCAGCAGTCCGGCCTGCAGTGCGCCGTCCAGCAGTGCCGGATGAATCCCGAATCCTTCGGCGCGCGCGCCGCTATCGGCGTCGATGGCGATCTCGGCGAATACCTCCGCGCCACGTCGCCACAACGCCCGCACACTCTGGAAGGCCGGACCGTATTCGTAGCCCCGTGCCGACAGGGCCGCGTACGCGGACGCGACATCGAGATCGGTCGCCGCGGCCGGCGGCCAGGTCTCCGACGCGGGCGCGGCCGTGTCGTCCAGGGTGGTCAGCTGGCCTCGCGCGTTCAGGAGCCACTGACCGTCCGGGTCGTGCTCGTCGCGCGAGTAGATCGAGATCTGCCGTTGCGCGGACTCCGGTCCGGTCCCGCCGACGACGACCTGGATCCGCACACCGCCCGAGGCGGGCAGCAGCAGCGGCGCATGCAGCGTCAGGTCGTCGATCACCGGATATCCGGCTTCGGCGCCGGCACGCAAGGCCAGCTCGACGAAGCCGGTTCCCGGCAGCAGGACCGACCCGGCGACGGTGTGGTCGGCCAGCCACGGCTGCGTCGCCACCGACAATCGACCGGTCAGCAGCACGTCGCCGGACTTCGCTTCCGACACGACCGCACCGAGCAGCGGATGCCCCATCGCGCCGAGGCCCACCGATTCGACACCGGCGGCGCCGAGCGCGGGTTCGAGCCAGAAGCGCCTGCGGTCGAAGGCATAGGTGGGCAGATCCACCGGTGCCGGATTCGGGTTCGTGAGCACAGCGTTCCAGCGGACAGGCACCGCACGCACCGACAACCGCGCGACCGCGGCGAGGATCTCGGCGGGTTCGTCACGCTCGGGACGCAGCACCGCCACCGCGGTCGCCGCCTCGGGCAGGCACTCGGCTGTCATCGCCGACAGCACCGAGTCGGGACCCACTTCCACGAAGGTGTCCACACCGTCGGCCCAGGCCGCGGCCGCGGCGTCGGCGAACCGCACCGGCCGCCGCACCTGGTCGACCCAGTACTGCGGCGAGCACCACAGGCCGGGATCCGCCACCGCCCCGGTGACGGTCGAGATCACCGGGATTCGAGGCGGATCGAAGCGCAGTGTCGCGACCACCTCGGCGAACAGCGCCAGCATCGGTTCCATCAACGAGGAATGGAAGGCATGGCTGACCCGCAACCGTTTGACGCGCCGTCCCCGCTCGCGCAGCTGCTCGGCGAGCACGTCCACGACCTCCGCGCGACCGGAGATCACCACCGCCGCAGGGCCGTTGACGGCGGCCACGTCCACCCCGTCGACGCCGTCCAGCAGCGCGATGACCTCCTGCTCACCGGCCTGCACCGCGAGCATCGCTCCGCCGGTGGGCAATTCCTGCATCAACCGGCCCCGCGCCGCGACCAACGTGCACGCGTCGGCCAGGCTCAGCACGCCGGCGACATGCGCGGCGGCGATCTCACCGATCGAATGCCCGAACACCACGTCCGCGGTGACGCCCCAGGATTCGAGCAGGCGATACAGCGCCACCTCGACCGCGAACAGCGCCGGCTGGGTCAACCGGGTCTGCTCCAATTCGGTTCCGGCGCTGATCGCGTCGCGCAAGGAGAGCCCCAGCAGCGGATCCAGCCGCGCGCAGACCTGGTCGAAGGCCTCGGCGAACACCGGGAATCGTCGATACAGCTGCTGACCCATGCCCGCCCGCTGGGAGCCCTGCCCGGCGAACATCACGCCGACCCGTGACGCCGCGCCGGAACCGACGGCGACATCGGGACCGGGTTCGCCCGCCGCCACCGTGGCCAGCCGGCGCAGCAGCTCGGTCCGGTCGTCCCCCACGACCACGGCCCGATGCGCGAACAGCGTGCGAGTCGCGATCAGCGAATGCGCCACCTCGGACACCGACACCTCGGGATCGGCGGCGACGAACTCGTGCAACCGCGCTGCCTGCGCGCGGAGCGAGGCCTCCGACTTCGCCGACACCACCCACGGAACCGCGACCGCGACAGCGCTTCCCGCGCCGCCGAGGTTGGTGCCCGGCTCGGATTCTGCTGGCTCGCTTACGGATACGTGTTCGAGGACGACATGCGCGTTGGTGCCGCTGATGCCGAAGGAGGACACCGCGGCCCGGCGAGGCCGGTCCGCTTCCTCGGGCCACTCCCGCTTCCGGGTCAGCAGTTCGATCGCGCCGCTGGACCAGTCCACCCGCGGGGTGGGCTCGTCGACATGCAGGGTCGGCGGCATCACCCCCTGGCGCATCGCCATGATCATCTTGATCATGCCGCCGACACCGGCCGCGGCCACCGAGTGACCGATATTGGATTTCAGCGACCCGAGCCACAGTGGTCGCTGCGGATCACGGTCCTGTCCGTAGGTGGCGAGCAGGGCGTGCGCTTCGATCGGATCTCCCAGCACCGTGCCGGTGCCGTGCGCCTCCACCACATCCACGTCGTCGGTCGAGAGCCGCCCGTTGGCCAGCGCGGCACGGATGACCCGCTGCTGCGCGGGACCGTTCGGCACGGTCAAGCCGTTGGACGCGCCGTCCTGATTGATCGCCGTTCCGCGGATGACCGCCCACACTCGATGCCCGTGGCGCCGCGCGTCGGACAGCCGCTCGAGCACCAGCATGCCCGCGCCTTCGGACCAGCCCGTGCCGTCCGCCGACGCGGCGAACGACTTGCACCGGCCATCGGCCGCCAGCCCCCGCTGCCGGGAGAACTCCACGAACATTCCCGGCGAACCCATGACCGTCACGCCGCCTGCCAGCGCCATCGCGCACTCCCCCGAGCGCAGCGACTGGACCGCGAGATGCACCGCGACCAGCGACGACGAGCACGCGGTGTCCACCGACACCGCCGGGCCCTCCAGGCCGAGCGCGTACGCCACCCGGCCCGACACCACGCTGCCCGTCGTACCGGTCAGCAGGTAGCCCCGCAGATCCACCGGACCGGCGTGCAGCATATCGGCGTACTCGCCGTTCGACGCACCGGCGAAGACGCCGGTGTCGGATCCGCGCAACGTCGACGGGTCGATACCGGCTCGTTCCAGAGCTTCCCAGGAGGTTTCCAACAGGATCCGCTGCTGCGGGTCCATCGCCAGTGCCTCGCGCGGGCTGATCCCGAAGAACTCCGCGTCGAATTCCGCTGCGTCGTAGAGGAATCCGCCCGAGCGCGTGTACGACTTCCCGCGCGCCTGCGGGTCCGGGTCGTAGAGCCCGTCCACGTCCCAACCGCGGTCGGTGGGGAACTCACCGATCGCGTCGACGCCCTCCGACACCAGATTCCACAGATCCTCCGGAGAGGCCACGCCACCCGGGTAGCGACACGCGACACCCACGACCGCGATGGGCTCGAATTTCTGATCCTCGACTTCCCGCAGCCGCCTGCGCGTTTGGCGCAGATCGACCGTCACGCGCTTCAGGTAGTCAAGGGTCTTGTCGTCGTCGACCATCTAAGTTCCCGCAATCCTTCCGAACTCGAGCCAGGCTCGAGGAATTCAGTGCTCAGGCTTCTAGTTCGCTGTCGAGAATCGCGAAAAGCTCTGCTGCGTCGGCGTCTTCCACATCGGCGTCGCGGTGGACACCGGCGGTGTCGATTCGCGCTGCCCAACTGGCCGCGATGGACTGCAACCGAACCGCGATCCGGACCTTTTCCTCTTCGCCCCGATTTCCGGTCGCGAGGGCGGATTCCAAATCCTCGAATATCGCGTCGATCGAGCGAGCCGGTTTTTCCCCTGGCCCGTCCGAGAGTTGTTCGCGAAGATGCTCGGCCAGCGCGGCGGGTGTGGGGTAGTCGAAAACGACGGTGGCCGCCAGCGCCAGGCCGGTATCCGCTTTGAGCCGGTTGCGCAGCTCGACCGCACCCAGTGAATCGAATCCCAGATCCTGGAAGGTGCTGCGGTCGGCATCGAGGGCGGACACGGCGTCCCGGCCGAGTACGGCCGTCACGTGCGCACGGACGGCATCGAGCACGACCTGCCGCTGCCGATCGGCGTCCAGGCCGGCGAGCCGTTGTCGCAGACCGGATATCACCATCGAGGTCGCCGCCGGACGGGTGACCGCCCGCGGTACCAGTTCGCGGAGCAGAGGCGGCAGCAGTCCGGCCTCGGCCTTGGCGCGGATCGCGGAGGTGTCCACGCCGGCGATCACCGCGTGGCCCGAACCCGTTTCGAGCACCGAATCCCACGCCGCCAAAGCCTGCTCGTCCGACAAAGCGGTGAATCCGGTGCGCGTCATCCGGGCCGCATCGGCATCGGTCAGGTGTCCGGTCATACCGCTGGAGCGTGCCCACGGACCCCAGGCCAGCGACCGACCGGCAAGCCCGCGTGCACGCCGATGGGCCACCAGACCGTCGACGAAGGTGTTCGCCGCCGCGTAGTTGGCCTGCCCGGGGCCGCCGATCGTGCCGGACACCGACGAGAACACCACGAACGCGGCAAGATTCAGATCCGCGGTCGCCTCGTGCAGATACCAGGCGGCGTCGGCCTTCGGCGCCAGGACCGCATCCATCCGGTCGGCGGTCAACGCCGCGACGACCCCGTCGTCGAGGACGCCCGCTGCATGGATCACCCCGGTCAACGGCCACGGCTCGGACACCTCGGCCACCAAACGCCGCACCGCGCCGGGATCGGTGACGTCACACGCCTCCACCCGCACCCGCGCACCCAGTCGCTCCAACTCGCCGGACAGAGCCGCGATACCGTCTGCTCGCGGGCCACGGCGGCTGACCAGCAGCAACGACCGCACGCCGTGCTCGACGACCAAGTGCCGGGCGACCACCGCACCCAAACCACCGGTGCCACCGGTGATCAGCACCGTTCCCGTGCCGAAGGCGTCGGCGGCGGCCGAGGCGGTCGCGGGCCGGGTGAGCCGCGCGGTGTGGACGACACCGGCGCGCACCACCACCTGTGGTTCGGCCGCGGCCAGCGCACCGAGCCGCTCATCGATACGAGTGTCCGTGTCGACCAAATGGATTCGGCCCGGGTCCTCCGACTGCGCGCTCCGCACCAAACCCCACACCGCGGCACCCGCGAGATCCGTGACATCCTCACCGGGCAGGGCGACCGCGCCGCGCGTCGCGACCACCAGCCGACTCGACGCGAACCGGTCCTGCCCCAGCCACGCCTGCACCACCTCGAGCATCCGGGCGACTTCGGCGTGGGTCGTGGTCACCGGATCGGCGCCGGTGTGCTCGGTCCAGCCGGACCCGGCCTCGACCACGACCAGCGGGGGCACCGGCGAGTCCGGTCCCAGCCGATCCCACCGGCCCACTTCCGACTCCACCACGGGCAACTCGGATTCGGTCGGCGACCACACCAGCTCCAGGACCGGAGCGGCCGCAGCGGTCGCGGCCAGTCGCGCCACCGGGGTCGAACGAGTCGTCATCTCGCCCGACAGCACCGGTTGCCCGTGCCCGTCGGTCATCGACACCGACACCGACGAACCGGTCACGGTCAGCCGCACCCGCAGCACCGAGGCCTCGGCCGCGTACAGCGCCACCGACTGCCACCCGAACGGCAAGACGACCTGACCGGGCGGTACCTCCTGCACACCGGCCAGCAGTCCCGACTGCAGGGTCGCGTCCAGCAACGCCGGATGGATGCCGAATCCCGCACTGTGCACGCCGGTGTCCGCGTCGACGGCGATCTCGGCGAACACCTCGTCGCCACGGCGCCACAGCGCCCGCACACCCTGGAAGGCCGGTCCCAGGTCGTAGCCGCGCGACAAGAACTTCGTGTAATCGATCTCGACAGCGCTCGCCGCGGCAGGCGGCCAGGCCTCCGGTTCGGGCACAGCCGTGTCGTCTCGGCTGGTCAGCAGTCCATGCGCGTGCAGTTCCCACTGGCCGTCGTGGTCGTGCGCACCGCGGGAATAGATCGAGAGCGACCGCTGCGCCGACTCCGGCTCGGGTCCGCCGACGACGACCTGAATCCGCACCCCGCCCGACGCGGGGAACACCAGCGGCGCCCGCAGCATCAACTCCTCGATCACCGGGCACCCGGCTTCCCGACCGGCACGCAACGCCAACTCCACGAACCCGGTCCCTGGCAGCAACATGACCCCGCCGATGACGTGGTCGGCCAGCCACGGCTGCGACAGCGCGGACAGGTGCCCGGTCAGCACGACACCACCGGCTGCCATCGGCACGGCCGCGTCCAGCATGGGGTGAGCCACCACTCGCAGCCCCAGGGAATCGGCGGCCGCGATGCCCGGTGTCGTCTCGAGCCAGTAGCGGCGACGCTGGAAGGCATAAGTGGGCAACGACACTCGCGAAACGGGGCGGGCGGCGAAGAACACCCGCCAGTCGACCTCGACGCCGGCCGCATGCGCCCGCGCCAGACCGGTCACGAACTGCGCGACCTCGCCGTGCCCGCGGCGGGCGGCGGCGATCACCGACGACTCCGCTTCGAGATCCTCCGGCAGGCTCTGCCTGGTCATGGCCGCCAGGACGGCGTCCGGACCGACTTCGAGGAATCGGCGCACCCCGGCGGCCGCCAGCGACTCGATCCCGGTCGCGAAGCGCACGGCCGAGCGCACCTGCCGGACCCAGTAGGCCGGATCGAGCACTTCGTCGCCCGCGATCCGCCCGGACAGATTCGACACCAGCGGCAGCTGCGGGCGGCGGTAGCCGATATCCCGTGCGACAGCGGTGAACTCGGCCAGCATCGGGTCCATCCGGTGGGAATGGAACGCGTGCGACACCCGCAGCCGGGAGGTCTTTCGCCCGCGGTCGGCGAACTGCTGCTCGATCGCCGCCACCGCGTCCTCGTCACCGGACACCACCACGGCCTGCGGCGCGTTCACCGCGGCGAGGGACACCCGGTCGGCCCGACCGGCGAGTGCCTCGGAGACTTCGTGTTCGCTCGCCGCGACGGCCAGCATCGCTCCGCCTTCGGGCAGCAGGCCCATCAGGCGGCCCCGCGCCGCGACCAGCCGACACGCGTCCGGAAGCGTCCAGACACCGGCGAGGTACGCGGCGGCCAGCTCGCCGATCGAATGTCCGATCAGGTAATCCGGTGTGACGCCGAACGAATCCAGCAGCCTGAACAGCGCGACCTCGTAGGCGAACAGGGCGGGCTGGGTGAAATCCGTTCGATCCAGCAGGCCGTCGTCGTCCGGCCCGCCGCCGGTGAACATCACCTGCCGCAGCGAAACGCCCAGCAGTGCATCGAACTGTTCACACACCTCGTCCAGCGCCGCGGCGAACACCGGAAACGCTTCGTAGAGTTCACGTCCCATACCGGCCCGCTGAGCACCTTGCCCGGTGCACAGAAAAGCGGTTTTGCGCGACATCGCCTGTGCTGCCGCCACACCGGCGGCCGTGCACGCCGCGCCGTGCTCCGCGAGCGCCGCCAGGCCTGCCAGCAGTGTGTCGCGATCGCCCGCGACCACCGCGCCCCGCCAGTCCAAGCGGGCGCGCGTGGTCAGGAGCGAATAGCCGATATCGTCGACCGCCACGTCGGGGTGCTCGATCGCGAACTGGCGCAGCTTGGCCGCCTGCGCGCGCAGGCCGTCCTCGGTCTTCGCCGAGAGCAGCCAGGTGCAGATTCCCGCCGCCACGGCTTTCGCACCCTGATCGGGCGCCTCGCCCGTCGTCTCGGTGGAAGCATCCTCCAGAGCAGGGGCTTCCTCCAGAATCACGTGCGCGTTCGTGCCACTGGCGCCGAAGGAGGACACACCGGCGCGCCGGACTCGCTCCCCCGCTGGCCAGGGTTCCGCCGTGGTGAGCAGCCGCACCGAGCCCGCGGACCAGTCCACATGCGGGGTCGGCGCATCGACGTGCAGTGTCGCGGGCAGCAGGTCGTGGCGCATCGCCTGCACCATCTTGATCACGCCGCCGACACCGGCCGCGGCCGAGGTGTGGCCGATGTTCGACTTGAGCGAGCCGATCCGCAGCGGTTCTCCGGCGCGATCGCGTCCGTAGGCGGCGATCAGCGCCTGCGCCTCGATCGGGTCGCCGAGGGTGGTACCGGTGCCGTGTGCTTCGACCGCATCGACGTCGGCCGGGGTGAGACCGGCATTGGCGAGCGCCTGCGCGATCACCTTCTCCTGCGACGGACCGTTCGGCGCGGTCAGCCGGTTGCTGGCGCCGTCCTGGTTGACCGCGCTGCCGCGGATGACCGCGAGCACCCGGTGGCCGTGCCTGCGCGCATCGGACAGGCGCTCGATCGCGAGCATGCCGAGGCCCTCGGAGAAGCCCGTCCCGTTCGCCGCCGCCGCGAAGGCCTTGCACCGCGCGTCCGGGGACAGCGCGTGCTGGCGTCCGAACGCGATCAACAGGGCCGGATCCGACATCACGGTGACGCCGCCGACCAGTGCCAGCGAGGTGTCGCCCTGTCGCAGCGCGTGGCAGGCCAGGTGCAGGGCGACCAGCGACGACGAGCACGCGGTGTCCACCGACAGCGCCGGGCCCTTGAAACCGAAGGTGAAGGCCACCCGCCCGGACAGGACACTGTTCGAAACACCCAGGTAGGCATGGCCTTCCGCCTCGGCGGTGAGGCCGGGCGAACCGACGCGCGGGCCGTAGTCCTGGTGGATCACGCCGGCGAACACTCCGGTGTCGCTGCCGCGCAGTGTCACCGGATCGATACCGGCGTCCTCCAGCGCCTCCCAGGCCGTTTCCAGGAACAGCCGTTGCTGCGGGTCCATCGCCAGGGCCGCACTCGGGCCGATACCGAAGAAGCCGGCATCGAAATCGCCTGCGGCGTTCAGGAATCCGCCTTCGCGGGTGTAGACGGTTCCGGGCGTGTCCGGATCGGTGTCGAACAGCCGCTCCAGATCCCAGCCCCTGTCGGCCGGAAAGGGGCCGACGGCGTCGGCGCCGGAGGCGACCACGTCCCACAGTTGTGCCGGAGTTTCGACGCCACCCGGATAACGGCAGCTCATGCCGACGATCGCGATCGGTTCGCCGGCCCGGTCCTCGAGGTGCTGGATGTGCTTCTTGGCGGCGCGGAGGTCTCCGGTGAGCTTGCGCAGATACCGGCTGAGCCGTTCCTCGTTGCTGGTGCCGGGGTTGGTCATGCTGGGCCGAACTCCTCGTCGATAAGGTCCATGAGCTCGCTGTCGGAACTGAATTCGAGGTCGTCGAACTCACCGTCCGACCACGTGCCTGCCAGATAGGTGCGCAGGCGCTCGTTGACGCCCCGCAATCCGGCGACGGTCTCGTCGTTGTCACCGCCATCGGCGATGATCCGCTCGAGCAGGGCCTCGAGCCGTGCTATGTCGTCGGACGCCACAGGCGTCGGTTGCGCGGGTGTCGTCACCACGGTCTGCGACAGCAGGTAGTCGGCGACCTCTCCCGCGGTCGGGTAGTCGAAGACCAAGGTCGAGGGCAGCGAGAGCCCGGTCACTTTCGAGAGCCGGTTCCGGAATTCGACTCCGCCGAGGGAATCGAAGCCGAGTTCGCTGAAGCCGCGATCGGGTCCGATGTCGTCGGCCGACCCGTAACCCAGTACCGCCGCGACGTGTTCGCGCACCAGGTCCAGGACGATCCCGCGTCGCTTCGCCTCCGCCACACCGTTCAGCCGCTCCCCGAGCGACGGTTCAGCACTCGATGCCGGGGCCGACCGGCCGCGGGCGCGAACGAACCCACGCAGCACCGCCGGAATCGGATCGGTGTGCGCTTCCATGCGCAGTTTGTCGGTATCCAGCTGCAACAGCGCCGGCACCGGTTCGGCCGTGGTCAGCGATTCGTCGAACAACCGCAGGCCGTCGGCGCGGTCCAGCGGAGCCAGGCCCAGACGCTCCAACCGTCTCATGGCGGTGCGATCCAACGCGCCGGTCATGCCGATGTCCTGCTGCCACGGACCCCAGGCGAGTGCGAGTGCCGGAAGTCCCGCGGCGCGGCGTTGTCTCGCGAGGGCATCCAGGAAGCTGTTCGCGGCAGCGTAATTCGCCTGCCCGGCCGAACCGATCATTCCGGCGATCGAGGAGAACATCACGAACGCCGACAGATTCATGTCCCGGGTGAGCTCGTGCAGATGCCACGCCGCATCGGCTTTGGCCGCGAACACCCGATCGACCTGGTCCTCGGTGAGTGTATGGAACGTGCCGTCGTCGAGCACGCCCGCCGTGTGGACGACACCGGTGAGCGGGCGCTCCGCGGGCAGGTCGGACAGCAGATCGCGGAGCGCGTCGCGGTCGGCCACATCGCAGGCGGCGATCCGTACCTCGGCGCCGGATCGGGACAGTTCCGCCACGAGTTCCGTCGCACCGTCGGCACGCTCGCCACGGCGGGAGACCAGCAGCAGTCGCCGCACACCGTGTGCGGTGACCAGGTGCCTGGCCAGCAGCGCGCCCAATCCGCCGGTCCCGCCGGTGATCAGAACGGTTCCGGGGCCGAACGACACTGGCTCTGTGACATCTCTCGAGGTCAGTGCCTCCAGTCGCGGTATCAGGACGCGGTCGTCCCGCACTGCCACCTGCGGCTCGCCGGTCTCCAGCACGGCTCGGATCGAATCTGACGAAAGCGGTTGTGCACCGGTCGATTCACCGGTGTCGAGCAGGACTATCCGCTCCGGGTATTCGGTCTGAGCGCTCCGTATCAGCCCCCACACCGCAGCCGATGCGGTATCCGGCGTCTCCTCGGGCAAGGATGCCGCACGGCTGGTCAGCACGACCAGCCGTGACCGTGCGAATCGCTCGTCGGCCAACCAGTCTCGTACCGTGCGCAACGCGGCGTTGACCCGATCGCGCGCGGGCCCCTTCGAATCACCTTGTCGTGCAGCGCCTTCGGACCAGACCACGACGTCCGGAACGGTCGAAGCCGAGGCGAGCGCGGCCAGATCCGGATACCGCTCGTCGATTCCGTCGACGTGCGCGGCTCCGAGCACGGCTGCGCTTCCGGTCGAGGTGCGTCCGTCGGGCATCTCCACCGTCGCCCAGCGCAACCCGTACCGTGCCGCGCGTCCGCCCGGCAAGGTGGCGCGGAACTGCTGGACGTCGTAGGAACGCATGACCGCTTCGTCGATGGTGACCACCGGACTTCCGTCCTGGTCTACGGCCACGACGGTGATCGCCTCACCGCCGCGCCGGATCGCCATCACCCGCAACGTCCTTACCGTGGACGTGGTGTGGATTCGCGTTCCGCCCCAACGGAACAGGAGTTTGCCCTCGGCGGGATCGCCCTTGTGGTCGGGCCAGATCAAACAGGCGATACCCGCATGCATCACCATGTCGAACAGCGCCGGATGCAGTTGGAACCGTTCAGCTGGGAATTCCGGATTCAAGGTGACCTCGGAAAAGACCGTGTCACCACTGCGCCACGCGGCGTCGACGCCGAGGAACGAGGCACCGTATTCCAGTCCGGCTGCACGCGCCACCTGGGCCGGAATCCAGTCGGTATCGACCGGTTCGGCGTCGACGGGCGGCCACGGCGCCTCGCGCAGCATGTCCATCAGTCCGATGTCGACCAGCTCTCGGCTGCTCAGCACGCCGCTGGCGTTGCGCGTCCACTCGCCGTCGGCCGCGTCGCCGGTGCGGCGGTAGTGGAACGTGAACGGTCGACGTCCCGCAGGATCGGATTCGCGCACCAAAACCTGGAGTTCGACGTCGCCCTCCGCCGGCGGCAGGATCGGCGCCTCCAGGATGAGCTCCTCCACGGCGCCGCAGCCGATCCGCGGACCCGCTACCAGCAGCATCTCCATGAGCGCGGCACTCGGGACGAGCACAACGCCGTAGGTGGTGTGGTCGGCGATCCATGGATGGGTGCGCAGCGAGAGCCGCCCCGTGAACAGCCACTCGTCGCGATCGGCCACGCGCACCACGTCGGTGAGCAGCGGGTGTTCCGAGGTCGCGTTCCGGGTCTCCTCGAGACTGGGTTCGAGCCAGTATCGCCGATGTTCGAAGGCGTAGGTGGGCAGAGCGATTCGTGACACCCGGCGGGTGTCGAACAGCGGATTCCAGTCGACGGCCAGCCCGGCGGTGTGCGCGTGGCCGAGCAGCGTCAGGAACTGCTCGACCTCGTCGTGATCCCGGCGGGCCGCCGCGGCGACCACCGATCGAGCCTCGTCCTCCGCGGACAGCGTGTGCCGCGTCATCGCCGCCAGCACCGCGTCGGGTCCGACTTCGAGGAACCGGCGCACGCCCGACGCCGACAGCGTCTCGACGCCGGGCGCGAAACGCACCGCGGCGCGCACCTGCGACACCCAGTACCCCGGATCCAGGATCTCGTCTCCCGCGATCCGTCCGGAGACGTTCGACACCAGGGGGATACGCGGGGCGTTGAAGGTCACTCGCGCCGCCACGGACTCGAACTCGGCCAGCATGGGCTCCATCCGCGGGGAATGGAACGCATGCGACACCCGCAGTCGGCTGGTCTTGCGGCCCCGCTCGGTGAACTGCCGATCGATCTCGTCGATGGCGTCCTCGTCACCCGAGACCACCACGGACGCAGGCGCATTCACCGCTGCCACCGACACACGTTCGCCGAATCCGGCGATCGCCGCGCTGATTTCCGGCTCGGACGCGGCGACCGCGAGCATCGCGCCGCCGGAGGGCAGCGCATCCATCAGCCGCCCTCGTGCCGCGACCAGCGCGCAGGCATCCTCCAGCGACCAGACACCGGCCACATAGGCCGCGGCCAGTTCACCGATCGAATGCCCGAGCACCATGTCCGGGACCAGTCCGAACGACTCCAGCAGCCGAGACAGCGCCACTTCGAACGCGAAGAGCGCGGGCTGGGTCAAGCGTGTCCGATCCAGAATCCCGGGCTCCGCGGCGACTCCTTCGTCGTCGATCAGGTGCCCGGTGACCATCGCCTGCTTCAGCGAGCAGCCCAGCAGCGGATCGAACTGGGCGCACACCTCGTCCAGCGCGGCGGCGAATACCGGGAAGGCCTTGGCGAGACCTGCGCCCATACCCACCCGCTGCGCGCCCTGACCGGTGAACAGGAAGGCTGTCTTGCCGGAGCCCACCGTGCCGGAAACCACTCCGGCCGAGGAAGTTCCGGTGGCGAGCGTCGCCAGCCGCGCCAGCAGTTCGTCGCGATCGGAGCCGAGGACCGCTGCCCGCCACTCGTGCTGCGCGCGTGTCGTTACCAGCGAATACGCCACATCCGCCGGATCGGCATCGGGGTGATCGATCAGCCACTGCTGGAGGTTCGCCGCCTGTGCCCGCAGGGCGGTCTCGGTCTTGGCCGACACCAGCCACGGCGCCGCCGTCGGAGCGTGGTCGATAGCCGGTGGCGAGACGACGGACCGCGGGGCGGGCGCCTCCTCGATGATCGCGTGCGCGTTGGTGCCGCTGACTCCGAACGACGACACTCCGGCTCGACGGACCGTCCCCCCTGAGCGCCATGGCTCCGGCCGGTTCAGCAGACGCACCGCGCCGGACGACCAATCCACATGCGGGGACGGCGTTTCCGCGTGCAGGGTCGGAGGCAGGGTTTCGTGTCGCAGCGCCTGCACCATCTTGATCACGCCGCCGACACCGGCCGCCGCGACGGTGTGACCGATATTCGATTTGATCGATCCGATGCGCAGCGGCTCCCGATCCCCACGCTCCTGCCCGTATGCGGCGATCAACGCGTTGGCTTCGATGGGATCCCCCAGGGGAGTGCCGGTCCCGTGCGCTTCCACCGCGTCCACGTCGGCGGGCGTGAGCCCGGCATTCGCGAGGGCCTGCGCGATCACGCGCTCCTGCGACGGGCCGTTCGGCGCTGTCAGGCCATTGCTGGCACCGTCCTGATTCACCGCGCTGCCCCGGACGACGGCCAGGATGTCGTGGCCCAGCCGCTGCGCGTCGGACAGTCGCTCCAAGACCAGGACGCCCACGCCTTCGGCGAAGGCCACACCGTCGGCCGCGGCGGAGAACGCCTTGCACCGGCCATCCGGCGACAGGCCCCGTTGCCGCGCGAAATCCACGGAAAGATAAGGGGTCGCCGCCACGGTGACGCCGCCCGCCAAGGCCAGCGACGTCTCGCCCTGACGCAACGCCTGACACGCCAGGTGCAAGGCCACCAATGACGACGAGCATGCGGTATCGATCGTGACCGCTGGCCCCTCCAGGCCGAACGCGTAGGCGACGCGGCCGGAGACGACGCTGTGGGTGGTGCCGGTCAGCCGGTATCCCTCGAGGTCGCCGGTGACGCGGTCGACATACCCCGAGGCGCACGCGCCCGCGAACACGCCGGTATCGCTGCCGCGCAACGTGACCGGGTCGATTCCGGATCGCTCCAATGCCTCCCAGGACGCTTCCAGCAGCAACCGCTGCTGCGGATCCATCGCCAGGGCCTCGCGTGGGCTGATCCCGAAGAATCCGGCGTCGAAATCAGCAGCGTCATCGAGGAATCCACCGCCGCGGCTGTAGACCGTCCCCGGCTTGTCCGGGTCCTGGTCGATCAGCCGCTCGAGATCCCAGCCGCGATCGTTCGGGAACTCCGTGGTGGCATCGGTACCCGAGCGCACCAGATCCCACAACTGCTCCGGGGTTCGGACGCCGCCGGGGAACCGGCAGCTCATGCCGACGATCGCGATGGGCTCGTCCACGCGGACGCGACGCGACACCCGGGTCGTCCTGGAATCGGACTCCGTTCCCGCGATCTTGGCGTGCAAGAGGGTGGCGACCGCCGCGGCGGTGGGGTGATCGAAGACCAGCGTGGACGGCAGCTGGACACCGGTGGCCTTGGACAGGCGGTTGCGGAACTCGACGCCGCCGAGCGAGTCGAATCCCAATGCGTCGAATCGCTGGTCGGGACCAATATCTTCGGCGGAACCATGACCGAGCACGGCTGCCGCGTGCTCCCGGACCACGTCGAGCACCACTTCGGCGCGTTTGGCTTCCGGTACCCCGCTCAGCCGGGTACCCAGCGAACTCGACGCCGCCGCGGGCCGGTCCGTTGTGCGGGGCAGGAACCCGCGGAGCACCGTGGGCACCGCACCGTCGCGCGCTTCGCGCCGCAGCTCCGCCGGGTCGAACCCGATCGCTGCCACGTGCGCGGTGGCGCGGCTGGTCGCCGCATCGAACAGGCGGAGACCTTCGTCGTTGGCGAGGGGATGGAGACCGAGCCTTTCCCAGCGGGCGACGGCGCTGCGGTCCAAAGCGCCGGTCATACCGGCAGCCGAATTCCAGGGCCCCCACGCCAGCGATATCGCGGACAGCCCTTCGGCTCGGCGGCGGTGTGCCAGCGCGTCGAGGAACGCGTTGGCCGCGGCGTAGTTGCCCTGTCCCGCCGTACCGATCGTCGCCGCGACGGACGAGAACAGCACGAAGGCCGACAAGTCACGATCGCGAGTGAGCTCGTGCAGATGCCATGCGGCCGCGGCCTTCGAGTCGAACACGCGCCGCAGTTGCTCGGCGGTCAGGCCCGCGAGGGTGCCGTCGTCGAGGACGCCCGCCGCGTGTACTACGCGGGTCAGCGGATGATCGGCATCGATCGAACCCAGGAGTGCACGGAGGGCTTCGCGATCGCCCACATCGCAGGCCGCTACCCGGACAGCAGCGCCCGCTTCCGACAGCGTGGACACCAGTTCCGTTGCACCATCCGCGGTTTCACCTCGCCTGGAGACCAGTAGCAGACGGCGAACTCCGTGTGCGGAGACCAGGTGACGAGCCACGAGTGCGCCGAGGCCGCCGGTACCGCCGGTGATCAGTACGGTGCCGTCGCCGAATGGCGGCGGCTCGGCTTCGTCCGCGGCGCGCGCTCGCACCAGTCTGGGCACGAGTAGCGATCCGGCGCGCACCGCGGCCTGCTCTTCGCCCGCCGCGATCACCGCGGCGACCAGCGTCGGGTCGGCCATGGGCACGGCGGCCGACGGGTCGGCGTCGAGGAGGACGAATCGGCCCGGGTATTCGGATTGCGCGCTGCGCATCAGACCCCGGACGGCCGCCGCGGCGAGATCCGGTGTCTCGCCGGGCAGCCCGGCGCCGCTCGTGGTCAGCACGACCAGGCGAGTGTCGGCCAGACGATCTTCGGCCAGCCAGGCCTGCACCGTCGCCAACACCGTCTCCAGGTGTCCGCGAACGGCCGCTGGATCGTCGGCCGCGGCGCCGACCTCCGTCTGCCAGAGCACGACGTCCGGAAGCGCCTGTGCCGCAGCGAGTTCTGCGGGGTTCGAATAGCTGGCCTCGATTCCGGCGACCGGCGCCGAACCGAGTACGGCGATCCGGTCCGCGGGCACACTCGGCGTCGCCACCGCCGCGGGCGTCCATTGGATCTCGTAGAGGTCGGCGTCATCCCCGGCAAGGGTGCCGCGCATCTGCTTCACGTCGTACGGCCGCATGACGACCGCGTCGACGGAGACGACGGGCCGTCCCGAATCATCCACGGTCGCGACGGAGATCGTTTCCGGGCCGGTCGTCGTGGCGATGACTCGCAGCGTCGTCGCCTTGACCAACGGCCGGTGCAGTCGCGCCCCGCCCCAACGGAACAGCAACCGGCCGGTGTTCGGATCGCTGTCTTGATCGCGCCAGACGAGCCCGGCCAGCCCGGCGTGCATCACCAGGTCGAGCAGAGCGGGATGCAGATCGAACCGCTCCGGTTCGGGCGCGGCCGCGGTGTCCAGGGTGATCTCGGAGAAGACGGCCCCATCCCGCTCCCATGCGGCGTCGACACCGAGGAACGCCGGACCGTATTCGAGTCCGGATCCCGTGGCGATCCGCTCGGGAATCCATGCGGTGTCGAGTGTTTCGGCGTCGACCGGCGGCCATGACTCGTTCCGCAGCCGGTCCAGCAGAGCGTCGTCGCCGTCCCAGGAAGGAGCCAGTACACCGCTGGCGTTGCGCACCCACTCGCCCGCTCGGCGACCCGACTTGCGGAAATAGAAACTGAATTGCCGCCGCCCGGTCCGGTCCGGCTCCCGCACCGACACCTGGAGTTCGACCTCGTCGTCCTCCGACGGGAGGATCGGAGCCTCCAGGGTCAGCTCCTCGACGACGCCGCAACCTATTCTGCTGCCCGCTACCAGCAGGAACTCGACGAGGGTCGCGCTCGGCAGCACCACGGTGCCGTAGGTCATGTGGTCGGCGACCCACGGGTCGGTCGGCAGCGAGAACCGGCCGGTGAAAACGTACTCGTCCTTACCGGCCACCGGCACCACACCGGTCAGCAACGGGTGGCCGAGATCGTCGACGGTGGCTTCGGGACGCGGCGGCAGCCAGAATCGCTGATGTTGGAAGGCGTACGTGGGCAGCGGAACTCGCCGCATCGCGCGGCGACCGAACAGTGGCGTCCAATCCACCCGCACACCGGCCGTATGAGCGTGCGCCAACATGGTCAGGAACTGTTGGGGCTCATCGTGATCCCGCCGCGTGGCCGCGGTCACCACCGACTCCGCGCCCTCCGCAAGGGTCTGCCGGGTCAGCGCCGCCAGCACCGCGTCGGGCCCCACTTCCAGGAAGCGACGCACACCCGAGTCGAGCAACGTCTCGATACCCGGCGCGAATCGCACCGCGGCCCGCACTTGCCGTACCCAGTAGGCAGGTTCGGTCATCTCGTCCCCGGCCAGCCGACCGGACACATTCGACACCACGGGCAGGCGCAGCCGGTGGTACGTCAATTCCTTCGCGACAGCCTCGAATTCGGCCAGCATCGGATCCATCCGATGCGAGTGGAAGGCATGACTGACCCGCAACCGCGACGTCTTCCTGCCGCGCTCGGCGAACAGCGGTTCGATCTCGGCAACCGCGTCCTCGTCACCCGAAATCACCAGGGCGGCAAGTGCGTTCACCGCCGCGATCGACACTCGGCCGGGATACCGGGCGACGACATCGCGCACTTCGGTCTCGGACGCCGCGATGGCCAGCATCGCCCCGCCCTCGGGCAAGGCGCCCATGAGACGGCCGCGCGCCGCCACCAACCGGCAGGCATCCTCGAGCGACCACAGGCCCGCGAGGTACGCGGCCGCGACTTCGCCGATCGAATGGCCGATCAACACATCCGGAGTGACGCCGAACGACTCCAGCAGGCGATACAGCGCCACCTCGAAGGCGAACAGCGCGGGCTGGGTGAACTCCGTCCGATCCAGCACCGTGACACCGGTTTCGTCGGTGGCGCCGCTGAACATGAGTTGCTTCAGCGAGCACTCCAGCACTGGATCGAACTGGGCGCACACCGAATCCAAGGCGTCCGCGAATGCCGGGAACGCCTCGTACAACCCGGCGCCCATACCGACCCGCTGCGCACCCTGACCGGTGCACAAGAACGCCGTCCGCCCCGTACCGATGGCGCCCGCGACGACACCGGCGCCGGTCCCCGATTCGGCGAGATTCGTCAACCGCTCGAGCAGCTCGTCCCGATCGCGACCGAGGATCACACTGCGCGCATCCAGCTGCGCTCGTGCCGTCGCCAACGCGTAGGCCGCATCCGGGACGTCGATCTCCGGTCGCTCCGACAACCACGCACGCAACCGGGCGGCCTGCGCGCGCAGCCCTGTCTCGCCCTTACCCGACACCAGCAGTGGGATGAGCGGCGCGGTGGTGTTCGACTGCCGCTCCGCGTCGTCTGCGATGTCGCCCTCGGCCGCCGCTACCGGGGCGGCAGGCGCTTCTTCGAGGATCACATGCGCGTTGGTGCCGCTGATGCCGAACGACGACACACCCGCCCGACGCACCCGCTCGGTGGTGGTCCACGGTTCGTCTTCGGTCAGCAGACGCACCGCGCCCGAAGCCCAATCCACGTGCGGCGACGGCGAATCGACGTGCAGCGTTCGCGGCAACCGCTCGTGCCGCATCGCCTGCACCATCTTGATCACACCGGCCACACCGGCGGCGGCCACGGCATGGCCGATATTCGATTTCAGCGAACCGATCCGCAACGGCTCCCGATCGCCGCGATCCTGTCCGTAGGCAGCGATCAACGCCTGTGCTTCGATCGGATCGCCCAGCGTCGTGCCGGTCCCGTGCGCCTCGACAGCGTCCACGTCGACCGCCGAGATCCCCGCGTTGGCGAGGGCCTGCGCGATCACCCGCTCCTGCGCCGGGCCGTTCGGAGCGGTCAGACCGTTGCTCGCGCCGTCCTGGTTCACCGCACTACCGCGAACGACGGCCAGAATGTTGTGGCCGAGCCGCTGCGCGTCCGAAAGGAGTTCGAGCACAAGGACACCCGCACCCTCGGACCACGCCACACCGTCGGCCGCAGCCGAGAACGCCTTGCAACGACCGTCCGGCGCCAGGCCGCGCTGTCGGGAGAAGTCCACGTACAGGTACGGACTCGCCGCGACGGTCACACCACCGGCGAGAGCGAGCGAGCTGTCGCCCTGGCGCAGTGCCTGACACGCCAGGTGCAACGCCACCAGCGACGACGAGCAGGCCGTATCCACCGTGACCGCCGCCCCTTCCAGGCCGAACACGTACGCGACACGACCCGAGATGACGCTGTGCGACGTGCCGGTCAGCCGGAATCCCTCCAGGTCACCGGTCACCCGGCCGGCGTATCCCGACGAGCAGGCGCCGGCGAAGACGCCGGTGTCACTGCCCCGCAACGACGTCGGGTCGATGCCCGCGTCCTCCAAGGCCTCCCATGCTGTTTCGAGCAACAGCCGCTGCTGGGGATCCATCGCCAGCGCTTCGCGAGGGCTGATGCCGAAGAAGCCCGGATCGAAATCGCCCGCACTGCCGAGGAATCCGCCGTGGCGCGAGTAGACCTTGCCCGGCTTGTCGGGGTCCTGGTCGAACAGCCGGTCCAGGTCCCAGCCGCGGTCGGTCGGGAATTCGCCGATCGCGTCCCGCCCCGCGGCCACCAGGTCCCACAGATCCTCGGCGGAGCGCACACCGCCCGGGAATCGGGCGCTCATGCCGACGATCGCGATCGGTTCGTCCGAGGTCGTCCGTCGCGATATCCGCCGCTGCCCACGATCGGCGCCCGTGACCCGTGCCCGGAGCAATGCCGCGACCGCGGTCGCGGTCGGATGGTCGAAGATGAGCGTCTTCGGCAGCGGCACACCGGTGGCCCGCGTCAGCCGGTTCCGCAACTCCACCCCGCTGACGGAGTCGAAGCCGAACTCGGTGAACGGCAGGTCGGGTTGAACGGATCGGGCCGACTCGTGGCCCAGTACGGCAGCGGCATGCTCGCGAACGATATCGAGAACGACTGTGTCGCGCTGATATTCGGGAGCGGCCAGTAGTTTGCGTGCCAGCGGTCCGTTGTCCCAGGCTCCGGTTCGTTCCCCGTCCTCGGAAATCCGGCCCTCGGAAACTTGCTCCTCGGCCACCGCGAGATCGGCGAGATTCCCACCGGAAGTGACCGGCGCACCGGCCCAGAAGTTTCTGCGCTGGAACGCGTATGGCGGCAGGTCGACCCGCGCCCCACCGGCGACCAGCGCACGCGGATCCACCTGAACACCGGCGCAATGTGCCTGTGCCAGCGACGCCATGAACTGTTCCGGGCCGCCGGCGCCGCGCCGCAACGACCCGACAACGGATACGTCCTCGGCCGCACCGGCCGCCTCGGCGGTTACGCCGATGCCCATCGTGAGCACCGGATGCGGACTCGCCTCGATGAATCCGTCGACGCCGTCGCCGATGAGCGCCGTGACAGCATCGGCGAATCGAACCGGTTCCCGCAGCGACCGATACCAGTAGTCGGCGTCCAGTTCCGCCGTATCCAACCGGTCGGCGGATACCGTCGAGAAGAACGGCACCGAACCGGATCGCGGGCGGATCGGCTCCAGTTCCGCGAGCAGTCGATCACGGAGCCGCTCGACCGCCTTCGAATGCGACGCGTAGTCGACCGGAATCCGACGGGCCCACACACCGTCGTGAGCACAGTCGGCGAGAAACTCCTCCATCGCCGGAACATCACCGGCTATCACGCTCTGCGCCGGTCCGTTCACCGCCGCCAGCGACAGCCGATCCCCGTACGCCGACAAACGTTCCCGGACCGCGTCCGCGCCGAGTCCGATCGAAGCCATGCCGCCGTGTCCGGCCAGCTCATCGGCGACCGCCCGGGACCGCAGAGCGACCACGCGCGCCGCATCGGACAGCGACAGTCCACCGGCGATGTAGGCGGCGGCGATCTCGCCCTGGGAATGGCCGATCACCACGTCCGGCCGCACGCCCGCCGCCTGCCACATCCGGGCCAGTGAGACCATCACCGCGAAGAGCACCGGCTGCACGACATCCACGCGATCCAGCGAGGGCGCGGCCTCTTCGCGACGCAGCACCGCCGTCAGCGACCAGTCCACGTACGGCGCGAGCGCCGTCGCGCATTCCGCAATCGACTCCGCGAACGCGCCACCCGAATCCAACAGCCCGAGCGCCATCCCCTCCCACTGGCTGCCCTGTCCAGGGAAGACGAACGCGACCCGCCGCTGCTCGGCCCGCCCGATGGTCGGCTCGATCGCCGCGGCGGGCGCGGTCGGGTCGGCCAGGACCGCCAGACCGGTCAGCAACTCCTGTCGATCGCGCCCGACGACATTGCCGCGCCACTCCAGTTGGGCTCTGGTGGTCAGCAGAGAATGCGCCACGTCGACCACATCCAGCTCCGGATGACGGAGCAACCACTCTTGTAGCCTGGCCGCTTGCGCGCGCACGCCATCCTCGCTGCGGGCCGACACCACCCACGGCACCGCTCCGACCGCGACGTCGCCAGTGGACGCGGCGGAGAAGACGGCGGGTGCCTCCTCCAGGATCACGTGGGCATTCGAGCCCCCCATACCGAACGAGGACACACCTGCCCTGCGCACATCGGTTGCGGGCCAGTCCTCGATACCCGTCACCACCCGCAAACCCAGTTCGTCGAGCGGAATTCGCGGATTCGGCGTCTCGAAGTTCAAGCTGGCCACCAGTTCTCGGTGACTCAGCGAGAGCACGGTCTTGATCAGGCCCGCGATGCCGGAAGCGCCCTCCAGATGCCCGATATTCGTCTTGACCGACCCGACGGCCAGCGGCGCGTTCCGCGCCCGGCGCACGCCGTAGGTTTCACCGAGCGCGGCCGCCTCCACCGGATCACCGGCGGGTGTTCCGGTGCCGTGCAATTCGACGTACTGCACCGACGACGCCTCGACGCCGGCCGCATTCAGAGCGGAGCGGATCGCCGTCGCCTGCGCGTCCCGGCTCGGGGCGCTCAACACACGGCGTTCGTTGCCGGTGTTGACCGCGCTGCCGCGGATCACGGCGTGAATCCGGTCGCCGTCGGCGATCGCCCGCGCCAGGGGTTTCAGCACCACCACGCCACCGCCTTCGCCGCGCACGAACCCGTCGGCCCGCGCGTCGAAGGTGTGGCACGCGCCCAGCGCCGACTGCGCGCCGAACTGCTCGATCCGTTCACCGCTCGTCGGCGACAGAATCAGGTTCAGGCCACCGGCCAGGGCCACGTCGCTCTCGCCGCTGCGCAGGCTCTCACAGGCCAGATGCACCGCGACCAGCGAGGACGCCTGGGCGCTGTCGACGACCATGCTCGGACCGCTGAAACCGAAGTAGTTCGAGACGCGGTTGGCGATGATGCCGCGTCCGACACCCCACAGAGAATGGCGGCTGACTCCCGGACTGCCCTGGGAGGCAACGATTTCGGCGAAATCGCCGCCGGTGCAGCCGAAAAACACGCCACACGGCCGGGCATCGCGCGCCGTGGCGGCCAGCCCGGCGTCCTCGAGCGCCTCCCAGCTCAACTCCAGCGCCAACAGTTGCTGCGGATCGATCGCCCGCGCCTCGTTGGGCGATACTCCGAAGAAGTCCGCGTCGAACTGCCCTACGGTGTCGACGAATCCGGCCCGCTCGGTGATGTTCCCGCGTACGGAAGGAGCTGCGCCGATCGCGGCGCGCCCCGCCCTGAGGAGCTGCCAGAAACTATCGAGATCGGCCGCTCCCGGCATTCTGCAGGACATGCCAACGATAGCGACGGCAAAGGCCGATCCGTTCACCTCTGAACATCCTTCCTCAGCGCACGCTGTGACCCCCCGTCACGATCGATTCGCGGTTAAACCAAAAGATTGCGTTAAGATTTGATTAGTTCCGGCTCAGGCAGTTCATGCTTCGACATATCGAATTTCGGCGTGGCCGAGGGTCGGCGAAGCGCTCCGAATAAAGCGGAATGCCTTCCTCTTAAAGCGGAACGTCTTCCTCGGAAAGCCCAGGCCACGAGGAGACGGCGCAGATCCGGACCGGACCGCGCTGTGCCGTGGGGCCCAGTAGAGCAATTGATCAGCGAGCGACGCTGAAAAAGAAGCGCTACAGGGGCATGCCAGAGGATTGCGGCGCGCGCTAGAGGGGTAGTGCCCGAAGGAAGGTGCGTACGTCGCACCTACACTATGGCGATGTGGATTGGCACAACGATCCCTCTCGGAATTTCGTACGACGGCACAGGATTCATGGTTACCGAACAGTATTTGTACGGTCTCGAGCTTGTCAACCGTCCGAGAGCATCTCGTCGGTTACCCGAACCGACGACGAGCCGCGGGTTCGCAGCGCTCGGGACCGAGCGGATCGAACGCCTCGCGGCGGCGGGCGGCACCGAGTCGGTGACCAGCCGCACCCGCGACGATGCGCATCGCCCTGGGCCGACCTGAGCGTCATCAGGTGCCTGTTCCGCAGCGGGCCCGCGGCTCGCAGCGCCACATATTTGACCGATCGGTCGAAGCGTCCTAATATCTCGAAATATGCTGCCTACCAAGCAATTCGACCCCGGATCGGTGATCATCCGGGCACCGAAGCCGTACTGGCAGCATGGTTGCGAAGCGACCTCGACAACGGAGCCGTCCGAGCATCTCGATGCTACCGGCGCATACGCGACCTCGGCCGCATACACGAGCTCTTCGTGACAAGCGCTGCCACGCCACGTGGAGGTCGCCGACGCGCGCTGGTCACGGCGGAACCGGCCCGTCCAGATCCGGCAATCCCGACGAATCCGGGGTCGCTCTCTCGCCGAAACACGTTGGGCGCGAACGGGACACACCACTGTGCGCCGAGTGCAGAACGCGCCGAGACCCGACGCGAACCCGCGCCCGGAGGCCAGCGGCGATTCTGTCGAGCGCGCGGACCTCTTGTCAGGGCGATCTACTCAGTTCGAGCAACGAGGCGGGTTACCGCATCATCAGTCCGCCGCGCCCGCCATGACCAGCTGGTGTAGCGCGCCGTCCACGTCCTCGCGCTCGCCGAAAAGCCGCACCAGCAGTGCGCGCTCGGCCGCGCCGTGCTCCGCGGCCAGCACCAGTTCCATTGCCCCGTTCCGCGTTTCGACGCCCGATTCCTCGGCGAGCGACGCCACGATGTCGGCTGCGCTCTCCCTGGTCCATACCCCGGGAATCGCGGCCGCGACCTCGCTCGCGGGCCGTGCGGCGCCGCGATACCAGTGGCCGCCCTCCCACCAGTAGCAGAAGGAGAGCAACCCGGACCCGGCGCGCGGGTTGAGCAGCGGGTTCGCCACCCACCCCGGCGCGCCCGCGTAGAGATCCGGCATGGGAGCGCCGGCGTTGTAGACCGCGTCCAGCACCGGGTCGTTCCATACTCCGCCGGAGAGCACCGCGCGGTCGCCGGGGACCAGCCACAGCGAAGAACCGCTGCGCTCGGCGCCCTCGAACAGGCCGAGCGCGGGCAGCACCCGTGGCCCCCACGGAGATCCGGCCGCCACGAACGCCGCGGCGATCGCCGCCCAGCGCATCGCCAGCAACGGCAGCGCGGGCAATGTCGTCTCGATTTCCGGGGTGAGCGTGGCGGTCCGGGCCAGTGCCCCCGCCTGCTCGGTGGGCCGGGACTGCCGGTTCTCGTGCCCGATATGGGCCGCCAACCAGACCGGGAGCCGCGCCCGCGGAAACGCCTCGAGGTCGGCCCGATACACCTCCGGCGGGAAGAGGTGGTCATCCGGGAAGGGCTCGGCGCCGAAGTCGGGCTCGGCGCCGACCTCGCCGGACGCCGACGCCGTCACCAGGTAACGCCACCACGGGCCACCGGGCAGGGCGGCCGACGCCTCGCGGTGTCGCCGGACCAGTGCCAGCACCTCCTCGGAGGGCAACACCTGGGCCGGATGGCCGTGCTCGTCGGTGAAGAAGACCGACGCCAGCTCCGATACGGCGGTGAGCGCGAACACCGCATGCATCTCGTGCCAGCCCGGCGGGGCGAGCGCGATCAATTCCGCGGCGATCCGGCGGCTCGCCGCGTCGGCGAGCGGTGACTCGGAAACGGCGGGGAGCGAATCCTCTGCTGCGGTCATGAAAGGCGGCACCTCCTCGATCGGGCCCGCACGCTACCACTCGGGAGCGAACGGCGCCGGTGCGGCGAATTCGTTTGCCCGTCATCGCGAATTCAGTTGTCTGCGTTCTAATCCCACGACATCGGACGCCGAGAGGAGAGCCGCGGTGAGCGTTCCGACGGTGCGGTGCGGAGCCGCCGCGGTGCAACGATGACCATTCACATGCCCGAGGGGTTGCAGTGGCTGGCCTGGGTGGCCGGAACCACCTGGCCGGAGGGCGACGAGGACGTCGCATGGGCGGTGTCGGAGGCATGGAAGACGGCGAGCGCGGAGCTGACGGCCCTGCTCGCCGATGTCGACGCGGCGAAACAGGCCACCATCGACGCCTATCCGCAGGGCGAGGGCGGTACCGCCATGGGCGCCCGCTACGACGCGCTGCGCACCGGTGAGCACTCCATCGAGGCGCTGGCGAACTTCATGAGCACCGTCGGCGACAGCACGTTCGACATGGGCACCGAAATCCAGGCCACCAAGATCACCGTCATCGTGACGCTGGCCTGGCTGGCGCTGGAGATCCTGTGGGCCTGGCTCTTTCCGCCCACCGCGCCCGCGGTGGAGGCGGCCGCGATCACCACCACGCGCTCCTTCTTGAAGGTATTCGAGGACTTCGTGCAGAAGGCGATCACCAATCTCGCTGCGCGCCTGGGTGCTTCGACCGCCAAGCGGCACTTCTGGACCCAAGCCGCGCGGCTGCGGCCGGTCTTTCCCACCGCGAAGGGCTGGGGCGTCTACGGTGCGCGGGCCATCGAGGCGACCGCCATCGTCGGGACCATCAACGGCTCGGTGCAGGTCGGTCAGCTCGCGGCGGGCAAACGACGGCACTTCAACGGCACGGAGTTCGGGCTGTCCATCCTCGCCGGTGTCGCGGGCGTGGTGCCGGGGCGCGAATTCGGGCGCTATCTCGGGCACGGTATCGACAAGGTCGCGGGCAAGCAATTGAACAACATCCCGGGCCGGGTCGGTCGTGGCGCGGTGATCGGTGGCGCCTCCGGTGTGGTCGGCACCGCCTTCGGCAACCTGGCCGTGGGCGCGGTGACCAGAGACTTCTCGTCGTTCGCCTCCGGGCCGGGCTGGGTCGGCGGTGCCACGCGGGGTGCGGTGGTGGGCGGTGCGCGCGGCGGTTTCGCCATCGGCAAGCCGATTCCGCCGGGGCACGGCGACATTCGCTCCTACGTCTGGATGCCGAAACCGCATTCCGGCAATGCGGCGCCCCGGCCACCGAGCAGCGACGGTTCGTCCAGCGGGTCGAGTTCCCGGCCGTCCAGCGTTTCCGACGCGAGCATGTCGTCCTCGGCCCAGCCGGTGCACGCGGGCTCGTCGCACCGGCCGTCGTCCTCGCACAGCAGCGCCTCGGGCAACAGCGTCTACTACGACGCCGCGAGTTCGTTCCACAGCGCCGGAAGCAGTTCGAGCAGTAGCTCGGGCCGCACGATCTACCACGACGCCCGCACCCACCAACCCCCGACCTCGTGGTCGTCCTCGGTCGACGGCGGCTGGACCCCACCGCCTCCGTCCGGCTCGGGCGGTGCGCAGCGACCCCCGCTCCCATCCGGTGCTGGGGTGACCGGCGCGAATGGCGGGAGCAGCAACGGAAACCCGATCGCCACACACCACAGCGAACCGTTCCTGGGCGAGGGCAAGGACGTGCGCGGCAAGCCGCGGCCGAAGCAGTGGCCGTGGGTGGAACCGCTGCCGGGCCCGTACTCCGCGCCATCGTCGAGTGGCTCCTCGGGAGAGCAGTGGTTGCCGACCACAGACGCGCGGAATGCCCCACTCGCGAACGCCGGTGAGCAGGTCGACGTCCCGTTCACTCCGTAACCCGACGACACAGGAGGAAATGCCATGGCCGCGGACCAGTTTGAGGTCGATCCTCACAAGCTGCGCCACGCCTCGGATCTGACCCGGGAGCTGTCGAACGACACCACGGGGGTCGCCGAGAAGCTGCGCAACACCCTCAGCGGTATCGAGTCCGACGGCACCGTCATGCCGTGGGGTGATGACAAGCGCGGCCACAAGTTCTTCGACGGCGACAAGGGCTACAAGGCGGCGCGGGACAACCTGATCGAGGGCGCCATCGGCGCCGCGACCACGTTGGGCGACATGGCGACCGGGCAGCGCGATGCCGCGGACGCCTTGGCCGCTACCGACTCCGGCAACGCCGGCCAGTTCGGGAAGCCGACGCCGTGACGGGGCAGCCCACCGTCAACGAACGCCTGCGCGCCGACATGGCGACGCTGGTGGAGGGTCTCGGCGAGCAGTTCCGCGGCATCGCCGAACTGCAGCAGCGGCGTTCGCGGCTCACCGAGACGGTGCGCGTGTGCGATCAGCGCATCGAGGTCACGGTGAACGCCGACGGCATCCTGATCGACACCAAGTTCGCCGACGACGTCCTGGATCTGACCCTCGAGGAGATCGCGAAGAACGTCACCGCCGCGGTGCAGGCCGCCGCCGCGAAGGCGGCCGAGCGCAGCCGAGAGCTCATGCGTCCGCTGCTGGAACGCAAGAACGCCCTGCCGAAACTCTCCGAGATCATCGAGGGCGCACCGGATCTGGGCTCGCTCATGCCGACGGCGCCGCCACCGCCGCTGAACCCGCCGGACCCGAGCCGCTGGCCCGTCGATGACGATTCCGGCGCCCGCGCGCCCCGGTCCGTGGTGGCCGACAACGACGACTGACGCGGCGCACGCGGTGCGCCCGCGCGACAAGAAGGGTGAACGGGATGGCTCTCGAACCAGGCACGTGGTCGGGCCTGAAGAACCAGGCGCAGGCCGGGTATCTGAAGTTCGACGCGGCCGACGCGCTGGCCGCCGCTCGGGCCTGCGCCGATCTGGTCGACGACCTGCTCGGCATGGCCGCGGCCGTGACAGACCTGCGCCTCGACAATTTCGCGCCGATCGGCACGCTCACCTCCGGCACGCAGTTGGCGATGGCGTTCACCACCAAAGGGAACCGGCTGCGAACGATCCTCGAAGATCACGCCGACATCGTCACGGACATTGGCGAGACCTACATCGCGGCGGGCAAGGCGTACGCGAACGCCGAGGGTGAGTCCGAGAGCGACTTCAAGGCGCTCGACAACCTGAAGATGCCGACCGAGGCCAGCACCTACACTCCCGGCGCACGCAAGCCGGGCGGGCCGGACGCCGAGTTCGACAAGCCGAACGGCGGATTCGCATGGAAGGGCAAGGACGGCAAGCCACACATCCAGCGTGCCGACGCGGAGAGCTTCCCCGCCTCGCTGAAGGACTACCAGGGCGAGAAGGATCCGGGCGTCACCGCCAACGTCGAGAACAAGGACAGCCTCGCCTTCAGCGAATTGTACGAGCTGGGACGCGATCTCGACCCGGCTCCGGTGCTGGCCGCCGCGGGCACCTGGCACAGCATGGCCACCGACCTGCTCGGCAAGCTCAACACGTTCGTGAACGCCATCAACACCGGCACCGAGTCATGGGAGGGGCAGGGCGCGGCCGCGGCGGCAGCGGCGATCGAGAACTACTCCGAGGGCGTGCAACCGCTGGCCACCTCGATGATCGCGATGAGCCAGAACCTGGACTACAGCGCGCAGTGGCTGCACCTGACCAGGCTCAGCATGCCCTCCAGTCCCGATCCCGGTGACTGTTGCCCGGGCAAGGTGACCCGCCGGTACCGCGACGAGTGGCAGAAGCACTACGGCGAGGGCATGAAGAACACCGTCTCGGTGATGCCCGTGGTGAACGGTCCGATCGCCCAACCGGCGCCGCAGGGTGGTCAGGGGCAGAACCAGCCCGGGAACGACCAGCAGGGCAATGGCCAGTACGGCAACGGCCAGTACGGCAACAACCAGGACGGCTACGGGAACCAGCAGCCGGATCCGAGGCAACAGCCGGGCTACGGGCAGGTCGTCCCGGCGAGCCAGTCCGGTTACGGCACAGCGGATTCCGGCACGAGCCCGCGCCCTGACAGCGCCGGATCGCAGGGCGCCGAATCGAGCGGCACGGGATCGGGCGGCACGGGGTCGGGCGCGAGTGCCCCGCTGCCCAACGGCGCCAAGGGCGGTGGCGGCAGCGGCGCGGGTTCCAGGTCGCAGGGGCAGCTCCCACCCGGCTACGAAGCCGCGCAGCAGAAGGCCGAGTCTGCCGCGGCCGGCGCCCGCGGTGCGGCGACCCCGGTCGGTTCGTCCGGCGCGGGTTCGCCGGACGGCGGCGGGACGCAGACGCGCCCGTCGAGTTCGGGGAATCCGTTCCCGCGCAGCAGCTTTCCCGGCGAGTCGTCGTCCGGCTCCCCCTCGGGAGGCAGCGGCACCAGCATGCCAAGCGTCCCGTCGCTCGGGTCCGCTCCGCTGCCCAACGGCGCGAAGGGCACTCCGCTGCCCAACGGTGCGAAGGGCAGATCGTCCGGCGGCGGTGGAACGGGCAGTGGGTCATCGGGAACGGGTGCGGGTGGATCCGGCGCGAGCGCGTTGGAGGACGCGCTCGCCAAGGCCACCGGCGCCGATCCGGCCCAGGTGCGTTCGATGCTCGGCGAGCTGCCGAAGCTGCTGAACGAGAACACCCTGTCCACGAAGAGCGGCCTCTCCCCGGAACAGGTGCGCTCGGTGCTGAAGAACATCCCGGAGGCGGCCGACGTCGACGAACTGGCGAAGCGCACCGGTCTCGACCCGGCGCAAGTGCGGTCGGTGCTGGACAACCTGCCGCACGCACTGGACGAGAAGGCGCTGGCGGCCGCGACCGGCACAAGTGACCACTCGGCCTGGCGTGCCGGCGTGCCGGGCCAGTCGTCCTCCGTGGCCGGGCTGTCCGGTCAGACGGCGGGCGCCGACGGCGGCCCGGCGTCGTTCGCCCAGGCGGGCAGGGACTTCCTCGGCCAGATCGGTATGGCGCTCACCCAAGGACTGGAGTCGCTCGGTCAACTCGGTGCCACCCTGCCCGGCGCGGACCAGTTGCACGAGATGCTGCGCCGCTTCGACCCGGCCGCACTCGCCGCCGCCGTGGGCGATCTGCCGGTCGATCCGGCGTCCGGCGCGGGCGGCAGCACCGGTTCCGGTGGTGTGGGCAGCCCAGCTGGTTTGTCCGAGCATCCTTACCAGCAGGCCCGTGCGTTTCCGCGCGCGTCGCTGCCCGGCGCCGAACACCCGCTCTATCCGGCCACAGCGGCGGCGAGCCAGGGCTCGCACGGGATGGGAGGTCCCCCGATGATGGGTCCGGCCGGCGCCCCCGGCGCGGGCGGTGGGCAGGGCGATACCGCGCAAAAGCCGGCCAAGTACCTGAAGTCCAAAGCGCATCTGAACGACGGCATCGGCGCCGTGCCAGACCGAGTGAAGCCGGTGATCGACTCGTGAGCCGAACCTGGAAGTTCACCGACCTCGAGTTCAACCTGCTGTGCGAGGAAGTGCGGCAAGGCGAACTGCCCGCCCCGTTCGTCTTCACCAGCCGCACCCGGCTGGCGGACGACTACGAGCGGGAGAAGTCCGAGGTCCAGCAGCGGTTGCGGGGACGGTTCGACCACGACCTGGACGCCATGGCGAGCGCCATCGCCCGACCTGACATCTTCATCGTGGCGCACGCCTGGGACGACCAGGATTTCGACAACCCCGAAGCGCGCACTCGGGTGCATGCCGTCCGGCAACGCGCCCGCGGGTACGTCATCACCCAGCGCCCCGGTGAAACCCTCATGCACGCAGGTGGTTTCGACGCTGTCGAATGCGATCCGCACGCCCTGGCCGATACCGTGCTCGGACTGCTGCCCAAATGCAATGCGGGCAATCTGGACGACATCCAGCTCACCCTGCCGACCTCGGAACCCACGATCGTTCACCAGGGCCCGTCGTCCGGCGTCATGGACAACGACGACACAGACGACGACACGATCAGCAGCGACGCCTTCTTCGCGACTCCCGCGGTGAGCACCGGCATCGTCAAGGTCCTGCAGGGCCGTTCCAAGTACGGCCCACGCGGCCGGATCGAAGCAGGCATGCTCTGGCGCGACCTCCCCGACGACGGCCGCTACGTCATGCCCCTGGACCACCCGGCCCCGGTCGCCACCGCGATGAGCAGCGACGGCCTCACCGAGTGGGTGCGCGAACAGATCGACCACATTCTGGCGCGCATGGAATCGCATATGGAGACGGAAGACTGACGCCGCTCCACAGCTCCGGGACTGTGCGGCAACGCAATTTGGGACTGTCGGTTTAACGGCGGATCCGACCTCGGTGTGGGTTAGTTCCCGGTCGGGTGGATCCGGCCTTCGAAGGTGATGGCGAAAGCGTTGAGG
>NZ_JBFAHS010000009.1:252093-286284 GCF_040654315.1 Nocardia sp. NPDC050713 | reverse complement strand
AGGTCGATGCTCACCTCGGCATCGGACTTCATCAACGCGTCGGCGGCGTAGATCCCGGCCGGTCCTGCGCCCACGATCGCGATGCGGAGCGGGCGGGTCGCTGCACTCTGTTCGGTCATCTCTTACGCGCACCCTTATGGTCGAAACGTTCAATGGCGTCCGTCTTAGCTTAGGCTAAGTTGACGAACCGCTTGTCGGCACCCGGCGCCACGAACTCTGGTGATGCTGGCTCGTGGCTCCACGGTCCCCAGATCGCTACGACGGTGAACTGCCATTTGGCTATGGCAGCAGGTCTCAATCTCGCGATTCTATCCGTGCTACCGGTTGCCGGCCCCGCCGGTGCGATGAACTGGATGTATGCCCGCCTTCGCGGGCTCGGCGCCGCACGGACCCGCTTCCCACCATAGCGGGGCGGAACGGGCCGGTGCTTCGCGCGCGGGGGCCGGACGTCGGATACCCCCGCCGACCAGGGATGATCGATCCATGACCGAGCAGAAGTCCCCCGACGAAGGCGAACCGATCGAGGTCGATCAGACCGACAAGCGCTCCATCGCGCCGTTCCTTGCCGCGGCCGTACTGGCCGTCATCGTGCTGGTGGCCATCGGGCTCGGCGGCGTGCTCTCGCCCGCTGAGAAAAATGTCACAGAAGCCGAGAAGATCGCGGGCGCCGTCGGCAACTTCGTCGAGGGCGCGAACAACACCGACATGGTGCCGCCACCTGGTACCGGCTGCCCCGATTTCGACCCCGCCAAGTCGCCGTTGGCCGGGCAGGAAGGCACCGGTAAGACAATCGAACTCATAGCCGTCACCGATCAGACCCTCAACGGCGACCGGGCCAAGGCCACCGTGACCACCAAGGTCGACGGCACGGAGTACACGGCGACCTGGAACCTCACCCGCACGGACGACAAATGGCTCGTCTGCAATGTTTGACACGGTGACCTCGGTGCAGGCAATCTCAGTCCCTAGGTCATGAGAACCAGCGCCAAGCCCCGGCTCAGCTGGTCGGCAACCCTCCTCCGCGGTGGGGTGCTCCGGGTGACGACCTGGCCGCGCACCGAACCAGGTGCGGCAAGTGCGGATTCACAGGAGGTTCGAGATGAGTTACGCCGGTGACATCACCCCGCAGCAGGCGTGGGAGGTGTTGCGCGACAACCCCGCCGCTGTCCTGGTGGACGTGCGCACCGAAGCGGAATGGCGCTTCGTCGGAGTGCCCGACACCAGTTCGATCGAGCGGCCCACCGTGCTGATCGAGTGGGTGGACGGCACCGGCGCGCCCAACCCGGAGTTCACCGACCAGCTGAGCAAGGCCCTCGAGGGTCGCGACCCGGAGGCGCCCGTCGTCTTCCTGTGTCGCTCCGGCCAGCGCTCCGCGCACGCGGCGACCGTGGCGACCCGGCTGGGCATCGGCCCCTCCTACAACGTGATCGAGGGCTTCGAGGGCTCGCTCGACGCGTCCGGACATCGCGGCGCCACCGGCTGGCGCGCCACCGGCCTGCCGTGGAGGCAGTCGTGATCACCGGCGGCGCGTTCGACAAGCCGCTGCCCGAGGGCGTCGGCCCAGCCACCCTCGGCGTGCGCGGCGGCCTGCGCCGCTCCGGTTTCGAGGAGACCGCCGAGGCGCTGTATCTGACTTCCGGTTTCGTCTACGAGAGCGCGGAGGCGGCCGAGGCGGCGTTCACCGGCGAGGTGGAGCACTTCGTCTACTCCCGCTACGGCAACCCGACGGTCGCCATGTTCGAGGAGCGGATCCGGCTGATCGACGGCGCCGAGGCGGCGTTCGCGACCGCGAGCGGCATGTCGGCGGTGTTCACGGCGCTCGGTGCGCTGCTGAAGGCCGGCGATCGGCTGGTGGCCGCGCGCAGCCTGTTCGGCTCCTGCTTCGTGGTGTGCAACGAGATCCTGCCGCGCTGGGGCGTGGAGACGGTGTTCGTCGACGGTGAAGACCTCGACCAGTGGGAGCAGGCGCTCTCGGTGCCGACCACGGCGGTGTTCTTCGAGACCCCGGCCAACCCGATGCAGACGCTCGTCGACGTGCGCCGGGTGACCGAGCTCGCGCACGCCGCTGGCGCGAAAGTGGTGCTGGACAACGTCTTCGCGACTCCGCTGTTGCAGAAGGGCTTCGAACTCGGCGCCGACGTCATCGTCTACTCCGGCACCAAGCACATCGACGGCCAGGGCCGCGTCCTCGGCGGCGCCATCCTCGGCTCCCAGGAGTACATCGACGGTCCGGTGAAGACGCTCATGCGCCACACCGGCCCCGCGCTGAGCCCGTTCAACGCGTGGACCCTGCTCAAGGGGCTGGAGACGATGCCGCTTCGGGTGCGCCACAGCACCGAGTCGGCGCTGCGGATCGCGCGCTTCCTGGAGACCAACAAGTCGGTCAGCTGGGTGAAATACCCGTTCCTGGAATCGCATCCGCAGTACGACCTGGCCCGCAGCCAAATGTCCGGCGGCGGCACGGTGGTCACCTTCGAGCTGAACGCACCGGCCGACGAAGCCAAGAAGCGCGCCTTCGAGGTGCTGAACAGGCTGCGGATCGTCGACATCTCCAACAACCTCGGCGACTCCAAGACCCTGATCACGCATCCGGCGACCACGACCCACCGCGCCATGGGCCCGGAGGGTCGCGCCACCATCGGCCTCTCCGACGGGGTTGTTCGCATCTCCGTCGGTCTCGAGGACGTGGACGATCTGCTCGCCGACCTCGATCACGCCCTGAGCTGAACCCGGTCCCCCCGCACGGCGACGACAACGCCGTGCGGGGTGCGAGAAGGCTTACGGCACGAACACTTCCGACGTCGCCGGGATCGAGGGCCGGTCGGTTCGCACGGTGAGCTGAACCCGTCCGGGACCGGTGTCCGCGACGACGATGGTCGGGCTGGAACGCTGCCAAGCGGGGACGAAGCGGCTGACGCTGCCCCGCTGGCCGGTGTCCAGGTTGTGCCAGTCGACCACCGCGGTGACGTCGCAGGCGAGCAACTGCGGACCCCACGTCCCGATCGGAGAGAACCCAGGGGTGATGCGCACGCTGACCGCGTGCGCCGCACCGGGAGCCTCGGAGTATTCGTTGAGCGGGCCGTCGAAGGAGGTGCCGCCGACCGAGAAGATGCCGACGCACACACCGTTGCCGAGTGTGAAGACCGGGGCGAGGTTGAAGTTGTTCTGCACGCACGAGCGAGGCCCGACGTTCGACCACCCGAGCTGACAGGGGCCGGGGTCGGCTTGAGCGGGCGCTGCGACGACGGCCAAGCCCGCGCCGAGGAGGGCGATGGCAGCCAGGTAGTGCATCGTGCGCTTCATGCGCGTACTCCGTTCAATCGTTGGACGGTGTTCTACGAGCTCTGTTGCGATACCGACGGTTTCGATCATGCCGGGGTGCATCGGCGACCGACCGACGGCCTCCACCGAGTCAGTCGGGCGAGCGACCAACTCCGTTACCCGACACCTCACCTTCGGGCCCACACCTCGCTGGCACAAACCTTCTGCACGTCTCACATAGCCACCGCCTATGTGAGACGTGCACGGGCTCTGTGGCGGCATCAGATTCGCTCCGCCGGTGTCCAGGTGCCGAGGCGGTGGGCGGGGGTGGTGATCGTTGCGGCGCGGGTGAGGCGGGTCAGCCAAGAGGCAGGGTTGTCGAGGTCGTTCCAGGTCCAGCGGACGACGATCCAGCCGAGGGCGCGTAGCTCGTCCTCGCGGGCCTTCTCGGCGATGACTACTTCCTCGGGCGTGCGCGAGCCGCGCAGGGCCGCACCGTATTTGACGAGGCCGTCGAATTCGCCGATGGCGCCGAGTTCGGGAAACAAGAAGTCGGCGCGGCCGATGAATCGCCCGGTCGGGGATTCGAGGATGGCTTGCGGCTCCGGACTGGGCAGTCCTGCGGCATGCATGGCAACGCGGCTCCGTGACTCGCCCGCGCTCTCCGAGCGCCCGTCCAAGAAGTCGACGACCCGACGCGCGGCGGGTGCTCCCGGACGGCCGGTTGCTCGCGCGAGTTGGTCGGACAAGTCTGCGCGAGTGGTCTTTCCGAGCCGTAGTGCGCTGTCGCCGATGACTACCGCTTGCTCGAATGGAACAGTGCGGGCCAAGTCGACAACGGTTCTGGCCACGCTGGTCACGCGAAGTTCGCCGATCCGCACCACTTCGTCCGGATCGGTGCGCGTCGAATGCACCGTGACCCGAGGGGTGACGCGACCGCCGGTGGAACGATCGCGCGTCAGGTGGACTCGGGCCAACGGGACCTTCCAGTGCGTCAATCCGTGCGCGACCGAAGCCGACACGTGACTCACCACCGCCTCGCGACTCGCGCCCTCCGCGACGGCCCGGGTCAGCACCAAGTGGCGCTCTTCGACGCGCAGCCCCTCGGTCTGCTCGGCACGGATGTACGCACCGCGGTGCACCCGCCGCCACATCGGTCCGTGCAGCTCCCGATCGGTGAACCCTTCGGTCACCGCACGACATCGGGATATCGGGAGGGGCGCGTCCATGGTTCGATCATGGCCCTCGGCACACCCGCCCACCCCCTGATCCAGCCGCCCCTGTGGACAAGTCCCGCCTTGGGGAAAACCGTGCTGCCACACACCCCGCATACGCCTCACACAGGCGGTGGCTGTGTGAGGCGTAGACGGGGTGTGTGGGAGTTAGGCGAGGAAGGCGCCGGTGAGCCAGGTGGCGGTGGCGAGGAGGGCTCCGAGGAGTTCGATCAGCATGGAGAGGCCGACGCCTTTGAGGGCGTGTTTGGTTGCTTGCCAGGCGGGTTGGTTGTGGCCGAGGCGTTGGAGTTCGGAGAGATAGACGCCGAGTACGAAGCCGACGAACAGGCCGACGACCGGGATGACGAAGAAGCCGACGATGCCGAGCACCGCGCCGAGGAACAGGGCGCGGTTGGAGACGCCGGCGTCCTTCATCTTCCGGCCGGGCCAGGTGTACTTGATGATCCCGGAGAGCACCAGGAAGACCGTGCTGATCGCGAAAACGGTCCACGCCGTCGCGCCGCCGGTCATGATCGCCCAGGCCAGAATCGCGCCGAAGACCAGGATCACCCCGGGCAGAATCGGAACGATGATGCCGAGCAGGCCCACCAGGATCAGCAGGCCGATGACGACCTCGCCCCCGACACTCATGCCGCGGTCCCCCGCTCCGGCGTGCGCGCGGTGCTCTGACACATGATTCGCTCGCTCACTGCTGATTCCTCCCGTTTCAGCGCATCGGCGCGCTGCTTGGATTCTCGCCTACCCCGCGCTGCGGTGCACGACGGAGGGTTCCGGTCGGCGGCGTTATTGTCATACTGTCAATACATCCGCGGGCGCTGCCCGGGGGACCGCACCGCCCGGCGGTGCGCAGGGATCAACGACGAACCGAGGTAGGGCGTGACCACACCATCCACCGCCACCAAGCAGGGCCCGCTCGCGGGCATCAAAGTTGTCGAGCTGGCCGGAATCGGCCCGGGTCCGCATGCCGCACTGTTGCTGGCCGACCTCGGCGCCGACGTGGTGCGGGTGCAGCGGCCGAACATGCTGCCCGGGTTCATGGAGCGTCCGCAGTGGCGCGGGCGGACCATCGTCGAGGCGAACCTGAAGGATCCGGCCGACATCGAGAAGGTGCTCGGGCTGATCGAGAAGGCCGACGTGCTGATCGAAGGCTTCCGTCCCGGCGTCACCGAGCGCATGGGTCTCGGCCCCGACGAGGCGTTGGCGCGCAATCCGCGGCTGGTCTACGGCCGGATGACCGGCTGGGGTCAGGACGGCCCGCTGGCCGACCGCGCGGGCCACGACATCAACTACATCTCGCTGACCGGCGTGCTGAACGCGATCGGCCGCAAGGGCGAGCGCCCGGTACCGCCGCTGAACATGGTCGGCGACTTCGGCGGCGGCTCGATGTTCCTCGTGTTCGGCATCCTCGCCGCGCTGGTGGAACGCCAGAACTCGGGCAAGGGCCAGGTGATCGACGCCGCGATGATCGATGGCGCGCTTGCTCTTTCGCACATGATCTGGGGCATGCGCGGTGTCGGCCTGTGGTCCGACGAGCGCGGCACCAACCTGCTCGACACCGGCATGGCCTTCTACGACACCTACGAGACCTCCGACGGCAAGTACATGGCGGTCGGCGCGATCGAGCCGCAGTTCTACGCCGAGCTGCTGAAGGGCCTGGAGATCGATCCCGAAGGCCTGCCGATGCAGATCGACCCGAACGGTCAGGACCAGCTGAAGAAGCTGTTCGCGGAGAAGTTCAAGACCAAGACCCGCGACGAGTGGGCGGCGATCTTCGAGGGCACCGACGCGTGCACCACCCCGGTGCTCACGCTGACCGAGGCCACCGAGAACGCGCACATCGCGGCGCGCAACGGACTCGTCGACATCGACGGCGTGGTGCAGCACGCGCCCGCCCCGCGCTTCTCGCGCACCCCGGCGGCCGTTCCGACACCGCCGCCGACCGAGGCGACGCCGATCGAATCTGTTTGGGCGGATTGATATTTCGTTGGTGAACGCCCCGTGGTCGATCGGCCACGGGGCGTTCGCTTTTCGCGCCGGTTCGCCGCCGAGACTCAGTAGCAGGTGAGCGGGTTCAGCGGATCGGCCGCGCGCGGGGTCAGCCCTTCGTAGGCGGAGGCAACGGCTTTCACCGCCAACCGAAGCTCCGCCTCCTGGTGGGTGAACGGCAGCCGCAGGAACCGCTCGAAAGCGCCCTGGACACCGAAACGCGGTCCGGCGGCGAGCAATACGCCGTGGTTGGGCGCGGTGGCGGCGAGCGCGGTGGAGACCGGAGCCGGCAGCTGCGCCCAGACCGACATCCCGCCGACGCCCGCGCTGACCCGCCAGTCCGGCAGCTCCTCGGCCAGCGCGTCGAGCAAAGCCGCGCGCTGGCTACGCAATTGGTCGCGACGGCGGTCGAGGATGGCGTCGGCGTTCTCGAGCAGGTGCACCGTGGCGAGCTGGTCCATCACCGGGGTGCCGAGGTCGACGGTGGAGCGGATACCGAGCAGCTTGGTGATCAGCGTCTGGTTGGTGCGAATCCAGCCGACGCGCAGACCACCCCAGAACGACTTGGATGCCGAACCGATGGTGACGATCTCGGAATTCTTGGCGAACGCGGCGACCGGGGGCGGCAGGGTGTCCACATCCAGGCCGAGGTCGACCATCGACTCGTCGACGACGACCGTCATACGGGTCTCGCGGGCGATGGCGGCCAGTTCCGCGCGTCCCTCGGCGTCGAGCAGCATGCCGGTCGGGTTGTTGAAGTCCGGCACCAGGTAGGCCAAGGTGGCGGCGGTTTGCCTTGCGGCGCTGCGGATTCCGTCGAGATCCCAGCCCGAGTGCGGGCTCTCCGGCAGCAGCGGAACCGGGACGGGACGCGCACCGACATCGCGGATGGCCTCGATGGCGTTGGGGTAGGTCGGGTGGTCGATCAGCACCCGCGCGGCTGGCGCCGTGAGCACGTTGAGCAGCAGGCGCAGGCCGTGCTGGGCGCCGAGGGTGATGAGAATTTGGTCCGGCTCGGTGGGCAGCCCACGCTCGGTGTACCGGCGGGCCACCGCCTCGCGTAGCGCGAGCACGCCAACGGGGTCCATGCCGTGGGTCCCGAGGTAGGCCGGAATCCCTTGCAGTGCGGCGGAATACGCGTCCTGCATCTCGCGCGGCGCGGCCATCGCGGCGTAGGTCATGTCGATGGTGGTCAGCTCGGGCTGCGCCATCAGCGCCAGGATGCTGCGCGCCGGTTTGGTGCCGTCGTGCGGCACGGCAGGGGGCAGGGCCACGGTGCTGCGCGAGCCCTGGCGGCTGATCAGGTAGCCGTGTTCGCGCAGCAGCGCGTAGGTGGACGTGATGGTGGTCCGGCTGACGCCGAGGGTGGTGGCGAGATCGCGTTCGCTCGGCAGTGCGACGCCGAGCGGCGCGCGCCCGTCGTGGATGAGCAGCCGGATTCCTTCGGCCAGCGCCAGGTACGCCGGGCGGGCCGCGCGCCGGGCGGGGTCATCGTCACCGGCGCTGCGCCAGTTGCCCAAGTCGCGGGCCAGGCTGGCCGCGCCGATCACTCGTGTCGCCATACAGTCCAGTATTAAGGGATTGGATATTTATTGGCAAGGCCAGTTGGCGGAACGTGTCCAGTATGACCGCTCTGCTCACCTTCCTCGTCGTCTCCGCGTTCTGCTACACGATCTACCACTACTCGCCGAAACGAACCAAGAACCTGTTCGCGCTCGAGCGGTTCCGTCCGCTCGAATCGATCACCAACTCCGGTGTCGCGCACTACGAAGAGCTGCGGCAATACTCGGATCTGGCGGCCATCCACAGCCGTGCCGACGAGCCTCGGCCGAACGATTCACCGGCCCTGGCCGCCGTCGACGGCCGTGCAGGAAGGCCGAAGCCGGAGGTTTCGCCGACAGCGGCGCCGCAGGTTTCCGGCGTCCGGCGAGCCTCTGACCTTTGCCGAAGCGGCTTTCAGGCCAGTTCTCGGAAACTGGCCTGATCGACGGCTGCCCGCGGATGTGTCGGTGCCGGGGTGCACACTGACGGTATGAGTGAGTCCGCTCGCCAGGCCGCCGCGGCGCTGTTCGACACCGCGATCGGCGTCTGCGCGATCGCGTGGAGCGACGACGCCGTGTTCCGCTTCCAACTGCCCGAGGCGGACCAGGCGGCCACCCGAGCCCGCATCACCCGGTGGCGAGCGGGCAGCGAGGTGCCGGAGGGCGAGCCGACCGCCGTGATCGCCGAGGCCATCGCGGGCATCCGCGCGCACCTCGCGGGCGAGCTGGACGATCTGCGCTGGATTCCGCTGGACACCAGCACGATTCCGGAGTTCCACCGCGCGGTCTACGCGGTGACCCGCGCCATCGATCCCGGCCATACCCTCAGCTACGGCCAGGTCGCTGACCGCGTCGGCGCGCCCGGCGGCGCCCAAGCGGTAGGACAAGCCTTGGGGCGCAACCCGATTCCCCTCATCATCCCGTGCCACCGCGTGCTCGCCGCGGACAACGCGCTGCACGGATTCTCCGCGCCGGGCGGGATCTCCACCAAGGAGCGCCTGCTGGAGATCGAGCGCACGCCGGGGTTCGGGGAGCCGACGCTGTTCTGAGGTTCCGCGAGCCGGCCGATTGACGGGTTGCGGCGTTCTACGCACTCGCGGCGGATAGCGTTGCGGGTTGCGATGGGTTCGGTGCGCCATCCCACGGCTGAGCGAAAAGGAGCGCAGACATGGAAACAGTCACTTCGGCGGACGGGACGACGATCGCGTTCGATCGCGTCGGCGACGGCACGGCCGGGACGGTGATCCTGATCGGCGGCGCGTTCGGGTATCGGAAGTTCCCGAAGATGGTGCGGCTCTCGGAGGCGTTGGCCGAGCACGGCTTGACCGTCATCAATTACGACCGGCGGGGTCGCGGCGACAGCGGGGACTCGCCCGGCGTCTACGACGTGACCAACGAGATCGAGGACATCGCGGCGCTGATGCAGGCCGCGGGCGGGTCGGCGGCGCTGTTCGGGTGGTCGTCGGGTGCGGTGCTCGCGCTGCTCGCGGCGGGGTCGGGGCGGGTGCCCGGTGTGACGAAAGTCGTGGCGTTCGAGCCGCCGTTCGTGGTCGATCGATCCGGGCACGTTCCGCCCGCGGACCTGGACGTCCGGCTGCACGAACTGATCGCCGCCGACAAACGCGACAAGACGGTGCGGTTGTACATGTCCAAGGCCATGGGCGTTCCGTGGACGATGGTGACGGCCATGCGCATCACGCCGTTCTGGAAGAACCTGAAGGCGACGGCGAATTCGACCGCGCACGACTGGGCGGTGATGCGCCCGTACATGCGCGGTGAGAAGCTGCGCGCGGCCGACTGGTCGGGCGTCACGGTCCCGACGTTGGTCGTCGCGGGCGCCGACAGTGCCGCGCTGCTGAAGAACGGCGCCAAGGCCATCGCGGCGGTGCTGCCCCGCGCCGAGCACCGCGAACTGGCCAAACTCAGCCACGATCCGAAGATCGACATCCTCGCCCCGGCGGCGGGTGAATTCCTCACCGGGACGCAGCGATGAACACGGCGCAGCGATGAATCCGCGGGCGGGGGTGCCGTCTACAGCCGTGACGGCCCGACGCGGCCGAGGCAAACCCGGTGGTCGCCGAAACTCGACCACGCGCCAAGCGCCTCCGGGTGGGCTGTCGAAAGCACAGTTCACGGTACCGAGCACCGAACGCGCGGGACCGCCCGCTCGGTCCACCCGTCTCGGACCCGAGCATTCTGCGGCCTTGCTCGCACCGCGTCGGTGCCGACGACGACTTTGGCGCCCTCCGCGAAGCGACGCACCGAGGACTTCACTGCTCCGGCGGATGCTGCCGGTAGAACTCGCATGCCTCGCCGGTGAGGTACCCGTCCATACAGGCGAAATACGTCTGAATGCAGCTGTTGGTCGTGCACCCCAGTTCGAGCAGGCGCTCGTGGATGCGCCGATTGCGCTCCTGCTGAGGATTCAGAGCGGGCGCGGTACTCACCACCGCACTGGACGGCACGGGTTCACCCGTCTCGGCGCAACCGGGCACCACCGCGAGCGCAACCGCCGCCCCCACCGCCACTACCCACCGCGCCATCCTCGACAGCCCTCCTCGCTCGCTCAGTGCTGACCGTACCCCCTGACCCCACCGCACTCGATGCAGTAGTGGTCACGCCCAACTGGGCGGAGGTGCGGCGGCACAGCCAAGTTCCGGTCAGCGCCGCGCGGAATCTCAGGCGGACGACTCACCACGCATCAACGCCCCGAGCGACTCGCGGTCGGTGACGTCCATCTTGATGCACGCCCGGTAGAGGTGGCCCTCGACGGTGCGGACCGAGACGGTGAGGCGGTCGGCGATCTGGCGGTTGGACAGGCCCGCGGCGACGAGGTTCGCGATCTCGCGTTCGCGGGCGGTGAGGGGTAGGGGTTGGGCTGCCTTGCGCAGGGCGGGGGTGGCGGCGCCGCCGCAGGCCGCGGCGAGACGGTTGGCGGCGGAGGCGGATTCGAGGAGGCGGCGACGGTCGCCCGCTCGTTCGTGCGCGGACGCGGCTTGGGCGGCGGCGTCGGCGGCCGAGAGCACCGCGCCGAGGGCCTCGAATTCGCTTGCGGCGTCGTCGAGTCCGGGCCCGTCGTGGGCGGCGAGCGCCACCGCGTGTTTGGCTTGGATCTGCACCAGCCTGCCGTCCACCCGAGCCGCGAGGTCCGCGAGCCGACCGGCCACCGAGTGGTCGCCGAAGCGGGCCGCGGTGTGCAGCGCCATCGCCTCGATCGCGTGCTGGTGCGAGCGGGCGGCCGAGTCGGCGGCGCCGATCGCCAACTGGACCGCCGGAGTGACGGTGCCCTCGGCGCCCGCGACACAAGCCTTGGCGATCTCCAGCTGCGGCTCGTAGACCGCACTGTGCCGACCGCCGCGCCGCGCCGCCTCGGCCACCGACTCGGCGGCGTCGTGCGCGCGCCCCAATGCCGAATAGGCTTCCGCCAGCCGGATTCTCGCGGGGAACAACCACGCCGCCGCGCCTTCGGTGGTCAGCGCGGCGAGCGCCTGCTCCAAATGTTCTATGCCGTCGATGAAACGCCCCTGCGCCACGTCGACGGTGCCTTGCAGGATCTTCGACATGCCCCACGCCAGATACTGTCCCGGCGCTGTGTAGCCGAAATACGGTGTGGCGCAACGCCTCGCCGCTTCGAACTCACCGCTGTAGATGAGCGCGAGCACCTCGGCGTGGGTGGACATGAATCGGTTGAGCCCGTCGATCTCGCGCTCCACCTCGTGCCCGCGCGCGGCGTACTGCCTGGCCGCTTCGGCCTTGCCCATCAGCGCCAGCGCCAGCCCGCCGCCGAACGAAGCCCACCAGACCGCCCACGGCGGAGCGCCTTTCGCGGTCATCACCGCCTCCGCCTCGGTGAACGCGTCCTCGATGCGGTTCTCGTTCACCGCGCACGCCGAGGCGAGTCCGCCCAACGTGGCGATGATCTTCGGATGATGCACCCTGGCCCGAATATCGGCGAGCACCTCGTCGGCGCGATCGGCATCGCCCATGGCCCATAACAAGTTCGACACTCGGGTGCTGCCCCACCGGGCCAGCTGCACCTCGTTGAGCTGATCGGCGTCGAAGCTGGCGAGCGTGCGCTCGGCCTCGATCCGGTGCCCCTGCCACAGCAGCGCCCTGGCCAGCAGATCGGCCGACTCGACCCCGCCGCGCCGCTCCACCGCGGCCCTGGCGAACCGCTCGCCGAGCGGCAGATTGGCCAAGCCGATGGCGTCGGCGGCTGCTGCCTCGAATAGCTCGAGATCGGCGGATTTGTCGCTGTCCAAGGCCAATTCGGCCAACCGGATGCGGTCGGCGGCGGAATTGATGCGCCGCTCCTTGAGCGAGGAGTACAGCCTGCCGCGCAGCCGCCGCGCCGACGCGATGCCCAACCTGCGCCGGATGACCTCGCCGAACAGCGGATGGTTGTAGCGCACGATGAGCTGGTGCGAGTTCTCCACAACCCGGATCACACCGCGGGTTTCGGCGGCCTCCACCGCGTCCTCACCGGCGAGCTCGGCGAGCACGTCGAGATCGATCGGCTCGCAGAAGGTGAGCAGTTCCAGCACCCGCAGCACCTGCTCGGGCAACTGCTCGACCCGATCCTCCAGCAGCGCAGCCAATTCCGAGGTCACTGCGGCGCGCCCGCGCAGCTGCCAGACGCCGTTCACCTGGCGCAGGGTGCCCGCCTCCAGCGCTCCTTCCACCAAGTGCCGCAGGAACAGGGCGTTCCCGCCGGAGGACTCCCACATCAGATTGGCGGTGAAACCCTCGAGCTGACCGCCGAGCATCGACTCGACCAGGTCCACGCTCTGCGGCTGGGTGAACGGGTTCAGGTCGACGCGCAGCAGGTGCCCGTCCTTCCACAACGAGGTCACCGCGTCGGGCACCTGAACCCCGCTGCGCACGGTGGCGACGATGTGGGCCGCCTTGTCGATGGCCAACTGCAACAGCAAGGTTGCGGACAGTTGGTCCAGAAGATGGGCGTCGTCGACACCGATGATGGTGTGCCCGTCGGCGAGCAGCGCCTCACGCGCGGCGGACATGAACGTCACCGGGTCGTGTGCCGTGTAGACACCGACCATGTGCGCGAACACGCCCAGCGGAATACTGCGGGCCGACTCCGTGCCCGCTACCCACCGAATATTTCCGCCGACCGCCGCGGTCGCCTGTCTCGCCAGCGTCGTCTTGCCCACTCCGGCATCGCCGGTCAGGACGGCACCCACGTACGTCGAGCCGGTGAGTGCGGACCGAATCGCCTCGAACTCGGTCTCGCGCTCGATCATCGGCCAGTTCCGAGCCATAGCTCTAACTGTAGTTCTTCACAGTTCATGATCGAAGGGAACCGCGAAGGCAGGCGTGCTCCGCGCGTCGCGGAGTCGGAAAACGCTGTGGTTCAGCCGAGGACGTCGTGCCTGACGATCGTTTGGTCTCGACCCGGACCGACGCCGATGCAGGAGATTCGCGCGCCGGAGAGCTCCTCGAGCCGCCGCACGTACGCCTGCGCGTTGGCGGGCAGATCCTCGAAGGTTCGCGCCCCCGAGATGTCCTCCCACCAACCGGGCATTTCCTCGTAAATCGGCTTGGCGTGGTGGAACTCGGTTTGGGTGGTGGGCATCTGGTCCACGCGCTTACCATCGATTTCGTACGCGACGCAGATCGGTACCCGGTCCAAGCTGGACAGTACATCCAGCTTGGTGAGGAAGTAGTCGGTGATGCCGTTGACGCGAGTCGCGTACCGGGCGATCACTGCGTCGAACCAGCCGCAGCGCCGCGCGCGGCCGGTGGTGACGCCGACCTCACCGCCCTGCTTGGCGAGGAATTCGCCGTACTGGTCGAACAGTTCGGTCGGGAACGGGCCCGAACCGACGCGGGTCGTGTAGCACTTGAGGATGCCGAGCACCGTGTTGATCTTGTTCGGTCCGATGCCGGAACCGACGGCCGCGCCGCCCGAAGTCGGGTTGGACGACGTGACATACGGGTAGGTGCCGTGATCGACGTCGAGCAGGGTGCCCTGAGAACCCTCGAGTAGCACGGTTTCTCCGCGCTCGAGGGCCTCGTTGAGCTGCAAACGGGTATCGGCGATGCGGTGTTTGAAGCTCTCCGCCATGGAGAGCACCTCGTTCACCACCTGCTGCGGATCGAGCGCGCGGCGGTTGTAGATCTTCACCAGCACCTGGTTCTTGAACTCCAGGGCGGCCTCGACCTTCTGGGTGAGGATCTTCTCGTCGAGCACGTCCGCGACTCGCACGCCGACGCGCGCCACCTTGTCCTGGTAGCAGGGTCCGATGCCGCGGCCGGTGGTGCCGATCTTCTTGTTGCCGAGGAAGCGCTCGGTGACCTTATCGATGGCCACGTGGTACGGCATGATCAGGTGCGCGTCGGCCGAGAGCAGCAGGCCCGAGGTGTCGACGCCGCGGTCCTCCAGTCCGGCCAGTTCGGCGAGCAGCACACCGGGATCCACCACGACACCGTTGCCGATGACGTTGCGCACACCGGGGGTCAGGATGCCGGAGGGGATGAGGTGCAGCGCGAACTTGTCGCCGTTCGGCAGCACCACGGTATGGCCCGCGTTGTTGCCGCCTTGGTATCGGACCACCCATTGCAGTCTGCCGCCGAGCAGGTCGGTCGCTTTGCCCTTACCCTCGTCGCCCCACTGGGCGCCGATGAGGACGATTGCCGGCATGGTGGTGTCTCCTACGGTTCGACGCGCAACACACCCGTGTTGCAGCTACCTGCCGTACTGAGGCGGTGGCCGGAAGCACAGTTTACCGAATGGCCTAGGGCACCCCGGGGAAGGCACCCCGCGCCGGTCACAATGCCGACTCGGCCCGGGCGCTACGGGTTGAACACGGCTATGGTTGCTGCGGGCGGACCGGGGCAGCGTGCCCGCTCGACAGGTGCGAGGGAGCCGGTGGGGCGAGCCGGCAGGATTCGAGGAGGGTGTACGGCAGTTTGAGTACCCATGTTCTCCGCTGCGATGGCGCGCCGGTCCCGATCGCCCTCGCCGCACTGCCGACAACCGTGACGGCCGCAATCCCCGACACCGCGGTGATCGACGAACTCCTTCCCGTGCTCGCCGCCGACAGCCTGCCGCGCTTGATCGTGCTCGGCGAGGACGCCGCGCTTGCCGCGGTGCTGACCCATCTGATGCGGACCGAGCGGCTGCACGTCGAGATCGGATACGTGCCGATCGACAAGACCTACGGCTCGCGCGCCTACCAGACCGGCACCGGCAACGCCGCGGCCAAGCGCGCGATCGAGGGCAAGGCGCGCGAAACTCCGCTGATCCGCGACGACACCGGAAAAGTGCTGGTCGGACGGGCGACCATCACCGGACCCGAGGGCGGCAAGCTGGAGGGCGAGGCCTACGTGGACGACACCCAGCTGTTCTCCGGCAAGGTCACCGCGATGCACATCTCCCCCACCCTGCACATGCCAGGCGTCCGGGCGACCGTGCGCAAGGGCCTGCGCAAGCGCCGGTGGGTCGAGGGCCGGGCCGCGCAACTGGGGACCCCGGGCGCGGTGGTGACCCGCGACGGCATTCTCACCGAGCGCACTGTGCCGCGCTCGACCTTCTACCGGCACAACGAAACCTGGCTACTGGTGCGATGAATTACTCCCTCCCGCAACGCCGAACGGGTCTCGGCGCGGTTCGGCCGAGTCCGGTCTTCCTGCTCGTCGTCGCGATCACCCTCGCGGGCGGCGTGCTGGCCTGGGCGTCCGACTACGGTTCGACGCGGGCCAAGGTCGGCGTCTTCGTGCTCGTGGTCGCCGGCTGGATCGTGACGCTGTGCCTGCACGAGTTCGCGCACGCGTACATGGCTTGGCGCGCAGGCGATCACGAGGTGGAGCTGCGCGGGTATCTCACGCTGAATCCGCTGAAGTACTCGCACCCGCTGCTGTCGATCGTGTTGCCCGTGGTGTTCATCGCGCTCGGCGGATTCGGTCTGCCCGGCGGTGCGGTGTACGTGCACACGCACAGCGTCAGCCCGCGGATGCAGCGGCTGATCAGCGGCGCGGGTCCGGCGGTCAACGCGGCGTTCGCGGTGCTGCTGCTCGTCGTCGTGGAGGTGTTCGGCAGCCAGACCTCGCATCCCGCGTTCTGGTACGGGCTGGCGTTCCTCGCCTTCCTCCAGGTGACCGCGGCGGTGTTGAACATGCTGCCGATCCCGGGGCTCGACGGCTACGGAATCCTCGAACCCTCGCTGAGCTACCAGACCCGGCGCTCGCTGGACCAGCTCAAGCCGCTCGGCATGCTGCTGCTGTTCGCGCTGATCCTGACGCCCGCGATCAACGAACCGTTCTTCGACGCCATCTACGCCATCTGCGAGGTGTTCGGCGTGGAGTCGTCGTGGATCGCGAGAGGCGCTGGGCTGGTGCGTTTCTGGCTCTGAGAACGATGGCCGCCCGGCCTTCGCCGAGACCGGGCGACCTGCTCCGCGCGACGCCGATACCGTCCCTACCCGCCCCGGCCACCACACCATCTCGGCCGGTGAGACGCGTCGTCGTGCGAAGTGTCCGACCGTGACACCCCTCGTCGTCGCGGTCATGAAACGAGGTTATGGAGCGCGGTGCGCGAGATCGCGAGTAGTGGACTACCCGAAGATCATCCCGTCGGCGTCGCGACGGCGCAGGAAGACTTCGCGGACCGCGTCGTTGGCCGAAATCCGCTGAGTAGCTCAGTCAATCCTTCGGGCACACATAGGGATTCGGCACGGTCGGCGGCAACAGCGCGATCGCCGAGATGCGCTTCATACCGCAGACCTGCATCAGATCGACCACGATCGAACGGACCTGCGCGAACACCACGTGCGCCGAAAGCCCCGCGCCCGCAACCAGTTCCGGACGCGCTTCCTTCGCGACCGTGCGCAACACCCTGGCGGCCTCCGCCTGATCGGGCTGTTCACCCGGATCGGCGAGCATCATCTTGCGCACCACCTCGACGGCCTGGGCGAGCCGCTCCACCTCGTCGACGAGCCGCGGGTCCAGAATCTCGTCGTCGCGCACCAGAGTGAGCGAACGGCGCAGCAGCACCCTGGTATTGCGGACCGCGTTGTCGAGCGGGTCTGCGGTGGCGCGGATGCGTTCGAGGCGTGCGCGCGAGTTCCAGTACAGCGGCGAGATGCGGCTGATCTCGCGACCGCCCTCCAAAGTGGAACGGAGCGAATCGATCTGCGACTGCGTCGCGCGGGCGGCCGACAGCGCCTCGCGGATCTTCTCCTGATCCTGTTCGAGCAGGCCGTCGGCGCACCGGGACAGCGATTTGCCCATCACCGCAAGGATTTCCGCGCCGTGCTCGCGAGCGCGGCGCACCGGATGCAGCGGGATCGCGGCCACGATCACCACGCCGACCAAGCCGCCGACCAGCGCGTCGATCATGCGATCGAAGCTGCCGCCCGCCGAAGGGGGCATCAAGGTGGCGACCAGCACGGCCGAACCGGCCGCCTGCATGGTGATGATGGAACCGCCGTCGAGGAACACCGCCAGCGCCATGGCCACCCCGACCACGAGCGCGATCTGCCAGACACCGGTGCCCGCGTTCGAGATGAACAAGTCGCCGATGCCGATGCCGACCGCGACGCCGACGACCAGCTCGATGGCGCGCTTCATCCGGGCGCCGAACGAGATGCCGATCGAGACGACCGCGGCCGTCGGCGCGAAGAACGGCTGTGGATGGCCGATGACGTTGTGCGCGACGAACCAGGCCAGCGCCGCGCCGAGCGCGCACTGCACGATCGGCAACGCCGACAACCGCAGCCGAGCCCACGCACCGCGCAGACGTTCCGCGCCGCCCGCCTTGGCGACGCCGAAACGCGATTGGGGATCGATCAACTACGACTCAGTCGAGGCCGAGCTCCGCCGCGGCGCGCGGGTCGCAGTCCTCGAGCAGGTCGAGGCAGCGCGCGTACTCCTCGGTCTCGCCGATCGCCTTGGCGGCCCTGGCCAGCGCGCCGACGCTGCGCAGGAAGCCGCGGTTGGGTTCGTGGCTCCACGGCACCGGGCCGAAGCCCTTCCAGCCGTTGCGGCGCAGCAGGTCGAGGCCGCGGTGGTAGCCGGTGCGGGCGAAGGCGTAGGCGGCGACGATGTCGTGGTTCACGACTTCGTCGGCCGTCGCCGCGCCGCCCCGCTCCAGCGCGGCCTCGGCGAGATGCGCCCAGGCGATCGATGCCGCCGGGTGCGCGGCCGCGACCTGCACCGGATCGGCGTTGTCGAGCAGTGCGTCCTCCGCCTCGGGAATTTCGGGTAGCAGTACCGGTTGCGGGCCGAGCAGATCACCGAACGAGGTCATGCGGTTCATTGTGCACGCCGGTGGGGATGGGGCGCCCGCGGGCCGCCCGCAGTGCGTCGGTTATTGACGGCCCTTGGTCGGCCGCGCCTATTAGGCTTGCGTCGACTTCACAGATCCGCAGGAGCGAGGGGTAGTAGGTGTCCGACCCGAACGACGAGAAGAACCCGGCACGCGACGCCGGTTCCGCCGATCAGGCGGAGGCGCGGGACCCGCGCGACCAGCGTCCCGTCGTGCCGGAAGACCCCCAGAGCACCACCCCTGCTCAGCCCACGCCTGCCACGCCGAGGGGCGCGGAATCGACCTCGGACGCCTCCGATTCGGCGGGCGAGTCCGCGCGGGACACGGCGGCTGCGAACCAGTCGCGGATCATCACCGGGGGCGGTTTCGGCGCGGCCTGGGATCAGGACGAGACCCCCGCCCCACAGCCGAGCCGTGCGGGCGGACAGGCGTCCGGGGCAGCGAACGCCGGTCGGCCCGGACCGGCGGACGCCGCGACGACCGAGCTTCCGCAGAGCGCGGACACCGCGAGTGCGGGTGCTCGGACGCCCGCGCAGGCGCGGTCCGACGCGGACACGCGAACCGCTGTGAGCAGCCGATCCGACGCCAGCCCGCAGTCCGAATCGAAGGCCCAGCCCGGGGGAGGAACGCAGGCCGCCGCGGGTGCAGGTGCCCCCGCGGGTGCGGCCGACCGACCGGGCACGCAAGGCGCACAGCCTGGCGCGAAGACCCCTGGTGGCGGAACACAGGCCACCGCGGGCGCAGGTACCCCCGCGAGCGCGGCCGACCGACCGAGCACGCCGCCGCAAGGCGCGCAGCGTGGCGCGAACACCTCCGGTGGACAAGCGCCGGCCGCTGCGAGTGCGGATGTCGCCGCGCGTGCGGCAGCCGACCGACCGAGCACGTCACCGCAAGGCGCACAGCCTGGCGCGAAGACCCCCGGTGGACAAGCACCGGGCGCTGCGAGTGCAGGTGGCGCAGCGCGTGCGGCAGCCGACCGACCGACCACCCCACCGCAAGGCGCACAGCCCGGCGCGAACACCCCCGGTGGCGGAACGCAGGCCGCCGCGCCCGCAGGAATCCCCGCGGGCACGGCCGACCGACCGAGCACGCTGCCCCAAGGCGCGCCGCCTGGCGCGAACGCACAGCCCGGCGGAGCAGCGCAGGGCACGAACACCCAATCCGGTGGAGGAGTGCAGGCCGGTTCGGGTGCCGACCGACCGAGCACGCCGCAAGGCGCGCCCCACGACCGCACTGGCACCGGCGGCGAACGGTCTGGCTTGCTCGACGCGGCGACCACCGAGATTCCGCGCCGTGACTCGACCTCATCCGAGCCGGGTCGATCGACCGCCGCGGGTGCGCCGACGGCTGCCACGCAAGGCGGTGGTGCTCGGCAGGAAGCGGTTGCCGGTCGAGGCGCGGCTGCCGAGCAAGGTGGGGCGCAGCAGGGAGCTGCTGCTGGACAGGGCGCGGCGGCACGAAGTGCTTCCGCTCAACAGACGGCAGCGGCCGGACAGAGTGCGGCGGCGCAAGGCGTTTCGAGTCAGCAGTCGGCAGCCGGTCAGGGCGCGTCCGCACAAGGCGCCTCCGATCAGCAGACCGCAGCGGCCGGACAGAGCGCGCCCACGCAAGGCACTTCCGCTCAGCAGACGAGGACTGCCGGACAAGGAACGCCCACGCAAGGCACTTCCACCGAGCGAGGAGCGTCGACCAGTCAGGGTGCGCCCGCACAAGGCGCCTCCAATCAGCAGACGACGGCGGCCGGACAGAGTGCGCCTGCTCAGGGTGCTCCCGCGCAACCGGGCGCGGCCGATGCCAAGACCACGGAGATTCCGCGGGATCGGGCGGGGGCGGCGCAGGCCGCTGCGGACCAGCAGCAGGGCGGGCAGCCGTCGAGTGCCGACTACGAGACCATGGTCATGCGGCGGGTCGATCTCGTTGGGCAGGACGACGAGGACGAGCCTCAGTCGGGTACGGCGGATGCCAAGACCGTGGTGATGCGGCGGGAGCCGCAGAGCGAGCAGGGCGAGCTGGCCGATGTCGCCGGGGCCGATGCCGCGACCATGGCGATGCCGATCGTTCCGCACGCGGGCGACGACGACGCGAAGACGATGGCGCTGCCGATTCAGCGGCCCGCGGGCACCGATCGGGTGCAGGGGCAGCGGCCGCCGCTGTCGAAGCCGCCGACCACTCCTCGTCCCGCGCCGGGACCGAAACAGGCTGGTCAGCAGAGTCCTTCGGGTCCGCCGCCGACCGGGCCCGCCGCAGTCGACGAGGTCGAGGACACTCGGCCGTCGCCGCCGCGACCGACCGCTCAGCCGCGTCAGGCCGCATCCGCGCCGTCGCCCGCCGATATGAATGCGACCCGCCCCGCGCAGTCGCTGACCGACGGTCCGGGCCAGCGCCCGCCGCAGCAGGGCCAGCCGCAGGCTCAGCCACAGCAAGGCCAGCCGAAGCAGGGCCAACCACAGCAGGGTCAGCCGAAGCAGGGCCAGCCGCAAGCCCAAGCCCACCCGCAGGCAGCCAAGGCTCCCGGCCAGCCACAAGCACAGCCGCACCCCTCGGCCCATCCGCACACCCAGCCTCGAGACAAGGGCGGCCCGGCACAACCGCAGACCAACGCCCCGGCCCACCCGCAGGGTCAACCACAGCCGCTGGGCAAGGCCCCGGCCCACCCGCAGGCGCCCGGCCAGCCACAAGCACAGGCTCCGGGTCACCCGCAGGCACAACCCCTGGCGAAGGGCTCCTTCCCGCAGGCACAACCCCAGCCGCAGGGCCCTGCCCAGCCCAAGGCCCCGGCCCAGCCGCAGGGACAGCCTCCGGCCAAGGGCGCAGCGCAACCGCAGACCGACGCCCCGGCCCAGCCGCGCCCGATGGCCCAGCCCCAGCGCGTCCCCCCGGCCCCGCCGACCTCGACTCCGTCCACCGACGCCACCCCCGCACCCCGCTCCAAGCGCTTGCTACTCGCGGCGGGCGCGGCAGTCGCGGTGCTGGTACTCGTCGTCGTCGGCATCTTCGCGCTCACGGGCAGCGAAACCGAGGAGGACAAGGTCCGCGACGCCATCGGCGACTACACGAGCGCGCTGCGCGACGGCGATCTCGCGTCGCTGCGCGGCAGCACCTGCGGCCCGCTGCACGACTTCTACAAGAACATTCCCGACGACCAGTTCGCCGGCGTGCACCAACTCTCCCAGGAGCGCAAGAACATCCCGGTGGTCGACAGCGTCGACGCGATCAGGATCACCGACAACACGGCCATCGCTCAGGCGACCGTCTACACCGAGGCGGACCCGAGCAAGCGTTCGGCGCGCACCTTCGATTTGGAGCGAACCGACACGGGTTGGAAGGTCTGTGATCCGCCCGCGGGCACCCCGTAACGTCAAGCCGGGTAAGCGGGTGCCAGTGCTCACACTTACCTGGTCAACGGACCGGCGCGGCCAGTAGCATGGCCCGGATCATGGGCAGGGAGCAGACGATGGTGGAGCCGCGGGCCGAGGAATCGGCGGCACTGGCGGGACGACGATTCCAGGTTCGCGACCACTACGAGGTCGGCCGGGAGAAGGTGCGTGAGTTCGCGCGCGCGGTGCAGAACTATCACGACGCGCATCACGCGGAACCGGACGCGCGCAAGATCGGCTACGACAGCATCGTCGCCCCGCCCACCTTCGCCTCCGTGGTCGGCACCGCGGGCACCAGGGCCCTGCTCGACGAGGTGCTCACCGACTACGACCTGACCCAGATCTTGCAGACCGACCAGACCTTCGAGATCCACCGGCCGATTCTGGCCGGTGACACCATTCGCACCGAGATCCTGATCGAGTCGGTCCGGCAGTTCGGCGACAACGACTTCATCACCGTGAAGTTCGAACTGGTGAACCAGGACGACGAGACCACCCAGATCGGCTCGACCACGATCGTGGCCCGCCGCGGCGCCGAGGTGGACCCGAACCTGGTCGAGGCGGTCGACAAGATCTTCATGCACTCGCGTCCGCCGCACCGGACGGGCGAGCCTTCCGACAGCAGCGTGCTCATCCCGATCGAGGCCGACCCGAACGAGCACCCACCCGTCGCCCAGCCGCGGACCGTGCACACCGTCCAGGACTTCGATCAGCTGTCTGTCGGCGACCAGCTGCCCGCCGGGACCGCCACGCTGACCCGCGGCGACCTGGCCAACTACGCGGGCGTCGCGGGCGATCCCAACCCGATCCACTTCAGCGAGCGCGCCGCCGAGCTGGTCGGTCTGCCGACCGTCGTAGCGCACGGCATGCTGACCATGGGCTTGGCCGCCGAGTACCTGACCTCCTGGCTCGGCGATCCCACGGCCTTCGAGAAGTTCAGCGTCCGCTTCTCCGGTTACGTTCCCGTGCGACCCGACGCGGTGAGCACGATCGAGTTCGGCGGCAAGATCAAGTCGCTCGATCCCGAGCGGCGCGCGGGCACCATCGTGCTCACCGGCACCTCGGACGGCCGCAAGCTGTTCGGCCGTTCCGTCGCCGAGGTCCGCTTCTCCTGAGCTCTCACTCCTCGATGGCGGCGTGCATCAGGTAGACGTTGTAGTCGCTCCAGGTCGTGATGTTGAAGTAGAGGTCTGAACCGGTCGACCACGGGTGCAGGAATCCGCCGTACAGCTCGGGATAGTCGAGCACGGTGACCGTCGGCGTTCCCGCGGACCACACGCCCTGCGGTGAATCCGCTTCGCGGAGAACGATGGCGGCGCGCGAGGTGTCGAGGTAACTCATCTGCCAGACGTCGCGAGACGCGTCGTAGCGGACGGAGAGTTCACCGGCGGGCGCGTCGACGATCGGTGTCGCACCGCCCGATCCGCCGACCGGCGTCCACTGCCCGTCCCGCCAGTACTGGTAGGCGGTGGTGTTGAGGATCTGGTCCTTCGCGACCCTGGCCAAGCCGACGGCGCCGAGCCGGGTGTTGGGCGTACCGAACACGTACACGTGGTCGCCGTGCGGAACCATGGCGCTCACTTGGAAATTCGCGAGCCCGAAGATGTTGTCCCAGCGGGCGTGCGGGTCCTTGGTCCAGGTCTGTCCGTGATCGTCGGAGTAAGCGATGCCGCCGTAGTTGGTGTAGAAGGTGCCGGGCAGGCTGTGCCAGGTGCGAATCGACATGTAGCTCAGGTATTGCCGGTCGCCGAGCGCGAAACCGGAAGTCGGGATGGTGGTGATCTCGATGTTGTCGAGCTTGCGGCTGGACAGCACCTCGGCGGCGTGGCAGCGGCCGTCGGTGACCATTCGGTCGTAGACCATGCCGTCGGAGAGCTCGCGATCGGTGCTGAAGGCGAGCACATTGCTGCGCCAATCGCCGCCCATGCCGCCGGGCGGATGGAAACCGCGCCCGACCGTGTCGCCGAACGCGACAGCGATCTCGCCCGGCGCGCTCTCCCACATGATGCCGAGATCGGTGCCGTCGACCTGCCAGCGCTTGTCGGTGCGGTTCACCGAGTTGGCGCCCGTCTGCTTGGCCACCTCGCGCACCTCGGCGATGCGCGGCGCCGGACGCGCGGGCGACTGTGCCGCGTTTTCGACAGGCGGGTCGACCCGCGGCGGTGGCGGCGGGACCGGACCCGGATCCGGGCCGGGACCGGGCACCCCGAAGTGGAAGGGCTGGGGGTTCAACAGAATTTCGGGAATTCCGAGCTGCCCGGCCAAGCTGGGCGGAGGCGGCGGACCGTCGGTGAGATCGGGGCACGGGTTGACACAGGGGTCTTCGGGCAGCGCCATGTCGGTGCGCACCGGCGCGGGATCGGACTGGCGCGGCGGCACAACGGTGATCACCGGATAGGGGATCGGCACCTCGAGCGTCTCGGGAACGAGCGGCTCGTGCACCGGCCGAGGGTCGCTCACACACGGCCCACTGCCCGGCACACCTGCCGCGATACCCGGCTCGGGCGTCGCCAGCGCGAGCGACCGATCGCCGTACATCAACGCGCCCGCGCCGAACACCACGGCGCCGACCGCGGCCACCAGCAGCCTGGCCATACACACCCCTCGACGTTTCACGCTCCACAAGATCGGATCGACCCTACCGGCCGACCCCCACAGACCGAGCGGTGTTTTCCGAAACCTCCCGCATGGACAGGAGTGTCGGCCGCCCGTGGACAGGGGCCCGTCCGGGCTGATCACTGACGGACCGCGCCTGCGCACCGCGCGTCGACACCGTTCCGCCACGGTGGCGCGCGGCGGTTGACGGACTCCATCCGGCGGCGCACGTTGGGTAGGTGAGGAATTCAGTGATACGCCGATGCGCCGCCGCGACTTTCGGCGCCGTGACCCTACTGGGGATGGCCGCGCCCGCCATCGCCGAATCGACGCCGTTCTCGGTGGTCTCCGGTCCGAGGGACGCCGATCCAGGGCCGACGTACCGCCCGGGACCGAAGGGCGACAACGTCCCGCCCCCGGAGGACGACGACGAGCGCCCGCGCCGGTACTACGCCAACTGCGATCAGGTGCGCGCCGAGGGCGCGTGGCCGCTGTACCGCGGCGAGCCCGGGTACGCGTCGTACCTGGACTTCGACGGCGACGGCATCGCCTGCAACTGACGCGTTCAGCTTCGGCCGCGCGCAGTTTTCGGCGCGACGCACGCAGGTTCCGACGGAACACGTCCGCGACGGAACACGTCCACAAGCGCCCCGTAGTGGCGCCTACTGCAACGCCTGGAACGTCAGGATGGTCGCGCCGATGCGGATGACGTCGCCGTCGGCGAGCAACGCGCCGCTCTCGATCGCCTCCTCGTTGATGTACACGCCGTTGGCGGAATGCAGGTCCTTGATCAGCAGCCCGGCCCGGCTCGGCATGATGTGCGCGTGGTAGCGGCTGGCCTTTGGATCGTCGAGCACCAGATCGTTGTCCGTCATCCGGCCGATCCGCATGCCGCCCAACGCGATCGGCTGCACCCGCCCGTCCGGCATGCGCAACTGACCGCTGCGCACCGAGCGCGGCAGTTCGGTGACCGTCTCGGTCATCGCGGCGGCCATGCGTTCGGTGCGCTTGAACTCCATGGTGTTCAACGGTTCCTGGCGCAGCACCCGCTGCTCCAGCTCGACGAGCGCGGGGCCGGGATCGATGCCGAGTTCGTCGGCAAGCACGGTGCGCACCCTGCGGCACGCGTCCAGCGCATCGGCCTGACGTCCGGAGAGATAGAGCGCGGTGATCAGCTGACCCCACAGCGGTTCCCGCAGCGGATGCTCGTTGGTGATCGAGACCAGCTCGCTGATCACCGAAGACGCACGCCCGCAGACGATCTCGGCGTCGATGCGGGCGGACACGGCGAGCAGCCGTTCCTCGTCCATCGCGGTGGCGAAGCCGTCGGCGAACTGCAGACCCGCCAGGTCGGACAGTGCCCGGCCGCTCCACTCGCGCAGCGCGTTACCGAACAACTGCGCGGCCGCCGCGTGATCGCCGACGCCCGCGGCCTTGGCGGCCGCATCCCTGGTCGCCTCGAAACGGCCTATGTCGCAGGCTTCTTCGGAGATCTCCAGGCGGTAACCCGAGGACTCGGTGCGCAACACCTGCGCCGGGTCGACACCCGAATTCCGCAGCGCCTTGCGGATATTCGAGACGAACACCTGCAGACTCGCCGCGTAGGAATCCGGCGGATCCTCGTTCCACACCATGTCGGCCAGTGCGGCCGAGGCGACCGCGCGCCGCCGATTGACGGTCAACGCGGCAAGCAACGCTCGCGGCTTGGGCCCGCCGACCGCCACCGGCTCACCACCGACGAGCAGCCGGACGGGCCCGAGCACACGCACATCAAGACTCATGAGCTCGGGCCCCCGAAGAGAAAAGGGGTCAGGCGCTGATCGACCGCCCCGCAGACTTCAGATCATTGCACGCCTCGAGCACGCGCGCCGCCATCGAGGTCTCGGCCTTCTTCAGGTAGCTGCGCGGATCGTAGGTCTTCTTGTTGCCGACCTCGCCGTCGATCTTCAGCACGCCGTCGTAGTTCGAGAACATGTGCGCGGCGACCGGGCGGGTGAACGCGTACTGGGTGTCGGTGTCGACGTTCATCTTCACCACGCCGAAACGCAGCGAGTCCTCGATCTCCGACTTCAACGAGCCCGAGCCGCCGTGGAAGACGAAGTCGAACGGCTGCGCGTCCGAGCCGAGGCCGAGCTTGGCGGCCGCGACGCGCTGGCCCTCGGCGAGCACCTCGGGCTTGAGCACCACGTTGCCCGGCTTGTACACGCCGTGCACGTTGCCGAAGGTAGCCGCGAGCAGGTACTTGCCGTTCTCACCAGCGCCGAGGGCGTCGATGGTCTTCTCGAAGTCCTCCGGCGAGGTGTAGAGCTTCTCGTTGATCTCGGCCTCGACGCCGTCCTCTTCACCGCCGACGACGCCGATCTCGACCTCGAGGATGATGTTGGCCGCGGCGGTCGCCTTGAGCAGCTCCTTGGCGATCTCCAGGTTTTCGTCGATCGGGATCGCGGAGCCGTCCCACATGTGCGACTGGAACAGCGGGAGGCCGCCGCCGTTGACCCGCTCCTGGGAGATGGCGATCAGCGGACGGACGAAGCTGTCCAGCTTGTCCTTGGGGCAGTGGTCGGTGTGCAGCGCGATCGTCACGTCGTACTTCGCGGCGACCACGTGCGCGAACTCGGCCAGCGCGACCGCGCCGGTGACCATGTCCTTGACACCGAGACCCGAGCCGAACTCCGAACCACCGGTGGAGAACTGGATGATGCCATCGCTGCCCGCGTCCGCGAAGCCCTTGATGGCCGCGTTGATGGTCTCCGACGACGTGCAGTTGATGGCCGGGAAGGCAAAGGAGTTCGCTTTGGCCCGACCGAGCATCTCGGCGTAGACCTCCGGAGTCGCGATAGGCACTGTGAAGACCTCCGTGTAGTGCGGCAAAGGACAATTCTGTCAGGCCATACCCTAAGGCAGGGGCGTTTCTCCGCCATCCGCTGGTCGGCAGGCAATGCGTAGTGGCGGTATCCGCGCACTCCCGGCCACTTCGGGGCGAGCCTTACGAGCCCGTTCGCGGCCGTCTCGCTTCCGAGCGGTCGAAGCGCATGCGACGAAGTCGCGAGTCTCGACCGCTCGGAAGCGAGACACGAAAGGCCGCGAACACGCGCGCGCCAGCGCGCCAACAACACGGTTAATCGGCGGTAATTTCTCGCTCGACGGTGGTTTCTCAGCCTTAACCGGTACTGTGGGCCGGGTAATTGCGCTGGCAGCTTCCGACGCGGTGGCAAGCGATGTATGGCCAGCCGCACCCCGGGACAGGAGGCCGCGTGATTCTGCAGGCAGCGACCGAATCGGTGTCGACAAACCTCGCACTGACCCAGTTGCTGGACCCGATGTACCTGCTCCAGGAGACGTGGCTGAAGAACGCGGTGCTGCCCGCGATCCTCGTGATCGTCTTCATCGAGACCGGTCTGCTGTTCCCGCTTCTTCCCGGCGACTCCCTGCTGTTCACCGGCGGTCTGCTGGCGGCGCAGGACAATCCGCCGGTGTCCATCTGGGTGCTGGTCCCCGCCGTCACGTTCATCGCGTTCGCCGGTGACCAGTGTGGTTATTGGATCGGCCGCGCCATCGGCCCGGCGATCTTCCGCAAGGAAGACACCCGATTCTTCAAGAAGTCCTACGTGACGGAGACGCACGAGTTCTTCGAGAAGCACGGCCCGAAGACCATCATCCTGGCCAGGTTCGTGCCGATCGTGCGCACCTTCATGCCGGTGCTGGCGGGCGTGTCCAAGATGGACTACCGCAAGTACGTCGCGTTCGACATCGTCGGCGCCATCCTGTGGGGCGGCGGCGTGACGATCCTCGGCTACTTCCTCGGCGGCGTCGGCTTCATCCGCGACCACGTCGAGGCGATCTTCCTGCTCATCGTGTTCGTCTCGATCCTGCCCGGGATCATGGCGGTGGCGAAGAAGCTGTTGAACCGCGGCGCTGAGCAGCCCGAGGTCCTCGAGCCCGAGCTGACCGCGTCGACGAACGAGACCACCCGCTGAGGCCAGTGTCCAGCGCGTCGCCCCTCGCGATGGGCAGTTTCGATCCGCTGATCTCGGCGGGCCCCGCGCTCGTCTGGACGGTGGTGCTCACTTTCGTCTTCCTGGAATGCGCCCTGATCGTCGGGCTCTTCCTGCCCGGTGACTCGATGCTGATCACGGCGGGCATCGTGATGGCCTCGCATGCCACCGGCGAAGCGCAGGTGTGGGCGCTCTCGGTGGGCGCCATGATCGCCGCGATCACCGGCAATCAGGTCGGGTACGTCATCGGGCAACGCACCGGCCATCGCCTGGTGGCGCGCAAGGACGGCCGATACATCAACACCCGAAATCTGCAGCGGGTCTCCGAGTTGCTCCAGCGGCACGGGTTCCTCGCGGTGCTGGTGGCCAGGTGGATCCCGTGGGTGCGGACGCTGTGCCCGATGGTCGCGGGCGCCGCGCAGATGGATCACCGCAAGTACACGATCGCCAGCACCATCGGCGCCATCATCTGGGCGCCGGTGCTGCTGCTCATCGGCTTCTACGCGGGCAACTTCCTGGAGCGCGTGCCGTGGCTGATGCCCGGCGTGATCTGCACGCTGGTGCTCGGCCTCATCGTCGGCACCATCCTCGGCATCCGGCACTACCGGATGGAGATGGCGAAGCCCGCGGAGGAGTTCGACGTGGATGTCGACGCGCCGACCGTGGTGCTGCCGCGGGTCGAGTACTGATCGAGTGCCGGGCGCGGCGTCCGGCGCTCGGCATGACCGCCCGCTGGCTGGTGCTCTTGTGCGTAGACGGCACACAAGCAGACCCCGTCTTCCCGTTGCAGGCACTCATCCGGAGAACCACCCCATGGAAGGCTCACCGGCCCCCGCTGCACTCAGAGTCCGGCCGCGCTCACCTGGTAGGCCGCCTCCATCAGCATCCATCCGGACAGCTGCACCGACAGGTCCCGCTCGGGCACCTTCGACGAGGTCACCGAGCCGCCCGAGGTGAAATAACCCGCCCCGCCCGTGCCGCCGGGCAGCTGAGCGGGCCTGCTCCAATCGGCCCCGAACAGCGGCTCGCCCTCGACCTCTAGACGGTTCGCCCAGGCCGCCGTGGCCGACGCCCGGACGAGCGCGGCCGCGGTCCGCCGATCCGCGACCTGCTGGCGGTCCTCCCCGGGCAGCATCACCGCGACGTACGCGAGGTAGCGGGCGAGGATGCCGTTGAACAGTCCGCCGTCGCCGCCACCTCCGCCCTTGATGACGCCGCCCGCGGTCATGTGGTCCTCCACCGCGGCCAGCAGCCGGTGCACCCGGTCCAGGTGGCGTTCCTCGCCTGTGTGCATCGCCAGCTCGGTCTCGACAGCGAGCACGACGCCCTGGCAGTAGGTGAACGTCGGGCGTTCGATCACGCCGGACGGGAGATGGATGCCGTCGAGGATCAGGCCGGTGCCGGGATCACGCAGGGTCGCGTCCAGCCAGTCCGCCATGTCCTGCGCGCGCGTGTGCCGACCGAGGCGGCTGAGCGCGATGGCCGCGGGACCGTTCGCGGGCGCGTTGTAGTAGTCCGAACGGACGCGCCACGGGATACCGCCGCCTACCTCCGGACTCCACGCTTCGTACAGCTTCTTCTCCAGCGCGACCAGCGCGCCGCGCGCCTCGGTGATGCCCTGGGTCCGCTCCGCCCGCTCCAACGCGATGGCGAGCCAGGCCATGTCGTCGTAGTAGTTGTTGGTCCAACCGGTGATGTTGCGGATGCGATGCGAGCGCACGAGTTCGCCGATTCGCCTGCGCCGCACCGGTATCGGCGACCGGTTCGCCGCGTCCACCGCGCAGTCGATCAAATGCGCCTGCCACCAATAGTGCCAGGACACGAACGCGCGCTCACGCTTGGTGGCCGGCCAGCCGACGACGCCGAGTTCCGTTCCGGGACAAGCCCATAGGGCCCGCAGGTGCCGAGAGACGATCGCGGACTCCGCCATATCCGCCCGTTCCGACCAGAGCGCGGGCGTCGGTGCAGCATCCTGCCCAGTCCGTGGGCTCCGCGAGGTCATACCTCAATGGTGCCAGTTGGAAGCCGATTCTCGCCGCCGAATTGTTACCCGGCCGACGCCGAATCGTGCACGGTAGAACCGTTCACCACGCGGTCGCGAGATCGGCGTGCTCGCGAATCCAGGCGTGCATGGCGATGCCCGCGGCCACACCCGCGTTGATGCTGCGGGTGGAACCGAACTGGGCGATCGAGACCGTCATCGCCGCCGCGTCTTTCGCGTGCGCGGTGACGCCGGGTCCTTCCTGACCGAACAGCAGCAGGCAGTCGCGCGGCAGCCGCGCGGTCTCCAGCGGCACCGAGCCGGGGACGTTGTCCACCGCGACCACGGTGAGGCCCGAGCGTTCGGCGAAGGCGAGCAGCTCGGCGATGTCGGTGTGGTGCTCGATGTGCTGGTAGCGGTCGGTGACCATCGCGCCGCGGCGATTCCACCGCCGCCTGCCGACGATGTGCACCGCGGCCGCGGCGAACGCGTTGGCGGTGCGCACCACCGTGCCGATGTTCGCGTCGTGTCCGAAGTTCTCGATCGCGACGTGGAAGGGGTGCCTGCGTGCGTCGATGTCGGCGACGATCGCGTCGCGCGACCAGTAGCGATAGGCGTCGACCACATTGCGGCGGTCGCCGTGCGCGAGGAGCTCGGGGTCGAGTCGCGGGTCGTCGGGCGGCGGGGCATCGTGCTCGGCCAGCCACGGACCGACCCCGTGCGGGTGCTCGCCCCACTCGGTGGGTCCTGGCAGGTGCTCCCCCGGGGATGGGCGCGCGGTGTCCGACGACGAGTGACTCACGCGGACGATGCTATGCGCAGCCGATCCAAGATCACTTTCACCCGGTCACGGCCACCTTCCGGCCGAACCGGTAGCCGACCGAAGGTCACCTTCGATAGGTCACACCCGGTCGCGGTCACCTTCGGTCGGTGGGTCCGTGGTCAATAGGACGACGACGAGTTCGCGGCGAAGATCGAGATGATGATGACGGCGATGATGCCCACCACGTAGACGAGCATGATGATGGTGCCGACGATGCCGCAGACGTAGCCCGCCTTGACGTTGCCGCGCCCGCCGATCGCGCCGCCCGACGCGTCGATCTCGTCGAGCGCCCGCTTGCCCATCACCCAGGCGAACGGCGCGCACAGCTGGCACAGCACCAAGCCGAGAATCCCGAGGACCAGGATGGTGGTGGATTGCGGGTGATCCGGCGGCGGACCGTACGGGTTACCGTAGGGCTGCTGCGGATAACCGTACGGCGGTGGATAACTCATGCGGGTGATGCTAGTTCCAAACCCCGCCGGGCGAGCTCCGATGGTGTAGCTGGCCACACCCTCGATTCGGCGGGCAGCTCCATCGAGAACGCCGCGGTCGGCGAGAAACATGGAGCTCATGACCGAGACGCAAGCCGAACCCACCCTCGTGCTCGACAAGCCGACCGCGCCGCCGCCGACCGGTCGCTCGGTGCTGTCGGCTGTCCTGCGCGCGCCGATCCAGGCCAGGACCTGGAAGGAGTTCGGCTACCTGATCACCGCGTTCGTGCTCGGGTGCCTCGCCGTCTGCTACCTGTTCTTCGGCTTCGGCGGCGGGCTGTACGTCTCGATCTTCCTGATCGGCATCCCGTTGCTCGCGCTCGTGCTGCTCGGCGGCCGCGTCTGGGGACGGATCTACCGCGCGCTGTGCCGCGCCCTACTCGGCACCCCGGTCGAGGCGCCGCCCGCGTTCACATCGCAGCGCGGGCTGTTCGGGTTCCTGAAGAGCGCGTTCACCGACCGGGCCAGTTGGCGGGCGGCGCTGTTCCTGCTCGCGCAGTTCGTGCTCGGCGTGGTGGTCGGCTATGTGACGCTGGTCACCGTGGCGATAGTGGTGTTCACCGCGATCTCGCCGATTCCGTGGGCGCTGTTCGAACCGGTGAACATCGACGAGAACGGGGTCGAGCGCCATTCGCTGATGCAGTTCGGTTCGTTCTACGTCGACACCTGGCCGCGCGTCCTCCTGGTCTCCGCGCTGGGCATCGTCTGCTGCTTCGCGCTGCCCTGGTTGGTGCGCGGCGTCTGCCACCTGCACCGGCTGCTCACCGTCTGGCTGCTCGCGGCCACCGTGCGGGATCGTCAGCTGGTCGAGCTGCGGGCCAGCAGGCGCGCGGCCGTCGAGGACGCGGCCGCCACCTTGCGCCGCGTCGAACGCGACCTGCACGACGGCACCCAGGCTCGGCTCGTCACCATCGCCATGGCGCTCGGCCGGGCCGAGGAACGCATCGCGGCGGGCGGCGACGCCACCGACTTGATCGCCGACGCGCACGCCAGCTCCAAGGAAGCGCTCACCGAACTGCGGGAGCTGGTCCGCGGCATCCATCCGCCCGCGCTCGAACTCGGCCTCGCGCCCGCGCTGGAGACGCTCACCGCACGCAGCGCGGTGCCGGTGGAGCTGCGGGTGCACCTGCCGCAGCGGCCGAGCCCGGCCATCGAGGCCATCGCCTACTTCTCCGTCGCCGAGCTGCTCACCAACGTTGTCAAGCACGCGCACGCCGACCGGGCCTGGGTCTCGGTGCTGCCGGACAGCATCCGCACCATCGCGGTCACCGTGCGGGACAACGGAATCGGCGGCGTGCTGCCACCCGCCGAAGGCGCGCGGGCGGCGGGCAGCGGGCTCGCGGGTCTCGCGGCCCGGGCGCGCGCGGTGGACGGCACCCTCTCCGTGCACAGCCCGACCGGCGGGCCGACGGTGGTGACCATCCTGCTGCCCAAGGGAGATCCGCAGTGAGCACGCCGTTGCGCATCGTCATCGCCGAGGACAGCGCCATCCTGCGCGACGGACTGGCCGGGCTGCTCGTCGAGCGCGGCCACGAGGTGGTCGCGATGGTCGGCGAGGCGAGCACACTGAGTGATGTTGTCGGCGAACACAATCCAGATGTCGCGGTGGTGGACGTGCGGATGCCGCCCACCTTCACCGACGAGGGACTGCTCGCCGCCATCGAACTGCGCAGGAAGTATCCGATGACTGGGGTGCTCGTGTTCTCGCAGTGGATCGAAACTCGTTATGCCACCGAGCTTCTCGCAGGCGGCGCGAGTGGCGTCGGCTATCTGCTCAAGGACCGGGTCGCCGACGTGCGCGATTTCGTCGACGCGCTGCATCGGGTCGCCACCGGCGGCACGGCGCTCGATCCCGAAGTGGTGAGTCAGCTGATGGGCGCGTCCCGCCAACAGGATTCGCTGGCCCGGCTCACTCCGCGCGAGCGGGAAGTGCTCGAGCTGATGGCACAGGGCTTGTCCAACAACGCGATCGCCGACGCGCTCACCGTCACCGAGCGGGCGGTGGAGAAGCACATCGGCAACATCTTCGCGAAACTCGATCTGCCGCCGTCGGATACGCATCATCGGCGGGTGCTTGCGGTGCTGCGGTTGAAGGGTTGAGGTCGCGGTTTATCTCGCGATCGTGCAGGCCTCGGCGATTTCTTTGGTGTCCCAGTAGAACGGGCGGATCTCCGCGATCCGGCCGTCTTCCACTCGGAGCGTCTGCAAGATCGGGAACCGCAGCTCGCGTCCGGTCGCGCGGGCCCGTGCCCGCACCTCGGTGTGCACGACGGCCGTTTCTCCCGTCGCCAGGAACTGCTGCTCGCCCAGCTCGAACGTCTCCCACACCGCCGCCATCGTCGCGAAGAATCGCTCCAGTCCCGCGTGGCCCCGCCAGATGCCGCCGTACGGCATGCCCTCGGCCTGATAGAGCACCACGTCGTCGGCGAAGAACGGGGCCAGGGTGGTGAACGAGGCGCGGCCGGGGCCACCCGCCGCGAAGTAGGCCGCCTCCGCGGCATACATTCCGGTGAGGACGTCTGTGGTCGTTGTCGCTGTGGTCGTTGCGCTGGGCATAGGGACAGCGTGGCGCGCGGGGTGGGTGGGCGCTGGCGGAGATCGGACGGGGCGTTGGGCTCACG